>NZ_JAIQZN010000057.1:0-40739 GCF_023333585.1 Argonema antarcticum A004/B2
ATTTTACTATGGGTTTGGGCGAGTGTGGTAAGGCCAGGGAGTAAAAGTGAAGGATTGTGAGTAAATGTTAGTAAAGTGACAACTGTTGATGAACCCTCAGATGGCAAGATGTTCGACTTTCGATATAAAGTTCTATCATAAATTTGGGATTCACCAGTTTTGTAACTCGAACTGGTGAGCGGGAACCCCCTAGCCCGCTAGTTCAGTAGTGCTGAGTGCTAAGTGCGGAGTGCTGAGTATGACCCCACGGATGAATCCGGGGATTTAAACCATTTACCGAGTTTGGTGAAGCTAGCACTTGCATTAGGTCTAAAACCAAAATATCTCAAAGAGGATCGAACACGATGGCATTTACACTTCCCGAATTACCTTACGCTGATAACGCCCTAGAGCCGTATATGTCGGCTGAAACCTTCTCGTTCCATCACGATAAGCACCATGCTGCTTACGTGACCAACCTCAACAAGCTGATCGAGAACACCGAACTAGCCGACAAGTCCCTTGAAGAAATCATCAAAGCCACCTTCAAAGACTCATCCAAAGCCGGTGTATTCAACAACGCAGCGCAGGTTTGGAACCACACTTTCTTCTGGAGTTCCATGAAACCGGGCGGTGGCGGGACTCCCAGCGGCGCATTAGCTGCAAAAATCGACGCTGACTTCGGCAGCTTCGACAAATTTAAGGAAGAATTCAAAAACGCCGCCGCCACCCAGTTTGGTAGCGGCTGGGCTTGGCTTGCCTTAGACAACGGTACGCTGAAGGTCACCAAAACCCCCAACGCCGAAAACCCACTAGCCCACGGCCAAACTGCCCTGCTAACTTTGGATGTTTGGGAACACGCCTACTATCTGGATTATCAGAATAAGCGCCCAGACTTCATCTCCACCTACCTCGATAGCCTGGTTAACTGGGACTTCGCCGCCGAAAACATGGCTGCCGCTTAAACCAAGTGTTGGGTAAGCTTTACCCAAGTCTTACCTGAGCTTAAACACTCACGAAGACAGCCAAGAGTAAAATTGTGGCTGTCTTTATTCATATTTTCAGACTTTGTGACAATAAATTTATGGATAGCAAAGAACTAGCTCAGTACGTTGAAGCAACAGACAGCATCTCAAAGCCGTGGCTGCTGGTGCAACTCCGTCTCAAAAAACTCCAAGAACGTCGCGCCACCCTTTCACCCGAAGTCTACACTAACGAGCTGGCAGACATTCATCAAGATTTGAGCAATTTAGGGGAATGGTGGATTGGCATCGAAGATGAAGTATTCGGTACAGATGGGATGATGGGTAGTGGGTAATGAGTAGGGTTTTTTCGTGTCAAATATGCTGTAGTAGGGACACGGCATAATTAACTGTTTTGTATAACCGACTTATGTACGATCCCCTGTCCCTACAAAAATGTTCATGGGAGTGTCAATACCAATTAACTCTTTCCTACTCAAAATTATTATGGCTAAAACCAAAAAGACTACCACTGCCATCAACCTCAACGACCCGGAATATTATTTCAGTCGGGAATTGAGCTGGTTAGAGTTTAATCGCCGAGTTCTCTGTGAAGCGATCGATCCTCGCACGCCTCTACTGGAACGCCTCAAGTTCATGGCGATTTTTAGCTCAAATATAGATGAGTTCTTCATGGTTCGCGTCGCGGCGCTGAAGCAACAGGTGGAAGCAAAGGTAAGTCGTCTGTCACCAGATGGTCGAATGCCAAGCGAACAACTGGATGGAATTAGCCAGCGACTGCGCCCCCAAGTCGCCGAACAGCATCAGCATTTCGAGCAACAATTGCGACCGATGCTGGTCAAGCACGGAGTCAATATTCTGGACTACATAGACTTGAACCAGGAACAGCGGACTTACTTACAAAAATATTTTGAAGAGCAAATTTTTCCAGTCCTTACTCCCCTGGCGGTCGATCCCAGTCATCCTTTTCCCTACATTTCCAATCTGAGTCTAAATCTGGCTGTGGTGATTCAAGACCCCGAAACGGGAGAGGAATTTTTTGCCCGTGTAAAAGTTCCCAAAGTGTTGCCCCGGTTTTTACGCTTGCCAGATGAATTGCGGGACAAATCGGCAATCTGGACAGGAGTTCCCTTAGAACAAGTAATTGCCCATAACCTGGCATCTTTGTTCCCAGGCATGAATATTCAGGAATGTCACCCTTTCCGAATTACTCGCAACGCTGATTTGGCGGTGGAAGAGGATGAAGCAGAAGATCTCCTGTTGGCTATAGAACAGGAACTTCGCAAACGCCGGATGGGCCGATCGGTGGTGCGGCTGGAAATTCAAGCTACTACTTCCGAACCAGTGCTAAAGATGCTGATGCAGGAGTTGTCTTTAAATCAAAATGATGTCTATGAAATAGAGGGTTTGCTGGGACTTAGCGATTTAATGTCTTTTATGGAATTGCCAGCCCCGGATTTGAAAGACCCTGTGTGGAGTCCCGTGGTACCTCCGCGCTTGCGACGAATTGTCGAACCCGATGGGCCGCATTTCGACCGGGACACAGAAGAAGGGGAAGATTTTTTCAGCGTTATTCGCGCTGGGGATTTACTGCTACACCACCCCTATTACTCTTTTGCGGGGACGGTACAGCGTTTCATTACTCAGGCGGCACATGACGCAAATGTGCTGGCGATTAAAATGACTCTCTACCGCACTTCTGGAGATTCGCCGATCGTTAATGCTTTGATTGCAGCGGCGGAAAATGGTAAGCAGGTGGCGGTATTGGTGGAACTGAAAGCTCGTTTTGATGAAGAAAACAATATCCTTTGGGCACGCAAACTAGAACAAGCTGGGGTTCATGTGGTCTACGGTTTAGTAGGTCTAAAGACTCACACCAAAGTAGTACTCGTAGTACGTCGAGAGGACGATCGCATTCGCCGCTATGTCCATATTGGCACTGGCAACTACAATCCTAAGACAGCCCGTGTTTATACGGATCTGGGCATTTTAAGTTGTCGTGAAGATTTGGGGGCCGATCTTACAGATCTGTTTAATTATTTGACTGGCTATTCTCGGCAACGGTCTTATCGTAAGCTGTTGGTAGCACCAGTGAATCTGCGCGATCGCATGACTTCCCTGATCCGGCGAGAAGCAGAACATTGCCAAAAAGGTTATTCCGGTCGCATTGTCGCCAAAATGAATGCCTTGGTCGATCCCAAAATTATTGCTACGCTATACGAAGCTTCGCGAGCGGGCGTCCAAATCGATCTGATTGTGCGCGGAATGTGCTGTCTGCGTCCAGGACTCCCAGATTTGAGCGAAAATATTCGCGTTATCAGCATTGTGGGGCGATTTTTAGAACATTCGCGGATTTATTATTTTCATAATGGAGGTCAAGAGGAAGTCTACATTGGCAGTGCCGATTGGATGACTCGCAACCTCGATCGACGAGTGGAAGCGATCGCACCTGTAGAAGACACAAATCTCGCCAAAGATTTACAAGAAATCCTGGGAATTATGCTGGCAGATAACCGCAAAGCTTGGGAATTACAGTCGGATGGCAATTATATCCAACTGCGTCCGCCTGACAACGGCAGAGAGCAAAATGCACAAACGATTTTGATGGAAATGGCGCTCAACTCAGGTGGTATAGCCTAATTCAAACTTACGCTTTTGTCACTCTTTTGCCGGGTACGGGGAAATCGGAAGATGGGAAGAGAGATAGATGAAGAACTTTTACCTCTTCATCATTAAGCGATCGCCAATTCCTTTCTCAAAAAATCTAGGCTGCACAATATCAGTGAATATACGCAGAAACAAGCCCTCCCTCGCGGATAATCCGAAATAGACCGAAATTTCACTGAAAAGACTTAATTTTTAACTCCAGTATTGTTATACTAAGTGTTTTTTAAGAATTAAGTCTTTGTATTACAGATTGGAGAGAAACTTAAGGGATATAAGTGCCCAATCAATTTTCTTGACTAGCTCAAATGATAGATGAAAAACAACACTCAGCAAGCTTAAACTAAAGTACCTTTAACAGTTCCTAAGCATCTGAGGTCGTAATGTTGTCCTGTTGCGATAGTTCTACTCTAAAAGTCCTAGTGGTTGACGATCACGAACTCACTCGGCTGAGTCTGAAGTTTGCCCTTTCTAGTCAAAAGAATATCGAGCTGGTTGGCTTGGCCTGTAACGGTCAAGAGGCCATTAGAATGGTTGAACGCTACCACCCTGATGTCGTCATTCTTGATTTGCAGATGCCGGTCATGGACGGTTGGAGTGCTTCTAGCTGCATCAAAAATATATATCCCCAAGCGCAAATCATCGCTTACTCAGCAGTGGAACAGGAACAAGCTGCCGCCATGAACCCGAAGGCAAGCGTTGATGCCTTTTGCAGCAAAGAAACAGCCACTCACGATCTGATCGAGCTAGTCAAAGAACTAGGTCACCGGAGTGGCAGCAGTAGTGAATTCGGCTAACGCTTGATAGAGTAACCAGGCACAGCTAAGATCTTAACTTGCTTGAGCTTCTGGAAAAGTTCTTTTAAACTCCTCGATCAGATCGTCCATTTCCTCCAATGCCTGGTTGACATCAATTCTCAGAGTGCCCAGGTCTGGTTGCTCTAACAGCCGTAACAAAGCCTCGCGTTTGCTTTCAATCAAGGAAATTCGTTCTTTAATTGTCTCTGGCTCCATCATTTTTATTTTTTGGTTTCGCTTACTCACACCTCAAGTTTAATTGACATTCGAGATCGCATCTTTTGGAATTTTATAGTTGTTGCTAAAATCCGCCCCTACCGCAGAAAAGGGGGCCGATCGCTATCTGTATGCTTATTCTTAACCGATTCAGCAATAAATCGCTTGAGCGCCTTCTCCCGATTTTTCATAAAGGCAGCCCAAAACCCTGGTTGAAACTCATCCATAGTCTTAGCTAGAGCCCAAACATCTACAGCTAGGATGTTATACAGCGTTTCATCCTCCCGCTTGAGCGAGTTAATCTGCTCTAGTAGGTTACGCTCTTGAGTGCCATTCTGGTTTCCGTCCGCAGTCATGTTTAAGCCCACACTTAAGATTGACATCCTCCCCCAAACCCCCACGATTCGATAGAAGGTGGCGAGTCCGATCTACCGTACCCTACGGGAAGGCTATGCCTACAGCGGGCTATGCCTTAGCGAATCCTGCACGCTAGGGCTATAAGCCTACAGAGGCACGCACTCCCGGAAGCGCATACCCAAACCCAAACTTCATCCTGTCACGTATCCATAGAAAATAATAAGGATTGCTGAATTCAACTATCTAATCAATATGTTACGTCAAACTTCGCTGGCAACATTGGGCTTAACTGTCGGTAGCATTTTAACCGTAGTCGGATTCGCCGCTTATTTTGCTGATAATGCCACGCTGAATCTGGTAGGTTTTTTTTACGGCTTTCCTCTTTTGCTAGGAGGACTGGCTCTCAAGGCGAACGAACTCAAGCCTATACCATTTTCTCAACCAACGCCTCCAGATGTGCTGGAACTGCGAAACCAGCAAGCTACCATAACACAAAACAAGCTTCGCAAAGACTTGACTCGCCATAGCTACGGTCAAGATACGCAGTTCGATAGACCCCTATCTCAGCTAGGTTTGAGCCCAAGAGACGAAGTACGGCCTACGATCGAGGGTATACGAGAAACACAAGTCGAAGGTGCTTACACTTTGGTGCTGGAATTTGAATCTCCGCAGATACCCCTTGAAGTTTGGCAACAGAAGCAGGAGAAAATGGAAAAATTTTTTGGCCCAGGCGTGCGAGTTGAGTTGACCCAGCCCGAAAGCGATCGCATTGACTTGGCCCTAATTGCGACAGAGCTAGGGGCTAGGGGCTAGAAAAGTCAAAAGTCATTAGTCATTAGTCATTGCTCCCCCACTCTCCCACTCTCCCACTCCCCTTTTTGACTTTTGACTTTTGACTTTTGACTTTTCTAGCCCCTGGCCTTTTTACTTTTCCAAGCGCACCGCATACCACTGGAGATACTTCCCTGGGCCTACATCCAATTCACAAAAAGTATCTAGCAAATATTGGGCTTGGGACTCTAGGGATGTAAATTTCTGCAAATCCGGTGGTAAATTATCCTGTTGGTGAGCCAAAATCCCCTTGAGTTTTTCTAACAACTCTTTATGCGTGAGGAATTGCTCTGGTTGGTTTGGTTCTAGGACGACAAAAGCATCCTGCTTGAACATTATGGAGTCTGGCATTTTGGGTTCTTGGTATTTAAATCTATAATAAATATTAGTAATTAGCTAGCCGCTCGCCAAGAAGATTGATACCGAAAAATCCTAAAAAAGGGTTTTTGCATTACCATAATGCTTTCCGCATCTGTGTTCATCTGCGGTAAAAAATCTTTTAAATCTACTTTTCGGATCGGATATAAGCCCAACCGCTAGTAAAGATTCGATAGATTATATCGGAACCGCTCTCGTCGGTTAAGGCATTCTTAATTCCACCAAACCCTTGATAAGCTGCTACGCATCTAAATCGAATACAAAGACGGGCAGGATGCCCATCCCACAAGAAGATCGGAAAAACTGACTGTCAAATTAGATGCGTAGCAGCTTAATAAACCTTTCTTACCCTAGCCCCTAGTCCCTAGTCCGTAGCTATATTATATTGCCAGAGTCCCTCAGTTGTTTTTTTTCTTACACTAATAGAGAGAAAAAGCGACAAACGATAAACAAAGTGGTTAAACGGTTTGATATGACCCGTTCTGCTGTTCTGATCTTTAATCCGGTTGCCGGTCAAAATGACCCAGAGCAAGATTTGGCTCAAATCAGGAAAATTTTAGAGCCAGATATTGACTTGGAAATTTTGTTGACTACACCGGAAGTTGATGCAGGTATTTTGGCTGGAGAAGCTCTAGCACGGGGTGTCGAAACCGTGATTGTCTCCGGTGGTGACGGCACCATCTCAGCCGCCGCTGCTGCCTTAGTGGGAACAAACATTCCTTTGGGAGTAATTTCGCGAGGCACTGCCAATGCTTTTGCTGCGGCTTTGGGTATTCCAAACACTATCCAAGGAGCCTGCGAAACAATCTTGGGGGGTGTCACCCAGACGATCGACGCGGCCTACTGCAACGGCAAACCAATGGTTTTACTGGCTGGAGTTGGGTTTGAGGCCGAAACGGTTGAGAAAGCCGATCGAGAAGCTAAAAATCGCTTTGGAATGCTAGCCTACATCTTAGCTGGAGTACAACAGCTCAGAGAGTTTGAAAGATTTGAAGCAGAGATTGAAACCGAATCCAAAATTATCACAGTTACGGCAGCTGCCGTGACAGTAGCCAACATAGCACCGCCCACATCGATTTTGGCTCAAGGGCCAGCCGGTCTAGTTGTGGATGATGGTCTGTTGGATGTGACAGTAGTGGCACCAATCAATCTAGCAGGTGCGATCGCTGCCTCCTATCACCTACTCCAAAGCGCTCTTGCCGGTAATGCCTCTGAGCGAGACGATATCGGTTATCTGCGGACAAGAAAAGTCAAAATAAGCGCCCAGCCACCACAGAAAGTTGTTCTTGATGGTGAACTGATCGGCAATACTCCTATTGAGGTAGAGTGCGTTCCAGGGGGATTAACGCTGATCGTACCCCTGGTTGAAGAAGCGCCGCCTTCTGAAAAACTGTCGGGGCTTTCTGGCTTAAAAATTGAGTCTAAAGCACCCTTAGAATCGGAGGAAGTTTGAGTTTGGCATTCAAATGCCAATAGTTCGTCAATCGTGGTGGCAATGGGCTACGCGCAGGCTACGCCAACAAACCACCATAATTGACCCAAATTCTTCCCCTCTCATGCGTGGCATGGAAGGGGTGCCCTTTGGAGCGGTTCACAGGCGGCGATCGCAACCCGTTATAAATGAAAGAAACTCTTCTCCCCCGCTCCCCCACTCCCCCACTCCCCCGCTCCCCCACTCCCCCACTCCCCCACTCCCCCGCGAGTCTCTTAGGAGGTTTTAATGAACAACGGAGGCTGCCAACCAGAACCACCGCTGATCCTGATCGTCGATGACGAAAAAATGATGCGAATTCTGCTGCGGCGAGCGCTGGAAAAAGAAGGATACCGAGTGGTAGAAGCTACTAACGGTCAGGAAGGAATAAATGCTTACCAGCGCATCAAACCAGATCTGGTGTTGCTAGATGCCATGATGCCGATCGTGGATGGTTTTACTTGCTGTGCCCAATTGCAATCATTGAACAATGACAATTCTGAAAAAAATCTATCATACAGCAAAGGGTCAGGCCAACAAGATTCACCTTGGGAGATCCGCGAGCGTCCCACACCAGTATTGATTGTGACCGGCTTAGAGGATGCCGAGTCTGTGGATAGAGCTTTTGAGGTGGGTGCTACGGACTACATCACTAAGCCGATTCACTGGGCTGTGCTGCGCCAGCGGGTGCGTCGTTTAATCGAACAAGCTCAACTATACAAACAGTTAGAAGCGGCAAATCAAGAGTTACGACGGATTGCCTGCTTAGATGGCCTTACTCAAGTGGCGAACCGTCGAGGGTTTGATGAAACCCTCGATCGCGAATGGCGGCGGATGGGACGAGAGCAAGGATCGCTGTCGTTGATTTTGTGCGATGTGGATTTTTTCAAAGGTTTCAACGATACTTACGGTCATCTAGCTGGAGATATATGTTTGCAGCAGGTTGCTGCGGCTATTCAGGTCGCTGCCAAACGTGCTGGCGATTTGGTGGCTCGTTACGGCGGCGAAGAATTTGCGGTGATTTTGCCCAACAGCCCTGAAGCAGGTGCAATTCATGTAGCGCAGGAGATCCGCGCTAACGTAGCAGCCATGAAAATTGACCATCCCAAGTCTGAAGTTAGCCAGTACGTTACCCTTAGTTTGGGTATTGCCTGTATCATTCCCCTTCCCAACTACGAGCCGAGAATGTTAATCGATACTGCTGATAAGGCGCTCTACCAGGCCAAAGCTACCGGACGCGATCGCTTTATCCTCAGCAAATTGGGATAGGGGAACTATTGCAATCTGGTCTAATTTTTGACGGCTAGCCCTTAATGTAAAAATTAAAAATTAAAAATTTTTAATTGGCACAAATCCTCTGAATTTTTCGTTATGAATAGATTTAGAGCAGTGTCAGTTGAACTTGTCGATTAAAGAGCGTTCAAAGTTTAACATTATAGACCTTAAGGGTTTGTTTTGCTTAGACCGTATTGGTTACAGCGGCAACGCCAGTAGCCTTATAAACCTGCGAAAACCTTACACGCTTAGCGAAAATTGGTTGGAATGGCACTAGATATTCTTGAGCTTGATGGTAAAACTTTTGTAAGAGCAGATCAACTGCCCATCCCAGAATGGCCTTGCGTTTTGAATGATGAGCCTCAGCCGACGCTCACCATTAAAGACGACGATATGTTTTTGGTGACCGATACGCTGGGCAACATCGCGTGCAATTTAAGAGATGACGTGAACGCCAGTATGGGGCTGTTCTGTGCTGATACCCGGTTTCTGAGTCGCCTGGAGTTGCAGATAGAAGGTCGAGCCCCTGTCTTGCTCAACAGCACAGCCGATAAAGGGTTTATGCTCTCGGTTTTGTGTACTAATCCCAAAATAGAAAATCGTCTCACACCTGACACCCTGGGAATTCGCCGGGAACTGCTGCTTAATGGCGCTCTGTTTTCAGAATTAGAAATCACTAACTACAGTACTAGCCCTGTTAGCTTTGAACTGAGTATTAGCTTTGATGCTGATTTTGTCGATTTATTTGAAGTCCGGGGCTTTGGAAGGGAAAAACGGGGGGAAGCCTTGCGATCGGTCCTTGACGGAAAACTAGCCCAAGAAGAAACTCTAGATCTGACGCTAGCTTATCAGGGTCTGGATGGCTCGATCGTCGAATCTCGCATCCACTTCGATCATCGTGCGCCAAACTTTTTCAAGGGTTACACGGCGATTTGGCAGCTACAGATGGAACCTCACGAAACCCAAAGATTGGGTTATCGGCTTGTGATGTTTACCAATAACCGACCGACATCCAGGCCCAATATCCCTGCTACTCTGTCGCAAGCTAAGGCAGCTGAGTACATGGAAGAGCAAAATTGGGCTCAACAGATTACGCGAATTCGTTCCGATAGAGCCCTATTTAACCGGACTATAGAGCGTGGTGAACAGGATGTTTACTTGCTGCGCCAGTCGTTTGGTAAGAACTCAACGCTTTCTGCTGGGGTGCCTTGGTTTTCGACGTTGTTTGGACGGGACTCAATTATTGCGGCGTCTCAAACTTTGATGCTCAATCCCACGATCGCACGCGAAACCCTCAATATTCTAGCCGAATATCAAGGTAAAACAGATGATGATTGGCGGGATGAGCAATACGGCAAAATCTTGCACGAGATTCGCTTTGGGGAAATGGCTCGCTGCAAAGAGGTGCCCCACACGCCTTATTACGGCACTGTGGACGCCACACCCCTGTGGTTAATGCTCTACGCCGAGTACTATGCTTGGACAGCCGACCTGGAAACCCTGGATCGTTTGTGGCCCAATGCTTTAGCGGCAATGGATTGGATCGATCGCAACTGTAAAGAAACTGGTTACCTCAGCTACGCCTCTCGATCCCAACGCGGTTTAGTCAACCAGGGGTGGAAAGATTCTGGAGATTGTATTGTCAATCGTAAAGGTCAGCAGGCCAATGGCCCGATCGCTCTATGCGAAGTGCAAGCTTATGTTTATGCTGCGAAAGTGCGTCTGTCTGAATTTGCCAGAATGAGGAAGCGGATTGATTTGGCCGATCGCTGGCAAGATGAAGCCAGAGAGTTAAAAAACCGTTTCAATCGCGATTTTTGGATGGAAGATGAAGGTTTCTGCGCTTTAGCTGTGGATGGCGAAGGTAAGCACGTTGACAGCATTACTTCCAATCCCGGTCACTGTCTGAGTCTTGGTATTCTCACCCCAGAAAAAGCTTATAGCGTAGCAGAACGACTGCGGGCACCCGATATGTTCAACGGTTGGGGTATTCGCACTCTCAGCAGTCTATCACCAGCGTACAATCCAATGGGCTATCACATCGGCTCTATTTGGCCTCACGACAATGCGCTAACTGCGATGGGGTTACGCAGTCTCGGTTTGGTCGATCAAGCCTTAGAAATTTTCCAGGGATTAATCGACATGACTCAGCATCAACCCTATCAACGTCCGCCAGAACTGTTTTGCGGCTATGAGCGTAGCGGCGATAATACTCCCGTGCGATACCCTGTTGCTTGCTCACCCCAAGCTTGGGCGACCGGCAGCATCTTTCAGTTACTGCAAATGGTTACTAATCTGGTGCCAGACGCCGCTAATAATTGCTTGCGAATTATCGATCCGGCTTTGCCAGAGTCGATCGATTCTTTATCGCTGCACAATCTGAGAGTTGGGGGAACTCTGCTGGATCTAGAGTTCGATCGTACTGAAAATACTACTTCTTGCAGAGTTGCCAAGAAGCGGGGGAATTTGCGCGTTGTAATTGAAGCGTAAACTACTGTGCCTTAGCTTCGCTCGATCGGCCTAACCATTGCCGTTGGGCGAAGCTCTCCCCAAGAACTGATATCATATCCGGTGGCATCGGTTGTCTAAAAAAAATCACTCTCTTATCTGTGTTCATCTGTGTTCATCTGTCTTCATCTGTGGTAAAAATTTAACCCTCGATGACAACAGACAATTTCTCGCATCACGCTTACGCTACCGATGCAACCGGACATGATATGATATCAAATCCGGTTTCATAGGAATTATTCCTATTTTCTCATCTACTCAGATCAAATAATTGGAGTCAATCGTTGCTCAATTTCATGAATATAGGTGATAGCAAGCTTTCCAATCCTTCCGATCTTTGTATCCCCAAAAACCACTTGCAGTAACAGACATATTGTCTCGCCCAATTGTGGTAATAAATTGAGGCGCTCTTTCATACTGAAAAATATTTGCGAATGATGAATTAGCAAGCCGACTGAGATAATGCAATGCTTGCAAGACTGATGTTTTACCAGAACTGTTCTGTCCTACAAGTGCGTGTAGGCGAGAACTATCTAAAATAAGTTGCGTATCTCGATGACTTTTGAAGTTATGAAGTTCTACTTTTTCTAGCATTTGATTGCTAACATGAAAGCTGATTTTTCCGGCCAACAGTGTCAACAAAATTTCCCGATAGTTTTGGTGCGTTAACGCAGTGTAACGCACCCTACAAAAACTTCTTTGAATTGCAGGATCAAGAAGACGAACTTTCTGGGGGATTTTGATAAAGCGATTCTAATTGTTGACGGGCATCTTCAACGCCGATCGATCGCATCACCAGAAGAGGTTCATCGATCACGTTGCCAGCCGCATCCAGAAACTCTGGGTGCGGCACCTGCTTAGGTCTGCGAGAACCTGAACGGTAAGCTCCTTGAGAACTTGAAGACAAACTGCTGTAATTATAATCAGCACTTATGCTTATCAAACTGCGGATCAGATTGCCAACGGCTAAAAAGGCAAGCAAAGTAAAGGCTAAAATGTAAAGTAGGTGTAACATGAGATTTTCCTCCAAGTCAGACAGTCTATAGGGCGAGCCGTGAAAGATTTTATGGTAAAATCGACAATTAACAAGGCTTCTGCGAGTGCAGACATCCTAGATGTTTTAGTCTTGCCTCTCCTTGTCCTGTTTTTGTTCGGTAGACTGCTCAAGGCGAAACCGCATTCCCACCTGCCAGCATTCCATCACCAAGCGGTGCCACGGGACTAGCGTTGCCGTTTCCACGCCAGCTTGACCCCCTGTTGCTTTATAAAGCATCTCGACTGTGCTTACCTCACTCTGAGCGTGTTTCACGCGCTTCAAGAGGTCGGATTGCTCCTGTTGACTCAAGAAAGAAATTTCTTTTGTTTCCAGTAAGTCGCGCGATCGCCCAAACCAATATTGAAAGTCATCCAACAACGGCTGCAACAGGCTTTTGAGCAACTCAGACTCAGGCAGGTTGGAGTTAAGCATGAATTAAATACAGATTACTAACTTATCTAAATAATAACCTTAAATCAATTTACATTTCGTTACAATTTAAATTGGTGATTGGGGAAAAGGTGATTGGGAATTGGAAGAACAAGGAAGGTTACTCTGCCCCACTCACCCACTCACCCGCTCCCCCGCTCCCCCACTCCCCCACTCCCCTGCCCTTCTGCTGGTTAAGATAGAGGCTGAGGGGCATTTGTAAAGTAGTTGCCCGTCAAAGATAGTCGTTACATGGTCAAGTCGCCGTCACTTATGTCAGAATCTCCAGATTCCCCACAACAACCAGCTAAAATTCATCTCCCTCGCACCAGTGAATCGGAATCCTTAAAAAAGATTCGTCATACGACTTCCCATGTCATGGCGATGGCGGTGCAGAAGCTTTTTCCCAAGGCGCAAGTTACGATCGGCCCTTGGATTGAAAATGGATTTTACTACGATTTTGACCATCCAGAGCCTTTTACAGAAAAAGATCTCAAGGCGATCAAAAAAGAGATGATCAAAATCATCAATCGCAAACTGCCAGTAATTCGCGAAGAAGTCAGCCGCGAAGAAGCAGAACGCCGGATTAAAGAGATTAACGAGCCTTACAAACTCGAAATTCTAGAAGGTTTACAAGAACCGATTACCCTTTACCACTTGGGAGATCGATGGTGGGATCTCTGTGCTGGCCCCCACCTTGAAAATACCGCCGATTTGAACCCCAAAGCATTTGAACTGGAAAGCTTAGCTGGTGCTTACTGGCGCGGTGATTCTAGCAAAGCGCAATTGCAGCGGATTTACGGTACAGCGTGGGAAACTCCAGAACAGCTGGAAGAATATCAGCGACGCAAAGAAGAAGCGCTGCGTCGAGATCACCGCAAACTGGGTAAGGAACTGGGACTATTTATCTTTGCCGATGAAGTTGGGCCGGGATTGCCTTTGTGGACTCCCAAAGGTACGGTATTGCGAAGTATTCTGGAAGATTTCCTCAAGCAGGAACAAGTCAAACGCGGTTATCTACCAGTTGTGACGCCGCATATCGCCAGAGTCGATTTGTTCAAAACTTCAGGACACTGGCAAAAATACAAAGAAGATATGTTCCCGCTGATGGCGGAGGACGAAGAAGCTGCCGCACTCGAACAAGGTTTTGTTCTCAAACCGATGAATTGTCCGTTCCACATTCAGATATATAAAAGCGAGTTGCGTTCCTATCGGGAATTGCCGATGCGCTTAGCTGAATTTGGCACAGTTTATCGTTACGAACAATCTGGGGAATTGGGTGGTTTGACGCGAGTGCGCGGTTTCACAGTAGATGATTCTCACTTATTTGTAACGCCAGAACAACTGGATGCCGAATTCATCAATGTTGTGGATTTGATTCTGTCGGTATTCAAGAGTTTGCAACTGAAAAACTTCAAGGCGCGACTGAGTTTCCGAGATCCAACTTCCGATAAATATATCGGTTCTGATGAAGTTTGGGAAAAATCCCAAGGTGCTATTCGCCGTGCTGTGGAAAAGCTGGGAATGAACTATTTTGAAGGCATTGGAGAAGCGGCATTTTATGGCCCTAAATTGGATTTTATTTTTCAAGATGCCTTAGATAGAGAGTGGCAATTGGGTACTGTTCAGGTAGATTATAATTTGCCGGAACGGTTCGATCTAGAATATGTGGCAGAAGATGGTAATCGCAAACGTCCGGTGATGATTCACCGCGCTCCTTTTGGTTCTTTGGAAAGGCTAATTGGGATATTAATTGAGGAGTATGCAGGTGATTTTCCGTTGTGGTTAGCGCCAATACAAGCGCGATTATTGGCGGTGAGTAATGAGTTTCTGCCTTTTGCACAGGAGGTTGCAGAAAAAATGAAATCTCTCGGTATCCGCGCCGAAGCTGATGCTAGTAATGAGCGATTGGCTAAACTAATTCGCAATGCGGAAAAAGACAAAATCCCCGTAATGGCGGTAGTGGGAGCGAAGGAGGTTGAATCTAATAGCCTGAATATTCGGACTCGCGCTTCTGGAGAATTGGGAGAAATTCCGGTAGCGGAAGTGATGGAAAGGATGAAGAATGCGATCGCAAACTACAGCAACTTCTAAAAAGTAGGGTGGGCATAGCCCACCTTACTTTACTTTGGCCCGATCGCCTGCTGCGGTAACTTCTAGAAAATGACAGATAGATGACTTAAAAGCAAAGTTATGATTACCACAAAACAGAAAGTCGAATCTCTCTTGAGCAAATTGCCAGATGATTGTTCCCTTGAAGATGTCCAATATCATCTTTATGTACTAGAGAAAGTTCGTCAGGGATTGGAAGTAGCCGACACTAAAGGAACAGTAACACAAGAGGAAGCAGAAAGGCATTTGAGCAAATGGCTTATCAAGTAGTGTGGTCGCCCAAAGCTTTAGAAGATGTAGAAGCGATCGCCGCATATATAGCGCGTGATTCTACTTCCTATGCTGCGGCAGTAATTAACAAAATACTTGACGCGACTCGAAACTTAAGCAAATTTCCTTTTGCAGGGCGCATTGTACCGGAATTTGGTGAACAAACTATCAGGGAACAGTTTGCATATAGCTATCGAGTTATTTATCGAATACAGGGTGAAACTGTAACTATTGCGGCGGTGATTCATGGAAAAAGACTCTTGGAGGAATTGGACATTGATTGTTTAGATTAATGACTGCTACAAAAAAGCAAATAATTTGAAGGAAAATAAGTCTATGCCTTCTCCTTTTCCGGGAATGAATCCCTATTTAGAAAATCCTCAATTGTGGCCTGCCGTTCATCATCGGTTGATAGTAGCGATCTCTGATGCTTTGGTTCCTCAACTGCTTCCCAAATATCTAGTAGACATTGAAAAGCGGGTTTATCAGATCGATGGGGAAGATTCCCTTTTGGTCGGTATTCCCGATGTCACTGTCCAACGTTTTGCAAGTCAAACAACCTCTCCCACTTCTAATGTTGCAGTTGCTGCGACACTCACTAAACCTTTGCAGGTAACAGTGCCAATGCCGATGGAATTTAGAGAAGGATATTTAGAAGTACGAGAGATAGCAACTAAAGAGGTGGTGACAGTAATAGAAGTGCTTTCACCTACCAATAAACGCACCGGACAAGGAAGAGAAATATACGATAAAAAACGTCAACAGGTATTGGCAAGCCGCACTCATCTAGTGGAGATTGACTTATTGCGTGGGGGGCAACCTATGCCTGTTTTTGGGAATAACATAGAAGGGAGTTATCGAATTTTAGTTAGTCGGGGAAACCGTCGCCCAAGGGCAGAATTGTACGTTTTTAATTTACCAGATGAGATTCCTGCTTTCCCGTTGCCTTTGCGAACAGGAGATGTAGAACCCGTGGTAGATTTGCAGGCGTTAATTGGCGGTGTTTATGACCGAGCAGGTTATGATTTTGTAATTGATTACAGTGGCGAACCAGTACCGCCATTGTCGGAGACAGATGCTGCTTGGACAGATGGTTTGTTGCGGGAGAAAGGGTTACGCTGATGAGGAAATTTGCTGGTAATTTGTTTCTAAATCGCATTAATATAGATTGATAACAGGGTGCTAAGTAGGTGGGCATAATTAAACGTAAAACTGTCAGGCCCAAAGAAACCCGGTTTCTTGGAGAAACCGGGTTTCTGAGAGTTCAGTTTATTTACGCCACCTACTTAGAAGAAAGGCAATGGAAATGGAAATATGCAACCCATTCAAGTAGGCATCATAAAATGTCCACAGAAAATTTCTACTCTGATTTGCCTAGTTTCAAGAATTTTCTTGATATCACTGATTCGGAAAGATTTGTCTCTGTACCTGATGATTGGTACATATTGATTACAGATATTGTCGGTTCTACAAAAGCTATAGAAGCAGGACGTTACAAAGATGTTAATCTCATCGGTGCTTGCTGTATTATTGCTATCTTAAATATAGCTGGCGAGCGTGAAGTTCCCTTCATTTTTGGCGGTGATGGTGCTTCCATTTTGATCCCGCCATCTCTACTTGTAGAAGCGAAACAAGCCTTGCTGGGAACGCAATATTTTGCCAAGCAGGAATTTAATATGGATTTGCGGCTAGGTATTGTTCCTGTATTAGCTGTAACTGAGGCAAAGTATGAAGTAAAAATAGCCAAATTGAAAGTTTCTGATACTTATAGCCAAGGTATATTTACAGGCGGCGGACTGACTTATGCTACGCAACTGACTAAAGACTCAGCTACTGCTAAGATTTATAATATCAAAAATATAGGTATACCTGACAAAGCAGATTTCTCTGGGTTAAATTGTCCTTGGGAAGATATTCTCAGTCAACATGGGGAAATTGTTAGCTTGATGGTTATGGCAACAGTAAATGATAGTCAAAAGGAAAATTATGTTTATAGAGCAGTGTTAGAGGAAATTTACCAAATTTATGGTAGGAGTGAAAATTTTCATCCTGTCATTCCTGAAAATCTCAGGCTGACATTAAAAAATAAAAACATTTATAGTATGGTTAAAATTAATGGTCAACATATAAACTATTTACAAAAATTTGTTTTGGTGATTGTCATCAAAATTAAGATGTTAATTGGCGCAGTTTTGATGCGATTAAAAATAAAATTAGGGAAGGTAGATTGGGAATTGAGTAAAAATGGTTTGGTTGCCAATACTGATTACAGAAAGTTTGACGATTTGCTACGGATGATTATATCTGGTAATATGACACAGCGAGAAAAATTAGTTACCTATTTGGAAAAAAACTACCGAGCAGGTAAGCTAGTGTATGGAATTCACGTTTCCGATCGCGTTCTGATGACTTGTCTTGTGCCTGTAGGTGTGGGACGGGAAGTCCATTTGGTGGACGGTGCTGATGGTGGATATGCCTTAGCGGCAAAAGATATGAAAGCCAGAATCAATTTGGCTTCTAAGTAAATCCAGATAAATATAAAGATGTCTGTTGTTTCTACTGTTAGTGTTACTGTTCCAGCTACTACGGCTAACTTGGGGCCGGGTTTCGATTGCATCGGTGCAGCTTTAACGCTGTACAATGAGTTCAAGTTCTCTAGACTCGCTTCATCTGAATCGGCTGTAAATATTACTGTGACTGGGGTTGAGGCCGATCGCGTTTTGACTGATGAGAGCAATCTGGCTTACCAATCCTTCTTGAAGCTTTACGAACATATAGGTGAAACGCCGCCACCAGTAGAAATCGAAATAAATCTCGGTGTCCCACTGGCAAGAGGGTTGGGTAGTTCGGCAACGGCGATTGTCGGCGGGTTGGTTGGTGCTAATCTGTTGGCGGGGGAACCTATTTCTCAGACAGAATTGATGGAAATTGCGATCGCAATCGAAGGACACCCAGACAACGTAGTACCTGCACTGCTGGGAGGCTGTCGTTTGGCGGCTACAGGCTTAATTAACGAAGAAGATCTCCCCCCACATCCCCTGAAAAAAGGAGGGCAAGGAGGCGATCGCAGTTGGGAAATCTGCGATATTCCCTGGCATGGCGATATTGTGCCAGTGGTGGCAATTCCCGACTTTGAACTCTCCACGGCAGAGGCGAGGCGGGTTCTGCCAACCGAGTACAGCCGCGCCGATGCGATTTTCAATACGGCGCATTTGGGTTTGCTGTTGCGGGGGTTAGAATCTAATCGCGGCGATTGGTTGCGAGTTGCTTTGCAAGATAAAATCCATCAGCCTTATCGGCAAGGGCTGATTGCAGGGTATGATGCGGTGCAAAAAGCTGCTTTGGGATCGGGTGCATTCGGCATGGTAATTAGCGGTGCGGGGCCAACGCTATTGGCTTTAGCAGATTCGTCGTCAGCATCAGGTGTGGCGGCGGCAATGGCAGCAGCTTGGCAGCAGGAGGGGGTCAAAGCAAAAGTGCGATCGCTCTCTATTGATACCCAAGGCGCAAAAACCTTTAATATCGCCTAAAATAGCTTGTTCTATTTTAAGAGCAGTCGCTTGAGAGTTTCAACCAGTTCAGCTGGATGGAACGGTTTGGCGATGTAAGCATCTGCACCTTGTTTTAGACCCCAATAGCGATCGATCTCTTTAGTCTTAGACGAACACATCACCACGGGTATTTTATTGGTTTTGGGATTAGATTTGAGGCGACGGCAAAATTCATAGCCGTTCATCCGGGGCATTACAATGTCCAAAAGTACTAAATCTGGACGATTAGCCTCAACTTTTTCTAGCGCTTCTACACCATCAATCGCTACCGTGACGTTCAGACCTTTATTTTTGAGAAAGCCTGAGATCATCTCTCTTTGGGTGGCACTATCCTCCACCAACAAAACTGTACTCATAACTTTTAGCTGCTATCCAGTATTGAAACAAAAACCGGAAAGGGTTTCGCCCTCGATCGGGATTTCCCTTAAGTAAATTTAACTACCCAATTCCACTCCTAATCTAACACCCCTTCTCTAATTTAAGCGAAATCCCTGATGACATACCTATGTAGGTTTGATCTCAAATCGAATTTTGCGTTTTGAGATCTTACTTTTGGAACAGAAACTCAACACTACTGATTTAGAGATTGTCGCATAAATTACACATAATCCCAATAATTTCAGGACTTACGCAGAACTCCCCCCTAGCCACCCAGATTTGGGTGGCTAGGGGACGAACAAGGAATATTGCGTAAGTCCTGTTTGTGTTAGTAAAAATCGGCAGCAAATCAGGCGATTTCTCCCATTGCTTCCAACTCCAACATCGCATCAATCATCTGCTGTGCCTTGTACAAAGACTCGCCCAACGTACTGACGCGAACACCGTATTGAATGCCTTCGTATACCCAGTGAAGCCACGTTTCTTTCTCTTTCTTAAGAGTTTTTAGATAAATCGGGATGGAATGGTACGTACTAACTGGTGTTAAATTCATCATACCTACTGACCTCTATGTCTAACGATTCAGGTGTGGATCTTCTATCAACGATCGGTTTTGCACCCCGCGTTTTCATAGAAACTAACTAACTATATTTAATCAGTAAATTTTGTGAGATTAAATCTGTCTAAGGATCTTTTTAACAAATATTGAATTATTTCTGAGGATATACAGATTGCTTGTAACAGCAGCTACAGAAATAAGCCCGCATAGGCAGGCTTTTAGCTTAGCGATTTAGTACGAGTATAAATACCTTAATCACCGGACTTTTGTTTGTAGTGCGATCGACTGCAAACCGAAAATTAACTTTGCCGGATGGGAATTTCAATAATAAATTCTGTGCCAACAGCAAGCTGGCTAGTGTAATGTAACTGGCCCTTGTGTTTTTCTACTACGATTTGGTAGCTAACGGACAGCCCAAGACCCGTACCTCTGCCGATCGGTTTTGTGGTGAAAAAGGGGTCGAAAAGCTTGTCTAGCACCTCCTGGGTCATTCCGGGCCCGTTATCGGCGATGCGGATTACTGCGCGATCGCCGATCGTTTCTGTGCCAATCCAAATTGTCGGGCATAGGGCATAGGGAATGGGGGATTGGCTAAATTCTTCCCCATCCCCCATGCGCCGTGGAAGTTGCCCCTCTTCCAAAGCATCAATCGCATTGGTCAAGATATTCATAAACACCTGATTTAGTTGTCCGGCGTAGCATTCTATTTTAGGCAGATTGCCGTAAGCTTTAATTAGCTGAATTTCGGGATAATTTGATTTTGCTTTTAGCCTGTTTTGTAGAATCATCAACGTACTGTCAATACCTTCGTGAATATCGACTTTCTTCACTGCTGCTTCGTCGAGACGAGAGAAGTTACGCAAGCTAAGAACTATCTCCCGAATGCGTTCTGCCCCCACCTTCATCGAAGACAAAATTTTGGGAAGGTCTTCGGTGAGGAAATCCAAGTCTATCGCTTCTATTTCCTCCAAAATTCTCGGTGTGGGATTGGGGGATTCCTGCTGATAAAGTTGTAATAATTTTAATAGATCTTGAGTGTAGTTATTGACATGGATAAGATTGCCGTAGATAAAATTAACGGGGTTATTAATTTCGTGGGCAACACCAGCAACCAACTGACCCAAACTGGACATCTTTTCGCTTTGAATTAACTGGGATTGGGTTTTTCGCAGCTCGCGCAAAGTTGTCTCTAACAGCGTCGCTTTTTCTCGCTCTCGTGCTTCTGACTCTTGCAATGCTAGCTCAGCTTGTTTGCGATCGCTTATATCTTGGATAACGGCAATTAAATACTTCGGCTTTCCTGGCAACTCGCGCACCAGCGATACCGTTAAATTAACCCAACTCAACGACCCATTTTTGCAAATATAACGTTTTTCTAGCGAGAAGGTTTGAATTTCATTGGCAAGCAATTGGCGCATCAACTCCAAGTTGATATTGAGATCGTCCGGATGAGTAATATCCATAAAAGTTACCCCGATCAATTCCTCTTGTGTATATCCCAAAATATCACAAAACTTTTGATTTACCTGTAGCAACCGGCCATCCGTTCGCGCATGACAAATGCCAACAGCCGCCTGCTCAAAAGTGGCGCGAAATTGCTCCTCACTTTCCCGCAATGCCGCTTCTATCTGTTGGCGTTCGACGATTTCTTCTAGCAGTTGCTGATTAGCTATTTGAAGTTCTGCAGTCCTCGCAAACACCAGGTCTTCTAAACCTTCCTGGTACTCGCGCAAGGCTTTTTCTGCCTGTTTTAGTTGGGTGATTTCTACAACGACTACACCCACGCCGATGGGTTGACTTTCCTCGCCAAAAAGGGGAAATTTAGAAGTTACCCAATGGCGCAATATACCCGGTTGAGAAGGAGTTTCACCGCTTATTTCTTCGTTAATAATCGATTTGCCGGTAGTCAATATATGACGATATCCGGGTTCCAACTTTGGTGCCAAATGTGGCAAAGCTTCACTCATTCTTTTGCCGATCAGATCTGCTGGTGTCCGACCGCTATTTTCTGCCAGCGTTGGGTTGACTTGGATATAACGCATCTCGTCGTCAAAAATACAGAGTCCGGCTGGCGAAGCATTGAAAAAAGCGTCAAAACGAGCTTGGCGCAAGGCTAATTCTTTTTCTAAAGCTTTGCTAGAGGTGATATCAATCCCAAACGCAATCAGAAAGTTGAACTCGCCATTGTCCTTCAAAGCTAACTGTCCGCGCCACTCAACCAAGAGTTCCTGACCATTCTTAGTAAGTACCCGGTTTGAGTGGACGTTAGGTTGGTGGGTGCGTACACAATCCTCCAAAATTTGCAGAAGCTTTTGGTGTTCATCTTCTGGAACAAAAGTTTGCAGATAATCGGTACCTACAACTTCTTCTAGGGTATAGCCTAGCGCGTTTAGCATTGAGGGGTTCATTGTCAAGGTTTTGCCATCGGCGCTGACAGTGACAACAAAAATCTGACAGGCTTCCAGTACGGCTTCGCTGAAGTCTCTTTCTTTGATTAATTCTGCTTCGATTCGTTTTAGATCGGTGATCTCTTCAATACTTGACAAACTTAGTTGTGCGATCGCATCCGCTAAAATTATCGCGCCGCCGATTTCGCCAGTACTGGTACGCCAAGGATGGATTTTACACTTCAGATGCTCGATGGAACCATCTGATTTGACGATAAAATCTTCCTGGGATTCTTCCACTGCTTCAGCCAAACAACGCTGGTATTTCCAGCGCAAATTGTCGGATAAATCCGGTAAAATTTCGTCATGAGAGCGACCGATGATGTCTCGATCGCTTAAACCGAAATCTGTCAGCCAGCGGCGCGAGGCGAACAAGTAACGCATATTGCGATCGCACATAGCAACAGCGCTGGGAATATGTTCCAAAAAAAGATGTAACAGTTCTGGATTATCTGGCGAGTACATGGCTAATTGGTAATTGGGAATTGCTAAGTAGGAATTAGTAATTGCTAATTGGGTAATTTCAAATTTCAGAGATCGGATTCCAGATTGAAATAAAATTTAAAATCTAAAATCTAAAATTACCCATTACCCACTAGCCGCCGCTGATTTTGGCTTTGTAACCCTGTTGAATCAGAACCTGAACAAGCCTCTGACCGCAATCCCCTTGAATTTCAATGGTATTGTCTTTAACAGTGCCACCAGTACCGCATTGAGTTTTCAACTGTTTGAGCAAGGCGTTGAGAGTTTCCGGCTTACTCTGAAAACCAGTAATTACCGTTACGGTTTTGCCCTTGCGACCTTTGCGGGATGCCTGCACTCGGAGGTCTTGTTGATTTGGCGGTAGTTCTGGGACTGCTCGTTCTAGGGCTGCTGAGTTGTCTGGGACCGATCGTTTTAGGGCGGCTGAGTTGTCGCCGTTGCCAAATTCTGAGTAGACGATGCGATTTTCAGTCAAGGTTTTGAGGTCGGAAGATTTGCGCTTTGAAGAAGACATAAAAGACACCAATTATCTAAGAAGATCAGCTTTGTTTCTGCATTCTTTTTCACAGTATTACCAATTTCCCTTGGTGATGCTATAGCAACTGCTTTCGTCGGTGAGGACAGATGCGGGCAGAGGGGCAGAGGGGCCTCAAAAGTCAAAAGTCAAAAGTCAAAAGTAAAGAAGGGATTGGGGGCAGAGGGGCCTCAAAAGTCAAAAGTCAAAAGTCAAAAGTCAAAAGTCAAAAGTAAAGAAGGGATTGGGGGCAGAGGGGCAGAGGGGCAGAGGGGCAGAGGGCAGAAGGGAATTCTGACTCCTGACCTCTGCCGTGACCGTTCGCGCAGCGTCTCGCAGAGAAGGGAACAAGGGTTTAAAACCCCGACCAAATTTTTAATTTGGTCGCTCTTATTAAGGAGGGGTCTGAATCCCCTTCTTAATAAAACCTTCTGCCCTCTGCCTTCTGCCTTCTCAACAAATCCGTTGTCAGGCAAGTGAAGCTTACGTTTTGTATTGTAGTTAATCAATTCAAACAGGAAATAGAACAACCACTGCTTACAGTAATACCAGGAGCAAAGTGGTTCACTCGGCTCAGGTGAAGTGTTCTTAAATTCAAAAAAGCAATGGCGTCAGCATGAATCAATCAAATTCAGGATACAAACTGGTCTACTTTGACGTTTGTTGGAAGTTTTGCTCTTTCAATGCTATTTTCTACTTATAGCAACCGCCAAGGCGGTTAGGACATTCTCAATTCCCGAAACCCTTGATTCTAAACACTTCTTCCCCTAGTCCCTAGCCCCTAGCCCCTAGTCCCTAGCTATATCTTGAGTAACAAACGTATTTCTTTGACACTCCCATCCCCTTTTAGGGGATGGAATTCTTGAGAGCTAGGCTTGCCTAACACGCAAAGGTTTAGCCAAAAAACCTTTAGACAATCAAATTATGGCAACTGCAACCGACTTTAAAGATTACTACACCATTCTGGGAGTCAGCAAAACTGCAACTGCTGAAGAAATCAAGCGAGCATATCGCAAACTTGCCCGCAAATATCATCCTGATGTGAATCCCGGCAATCCAGAAGCTGAGGAGAAATTTAAAGACCTTAATGAAGCCAATGAGGTTGTCTCAAATCCTGAAACACGCGAAAAGTATGACCAATTTGGGCAGCACTGGAAGCAAGCGGCAGCAGGCGGGTTTCCTCCTAGAGAAACGAATGCAAATGCAGCAGGATTTGACCAATATAGCAACTTTGATGATTTTATCAATGATTTGATGGGTGGTAGAACCAGATCGGGACAAACTCATTACCGCACCTCAACTCAACAGCCTGATGATTTTGCTGGATTTCGTAGCCAAGCACCGGCACCTGATACAGAAGCGGCGATCGCGCTCTCCTTCTCAGAAGCATGGAATGGTGTTCAAAAACGGTTACAGTTGGACGATGAAACCATTAACATTCGCATTCCCGCAGGTGCTAAATCAGGCAGTCGGATTCGGATTAAAGGCAAAGGTCGCGCTAGCCATTTTTCTCAGCAGCGAGGTGATTTGTATCTGACGATCGAACTATTTCCCCATCCATTTTTTAAATTTTCAGGTGATAACTTAATCTGCGAGGTTCCTATTCGCCCCGATGAAGCTGTCTTAGGTACTCAAATGCAAGTGCCAACGCCAGATGGTGCTGTGACGATGACTGTTCCTAAAGGGGTGAATTCTGGGCAATCGCTGCGGCTGCGAGCCAAGGGTTGGAAATTGCCGAAAGGCGATCGCACCGATCTAATTGTGAAACTTCAGATCGTATCTCCCAAGGAGTTGAGTGAAATCGAGCAGGATTGCTATGAAAAGATTCAGGCGAGTAGCAGTTTTAACCCGCGTTCTACATTAGAAGAGGTGACACTATGACCGAGTTTAGCCTGTCCACTACGGTTATTTCCCAAGAAGGCGATCGCCTTTATACGTTTGAATATGCAGCTTTAGTGACAGAAACCTCAACGATCGCGATTGAGCAATTTGTGCAAGTGGGATTGATTGAACCGATCGGCTCAATGCTGCACGCGCGGGAAATTGCGCGAATTGCTCAAATCCAAAGGTTGCGCCAGGATTTAGGACTAAATCTTGTAGGGGCGGCGATGGTTTTAGATATGGCGCAGGAAATCGCCCAACTTCGGGCACGACTAAAAGCATTGCAGTCTTGACTTGAAAAATTATCAACGGTCAGCGCCAGCCGGAACTCAAAGCCTTTTACGAGGCTGTAGGGCGATCGCTCAGTGGCGCAGAGAAGATTCTGATTTTTGGTAGCTCGACTGGAGCCAGCAGTGCGATGGATTATCTGCTGGCAGAACTCAAAGAAAATCACCCCGATCTGGCTCGGCGAGTTGTCGGTACGATCGTTGTCAACGAACAACACATGACCGAAGACCAGTTACTGGCAAAGGCGCGATCGTTCTACGCGGCAAACGAGCCGTGAAAATGCGACGCAGCTTAAACTCTAGCTGTGTCCTGCCTCCTAACGACCGACCCAGCATTTTGGCAATGTAATCAATTCGTTAGTGAGGTATTGGAGATGCCGACTCGACGACAAGTTATTTTAGCAATTGCCACACTAACGGGTGGGACAGCCGCCTATACAGCAGGGTATTTTCATCGTGCTGCTAGTAGATATAACGATGCCGTGCGTAATACCTGGCGACACACTACAGAACATCCGCCAACCGGGTTTTTAGCAGTAAATCGCGAACTGGTTCGCTATGCCACACTAGCAGCGTCAAGCCATAATACTCAATGCTGGAAATTCGGGATAGAAGATCGGACGATCGCAATCTTGCCAGATTGGACAAGACAATGCCCTGCTGTCGATCCCGATCGCCATCATCTGTTTGTGAGTTTGGGCTGTGCAACCGAGAATCTGATTCAAGCAGCGCAGGCTTTTGGCAAGCACGGACAAGTGCGTTTTGACTCTGCTATAGATGTTGTGAATGTCACCTTAGAACCATCAAAAGCTGTTATTTCTCCGCTCTTCGATGCAATTCCTAAACGGCAGTGTACCAGAGCCGAGTATGACGGCAGAAAATTAAGCAACGATGACTTGAAATCCCTTGAATCTGCGGGGCATGGTAATGGGGTCAATGTGTTGCTTATCACCGAAAAAGAAAAGGTCGAGAAAATCCTTGAGTATGTAGTTCAAGGCAATACGATGCAAATGAGAGATCGCGCCTTTGTGGATGAACTCGAATTCTGGATTCGATTTGGTTATGACGAAGTGGTGAGCAAGGGCGATGGTTTATTTTCAGGATCTACTGGAAATCCTGTTATTCCTCGATGGCTCGGAATGAAGCTGTTTAATTTATTTTTTACTCCTAAAAGTGAGAATGATAAATATGCCAAACATATCCGTAGCTCTGCGGGTATCGCTGTGTTTGTGTCTGAGCGGAATGACAAGGAGCATTGGGTTGAAACAGGAAGATGCTATGAACGTTTCGCTTTGCAAGCTACGGCTCTAGGTATCAAAAATGCCTTCTTAAATCAGCCAGTTGAGGTTTCAGCATTGCGTCCACAGTTTGCTGACTATCTTGGTATTGGCGATCGCAGACCAGATCTAGTTGTCCGTTTTGGTTATGGATCTGAAACGCCGCGATCGTTGAGGCGATCGCTCGATCGAGTAATCGTTGCATGAACGCGAACCAGATTGAACATCCATCCTCAGCAAAAGCTACAGATCGCTATATCCACTCCCAATCTTAAGAGGTTCGTCTTCGATGGCGTTGGTGAAGCTAATCTATCAAATGTCAAGAATGACCGAGTGGAGATAGTGGTGAACGGGGTCGGAAGTTTAAGTGCATCTGGTGAAACAAAAGAAGCAGATATTACATTATCTGGTATCGGAAGTGTGGACGCGAAGAATTTACATTCTGTATTACACTCGATCTCAAAGCCCAAGAAGTGAATTTTTCTGGTTGTTCCCGCAGAATGATGGTCACGATATAGATGACGAGATAAACATGAGCAATCCAGCAGCACCATCGATACCCTCCGACACCAGCTCACGCCGCTTTTATCATGGCACCAGAGCGAACCTGAAGCCTGGGGATCTGATTCAACCCGGCTATCCCTCCAACTATACCGAGCGGAGGTCGCCCTGGGTCTATTTCAGCGAGACCCTGCACGCGGCTATTTGGGGAGCGGAGCTGGCAAAGGGCGAAGATCCATGCCGAATCTACCTGGTGGAACCAGTCGGCTCGTTTATGGATGACCCCAATCTGACGGACAAGAAGTATCCAGGTAATCCTACGAAGTCCTATCGCTCGCGAGAGCCTCTGCGGGTTGTGGGCGAATACCTGGATTGGCAGGGACACTCCCTGGAGGAAATCCAGGCAATGAAGGACGGCATCGCGGGTCTGGAGCCTATCGACGACTGAGATGCTTTCCGCGTGGGTATAGAAGTCAGGGAATAGACATTATTACGAGCGGGTCTAGCATTCTCAAATCAATAGGTGAGATCCAAGGGTCGAGCCGCCTAACAATCCCGCTGCACCTGAACGAAGTCAAGTTGTCGGTGATATGCAAAGGTTCTCTGCGTCTGGTGAGCGGGGTCGTTGGGCTGCTTTGTATCTTGATGGAGACGGTACAGCAAAGCTATCTTCTGAGGTCAGAGATTAAGTTGCCGTAAAGTTATCTGAAAGACTTTGCTTTGAAGGTATTGGCAAGGTGGTTTTGATAAGATACGGCTGTCTGAGGAAAAGGCATACTACATAGATAGTACAGTTTACATATGATACTTGAAACGCAGAGGCTAGCTTTAAAACCGATTCTGGAGAGCGAATGTAGCACACTCCATATGATTTTTACTGATCCCTATGTGAGGAATTGCGTTAGTGAAGCTGGCCGTAGGCATCGCTTCCCTATTTAAAAACTGTCCGAAGTATTGTTATGATAGAACCTGACGTAATGTAAGATTACAATAGAACTTAAAACCGCAGTTGCGAAATCTATTTTTAGACAAAACAACCCTTTTATATAATTTGCATCTAGATTAAACTATGTTAGTTTCACTTCCATTTATTATTCGGCAACTTGCGCCCGAAGACTTGGCGTTGATGGAATCCATGATGACTACCTTCGGCGAGGCATTTGATATGACAGAAGCCTATACAGCCTCTCGCCCAAGTAAAGCTTATCTGGGTCGCTTGCTTGCCAGCGATTACTTTATTGCCCTTGCAGCGTTAAAGGATGGCGTTGTTGTGGGTGGAATTGCTGCATACGAACTTCAGAAGTTTGAGCAAGAGCGCAGTGAAATCTATATTTACGACCTAGCCGTGGCTGAGGCGCATCGACGCGAGGGCATTGCGACAGAACTGATCCAAGAACTCAAGAAAATTGCAGCATCGCGTAGAGCCTATGTCATCTTCGTTCAGGCGGACATGGGAGATGATCCTGCAATCTCGCTTTATACAAAACTGGGAGTCCGAGAAAATGTTCTGCACTTCGACATAGCAGTTGCAGGCGATGGTGTTATTGTATAAAACAGATCAAATCATTTGAGAATATTTATTTTTGGTGAGATAGCGATCGCCTACAGCAAACTTTAACGATCAAGTCATCGACATTTTCTTCTTGCCAAAGTGGTTTGGCGATCGCATTTTCACGATCTATGGTGGCTTGCTAATAGTTACGCTTCTGCTTCTTGTGATTAGATTTTTGAGTTGATGGGCAATGAGAATATCCGCCTGCGGATACATATATATATATGATGCGATCGCTATTCTGGATGATATAACCAAAAGCTTTTAACCAGTAACATACATCGTATTTTTAACCAAAGCTTCAGCGCAAAGTGCTGTATCTTGCCCTTTAAACCTTTTAAAACATGACTAAAATCCAAGAAATTTCTCTAGACGATTTGTGGGAATCAGCACCGAAGAGCGATCGCGACTTCAATCCTGAATCATTAATCAATCTTCCCAATCTAGCCCGTCGCTATTTGGAACACGCGATCGCCCCCGGTACACCCCTCGCATCCGCCGTTCGATTTTGGATGCGAGGCGAAATCAAACTCGGAGAAAAATGGCATCCGTTTAAGGGAGAGGAAGCGATCTATTGGAATCGCGGCATGATCTGGCGGGCGACGACTTGGATGAAAGGTTTACCGATTTGGGGAGCCGATCGCATCGTGGATGGTGTCGGCGAGTCGCAGTGGAAAATCCTGGGGCTATTTCCCGTAATGCAGGCATCTGGTGCTGATATCACCCGCTCTAGTGTGGGGCGAGTTCAAGTAGAGTCGATGTTGCTGCCTTCCGTCCTCTGCAATCCCGACATCTCCTGGACAGAATTAAACGCTTCACAGGTACAGGCAAACTTCACAGCACTCGCCGAACCTGCCAAACTCACCCTGACAGTTAGCGATCGCGGGATGTTGGAGCAAGTCAAAATCGATCGCTGGGGTAATCCCGAAAGCGGAGATTTCCACTACGTTGATTTTGGTGGAATCATCGAGGAAAGCGGCACATTTGACGGCTACACGATCCCGACTCGCCTCCGCGTTGGCTGGTATTTGGGGAGCGATCGCTTTGAGTCGGAAGGCGAATTCTTCCGCTGTGCGATCGATCGGGCAATCTATCGATGAAGGAGGCATCAATGTCTAAGTTTTTGATAAGTCAAGTTTTGAACAACTACGTCAGTACACGCTAACTTTTTCCAATTTTACCATTAATATTCAACCCAATAATACAATGATTAATTGTCAATCCCAAGCGACAGATTCCGTCGCATCTCAAAGTGAAGATCGCGTTGCAGTTTTGCTTGCAGGTTATGGTGAAGTGCAATCTTATCGCGATCTAAATCTCTACAATCAAGCTGCAACTAAGTACATCGCGGCTCAGTTTGTACCAATTCCAGAGTGGCTATACCCCTTGGCGGGCAAGATTCTAGCGCTTCAAGATTTTTACAATTTTGGGGTTAAGCATCATCAGTTCATTTCACCTGAAAACGAGATTTTTGAGAAACAGCGCCTGGGTATAGAAGCACAGTTACAAAACCGATGGGGAAATCGCGTAGAAGTATTCAAGGGATTTTATTTCTGTAAACCCTTTGTACAACAGGTTGTGGCAGATATTAATCAGCAGGGTTTTCAGCACTTACTTATCTATCCTTTACTTGTTGTCGATTCTGCCTTTACAGGAGCAATTGCCGTCGAACAAGTCAATGAAGTTATTGCCGCAAACGCACCGGAGAATAATCCTCAACATTCTCCATTTAAATCAGTTCGGTATATTCCATCATTTGCAACTGAACCTGCTTATGTCGATCTGATGGTGCATCAAATTGAGTCAGAGCTGAATCAACCTTTAGTAAGTAGCTTTTTTGAGTCTCGAATTGGCATCATACTTGTAGTTCATGGTGGCCCAGAAAAAGCAAAAGGACTGTTGACTGGTGTGATTGACGGACAAGCACTTTCTGATGCTGTGCGATCGCAATTGCAACAGCGATATCCGTTAATCTCAATTGGCTGGGTAAACCATGACACTCCGTTCATCAATTGGTCACAACCCGACCTCAAACAAGCCGCAAAAAGCTTGATTAAATCAGGTGCCCAAGCCATTTTATTTAAGCCCCTCGGTTGGGCAACTGAGAATTACGAAACCATTCTTGATGTGGAGGATGTCATTCAATCTTTACGTCCTCAGTATCCAGATGTAACTTACGTGCGGCTAAATTGTGTCAATGACGATCCTGATTTTTTAAAGATAGCAGCAGTATGGGCAAATCCTCATATTGAAGCCATGCTGAACACACAGCAAATCCTAATTGGAACTCTAAATTCTACCTATTAGGTTATTGGGCTTGATTTACTTATGATTTCTGTGCTTGTGGAAACGCCGAAAAAGAGCGCGAACTATTCCGATCGGGAGTGAGGTTTTGCTTCATACACATAGTACAAAGGAATACCAGATGAAGATATTGACACTAATCAGCATAGGATTAGTTATTGGCTTGGCGGGATGCAATCTCATTAATACCATCTCCAACGTTAAAGGAAGTGGCAATGTTAAGACGGAGAAAAGATCGCTTGCTTCCTTCACTTCGCTAGAAGTGAATTTTGCCGGTTCGATCGAAGTGCGTTCTCAATTGCAGAAAAGTCTCGAAATTAGCGGTGATGATAACATCATCCCATTAATTATTACTGAAGTTAAAAACGATACTTTGTACATCCGACCCAGTAAAGGATATAATCCTCAGCAAAAACTACAGATCGTTGTATCCACTCCCAATCTTAAAAGGTTTGTCTTCGATGGAGCGGGTAAAGCTAATCTATTAAATTTAAAGAATGACCGATTGGAGATAGTGGTTCGTGGAGTCGGGAGTTTCAGTGCATCTGGTGAAACAAAGGAGGTGGATATTACATTGTCTGGTGTGGGAAGTGTTGACGCGAAAAATTTACGTGCTGTCAACGCAAAGGTAAATTCATCGGGTGTCGGAAGTGTTGACCTATATGCAACAGGGCAACTGGATGCAAAGACATCTGGTATAGGAGAAATCAATTACTATGGAAGCCCAAAAATCGTCAACAGTCAGGCTGATGGGATCGGGAAAATAAACAAGAGATAAATGATGTGCGATCTATTCCGATCGGGAGTAAGGCATATTTAGATGGATAATTGTAGATGATATTGAGAGTTCGTGAGTGAATTATGGAGTGTTACGATCGAGTGCAAACTAACAGAAAAAGTCATGCAAGCATTTATTTTTGCCCTCACACTATCAGCCTTACCAGTTATCAGTAACTTCATCGGTGCGATGATTGCCGAAGCGTTACCTTTATCAAAACAAACATTAGGACTTGCATTACACGCTGCTGCTGGTGTGCTACTCGCGATCGCATCCACCGAATTGCTGCCCAAAGTTGTCTCAGCTAAACCAGCCTGGGCGACTATTCTGGCAATGTTTGTTGGTGGAGCTTTTTATGTGTGGGTTAATCAACTTCTCAACTTGAGCAAAAATCGCCTGCGGGGGATCGATGGCAATAAAGTGGCTTGGGCAATTTTTCTTAGTATTGCGATCGATTTATTTGGTGATGGATTAATGATTGGTACCAGTCTGACAATCTCACAACATTTAGGAGTAACACTAGCATCGGCGAGAGTTGTCGCTCACATTCCCGAAGGATTTGTGACTAACGCAGAGTTTAAGAGTCAAAATATGCCGCGCGTACAGCGATTTTTGTTGCTTGCTGCCTTTACGATCCCGGTTTGGCTGGGTGCAACTTTAGGCTATTGGGGATTGCGTGGACAATCCGAACTTCCTAAGCTAGTTGTGCTGGCATTTACAACGGGTACTCTGATTACAGCAATTGTTGAAGAAATTATTCCCGAAGCACATCAAACTCAGGATACAAACTGGTCTACTTTGACGTTTATTGGAAGTTTTGCTCTTTCAATGTTATTTTCTACTTATCTTGAGTAACAAACGTATTGCTATGAACCTATCCACTTCTCAACAGCGAGGCGATTTGTATCTCACAATCGAACTATTTCCCCATCCATTTTTTCAGTTTTCTGGTGATACAGCGGTTTCCGCTGTAATGAGGTACACTAAATATTCTGTAGCGGTTTGTAATAAATTGGTTTACTAATTGCTACTGTACCTCATAAGAGCGGGAACCGCTGTAACTTAACCTGCGAGGTTCCCCTTCGCCCAGATGAAGCTGTCTTAGGTACTCAAATTCACTCCTATGAAGGAGGCATCCATGTCTAAGTTTTTGATAATCGCTGGGGTTTAATAAGTTAATTTAGACTAAATTATTGACTTTTTTAGTTAATCTGCACTTTTTCTCCCGCCAGTGTAATGCAAAATATGGAGTTGACTCTCATTATTAAATAATCTTTTGAATATTTATACTTAAAAAGTATCCGCTCTTTCACTTCTACGCTTCTGCCACTGTCTATATCACAGTTGAGGGTGCAGAATGTGGGTTTTAGGGTGGGCTGTGCCCACCCTACCTGAAATCTTTAATGGTGTAACTTTTGTCAATGAGTAACAATACTCAATTTATTAGTTTTTGAGAATGAGAATCTGAAGTTGGGTGCTTCAAGTTCTTTTTTGTCCGGGTGGATCATATTAATCACTTTATTTTATTAAATCAACAACTAAGAACATTTGCTTTTATCGGTACTCAGCAATTACAGTAAAAGTTGTAAGGCAAGCAATGAAGTCTTGTTGAGGCGGAACCCAGCCATTCAATTTGGCGGTATTAACCGATCTTTAGCCCCACACTCATCTGCTGCCAGTAAATTTTAGTCTCCTAGAGGTGCAACATGAAGCCAACAAATTTATCTTCAAACGCCGTTGATACAGAAAAACTTTCCTTACCTCAAACCCAACGGCAACTGAAACAACTGCCACCAGAACCCGATGATAAACAATCGACACTAGGCCAGCGGCTTGCCGATACACTCGCCTCTAAAGTAGGTTCTTGGGCATTTCTCATCGGACAATCAACCGTTCTGGCCGGATGGGTGGGGGTGAACCTCACGCCGGGGTTACCCCACTGGGATCAGTCACCATTCATCCTGCTCAACTTAGTGTTTTCCTTTGCCTCAGCCTACACCGCACCCATCGTTTTGATGAGCCAAAATCGCCAGTCTGACGTGGATAGAGAAAACTCAGCTTATAACCACAAAGTGAATCTGAAAACTGCACACGACCTGGAACTGCTTCACGAAAAAATTGATGAGTTCCACTCAAAGCAGCTACAAGAATTCGCGCAAATGTTCAAGCAGCAACAACAATCTCGCGATGAAGTCAAAGTTACTGTAACGCCAGCACCAAAGCCTCAAGCTGTTGGCAATAGTAAATCGACTAATTCCCCAGTGCCAAGTACTCTTATGCCTATCCTTTTTGGTGCTACGCCAGCAGTCAATCGGCAAACTCAAAACGAATTATTGAATAAATTTTCAGATAGTCAAGCTTTCAACCAATACCAACCAAGATGGGACGGTAAAAATCTGTTAATCCGCCCATATCTTGATGAGAGCAAGCGAAATGCTCAGTAAGCTCGCCGCCCTAATATGAGAGTCTTGACATTAACCTACTCGTTGCTTGCATTAGGTGCAACTCTAGGCTCTCGGAGTATCACTATAAGCCTTCCATTTGAAAATTAGGACAGAGGGAAATGAGCCAATTATTGACTTCCATTAGTACCGCTTTAGCCGCTTTTAGTGCCACCAATATTGATGATATCGTTATCCTGACGCTATTTTTTTCACAGGTAAATGCGACTTTTCGGCGTCAGCACATTGTTGCCGGTCAGTACCTTGGGTTTAGTGCATTGATCGCCGTTAGCCTTCCCGCTTTCTTTAGTGGGTTAATTCTGCCGCCAGACTGGATTGGAATGCTTGGAGTTGTTCCCATTGCGATCGGCTTGAATCGCTTGCTGAATCGGGAAACAGATGAATCAGAAGTCACTGCCCAAACAGATCCTTGTGTCAAGTCTCTATTGACCAGTTTTTTATCTCCCCAAACTTACGGTGTAGCAGCTATCACGATGGCCAATGGGAGTGACAATATCAGCATCTATGTACCGTTGTTTGCTAGCAGCACTTGGTCGGGTTTGTTAGTTATTCTTGGTGTGTTCTTTCTGCTGGTGGGAGTTTGGTGCTACGCAGCTTACCAGTTGACTCGGTTACCTGCGATCGCAGACGCCCTCACTCGCTACGGTAACAGTCTGGTTCCTTTTGTCTTGGTTGGGTTAGGTATTTCGATTTTAGTGGAAAGTGGCACCTTGGCAAGTATCCCGTTAACGGGACTCACCTTCATGGCTGGTTGCGGCTGTTTGTTTGCCCTCAACAAAAATAACAAACAACTTGAAGCCGAAAAGCATTGAAGCACAGAACAGAAGCCGGAAACGAGTTGGGTTGCTTTCGATTATTGCTGCGATTACAGCCTTTGGAACCACTAACGTTGATGACAACCTAATCTTGATGCTTTTGAGAGCGCGAGTCAATATCAGCTTTAGCCCCAAACATATCAATGTGGGGCAGCACGTTTGATTAAGTCCTTTACTCACTACAAGTCTTCGCTTACCGATTAACCCGTTAATCAAAAATTGTTTGTGTCCTCTGCGGCTATGCCCGGAGAATTTTTTCATTTTATGTTGATTAACTTAAGGCTTTTGATTATCGTAGAAAGTGGCACGCACCGATCGGGTCTTACTGCTGGTTAAAATCAATAATATTTTAAGCGATGCAATCATTGTTCAAATGCAAGGTAGATACAGAGAAACTAAAACGAACAGATGAGTCGCGGGTGCGGGAACACTTGGCGAATGAACGTACCTATCTGGCATGGATGCGGAGTGCGATCGCTTTGCTTGGGTTTGGGGTTGTCATCGTGCGCCTTCGTGCCTTTCATCCACCTATGTTGCCCGATCCTGGTAATAGTTGGAAAATTGGTTTAATCTTCTCTATAGTAGCTTTAGTCACAGTGTTGCTCTCAACCCAACACTACTTCGCCGTCCGCCGCGACATCGACGAGGACTTCTACGAACCGGCTGACCGTTGGGTCATTCTTTTGAGTCTTGCGGTGACACTCCTGGGTACTGGAGTGATTTATTTTGTCTTTACAACACCTATGAGTCTCATGGGTATTTAGTGATGCTATAGCTAGGGGCTAGGGGCTAGAATCAATGGTTTGGTGGAATTAAGAACGTCTTAACTGACGATAGCGGTTGCTATAGATGAAAACTGTTGGAACACTCACAACTTTGACTTTAATTCCTCTCTAGTAATAAAATCAAATGTTCTTATTTGTTAATAAGATAAATAAAAGTGATTAATTAGCTTGGGCCGGAATTGGCAAACCACACTGATGGCAGGAAAAATTTGTATAGCGATCGTTACTTCCTTGTCCTTCTTGTCCGTGTCAGAATGGAGGTCTGTCGTGTATTCTCGCCTGACCCGTGACCACTACTCCTCTCTCTTACAGTTCCCAAACAGCAACTGACTCCCCCGCTCAACAACCGGACGCCCTGGGAAGATTTGGGCGCTTTGGTGGCAAATACGTGCCGGAAACGCTGATGCCTGCTTTGAGCGAACTAGAGGCGGCATTTGTAAAATATCGCTCTGAGGCAGATTTCCAACAAGAACTCCAACAACTCCTGCGAGACTATGTGGGACGCCCCAGCCCCCTGTACTTCGCCGAACGCTTAACCGCTCACTATGCCCGACCTGACGGCACCGGGCCGCAAATCTACCTCAAACGAGAAGATTTAAACCACACTGGGGCTCATAAAATCAACAACGCTTTGGCTCAGGTATTGTTGGCCAAGCGGATGGGCAAGCAGCGCATTATTGCGGAAACTGGTGCGGGTCAACATGGGGTGGCGACAGCAACTGTTTGCGCCCGGTTTGGGCTGGATTGCGTTATTTATATGGGCGTTCACGATATGGAACGACAAGCCCTAAACGTATTCCGAATGCGGCTGATGGGGGCAGAGGTACGCCCAGTGGCGGCGGGAACGGGAACGCTGAAGGATGCGACTTCGGAGGCAATTCGGGACTGGGTGACGAATGTGGAAACAACTCACTATATCCTGGGTTCGGTTGCTGGGCCGCATCCTTACCCGATGATGGTGCGAGATTTTCATACGATAATCGGTGAGGAAACTCGCGCTCAAGCTGAAGAAAAATGGGGCGGTTTGCCGGATATTCTGTTGGCTTGTGTGGGTGGTGGGTCAAATGCGATCGGACTTTTTCACGAGTTTGTCAATGAGCCTTCTGTGCGGCTGATTGGTGTGGAAGCTGCTGGGGAAGGCGTCGATACAGGAAAACACGCGGCTACCTTGACAAAAGGAAGAATTGGTGTATTGCACGGGGCGATGAGCTATTTGCTGCAAGATGATGACGGTCAGGTGATCGAGCCGCACTCGATTAGCGCTGGGCTGGACTATCCTGGTGTTGGCCCAGAACATAGTTATCTGAAAGATTCGGCGCGTGCTGAGTATTACAGCGTGACTGACAAAGAAGCTTTGGAAGCGTTTAAGCGTCTATCTCAGCTGGAGGGGATTATCCCGGCGTTGGAGACGGCTCATGCGATCGCATTCCTGGAGACTCTCTGTCAAGAGCTTACCGGCAGTCCCCGCATAGTCATCAACTGCTCCGGTCGCGGCGATAAAGATGTGCAGACAGTCGCCAAGTTTTTCAATGAAGGGGCTAGGGGCTAGGGGCTAGGGGCTAGGGGAAGAGAGGGGCTAGTAAGTAAGAAATGATGTTCAATTCTCGATCGAAATCCTTCTTTTTATTTCCCCAGTTCCTAGTCCATAGTCTCTCCCTAAGCGTTGAAGATGCAAAAACGATTTACGGCAATTGTTGTGGGAACGATCGTGCTGAGTAGTAGTTTGGTGGGCTGCGATTTCATCAAGAATATTGGCAAACTTCAGCCTAGCAAACCTACTGCAACTACTTCGCCAAATTCAGGTTTTCAAACATCACAATCTAATTCCTTAAATGCCTTGGAAAAATCAATTCACCAACAAGTAAACGAATATCGCAAATCCCGTAATTTACCGCCCCTGACGCTGGACGATCGCATCAGCGAACAAGCAAAGATACACAGTCAAGCGATGGCTAGCGGTAAAGTTCCTTTTAGTCATGAAGGATTTGAGCAGCGAGTTAAAGCGATCGCTAAATCGATTAACTATCGCAGTTCTGCTGAAAATGTCGCATTTAACCAAGGTTATAGTGACCCAGCCACTCAAGCTGTTCAAGGTTGGTTAAAAAGTCCCGGTCATCTGAAAAATATTGAAGGTGATTTTGACTTAACTGGTGTAGGCGTTATCAAAAACGCTCAAGGCGAGTTCTACTTCACGCAAATTTTTATCAAGCGTTCTAGATATGGATTTTGAAGAAGATTTTCAGGTTTGCGATCGCGACCTTTCCGATTCCCTTTTAGCTGAGTATCTCCAAGCTGAAGCTGTAGCTGTGGATACCGAAACAATGGGATTGTTGCCAATGCGCGATCGCTTGTGTCTCGTGCAACTATCTTGTCCCGGTTACTTAACTGTAATTCGCATTCCTAAAGGGCAAACAGAAGCTCCGAATTTAAAACAGTTAATGGAAGCATCAAATGTTACTAAAGTGTTCCATTTTGCTCGCTTTGATGTTGCCCAATTGCGTCAGAATCTGGGCATTGACGTAGCGCCGATATTCTGCACTAAAATCGCCAGCAAGTTAGCCAGAACTTACACACAAAGACACGGACTTAAAGATGTGGTGCAAGAATTAGAGCGAGTGGAACTTGACAAAACTGCCCAAAGTTCCGACTGGGGAAATGCGGCGAATTTATCTGAGGAGCAACTGCGTTATGCTGCGAATGATGTGCGTTACCTGCTGAGTGTGCGACAGAAACTGATTGCTATGCTCAAACGCGAAGAACGTTACTCACTTGCAGAGCAATGCTTTCAGTGCTTACCGACAGTGGTGACAATGGATTTACTGCAATTCAAGGATATTTTTGAACACTGATGATTGTCAGTGGTGAGTGGTGAGTGGTGAGTGGTCAGTGGTGAGTGGTGAGTGGTGAGTGGTCAGTGGTGAGTGGTCAGTGGTCAGTGGTCAGTGGTCAGTGGTCAGTGGTTAGTGGTCAGTGGTCAGTCGTCAGTTGTCAGTTGTCAGTTGTCAGTTGTCAGTTGTCAGTTGTCAGTTGTCAGTTGATGGTTTCTACTAACAATTGACCACTGACTAATGACTAATAACTAATGACTAATAACTAATGACTAATTACCAATGACAGTATATGGGATAGCTTCTACAGGAAAACCTACTGCTTTCCATGCTGCGAGACCGCCTCTTAGTTCGGAGACGTTCTCAAATCCAGCTGTACGCAGTTTGGTTGCTGCTTCGGCAGTTTCTTCGTCAATTTCGCCGTAGACATATAAGTCGCGGCTGAGTACAAGGCTGGGGAGGGCGCGATCGATCAATTCGTTCATAGGCATGGAGATAGATCCCATGATGTGACTGGTGTTGAAGAGGTTGCGATCGCGCACATCGATAATTGTCAGTGCTGGTTCGCCCCAGTCTAGTCTAGCTTTCAAGTCATAAACGAGCGATCGCGCCTTCATAGGTGGAGGCGTGGGAATCAGGTTTGGGAAGGGGCTCATAGCGTTTACAATTTTTTATAACGTTAATTGCAATTTAACAATTAATTTTACAATTTGCAAACTTTTATTGATAAATCATTTACATATTTAAGCATTTATGCTTAGGAGCGGCAGAGCTAAAATATAGCAACCGCCTTGGCGGTTAGGACATTCTCAATTCCCGAAACGTTGGCGGATTCTAAACACTTCTTCCCCTAGTCCCTAGCCCCTAGCCCCTAGTCCCTAGCTATAACATTGGGGCAAAATCAGGAAGATTGCCCCAAATATAGCTATATGGTGCGTTGCAACGCACCATACAATATTATTTGTCTACTTGGTCTTCGTTGATTGATGATTTTTTAGCCGATCGACCACATTATAATCATCAGCACCCGCAGGAGTTCTCGATTCGGAAACGCCTTCTGTGGGGCCACCGATCGCTTTCCATGCAGCCAAACCGCCTTGCAGTTCGGCTACTTTTTCAAACCCAGCACTGCGAAGTTGATTGACAGCTTGAGAGGTTTGTTCGTCGCTATCAGCGTAGACGTAGATATCGCGGTTGAGGTCAATGCTGGGTTTGGCTCGTTCTACCAATTCATCGATCGGCATGGGCATAGCTCCCATGATATGACCGTCGTTGAAGATTTCGCGATCGCGCACATCCAGAATTGTAAAAGCTGGTTCGCCCCATTCCAGGCGAGATTTGAGGTCATGTGCAGAGGATTGCGCCTTGAATCCCGGCGGGGTAGGAGTAATGTTGGGCATCTTCTCTTTAGCGCTGAGAATAGCCTCAGAAACCTTGTCGCCAGAGTATTTAATGTCGTCTGATAGCTTTTCTTTAACGGTTTGACCGGCGTCTGAAACCTTGTCGCCCGCCTTTTGAATGCCTTCGGAAATGTTATTTTTAGCTTCTTGAGCTTTGTCTTGGATATTTTCCATGTTTCAATCCCTTTTTACTTCACCTGAAATGTAACAAGTAACTCAAAATCAGCTAATCTTTCTTTGGGGTGATCACTGGAATTATCCTTCTTTAGGCACAGTTCATCCTTCTTTAGACTGAGTTGAGTCAGTAGGTTCAGAGTTATTAGTAGCGCTTATCTTAGCACGCAAGTTTTCGAGGTTTTCGCGAATAGCGATAGTTTGGGGATGGTTGGAGCCTAAAGTGCGTTTTCTCAATTCCAAAGTTTGCAAATACAGCGGTTCTGCTTCCCTGTATCTTCCTTGGGAATAGTAGAGATTTGCCAGATTGTTCAGATTTGTGGCGACATTGGGATGTTCATCTCCCAACCAGCGTTTTGTCAATTCCAAAGTTTGCAATAACAGCGGTTCTGCTTCCCTGTATCTTCCTTGGGAATAGTAGAGATTTGCCAGATTGTTCAGATTTGTGGCGACATTG
>NZ_JAIQZN010000057.1:40839-49192 GCF_023333585.1 Argonema antarcticum A004/B2
TAACAGCGGTTCTGCTTCCCTGTATTTTCCTTGGTAATAGTAGAGATTTGCCAGATTGTGCAGATTTGTGGCGACATTGGGATGTTCATCTCCCAACCAGCGTTTTGTCAATTCCAAAGTTTGCAATAACAGCGGTTCTGCTTCCCTGTATTTTCCTTGGTAATAGTAGAGATTTGCCAGATTGTGCAGATTTGTGGCGACATCGGGATGTTCATCTCCCAACAAGCGTTTTATCAATTTCAAAGCTTGCAAATACAGCGGTTCTGCTTCGCTGTATCTTCCTTGGTAATAGTAGAGATTTGCCAGATTGTTCAGACTTGAGGCGACATCGGGATGTTCATCTCCCAACAAGCGTTTTATCAATTTCAAAGCTTGCAAATACAGCGGTTCTGCTTCGCTGTATCTTCCTTGGTAATAGTAGAGATTTGCCAGATTGTTCAGACTTGAGGCGACATCGGGATGTTCATCTCCCAACAAGCGTTTTCTCAATTCCAAAGCTTGCAAATACAGCGGTTCTGCTTCGCTGTATCTTCCTTGGGATTCGTAGAGATATGCCAGATTGTTCAGACTTGCGGCGACATCGGGATGTTCATCTCCCAACAAGCGTTTTCTCAATTCCAAAGCTTGCAAATACAGCGGTTCTGCTTCGCTGTATCTTCCTTGGGATTCGTAGAGATATGCCAGATTGTTCAGACTGTCTGATAAATCTGTTTCTAAACCAAGTTTTTTTTGTAAAGCAACAGCCTTGCGAAAATACTCTATTGCCAGTTCTTGTTCTTTTTGATAATCTTGAGCCTCACCCCTTTGCAGTCTTCTCTTGTAAATATCACCTATTCTCGCGTATAAGGTAGCCAAGAGAGGATCTTCATCACCTCGTTCCCCTTCAATCTTTTGAATCAGTTGTTGCAAATCTTCTACCGACAGAAAGTATGGATCGTCATCATTTTTAGGTGATTCGTCCATATCCAAAAATAACCGTAATGGGGCAATTTCCTTACCTGTAATTAAAGCAGTCTTTTTCGACTCAAACCGAAACACACCCTTGCGCCAACTCCAAAAGTCTGGAGCTTTTTTAATCAAGTTAATTAAGATTTGATTAGTCACCCAAATCACAATAGGATAAGGAAACTCTCGCAATGCTTCTCGCGTCCACTGCAAATAACCGAAAAAAATCTCCTGTTCCGAACGTTCAGCCCCTAATTTAAGAAAATATAGTTTCTCTGCACCCGTCACCGTCAATACTGCTTTGCCACCATTTTGCAGATACTCATCTGCTTGCACTACTTCCGCAATAGCAGCCCTAATACTCGGTTCGCCTCTGGGCAATTCTACCCGATAATTACGAATATCTGACCCTAGTTCAGCTTCATAGCGTGCAATTATCCGATCCCGAAAATTACTATCGTCGCAAACAGCAATCAATAAAGATAATACTCCCTGACTAGCCTCAATAGTAACTAGCAAATCTTCATAGTTTTCTTGATTTTTATCTTGCGGCTCTGCCATCTCTTGGGATATCATTATATCAACCCCTGTTCTCTCAATAGCTCAATTACAATCGGGTGAACATCGTACCAATTTTGACGATTGCGATACTCCAAAACATACAACCCATGTAGCAAGTCTAAAAACTCTGGCTGCTTTGGGTCATCCGGTGTAAATTGTTGATACGTCTTATGCAAGATTTCATAATCAACCTTACCTAAAGGAATGGCAAAATCATTGCGGATACCATTAACTGCTTTATCTAAAATCGCATCATCAATCATCATAGCAGTTTGAGCGGGTTGCCGCCTGATTAATCGCAGACAAATCCTGCAACATTCATTGGCAATGCGAATCAATTCCCGCAGCACACCGCCACTCATTAAAACCATCTTTTCTGCCGTCTGCGGTTCTAATAGCTGACTTGATATGCGCTTATTTAGAATTTGACATAAAATATCTTTAGCCTCCATGCGGATAGCTGGATTAGGTAGGCGGCTTTCTCCTTTCTCAAACAACTTCAGGACAGGCATCACGACTATTTGGTCATTCGTTTCTGTCTCAATCAGAGGTCGAAGAAACTTGTCTCGCAAAACAGCAATAGGTATCGTGTAAATAATCCGAAATCCAGGTAAGCAGAGAGCCTTGATGTTATCGCGGTAAATTTCGTCAACTCGCGCTAACTCTAGCTTATCCAAGTCATCGATAATAACCAAAACCTCTTTTTTACTGGCAACCTGAATAATAGCAGCGATTTCATTGATTCGCGCTACTAAGTCGGAAACCTTCCTCTCAAACTCTTGCTTGATTTCCTGGCGAACAACAGCATCTGCTTTCAGCTTGCCGCTAATAATTTTGAATAAATCGAAGCCTACGGAAGTTTCAGCTTGGAATTTTTCTTCTTCTATGCGAGTTTTACTGGCAAACCACTTATGTATAGCATTTTTGTTTGCTGGCGGTATCTCTACTTGCTGTTTTTCCGCTTCGTACATTAAGTTAACCGCGATGGCAAATAGGATGTTAATATGGTTGATATCCGACATTTCAATTGTGTCGGAGATAGAAAAAGAAACCACAAAGTATCGGTTATCTAACCAACGAGCAAACTCAGCCAATAATGTAGACTTACCGCAACCGCGATGTCCCGTGAAAATAATCTTCCCATCACCAGAAGGACTATCTTCAACCAACTGCTCTAATTCTTCAATAATTTCTCTACCATAATCTACCCTGAATTTATCTAATTCCCTCTGCTCCAATAGTGGCAGAAGTTCCAAATTTCGATAAGCTTCCTGAAAAACCTTTAATAAATCTCCAGACATCGCTTTGTATTGTAAGATGTTTTATTCCACTCATAATGATGACGCATTTTTGGATCTTCTTGCATTGAAAGTTGCCTGCTCTCCTAAACTAGATCTTATGCCTTCCCCTATTCAACCCCTACCCGCCGAAGTAGTGCATCTCATCGCCGCCGGTGAGGTGATTGACTGTATAGCAGCTGTTGTGCGAGAACTGGTAGAAAACGCCCTCGATGCGGGTGCAACGCGGATCGCCATATCTCTCTGGCCGGAACAATGGCGAGTGCGAGTAGCAGATAATGGTGTTGGTATGGACTTAGAGGACTTGCGACTCGCCGGAACTCCCCACAGCACTAGCAAAATCCGTCGTTGCGAGGATTTGTGGAAGATTACCAGTTTGGGGTTTCGCGGCGAAGCATTGCACAGTTTAGCGCAACTGTCGGAATTAGAGATTTGCAGTCGATCGCTTGATGGTGGTGAAGGGTGGCGAATTGTGTATGATGCTCTGGGGGAACCAGTGGTAGAAGAAGCAATTGCGATCGCACCTGGAACGATCGTCACCGCCGCTAATCTATTCGGTACGTGGACTGTTCGCCGCCAGGGATTACCGCCACCCGCACAACAATTGAAAGCGGTACAAGCTACTATTCACCAAATCGCCATCTGCCATCCTCACATTACCTGGCAAGTACAGCAAAACGATCGCCAATGGTTTATCATCAGTCCCGGCGAAACCGCACAGCAAATTCTCCCCCAAATCTTACGCGATGTGCATTTGACCGACTTGCAGCAGTTGAAAGTGGAACTGGGGACTGGGAAAGAGTTTTCACAATTACCAATTACCAATTCTCCAACTCAGTGGTTAGAATTAGTGTTGGGATTGCCAGACAGGTGCCATCGCCGCCGTCCCGACTGGGTGCGAGTTGCCACTAATGGACGAATGGTGAAGTCTGCGGAACTTGAGCAAGCTATATTAGCATCTTTTCAACGCACATTACCGCGCGATCGCTACCCCGTCTGTTTCCTCCACCTTCAGATTTCCCCCGATTTAATTGACTGGAATCGCCATCCCGCCAAAGCAGAAATCTACCTGCACTCCATGAATTACTGGCAGGAACAAATTACTCACGCGATCGGACAAGCATTACAAATCAGTCCAGCCAATCTACCAGAAGCAGTCCACAGCGAGAGAATGGGCAAATTACTCACAGCAGCAGAAAACAAAACTGCTTACAGCGTCAATCGTTCCATTGAACCAACTCCATCAAGTCAAAATGAGATGGGGTCGATCGAACTGCGTGTCGTCGCCCAAATCCACAACACTTATATTGTCGCGGAACATCCCGCTGGAGTTTGGTTAATAGAACAGCACATCGCGCACGAGAGAGTATTATACGAGCAATTGTGCGATCGTTGGCAACTCGTACCCCTTCAACCTCCGATCGTTCTCACAAATCTCTGCGATAACCAAGTCCAACAACTCCAACGCATCGGTTTAGAAATAGAACTCTTCGGCGAACAAATGTGGGCAGTACGCAACGCACCAGCACTACTAGCCCAACGAGAAGATTGTGCAGACGCCCTCCTAGAACTCAGTTTAGGGGGAGACTTGCAAACCGCGCAAGTCGCTGTTGCCTGCCGCAGTGCCATCCGCAACGGCACACCTCTTACACTGCAACAGATGCAGACCATCTTAGAACAATGGCAGCGTACCCGTCATCCGCGCACCTGCCCCCACGGTCGCCCCATCTATTTATCTTTCAAGGAATCTGCCCTAGCCCGATTTTTCCGTCGCCATTGGGTAATTGGTAAAAGCCACGGCATTTAGTAAGAGGGGCTAGGGGCTAGGGGCTAGGGAAGAGGGAAGAGGGAAGAGGGAAGAGGGAAGAGGGAGAAAATTTCATATTTCAGATTTAAATAAATCTAAAATCCCCACTCATAAGCTAACACGCATCTAATTCGGATATTTCTAATCCGGCAATCAAACCTTCAATTCCTCTCCCACTCCCCCACTCCCCCACTCTCCCACTCCCGCTAAACATACAAATTAAATGCGTAGCAGCTTATCATGTCCGGTGGCATCGGTAGTCTAAAAAAATAACTCTCTTATCTGTGTTCATCTGTGTTCATCTGTCTTCATCTGTGGTAAAAATTTAACCCTCGATGACAACAGACAATTTCTCGCATCACGCTTACGCTACCGATGCAACCGGACATGATATGATATCATGTCCGGTTGCATCAGTTATCTAAAAAATTCCTGTTTTTATTCTTATCTGCGTACCCAGATGTAGGTGCAGCCTACATCTGGGTACATCTGTTTTCATGTGCGGTAAAAATTTAACCAACAATGGCAACAGTCTTATTCCCGACTTTTTCACATTTTTAACTTAAAGATAGAGTATAGCAAAAGTCAAAATTCAAATGCTTTCTGTGAATTCGTTCTAGCGTTTTAGTACGTTCTAACCGCCCTGGCGGTTGCGATAAGTAGGTGAGCGTAAATAAACTTAACATCCAGAAACCGGGTTTCTAAGTGCGCGGCAGTTTTACGCCAAAATTAAAAAGAAAGTATTAAACAAATCTACGTTTTCTTAAAGATTTGATGAAGGCAATAGCGAAAACCCCATATTTTAGATTTCATATAGTAAATTATAAAAATAATTCAAAATTTGGCATTTTTTTAGATTATTTTGCATATTAACTAAATAGTGATATGGCCGTCTAAAAAGACAGCTTACTTTGTTGTACTTAATAGTCTTAAACAGTGTCAGCATTAGATATTCGTTCCAGACATTTATACCCTATCCCTGGAATATAACATTCAGTTGGCCGAAAAGTATGGAGGCTTACAGCTATGCTCCCGTTAAAAAGTGAACCTCGTTCCTGGGGGCTTCAAGCTCGCCTGTTAGTGCCGATTAGCTTGGTATTGGCGGCGGCGGTCAGCCAGAGCATCTTCAGCAACTTCTCGATCGCCAGACAAGCAGAACTTTTGGTCAACAGGCGGGGAGTCACCGTGCTGGAAGGAATCGCGAATTCTGTACAGGAGAGACGAAAGTCCAAAGAAATTGTTGCCGAGCTACTAGCCTCAAGGAAGGACTTAGCTACAGCAGTGAAAAAAGGCGACAAGAATGCCTTATCGCAAATGCTCACACCCCTACAAACCAAGCTGAAGCTGGGAGATATTCATATATATGACAGGAACGGTGGCGAAATCCTGCATCTAGGGGAAAAATTAGCTCCGACGATCGCCGCACCCCTACTCAAAACTGCTTTATCTGGATTAACAGAATCTACAGAATTGGTAAATGGGGAAGCACTAATAGTATTGGCTTCAGCCCCAATTAAAGAACCCCAAGGCACGATCGGAGTAATCTTAGTAGAAGCTAGACTCAAGGAAAAAGACCTAAACCCGATCGACAAAAGTGATGGTGTAGAATTAGCGTTATTGCCACAAAGCATTCCGATCGGCAGCACTCTAACCCAACCTGACTTGAGGCGCTTGCTGGATAAGTCCCAGCTAACAGGGGAGAGGCTAAACAAACTCAACCAAGACTTTGCTCGCTACAACTTCCACCTCACAGCTAAACCCCTAGCCAACAATGGCTTACTTGTAGCGTTGGTTCCCACAAAGGATTTAGTTGTCGCGTCCAACCAGCGCAATGCGATCGCCTTAATTGGCTCTGGAGTGCTGATTATCGCGATGTTGTGGTTCCTCTTAGTGCTGGCGCAAGATATTGCCAAACCGTTAAAAGTCACGATCGCCGCCACCGAAGACATCCTGCGGGGAAACTACCATCGACGGGTAGCATCAGGTAAAATTCACGAACTCAACGACTTAGCCGCAGCGATCAACTACCTAGCCCAGCAATTGGAAATCCAACTGGCCGAATTGACCCATCAGGCATTCCACGACCCCTTGACTAAACTGCCAAACCGCGCCTTATTTATGAACGAACTAGAGCAGGTTTTGACTGGCGCGGATCGAGGTCGATCCTCAGTTGCAGTGCTGTTTCTGGACTTGGACGGCTTTAAAGTGATCAACGATAGCCTCGGACACAAAGCGGGAGACCAGCTGCTCATTGGCGTGAGTCAACGCCTCAAATCCTGTTTGCGATCGGTCGATACAGTCGCCCGTTTCGGCGGCGACGAATTCACCATTTTGCTCAAAGACATAACTGAACAGAGCGATGCCACATACATAGCAGAACGGATTATAGAACAGCTACAAACTCCATTTAACTTAGAAAAGCGGGAAGTGTTCATCAGCAGCAGCATTGGGATTGCCTTAAGCAATTCTGGTTATGAGCGTTGCGACGATCTCCTGCGTAATGCCGATGCGGCCATGTACGAGGCCAAAAAAAGCGGTAAATCCCGCTATACCTTATTCAAACCAGACATGGACTCTCGTGCCTTTGAGCTATTGCAGCTAGCAACCGATTTGCGACGTGCGATCGAGCGCCAAGAGTTCAGGCTTTTCTACCAACCAGTACTGCAATTGGACAACGGCAACATCGGCGAAGTGGAAGCGCTGATCCGCTGGGAACACCCGCGCATCGGTCTGATCTCGCCTGCTAAGTTTATCCCCCTAGCAGAAGAAACGGGCTTGATCTTGCCTATTGGACAGTGGGTTTTGGAAACAGCTTGCCGACAAGCAAGAGACTGGCAATTGGAGTACCCCGACAATCCCCCCTTGGTGGTAGGTGTGAACCTTTCGGCGAAACAGTTCCAACAACCCCAATTTGTGGATAAAATTGCCCACATCCTCAATGAAACTGGTCTTAACCCTCAGAGCTTAAAGCTGGAAATTACAGAGAGTATGATGATGGAGCAGGGGGACACGACCATTGCCACATTATATCGGCTGAAACATTTGGGGCTACGGCTGGCGATCGATGATTTCGGGACAGGTTTTTCCGCTCTGAGTTACCTAAAACGCTTTCCTGTAGACACTCTGAAGATCGATCGCTCCTTCATCAAGGGTCTGGGGCATAATCGTGAAGATACCGCGATCGTCCATGCTGTAATTGCTTTTGCCAAGGCGCTACACTTAAGCGTAACTGCCGAAGGAGTCGAAACTGCCGAACAGCTATCGCAACTGAGAGTACTGGGATGCGATCGCGGTCAAGGGTATTACTTCTCCGAGCCTCTAACTGCTGATGCCCTTGAGCTGCTAATTAACAGACACCTCGATCGGTTTCATGCGATCGAACAAAGCAATTGCAACTGCATCTCGCACAACGACTGGGCAATAGCGTAATCGAGAGTCTACCGTACCTGCTGCGCTAATTTACTTAACTAATGCGAATCGTCACAATCGACCTCATGCTGGCTGTTGCGAAGCTGCCAATATTTCATCAACAGAAGCGCCGCGTCGCAATTCTTCCCATTGAGCATCGATTGGTTGATACTGGCAGTAACATACTACAATCCGCTCGTCAGTATCGAAGCTGGCGAACTGGCAAACCCGCACGACCACCCAATCACCATCGCGTCCGGTTAGAGTCGAGGGCTGGTATTACCCAGCGCCCCTCTCTGTTCGATCCAGGCGTGCGACTTTCACCGCACCTGGC
>NZ_JAIQZN010000205.1 GCF_023333585.1 Argonema antarcticum A004/B2
TGTCAGTTGTCAGTTGTCAGTGGTCAGTTGTCAGTGGTCAGTTGTCAGTGGTCAGTTGTCAGTGGTCAGTTGTCAGTTGTCAGTGGTCAGTTGTCAGTGGTCAGTTGTCAGTGGTCAGTTGTCAGTGGTCAGTGGTCAGTTGTCAGTTGTCAGTTGTCAGTTGTCAGTTGTCAGTGGTCAGTTGTCAGTTGTCAGTTGTCATTCTCTCCCCCACTCCCCTTTTTGACTTTTGACTTTTGACTTTTGACTTTTCTAGCCCCTCTTCATTTTTGCCCATCCCGACGCCCCAACTCATAGATACCGCAACCAATGCAGGCTAACATCCCAAAGCTAATCGCCCAACTGCGTCCCAGAGTGAACTCCACGCCCCAGTCGCACAAACTGCCAGCCACTAAAAAAGGGATAATACTAAAGATAGATGCGTAAAAAGCGTTTTGTGACTCTCTAGCCCGACGAGTTTTTTCAAATTCCGCTTCAGAAGTATAGAGCGATCGCTCAGCAAAATTAAACCAACGCCTCAATTGCTCCATCACCCACTCGCTGACCGGCGAGAAACCCAGATACAAAGCTAGCGACCACAAACCAGAACCAGCCAGTGCAGTAGCATCCAGATCGAATATAAATGGAAAAAGGTCATTGAGCATAAGGCAGGTAGCGAGTAAGTCGATCCTTTTTGCAATCTTAACGGAATTTCACCTGCAATCATCTCAAGCCAAAAAAATACAGCCTGGAGGTTCACTGTAAACCCAGTCTTGACTAGGAGTTTAGAGCCAATTATCCAGACTGATATTTCTCAAGTTTGCGATCGCAACTTATAGTCGATCCATCTGCTTTCGCAATTCTTCCAAATCCTTATCAACAGCCGAACCAGATGACGAGGAAGGGGTAGAAGAAGAAGTAGAAGTAGAAGAAGTAGTGTTTTGTGCAGAACCGGGTAGCGCTGCTTGGTTGGGCGAAGAACCAGCCAGTTGAGCTTTCATCGCCATCAATTCATCATCAACATCGCTACTACCTTCCAGAGCAGCAAATTGCTGTTCCAGGTTATTACCAGTCAACTCTTGCGCCGACTGGGCGCGGGCTTCCATCATCAAAACCTTTTCTTCCATCCGCTCAAAGGCACCCATCGCACTGCTAGTCCCCAGCCGACCAACTGCATTTTGCAGTTGCTCGTTAGCCTTAGCCGCTGAGATCCGCGCCTTCAGCATATCCTTCTTCGTCTTAGCTTCGGAAATTTTACTTTCCAGACCAATCAAGTTGCGCTTGAGCGTATCCACCTGAGTACTTTGGGTGTCCAAAGTTGCTTTGAGCGCACCCGCAGTATCAGCTTGAGCTTTCTTCCGCACCAGCGCTTCCTTCGCGAGATTCTCATCTCCCTTTTGAAGAGCCAGTTGAGCGCGGCTTTGCCAATTGTTCGCCTCTGATTGAGCTTGATTGTACTGTTGCTGAGTGCGTTTCTGAGTAGCGATCGCCTGAGCCACTGCTTGGCGCAGCTGCACCAAGTCTTCCTGCATATCAATAATCGACTGTTCTAGAATTTTTTCCGGGTCTTCAGCTTTACTGACAACATCGTTCAGATTGGCCCGGAGTACTCGGCTAATGCGGTCAAACAATCCCATAACTTTGTTTTTCCTTTTGGGGTGTACAAGGTCGGATGAAAGGCAGGTGACTGGCCAGAGCCTACTTGCTGTTGAATTCAGTTAACTATATGCTCAATTGGTTAGCCTGAAACCATCATCCATAATAATTTCAAGTGTAAAAGGCTCCCTCCAGGGAATTACACAACCTCGATCGAGCGATTGAAAACTTGATTCTCTATTATCCAGTGTAGAAACTTCTAGCTCGGATCGGCACTTACCGGCTCTTTTTTGCTTACTGTGCTTCTTCAGAGGGGCAGAGGGGCAGAGGAGCAGAGGAGAAAAGGAATAAAAATGTTCTTAATTTAACAAAAGCATAACAACTCCGAAAGAGCCGTTTTAACTACATTTGGGCTTTTTTGCCAGATGACTAACTTGACGGCAACTCAGGCGAATTGTTACCACTAAGCATTTTTGCCTTCATCGCCTCCAACTCCCGATCGATCTCGCTCCCCCCTTCCAAAGCCGCAAATTTCTTTTCCAAGTCGTCCGCTCCCAGTTGAGCTAGAGCCTCGGATTGAGCTTCCAGTTGCAGGACTTTCTCCTCCATTCTCTCAAATGCACTCACAGAACCGCTAGGGTTGAATTGCCCCATCATCTCATTTAGTTTCTGAGATGCTTGTGCAGAGCGAGCGCGAGCAATGTACAGATCTTTTTTAGTTTTTGCCTCGGCGATTTTGCTCTCTAGAGTTTTCAAATCTTGCTTCAGCTTATTAATAACCGTGTTTTGGGTTTCCAGCTGAGCCTGCATTGCAGAGGCAGTTTCCTGGTAAGATTTCCGTCGGTTTAGAGCTTCCCGCGCCAGATTGTCATCCCCTTTTTGCAAAGCCAGTTGAGCGCGGCTATACCAAGAAGCAGCATTAGACTGGGCGTTACTGACATCTCGTTCGGTGCGTTTTTTAGTAGCGATCGCACCAGCTACAGCCTGCCGCAACTGAATTAAATCTTCCTGCATATCCTGCACTGTCTGTTCCAGAATCTTTTCCGGATCTTCCGCCTCACCAATTAAATTACTTATATTGGCGCGAATTACCCGCAGGATACGGTCAATAAGTCCCATACCGACTCTCCTCACTATTGGGCGCTTAAAAGTCGAAAGGCTACCAGAGCTGCAACCATCCTCAAGACCAGAAATTCAGCTGCCACAGGTTTAGCTGCAATACTAACCTCATCCTATCGCGCCCATTGCAAACTAAAAAGGGTGTGGTCAAAACCCGTTGGTGATGTAGGGGACAAGGAGGACAAGGAGGACAAGGGGGACAAGGGGGACAAGGAGGACAAGGGGGACAAGGCGGACAAGGAGGACACGGGGGACAAGGGGGACAAGGAGGACAAGGGGG
>NZ_JAIQZN010000058.1:0-34348 GCF_023333585.1 Argonema antarcticum A004/B2
TATAACCGGGGCGTTGCGCTGGATAACTTAGTCAGATATGAAGATGCTATCGCCAGCTTCGATAAAGCGATCGAATTCAAAGCCGACTACCACAAAGCCTGGTTTAACCGGGGCGTTGCGCTGTATAACTTAGGAAGATATGAAGATGCTATCGCTAGCTACGATAAAGCGATCGAATTCTTACCCGACGACCACGAAGCCTGGATTAACCGAGGCAATGCAGCCGGAAGTTCAGTTAACTATAACCCAATAGCTGCTGCTTTAATTGCCTCTGCACCAGCCACCCGAAACCCCGCTTTGAACCAGCGAGGCTATGAGGGTCAATTGGCAAGCTATCAGGAAGGTTTGAAGTTTTGCCACCAAGACACCCACCCAGAAGGCTGGGGCAAATTGCACCGTGCTATTGGCAACGCTCACTATTTTAAAGGGCGAGGAGATGCAAATCCCCACGAGTATTGGCGCAAAGCTGTAGCCGAATATAACGAAGCGTTGAAAACTCTCACTGAAGCAGATTTTCCTGAATTGCATTTAAAGGTTTTGCAATCTCTGATTCGCGCTTTGTTGGGTTTGCAGGAAACCGCTAAAGCCAAAGAATTACAGCGACGCGGCACAGACTTGTTGCGCCGCTTGCTAGCTGAATCCCAAAGTCCTGGTCAGAAAAAGCAACTCGCGCTCAAATTTTACACTTTCCAACAATTAACTGTTGATATTGCCGTACAATCCGGGCAACTCATAGAAGCATTAGAAACCGCAGAAGCCGGAAAAAATGCCTGTTTATATTGGCTACTCTATGCCTACACCGATGAGATTACCTCACCCAAATATGCCGAAATACAACAAATTTTAAATCCCACAACAGCCGCCGTCTACTGGCACATCAGCCCCTGCGCCCTCACCACTTTTATCATCAAATATGGCGAACCAACACCGATTGTTTTGGGATTAGAAACCGGGTTTCTGAGTCGGCTAGTCAAATTTGAAGACTGGGTAAAAGATTGGAATCAACAATACGAGGGATATCGCAAAGAGAAACCCCCCCTAACCCCCCCGTCCACGGGGGGGGACAAATCGGAGTCTCTCACTTTGAATCAAGCGCTATTACCCCCCCTAACCCCCCCGTCCACGGAGGGGGACAAATCGGAGTCCGCCTCCCCCACCCCCTCCTACTCCCTCCCCTACTCCCTCCCCTACTCCCCCTCCTACTCCCCCTCCTACTCCCCCTCCTACTCCCCCTCCGGCCCCCTCCCCGCAGGCGGGGAGGGTTGGGGTGGGGTTTCCTGGCGCGACAACTTGCCCAAAATGCTATCCCACCTAAGCCAAATTCTCGATATCCCAGCAATTGAATCCGCACTTACCGGAATCACTAAGTTAATCTTAATTCCCCACCAAGACTTACACCGCTTTCCCCTTCACGCCCTCTTTTCCAATAACTTCACCATTACCTACTTGCCTAGCGCCCAAATTGGCAAAAATCTCTCCCTTACATCCGCTGCTAACCTTACCGATTTATCGCCAAAACTACTAAGCATCGAACATCCCCAAAGCACAGGATTAAAACCTCTCCTATTTGCCGAAATTGAATCTAGTGTCATCAGCCAAATGTTTGCCAACCCCACTCGCATTGCTGACGCCAATGCCACCCTAGCACAAGTAGAAACAGAACTGAAAAAAGCTCACACCATCTTTCACTTTACCGGACACGGCACTTACAATTTCAACAATCCCAGTCAGTCAGCCCTAGCCTTATCCGGCGACGATAAACTCACCCTAGCAGAAATTGCCAAAACATCCTTTAGCGGCTATGAACTCATCAGTCTTTCTGCTTGCGAAACCGCTATTACCGGAAACCAAACCATCACCACCGAATACGTTGGCTTAGTCAGCGGCTTTCTGCGCCAGGGTGCATCCTACGTCCTCAGCACTCTCTGGACTGTTGACGAAATCTCCAGCGCCCTGATTGTAATTCGCTTCTACCAATTCTTCAAAGCAGGCGCGACTCCCACTGCCGCCCTCAAACTAGCCCAAAACTGGCTTCGCACCGTCACCTACGCCCAACTTGCCAAATGGTATGCCAAACTAGCAACAGATGAAATGCAGGAGACCGACTATCAGTGCTGGCAACGCCTGGGCAGCCTCGCTAGAAATAGTCAAAAAAATTCGGATAAAATGAACTCAAGCGAACCACCTTATCAGCACCCGTATTTCTGGGCTGGATTTACACTGACTGGCAAAGTTAATCCCTAACGTGCTTGAATATGAAAGAAACAGACGATCCCATCACCAAGCAAGCTTTTTTAGTAGCCCTTGTGAAATTACCTTCTTCTGAATCTGCACCTTTAGTAGATCGAACCTTCATAACCGATCCTGTTTCAACTGTATCTCGTCTGAGAAAGTTAGGACAGCACGAGAAGTTCTGGCAACTTTATGATGATGCTTACGATTTTTTTATGGAAGGATATCACGCTAATCCAAAAGACAAGATTTTTCCTAGCGGAAGTCTAAGCGAAGCTTCCAATGTCGCTAACAACGAACTTGAGAATAGTTCACACCACGCTTCTGTTGTCGAAGAATCATTTGACCGCTTCAATAATATTTTTCAGGAAACCCCTAGAAAAAAAGCCGAAGCATCTTACAATGAATTTCAGAAAAATCCGCCTGAAGGTCTTGTAATAACAGAGTATCCTGTACATAATTGGGCAGAATTTGCGTGCAGAACTTGTTAATCTATCCCCACTTAATTCTATTTGCCTATAACCTGGAAGAAAAGCCAGAAGGCAAGGAAACCAGCCAGCAAAAATCCTGGGAAGTTTTGCGTAATCGTCTGAAAGTTCCCTCAGAAGCAGATAATTCGGAACGATATTATCCGTTTTTAGTTGATGATGTCCACGGTTTCTATCAGCGCATTTGTTTGGGCGAAACGGATAGTCTGCTGGTTTCCTGTTTTACTAAGGATGAGGATAAGCCGCAAGATGTCAGTTGTTTCCATAAATTCCGGCAAAAGCTGGAGGTACAGGCGAATATCGGCAGAACTTGGCTGATTTTGGGCTACTCACACTATTCGGCGGATAGCGATCGCGAAAAGGCAGCTAAGGAAGCGTATAAAGCTTTTAAAGGCACTCAGCAAGACCCAAATTTAAAACAGGTAAACTACTTTTTGGGCAGTTCTATTTTTGAAGTGTGGCAGCATTCACAAGATTGGAGAAAAGTTGAAGACAATGACTTGGTATTGATTTGTATCTGTCCTTACAAGAAAACGATGGAAAGATTCGCCGCTTTTTATTATGAGTGGCTGTGGTTGTTCTACTATCGTCATAAAATTATCTGGGCTTATAGCAATAGTAGAATTGTGAAAAAGTTACTGGAAGAAGAAGATTTATTTCCTCGCGCTTCAATAATTCCAGCAATTAAAGTTTACTTACCAGAAATGAATTTGGCTTATACGGATTTGCAACAAATAAAAATAGATTTGCACAAAAATCTGTTAATTCTATCTAAGCATACAGCCGGACTGGAAAGTTTAGCATTGCAGTTGCAAACTCTCAAAACTAACCTGAAAAATTACCAAACCCGGCTGGGTAAAATTAAAGATACAGCTAATAACGAACTTGGACTTACTAAACTGAATTCTCTAGAAGAATTTGGCGAGTCTGTGGCGTCGAAATATCAAGGGCAAATCGAACAAGATCATGCTAGTCTAAGTCCTGGTTTGAGGGTGCGAGAACGATATATCGATACGATTCGAGGAATTGTGGAGGTTACGCAGGCGGAACGCGATCGCACTCTCAACACTACCATAGCTCTAGCTACTTTCGGACTGGCAACCAGCGGCATTACCGCCACGATTATATCAACCCAACTACCTCAGCCTCAGCCCAAAGATACAATTTCCTTGACATCTGCCTTCTTTTGGAGTATAGCTGCTGGAATTATTCCGGTTGCGATCGCCCTAATAATCCTGGGCCAAAAGCGCCGTCGATAACACTTTCCTATTCTTTAAATCCCTACAAAATCTTACTCATCGGTTTCGTTTGATAAATTGGGATTTCAATAAAAAACTCTGTTCCTTCCCCAACTTCAGAAACGCACCTCAACTCACCCTTGTGCTTTTCGACCACAATTTGATAGCAGATAGATAGCCCCAAACCAGTACCTTTACCTACAGGTTTTGTAGTGAAGAAAGGGTCAAATAACTTGCTTTGGTGTTCAGAAGGAATCCCGCACCCATTATCCTTAATCCTAATCACAGCGCGAGGTTGACTAGAATCAGACCCCCCAGTTTTAACCTCAGTGCGAATAGTAAGCGTAGGCGTAAAGTTTTCTCTTCCCTCTTCCGCGTTGCATCTTACCTTTTCCATAGCATCAATAGCATTACTGAGGATATTCATAAACACCTGATTTAGCTGACCCGCGTAACACTCGACTAAAGGGAGATTGCCGTACTCTTTAACTAATTCAATCGCGGAATGTGTCGGTGTAGCCTTAAATTTGTTTTGCAGAATCAGCAAAGTGCTGTCAATTCCTTCGTGGATATTGACATCTTTCATATCAGCCTCATCAAAGCGAGAAAAATTGCGTAATGACAGCACAATCTCCCGAATACGATTCGCACCCATACTTATTGAAGTAAGCATTTTCTCTAAATCTTCCACCAGAAAATCTAGCTCAATTTCTTCTGTGAGGTCTTCAATTTCTGGGTCAGGGTTCGGATATTTACGCTGATAAAGCTCGATCAATCTAATTAAATCTTGTGTGTAGTTGCTGGCGTGAGGAAGGTTACCGTAAATAAAGTTAATCGGATTATTAATTTCATGTGCCACACCAGCAACTAACTGACCTAAACCAGACATTTTTTCAGTCTGAATCAGTTGAGCTTGCGCTTGTTTCAAAGCCTGGTAAGCTTTAGCCGATTTGTCCATTTCTTTTCGTAACCGCTTCTCATTTACAGTTACCTGTCCCAACAAATTATAGAACGATATAGTCAGTTGCCCAATTTCGTCTTCCCGACTCATCAATTCTTCACTTTTTGGACTAGCTTCAGCCAATAAACTACACTCATCCATAATTGGCTGGAGACGTTGATTTAAGCGTTTCACAAACAAAGCAACTACCACAGCGAGGACGAGCGATGCACCCAAAGCTGCCAATAGAGTCCCAATCAATGTGAATTGTAACAATGGGCCAATAATAACCCACTTAGGTACAGATGCCAGCAATACCCAATTATTATTAGAAATTTTCCTGTAAGCCCAAAACTCTCGTTTACCTTCAGCATTCTGCCAAGATATAATGCCACTATTTGTAGTTTTTGACTGGATATTTTTTTGGATTTGTTGCCACAATTGAGAATAGTTACTAATTTGGGGAAATGGCTTTAATTTCAGAGCTAATTCAGAATTGGGTGGATAAGCAATTAGATTGCCTTTAGCACTCACCAGCACAAAATATCCATTTTCCCTCATCACTGGCTTTGATAATTTCTCACTGAGAAACCCCAATTCTAAATCTTGAGCCAGCACACCCAGCAACTCTTTTTTCTGGTTGTAAAATGGTAATGAGTAACTTGTACTCACGGTTTGTTCGGGAGGGTCTACCGTTGTTTCTAAATAAGAAATTGGTTCGAGCCAAATAGGCTTACCTGCCTTAATTGGCTCTGTAAAATAGATTTCTTGATAGTCGTCTGGGCTAGAATCTCCGCCCTTAGCAGTTACTTTACCATCCTTCCCCCTAATTGCAAAAGGATAAGCATACTTTCGTGCGGGAATAATTAAACGTTTTTGTGGTGGCTGACCAAAACCAAGCCCGGTTCCCAGCGGTAAGGTTTTCAAAGAACGACCAATTAAATTAACATAAACTTGTTCGCGTCTTTCTCCTGCTTCATAGAGTGTGGTTGCAGCATCTGCAACCAGCTTGGCTGAGTTTTCAAAACTATTTAAACTGCCCTCTAAGTTTTGAGCTTTTACTTCTAAGCTCGCCATTAATTCGGCTCGTGCCTGTTTGATAAGTTCTTGGTAGAAGAAGTAAGACGCGCATCCTAATCCCACCAACGTACCGCCTAAAACCGAAACAAATAATCGCGAGCCAATGGATTTTACAGTAGAAATATTTCGCCTGCGACGCGGTGGTGATTTTGGGGCTGTATCCTGCATGGTTTTTTTTCCTAGCAGTAGATGCAAAACAGAATTAAAGTATGACATAGGTATAATTACAGTTAATAGGCAAGAGTAAAAATTACAAATTCATCACTAAGTCAACCAACTAATTTTAATTTTTTAGAGCGATCGTAATAAACGTTAAGAATCGAGTCCATCTGTTCTTTTCCTTCGGCAACTGCGTTAATTTTATCTATGAATTTATTGCCAATCAATTTTTTCAACGGTTGTTCAACGTGGTTGAAATCTTTCATCGCTTCAGATGCTTTTCGATCCAACTCTGGATAATAGTGTAAAAGATCGTCAGGCATTACCTTTGTCCTAGAACTATTGGTTTCGTGCAAGCAATAGAAAGGTTTGTCCAAATTCAAATATCCATAGTCATCGGTCAATTCTTCTCCTGGATGAATATCCCTGGCTGCTAATTCAAATTTATACGCTGTACCGACGCAGCTGGAATTAAAGCTATGATTGACAAACTTGGCAATGTCCCAACATAATATATATGTACCCTGGTTATCGCGATAACAATATTTAATTAATTTTTCTCTGAGAATCGGGTTGAGCGACCATATATAGGATGGCTCAAACCTTTGATCTAAATCATCTAATACCCAAGTAATACTACCTTTGGGAATAAATTTTGTTGCGAATACGCCGTATCCTATCAATTTGTTTATATAACGGAGTTCTGTGTGGGGGTGGATCATTTTTTTCAAAAAGAGTTTTGGTTGATTTTTTTTCCAAGTTGAGTAAGCTTAAAATACCACAATTGCCACGGGTTATGTCAGGCAATTTCAGTTTATGTCAAAGTCTGTATCGTTTCACTTTGTGCTGTGCTTGAAAACATAGGTGGATAGGTTGGTTGAAGTTAATTAAATTAAAATTTTGTCAGAGCCGACTTAAGGAGGATGTTTTGGGATCGATCGCAATTATAGATAAACCCACCTTGACAAATCTGTAATGGATTTGCCACTGGTATATCACCCAGATTACATCGCACCGCTTCCAGAAGGGCATCGCTTCCCCATGAGGAAATTTCGGCAACTCTACGAACTGTTGTTAGCCTCTAGCGTTGCCGTACCAGAACAATTCCACACACCCAAACGTCCACCGCCAGAGTGGATAGAATTAGTCCACAGCTACGATTACGTCCGGGCTTACTGCGAAGGAACGCTTGACGCCAAAGCGCAGCGGCGGATCGGATTGCCCTGGAGTCCAGCACTGGTGAATCGTACCTGTGTTGCTGTAGGCGGCACTATCCTCACAGCCGAGCTGGCACTAACTCAGGGTTTAGCTTGCAACACCGCTGGAGGAACTCATCACGCCTTTCCCAATTATGGCTCTGGTTTTTGTATTTTTAACGATTTAGCCATTGCCGCCCGCCTTCTGCAAAAGATGGGACTTGTCCGCCAAATTCTGATTGTGGATTTAGATGTTCATCAAGGCGACGGCACAGCATTTATCTTCCAAAATGACAAGAGTGTTTTCACTTTCTCCATGCACTGCGAAGTGAACTTTCCGGGCACTAAGCAACAAAGCGATCTCGATGTTCCTTTACCAGTTGGGATGGAAGACGATGCCTATCTGCAAACTTTGGCCCAGTATCTCCCCGACTTACTTTCCCAGGTAAAGCCGGATTTAGTTTTGTACGATGCTGGGGTCGATCCTCATGCAGGCGATCGCTTAGGTAAATTATGCCTCACAGACACCGGCATATTCTGTCGCGAAATGCAAGTTTTGAGTACCTGCGTCGCCGCTGGCTATCCCGTCGCCTGCGTAATTGGCGGTGGTTATGCGGATGACCTCAAGGGCCTCGTTTACCGACACTCTTTACTTCATCGTGCCGCCACTGCCGTCTACCGCCAGTACTACCTTTAACAAGCGATCGGGAAGTGTCCTCACCTTACTTAAGGTGGGGATAATCAGGAAAAGATCGATGATAGAATTATTTTAGTGAAATATTCACCCAAACAGCCCAAAACAATATCTACACAATCCATATAACCGGGCTGAAATTAGTTAGACTCGATAGGCTTTTAACTACTCGCTCCTGTTGTCCCCGGCTATAACTGTATTCAGTTTAGCGGCGGGATGAAAGTCCCTAGAGTGGGAGAGTGGGAGAGCGGGGGAGTGGGGGAGTGGGGGAGTGGGCAATTTCTTCGTTCCTTTTTCTTTTGACTTTTCTAGCAAGAAAGTCCCTAGTCCCTAACCCCTAGCAAGAAAGTCCCTAGTAAAGGAGAAACCGTGCTGCTATCTAAAGGCTTTGAAGTTGAGATGTACACTGGGACGCCACAAGGAAATATTGTGGGCCTCTCGGACAAGATTGTGGCAGACCTGGACGGATTTGTGACAGAGCCAGATAGTCGCAATGTGGAATATACTACTGCTCCGTTGTGTTCCTACGATCGATTGTTGTGTGCTTTGGTGCGTCCTCGGCAGCGACTGCGATCGTACTTACAGCGTTTGGGAGACTATACCATCATTCCGGGAAGTACGCTTTCTTTGGGTGGAAGCGATCGCTTTTATCGTTCCGACCCCAATAACCCCTACCACAGCTACATCGAAAACACTTACGGCACCAACGTCGTCACTGCCAGCATCCACATTAATATTGGCATCCGCAATCCAGAAGCTCTAATGCGGGCAATTCGTCTCATTCGCCTGGAAGCACCCCTGTACTTAGCCTTAACTGCTTCTTCCCCATTTCTGGATAGTCGTCCTACGGGATATCACTCCACCCGCTGGGGACTTTTCCCGAAAACCCCCGCAGATGTTCCTCTCTTTGAAAGCCACGCTCACTTTATCCGGTGGACAGAAGACCAGCTAGCCGCCGGTACAATGCAAAATGTCCGCCACCTGTGGTCGTCTGTCCGACCGAATGGCAACCGCCGCCCCTACGATCTCAATCGCCTGGAACTGAGAATCTGCGACTTAATTGTAGATCCGATCGGCCTGCTGGCAGTTACAGCTCTCTTAGAAGCTCGTCTGTGCCAGCTGATGGCTGACCCCAGTCTCGACCCCCTAGAAAAAAGTCTACTGTCTTCCGAAGACTTAATTGCGATCGCCGATGCTAACGAAGTCGCCGCCGCAAAGCAGAGTCTGGATGCCTCCCTCAGACATTGGCAAGATGGCAGAGAAATTCTGGCACGAGATTGGATTATGGAAATTTACCAGGAAGTCTCGCCTTTTGCCAAAAAACAAGGCTTCGGCTGTTTCCTTTCACCCCTGAAAAAAATCCTTCGAGAAGGCAACACTGCGATTCAGTGGTTAAAACTACACGAACAAGGTCTGGACACTCGACGCATTATCGCTCAAGCTATTCAAGCAACCCTTTTGCAAGAACAAGAGCTAGAAGATAAATTGTGCCAGCTTCTAGTAGCTTAGGGAAGAGGGGCTAGGGGCTATAAAAGTCAAAAGTCAAAAGTCAAAAGTCAAAAGAAGAAATAAGAAATAAGAAAGGGGCTAGGGGCTAGGGGCTAGGGAAGAGGGAAGAATCCTTCTTTTGATTTTTGACTTTTGACTTTCCTAGCCCCTCGACTCATCAGAATATTAAATCAATTGAGTTGTCTAACTTATTATTAAAAATATATATAGGTGGCCTCTGTCCTACGATAGATTTTAGATGATCGATGTTACGTTCTAATTGTTGGATTTCGATTAATTTTACGTCTCATGCCGTTTGTTGTCCTGATTAATCCACAAATTCCACCCAATACTGGCAATATTGCCCGAACTTGCGCTGCAACGGGCACAGCGCTGCATTTAGTAGGGCCGCTGGGCTTTGAAATCAGCGATCGCTACCTCAAACGAGCCGGTTTGGACTACTGGCCCTACGTTGACCTGCATTACCACGAATCCCTGTCAGATTTTCAAGCTTTCCACAAGCAACGCGGGGGACGATGGATTGGCTTCAGCGCTTCAGGACGTTGTAGTTATGTTCGCTGTCAATTTCAAAATGATGACTGGCTTTTGTTTGGCACCGAAACCGCAGGACTACCCCCAGACGTACTGAAAGCTTGTGAGGAAACTGTGTGCATACCCATGACCCAGCCGGGAGTTCGCAGCTTAAATCTTTCTGTCAGTGCTGCGATCGGTCTATTTGAGGCCAGACGGCAACTCGGCTACCTGGGATAAATTTTATCCCACTTTCTCTAAGAACCAGAAGTGCAATTAATCAACACTGTATTTATATATAAACATATAAGTTTATTGAGTATCCGGATGGGGCTGAAGACCTTACGACTATAGAGGTAGTCAAAAAAATCGACACGCTTATTACTCAAAGGGGCTCAAAATTATGCACCTATCTCAGGAAAGGTATTCGTCTGGCTACGATAAGAAATTTATATGGCAATCTCTCTTGCCAGCGCCGATTGGATTGATAGATATTATTCAATTTTACATAAGTTGGTTCTCAATGAACGAAAAAATGTAGTATCTTGTTCCACAATTAATCCTCTTTGCGCTTGATTACTTATAGCGATCGCGTATACCACTCGAAGAGCCTACCGAATTCTACGGTTGTTCTTTCGCTCTTAATTGGTTATACCTGTGTTAAAACCAGCACTGTGTTGCGATCTCGAAGGGTGTGCTACAAACATCGCGACAAAAAAGATCTGGTTGCCCATATTGTCTTTTCAGGAAAAATCTTGTTTCTTATTGATTGATGGTGTGTCTGAACTACAACGGGGCCCATGCCTGCGGCACCATTGTGACGAAGCTAATGCGCGAATCTCCTGGCGGTTTCACAGGAGTGCCAAAATCTTCGCTTTGTCAAAGTGTCACAAGGGCGACTCTGGTAAGCGAAAAATGGTAGGCAAATTTTTTAAAGTTTTGTAAACTTGTCTAAAATCAAAAACCAGGGTAACCTTGCCTAAGTATGTTTACCTCAAGCGATCGCGATCCGTTTCGGGAAGTGATCGCAGTCATTGACAGGTAAACGTAGACGGCATCCATCAGGGACAGTTAAACGCTAGTGATCGTAGGAGGTCGTTTTTTGAAACGAGCATTGACGCAAAAAATTAATCCAGCTATTCCTGCCTGTGAGGTAGACAATTCGGCAATGGTGGGACAGCTTAAACCAATTCCACCAGAGGTTAATCGTCGGGCTCGCACCTCTGCTGCCATGATTGGCTTAGCTATCTCAATGGGTGCGTCTAGCCTGTTAATACCACAGCAGAGCGAGAGTGCTATTGCCGCAGAACCTATGGCTAGCAGCGCTTTATCAACAGTTCCATCAGCCACAGCAGAGGGAACGCTAGCAGCAGGATCTCAAGAGGTAAAAGAGATCGCAGCAGCGAGTGCTACAACTCCAGAAGCGATACCAGCACAAGAAGCAACAGAAGTTGCAATGCCAAAACCGCTGGTACTGGAACACAAAGCACAAGAATGGCAACCAACTGGAATAGGGACGAGTGCAGCTAAAGAGTCTACGGCGACAGAAAACATCACGTTAAACCCTTCCCAAAAGGCTTACGAGGTTGAGCCTTTGAGTGTAACGCCAAAAATCAGTGGAATCGGTCACGATTTCAAAACTCGCGAGAGTGTTGCTACAGACTCGGAATCTTATAGTGTCGGACAAAATCAATTAGGGCCCAGGGCGACAACAGAAGCATCTACAACTTTGCCGGTCAGCGAATCTGCTACAGCAGCCGGTAATGTAAATAACCTTTTAAAAGCAAAAGAAGCAGTTGCACTCAACCGTCTGAGAGAGTCATCGAACCGTTTGAGAGCGAGTCTGGCGGAGTGGAAGTCTGAGGAGTTAGGAAATACATCGGCTCAAGTAGCTGAGCCGACTGCGCCAGTTGCAGTTACTGGAGACTTGAAACCCGTAATAGAACAAGCCCCTGCTTCTGTAGGGCTTTCTGATTGGCAACCTAAAGTGGCAGCTGTTGAGCCAGCAGTAGCCACAGCAACACAAGCTGACTCAGGCCGGGTGAGTGGGGCAGAGGCTTGGTCAGCGACCGTCCTGCCCCAGCCAGCGGTATCGGCACCGACAATGGTTTACCAGGTGAAGCCAGGGGATACGGTAGATGCGATCGCTCGCAATTACGGGATCGCCCCGACGCTGCTAGCCAAAGCGAACGAGCTAAACAACCCGAATCGCATTCAGATTGCACAACTAATTTCAATACCTCAAGCCCAGTCCGTCGGGGTTACATCCAGTCAGTTAGCCTTAGACTCCTCTGAGTCTGAGCCAATATCACCAAATTTTGCGGCTTTGAATCGCTCAAGTGCGTCCTCAAAGCCCAACGTACCGATCGTCACAGCCTTGGCACCAGGTTCCAGCCGAGATGGGATCTCAATTCCTACCGTGCCTCCAGCGAATTGGACTCCCAGCATAGCGACAGAGTCAGCTTCTACCTCGTTGGGAACAGACGCCGTTCCGCCCGGGTTTAAGGGTGCCAAATATGAGGTTCCCGAACACCTATCAAGGACAAAGCAGACTGCTGGAGCTGTTAATGGGAAAGACTTCCAGTTACCCACACCTCCAGGAGAACCCTCTCTGTTTGCTGAGAATGAGCCTAACCAGGAGTCTCAAGCCAATTCAAAACAGGAAGATAATCTCTACGTCGAGCGCTTGCGGGCTGAAATTTTGCAACTGCGCGAGCAGTATCGACACCAGCAAGGCAGCGATGTATTGCAGCGCGTAACGTCAATGCGTCAGCCCTATGCAACCCCAAATCCGACGCCAGCTGTAACGCCGACGCCAGCAGTCACGCCGCTGAATTCGTCTCCGGAATCGCGCCCGTCCTTGACATCCTCTACCCCCGTCAATCGGGACTATAATCCAAATCGGTATAACGAGACGTTGCAGGCAGAAATTCAAAGACGATCTGGAAGAGGGCCATCCCAACAGAGTTCAATTCAGATTCCGGTTGCGGAACGTGCTATAGCTCCTGCGAAAAGGCAGCAACAGCTGGTCGCTACCGCCCCAATAGGGCCGGAGGCATATCAGCCTTACAACCAACCCGCACCAAGGATGGTGGCTCCAGAGTTACCCCCCCTTCCCGGCCCGGATAACTATCTCCCTGGTGGTTTAAACCAGAACTTGAACGGGTATAACTGGCCAGCAAGAGGAGTCCTCACTTCAGGCTATGGCCGCCGCTGGGGACGGATGCACAAGGGGATTGACATAGCAGCTCCTACTGGAACGCCGATTGTGGCATCTGCTCCTGGCGTCGTAGTGTATGCACGCTGGAACTCTGGTGGCTATGGAAATCTGGTGGACATTAGACACCCTGATGGCAGTCTGACTCGCTATGGTCACAACAGCCGCATTTTCGTGCAAGAGGGGCAAGCGGTTGAGCAAGGTCAACAGATTGCGGCAATGGGCAGTACGGGATACAGTACTGGTCCCCACTGTCACTTTGAGCTGCATTCGCCTGGACGGGGAGCGGTAAATCCGATGGCGTTTCTATCCCGCCGTTGATAGTTTTGCAGCTATCATATCTGCGATCGAATTGGGGAGTTGTTTGACTCCCCACTTTTTTTTCTCAGGGGGCTAGCAATTTCTCAAAACTGTATGTTATTCTTGTAATTGTCTTAAAAATTATGGCTCAGTAGCTCAGTTGGTTAGAGCGCGGGACTCATAAGCCTGAGGTCGTTGGTTCAATTCCGACCTGAGCCATTGATAAAGTAGGGGGTTAGCATTGCCTACCCCCTATTCATATTTATTCATATTCAGCAATCATGCCAGTGACGGATAATTTCGGCTACAGACCATGCTTGGGCAAAGGCTCCCTGGGGTGAGTGGGGCGGATCGCCATCAAAAATTTCGGAAACCGAACCCAAGCAAGCTTGTTGCTGGAAATGTTCTACTAAAGATTGCCAATCAAAGGGAACGGGTATTTCTGGATAGAAACGTTTCCAAGCAGCAAGAAAAGGGCCAATCAGCCAACTCCAAACAGTGCCTTGATGGTAAGCCCTGTCTCGGTGGATGGGGTCTCCAGCATAGCGATCGATGTAATCGGGGTCAGACGGGTCGAGACTGCGTAAACCGTAGGGGGTCAGAAGGCGCGAGCGTGCCACCTCCAATACTTGACGAGCTTGATGCTCCTCAAACCCACAATGATGCAGCGAAAGTGCCACAACCGCATTCGGACGAATTGCCGGATCGGGCTGTCCATCCGGCTCGATCGTATCGTAAAAATAGCTTCGGTCTGGATTCCAAAACTTTTTCAGCGATGCCTTAACCTGTTCTGCTTGCTGGGCATAGCGTTGCGCTTGGTTACTGAAGCTCTCCTGCTTCTCTGGTGTTTCTTTTGCCAAATGCTGGGCCCACTGCGTCGCCCAACACAAAGCTGAGTACCAGAGGGCGTTGATTTCTACTGGTTTGCCGCGACGCGGCGTGACGGGTTGACCGTCAATCACAACATCCATCCAGGTAAGCGCTACGGCGGGCGCATCCCAACTTAGCAGCCCATCAGTAGCATCGACGAGGATATTGTAAAGAGTACCGCCACAAAAGGCTTTGTAGATCTGCCGCACTACGGGATATTGCTGGGCTAAGAAATCCCAATCCTGGGTTACTTCCAGGTAAAGTCCCAGTATTTCTATCCACCAAAGCGCAGCATCAATACTGTTGTAGAATGGCTCAGCCCCAGAATCTGGGAAAGCATTGGGAATCAGACCCGACTTACAGTAACGACCGAAGGTTTGCAGCAATCCTTTGGCTAAGTCAAAGCGCTGAGTTGTCAGGGCTAAACCGGGCAAGGCAATCAGCGTATCCCGTCCCCAATCATTAAACCAGGGATAACCAGCGATTATGGTAGGGCCAGCAATGGAGGCGCGGTAGACGATAAATTGATCGCCCGCTTGCAGCAACTGACGCCAAATATTGGGGACTGGGGATTGGGGAGTGGAGGAGTGGGGGAGCGGGGGAGTGGGGGAGTGGGGGAGTGGGGGAGTGGGGGGAATTATTATGTACATTTTCTCCCGCTCTCCCCCTCGTCTTCTCTCGTTCTCCCGCTCTCCCGCTCTCCTCTCCTCCTCTGCCTGCACAGCTTGCTCAAAGTCCAGAGGACTAAGCCGATCGGCCTCTGCATTGGGCCATCCTACTTGCGCTTCTAGGATGAGGGAGTCTCCCGGTGGCAGGGTTATTGTTAAGTAGCCTGGACTGTAGAGGTCTTCCCTTGAGCCTAAACCCCGCCGTTTCTCTTCAGGATAGTGATAATCCCAGTACCAGACTCCTTCTGGTTGATAGTCACCGTCACTCCAGCGCAGCTGCCAAGGCGTCCCCACGCGATCGGGACGAGTCGCTTGCAGACAGACTTGCCGCTGGCCCAGAAATTGCGAAAAGCATAATCCTAGTTCGGCTGATTGCTGGTGGTGAAAGTTGCGATCGCCAATCAGCGGTCGCAACCTCAAAATCGCTACTTCTCCACCTTCATAACGATACTCAATCAAAATACTGTTACAGAACTGGGGATTCTCCTGGGCTTCGCTGCCGCCCCGCTCCCCCGCTAATCCATCAGGCATCACCATCCGCCTCGTCAGCTGCCAGTTATCCCCACTCCATACCCATGTAGGTACTGGGTCAATCTCAAAAGAGCGCAGATAGCGATCGCCACGTGGGGCAATTGTCCCATCCCACCAAAAATTCGTTCCTAGCGCCCAAACTTGCCCCCCCACTTCCAGCGTTGCCTCCAAGTGAGACAGCAGCAGGGTACGCTGACTGGGCGGATCGAGAGCAGCAATCAACCAACCGTGATAAGTCCGGGTGCGAGCGTCGCTTACCGTGCCACTGGCAAAACTGCCTAAACCATTTGTCAGCAGCCATTCTCTTGTATCCAAATCATCCATTGCTACTCAAAATCGTTATGAGTTATGATATGTTTCTAACAGTTCGTAAATAGTCAGTTGTTGCCCTTACTGGTAGGTAATCAAGCTTTCTGAGGGTAAAGTCATTGGACTCCCTGTGAAGAAAGAATCTCAGTCCCTAAAGGGACCCAGAGTGTCAACTGCTATTGTGTACAACTCGATAGACAGTCATTTTAAGGATAAGGAGAATCCGTTCATGCCCTTAACTTACGCAGCCGAAGGATGCCTTCGAGTTGGTCAACCTGCTCCCGATTTTACTGCAACGGCTGTGGTCGATCAGGAATTCAAGACGATTAAACTGTCTGACTATCGCGGTAAATATGTAATATTGTTCTTTTATCCGCTTGACTTTACCTTTGTTTGCCCGACGGAAATCACAGCTTTTAGCGATCGCCACAACGAATTCAAAGCAATCAACACCGAAATCCTGGGCGTCTCTGTTGACAGCGAATTTTCCCACTTAGCTTGGATTCAAAGCGATCGCAAATCAGGCGGCGTTGGCGACCTGAATTATCCTCTGGTTTCGGATATCAAGAAAGAAATCAGCGCTGCTTACAACGTTCTCGATCCTGAAGCTGGAGTAGCCCTGCGCGGCTTGTTTATTATCGACAAGCAAGGTATCATTCAGCACGCCACCATCAACAACCTGTCCTTTGGTCGCAGTGTAGAGGAAACCCTAAGAACCCTGAAGGCCATTCAATACGTTCAGGCTCACCCTGATGAAGTTTGCCCCGCCGGTTGGCAACCGGGTGACAAAACAATGACACCTGACCCAGTGAAGTCCAAAGTTTACTTTGCCTCTGTTTAATTGGTTCTTTCGTGTCAAATATGCTGTTGTAGGGACACGGCATATTTAAATCTTTTGTATGACCGACATATTTATGATGCCGTGTCCCTACAAAAATGTTCATAACGAACATTTGCAGGCCGGATTCCGAAAGACCAGGATAAAATGTCAACCCTAATACTGCAACTTAAACCTATAAGCTTGTAGAGTTGGGGTTGATATTTTATATACAATTAGATAAGCGATATCCAGAAGTTATCTGTTGTCATCATTGGTTAAATTTTTAACGCAGATGAAGAGGGATAAACGCAGATATGAGAAGACGAATTTTTTGCACTAAAGCCGAATGATATCAGACGCCAATAAACAGGGTTTATCTGGCAGACATTTTCAATTTATAATCTTAAATCTCAAATGATATTATGCTGACTTCCACTGACTTTAGCGGTTTAATAAATGAGCGCTTCTTCCACAATTTTTTACCTATTCCTGCCAGTAATAGCCTGAAACTGGGAGGAATCACCCCAGACTTTGAACTTGCGGATATCACTCACAAACGTCCCGTCAGGCTATCCGATTATAGAGGAAAGCAACCTGTTATAATAGCTTTTACGCGCATCTTTACTGAAAAGCAATACTGCCCTCTTTGCTATCCCCACATAAAAGCATTGAATGAAAACTACGAGCAGTTTAGCGGTCGGGGTGTTGAGATTTTGATGATTACCAGTACAGATAGGCAACAAAGCGAAAAAGTCGTGCAAGACTTAGGCTTGAAAATGCCTTTACTGAGCGATCGGGCCTGTGGGGTTTTTCGTGCGTATGAAGTTGGTCAGGCGTTGGGTGCGCCTTTACCAGGACAGTTTGTGTTAGATAAGCAAGGAAAACTCCGCTTTAAACATTTGTTTTCCTTTCTCTCCCCCAATGCTTCTGTGGAGAAGTTGCTGGAGGTAATAAATCAAGTTGCTAGTTAGTTCCATTGGCTTATGGGTAGGTATGCGCTTTAGGGCTATAAGAGGGCTAAAGCGCATACCTACCTATGCTCTATAATTTTATTTGTTTTAAATCGCTGCGGGGATTGAAGCTGCGTGCGGTACGGATTTTCTCGTAATACTCGCGATCGATCGGACTGAGGTCTTTGGGGGGTACGATCGCAATTTTCACCATCTGGTCGCCCCGTTGAGCTTTGGGTTTGGGCCATCCTTTGCCGCGCAGACGCAGGGATTGACCGGAACGAATTCCGGCGGGAACATTCACCGTTACGGAACCATCAGGGGTTGGAACTTCAATTTGGGCTCCCAACACGGCTTCATCTGGGGTAATTGGCACTTCGCAGACTAGGTTTTCGCCATCAAATTGGAAGAACGAGTGGGGTAACAGTTCCACCGTTAAGTACAAATCGCCTCGCTGCTGGGTGTAGGGACTGACTGCGCCTTTGCCTTTGAGGCGAATGCGGCTACCTGTTTTGGCACCAGGCGGAATCCGCACGTCTACTACTTCCGTACCTAAATCTAAGCGCTTTTGGACACCGTTAAATGCTTCCGATAGGCTGAGGCTAAGGGTTGCTTCTCTATCGGCGGCTGTTGCTTGACCTGTCTGATTTTCAAATCCGTCGAAACCATTATAGCCGCTAAAGCCTGTCGGGCCTCCCGTGTTGGTACGGTAGGTGTAAGCGCGACCCCCAGAACGTCCAGGCGCACCAGGGCTTGTGGTGCCAAAGCGACCTAGCAATTCATTGATGAATTCATCGAAACTACCGTACTGACTAAAGTCGAAGCCACTGGGATCGACGCCTGCGCCTCCTCCTCCCGATGGCCATCCTTGACCGGCCTGTTTCCAGTACTGACCGAATTGGTCATATTTTTTCCGTTTGTCTGAGTCTGACAAGACTTCGTAGGCTTCGCTGACTTCCTTGAAGTGAGCTTCGGCTTCTTTGTTGCCTTGGTTCATATCGGGGTGGTATTTGCGTGCCAGTCGGCGGTAAACCTTTTTGATTTCATCAGCGCTAGCGGTCTTGTTTATTCCTAGTACGGCGTAATAGTCTTTGAAGTCGGTCGCTGGCATTAATTAAGTCTCCTATAGTAAATATGGGATTTATGTATTTTCTTGAGGCTGTTTAAAGTTTGGTTTTAATGGCAATTACGGGCAGAGCGCTTTTTGATTAAGGCTTTACCCTAAAGCACAGTTAGAGTCGATTGTAATGCTTGCCAAATGAGTAGATTTGTGTTTGGTGCTGTCGCCGATCGATTCTATATTATAAGACTATCAAATATGGGAGTTAGGTTGGGTTCGGTTATTGCTCTTTAACCAGATCGCAATTTCCTGACTGGATACACCCGGATAGTAGGGTAGCAAGCGGTCTAGGCCATCCTCAAGTGTTGGAGGAGCATCGCGAAGTTGCCGATACATCCGAAATATAACATCTTCCGGTACTTGACGCTGGCGGCGGCGATTACGTGCCAGACAAAGCCAAACTGGTATATCTAGCCACAACCCGGTGATGTGGGTAAAGCCGATTTCGCGGGAAGAGGCGATCGCTTCTCGTCGATGTTGGCGAACTGCATTGGTGGCATCGTAAATTGCTGCCTCTGCTTGTCCCAACTGTATTTGCTGGACAGCTTGCTGAAATTGGTGTTGCAATTCTTGCCAAACTAACAGCCAGGAGCCTTGGATAGCTTCATCTCCAAATAGTTTAGCGCGAATGGCGTCTGTAGAGATTAGCAAAGTTTCTTGACTTTGGGCTACTAGCTTTTGTGCCAGAAAGGATTTACCGCTACCGGGAAGTCCAATAAGGAGAATTAGTCTGGTCAATCGATTTTGGATTTTGGATTTTGGATTTTGGATTGACCCCCAGACGCTCGTTCGGAGGGCGAGCTTCGGCAATACTGAAAAGGTTTTTTTTCTTTACGACTGAAAGTAGGTTGCTCTCCGATCTTTTTGGTTTTCAGTCATGGCAATCTCAGATTTTAGATTTTAGATTTTTAATCCAAAATCTAAAATCTAAAATCCCAAATTCTAAATCACAGTTCGATCGGGAATGACTGCGTTTTTCAAGACTACAACAATCCCGCTGCGGATGTAGAATCCTTGACTTTCGCGTTCGGCTTCTTGCACTCTGTCTTTGTTGACAATTTGAACATCGCAGCCGATGTGAGCATTTTTGTCAATGATGGCACGACGAATTGTTGAGTTGGCACCTATGCCCATATAAACATGGGCACCGCTGTTGAATTGCCGTTCGCTAAAAGGTTCGTAGAAGTCTGACCCCATAATGAGGGAGTCTTCAATCAGACAACCTGCTTCGATCCGCGATCGCACTCCCAACACCGAGCGATCGATCCGGCATTCCTTCAAGATACAGCCTTCGCCAATCATCGATTCCGTCACATGACAATCCAACAGTTTTGTGGGTGGCAAGTAACGAGCGCGAGTATAGATGGGGGCATTTTCGTCGTAGAAGCTGAAAGGCGGGTGAGGCTGCCGCGTCAGGGCCAAGTTTGCTTCATAGAACGCTTCGATCGTCCCAATATCTTCCCAGTAATCGTCAAATAGGTAGGCTTGAACGTTATAGTCCTTTGCCGACGAGGGGATAATCTCTTTACCAAAATCCGTGCGTTCTAGTGATTCTTTGAGCAACTTAATCAGCACGTCTTTTTTGAAGACATAAATCCCCATTGAGGCAATATAGGGCATTTTCTGCGCCTCTTCGGGTGTTAGCCCCAGAGCGGTGGTATCCACCTGCATCTGTTGGAGGGCGTCACCTTTGGGTTTTTCGCTGAAATCAACCACCCTGCCCTTACCATCAATTTTCATCAAGCCGAAGTCCGAGGCGCGTTTGTCGTCCATCGGCACAACGGAGATGGTGATATCCGCATTGGTGTCCCGGTGACGTTGCCAGAATAGGCGATAGTCCATCCGGTAGAGGTGATCTCCCGACAAAATTATATATTCATCGACATCCCACTCTTCCAACAGCCACAGATACTGGCGCACCGCATCGGCAGTACCCTGAAACCAGTTGGGGTTTTCGGGGGTTTGCTGGGCGGCTAGTACCTCAACGAAGCCTTCGGTGAAGCCTGAGAAGTTGTAGGCGCGGGCAATGTGCCGATTGAGGGAAGCTGAGTTAAATTGCGTCAGGACGTAAATCTTGTAGATTTCTGAGTTAATGCAGTTACTGACGGGGATATCGATGAGGCGATATTTCCCTGCTAGTGGTACTGCTGGTTTGGCGCGGAGCTTGGTTAACGGGTAAAGACGGGTGCCAGCGCCGCCTCCGAGAATAATGGCTAGAACTCTTTTCACGAAAAACCTCTTAACTGCCGATCGTTCCCAAGTCCAGTGTCGGACTGTGCGGGATCGTTGGCAAGGGGGGGAGGGGGGAAAGTTTTGAGGAATGAGGAATGAGTTTTGAGTTGATTAATTTTTTTAATTGATGAATTATAACTTATTTAGGGGGAAAAAGTTGGAAAATATTAATTTGAGGCAATTATGTTGAAGTACAATCCGTTAAGTTGTTTGCCATCTTCGGAAGAATTACCCAGTTCGGATGATACGCCTGTGGATAATGAATTGCAAGTTTTAATTCCCAGTTTGTTGTTGGCAGTTTTAGCTTTGATTTGGCAAGAACGGGATGTCAAGGATACACTGAGGCAGAAGTTGCTGAAATAGAGCATTACATAGCTGAATGGGTTGCTTCTACATTGAGGTAATTGAGGAGTTAATTTTGTTAGCGACATTTGACATTTGACAACCACTCTCCCTTAAAGTATTTTATCAAGTAAATAGCTTTTTAAGCGGCCAAAAAATGGGTGCGATCGCTTCTTTCAGGATCTAGCCCGAACTATTAGCTGTAAATGGTTCTTGTCAAAATAAATACCTGTTGTTTGGTACAGAAACACATATTTTTTGGTGAAGGTTATTAACAAGTAAAAAATCTTCATAGATAAAGTCTAATACAGTTGAGCTTTTATGAGTCGCCCAAGCAGTTCTGGAACTACTTCACTAAGTTTTTCCCTAAAACGGCTGTGTCGTTAAACCTACGTGCGGATATAAATATTGTATAAATTTATGCTTATATAAATGAGGTTTTTCTATTTTTCAACTCAAAAAATAAGTTCCTTTTCTCAAAAAAAGCTCGAAATAAAAAAATAAGATTTTAGGTTTATAGTTGGAGTCAAAGATTAAAGCAATTGTACGAGAACATTTTAAAGCAGAACTTTGCACGGCCAAAACAGCGATCGCCAAGTATACTTAAACACATCATATAACCGCACTAACATCCTAGTCTAATGGCTGAGCGTACTCAACAGGTGGCGGTTGCTTTTATGGGTGTATTTGTGAAATGTCTCAAAAAAGGGTAATCGGGTGCTGGACATTATGTGCGACAAGTTTGTTTTGGGTGAGTGGGGCGATCGCTTCTTTGGGAGACTGCACTCTGGCTCAAATTACACCAGATGCTACCCTAAGAGTCAATTCTGTCGTCACACCCTCTCTGGACACCAGCATCATTGAGGGAGGAACATATAAAGGTGGCAACCTCTTCCACAGCTTTAAAGATTTTTCTGTTCCTACAGGCGGCACAGTCCTCTTCAACAACGCACTGGACATCCAAAACATCTTTACACGGGTCACAGGTGGGTCGATTTCTCACATTGATGGGTTGCTCAAAGCTAACGGCACCGCCAATCTGTTTTTACTAAATCCTAACGGAATTATTTTTGGCCTCAATGCTCAACTGAATATCGGTGGCTCGTTTTTAGCAAGTACAGCCAATAGTATAAACTTTACTGATGGGACTTCTTTTAGCGCCAGCGCTCCTCAAACCACGTCCTTGCTGACAATTAGTGTACCCATTGGTTTGCAATTTGGGTCAAATCCAGGAGATATTATCAATCGATCTAGAGCGATCGATAACAGCAGTCAAGCAGCCGGATTACAAGTGCAGCCAGGAAGAACCCTCGCTCTTATAGGCGGAAATGTGAGTGTGGATGGAGGAATTTTACTGGCTCCAGGTGGTCGAGTGGAGTTGGGAGGTTTAGCAGAAGCGGGAACAGTCGGGCTAAATATGGATGGAGATAATTTAAGTTTAAATTTTCCCGATCGCATAACAAGAGCAAATATATCTCTCACCAATGGCACGGAAGTGAATGTAGAAGCTGCTGGCGGCGGTAGTATTGCGATCTATGCCAAAAACTTAGAAATTTCACAAGGAGCAGTTCTTCGAGCTGGAATAGCTTCGGGATTGGGTTCTATTGACGCTCGCGCCGGAGATATCGAAATCGATGTAACTGGAGCATTAGTTATCACTGGTACTCGCAGCATTATTTATAATCAAGTATTAGAGAACGCAACAGGCTTCGGTGGTGATATTCACATTACAGCAGTTTCTTTAACGGTAAGCAACGGCGGTTACATCTACGCTGGCACTAGAGGCAAGGGAAATGCAGGCAACGTAAATATAAACATCCTGGGTACAGCCTTATTTGAAGGTGAGGGTATCAACAACATCTCCAGCGCTGCATACAACAGAGTAGAACGGGGAGCTACGGGTCAGGGAGGAGATGTCAATATTACAGCAGGTTCGCTAACAGTAAGCAATGGCGCTCTTGTGCAAGCTAGCACAAACGGACAGGGAAACGCTGGCAATCTCAACATCAATGTCCGCGATTTAGTATCTTTTGATGGAGTGGGGCCTGATGTTTTTTCTAGCGGTGCTTACAGCGGTGTGGAATCTAATAATGCTGTAGGGAATGGAGGAAATATAAATATTTCGGCTGGTTCTCTCTCTGTTACAAACGGTGCTGTTGTCACGGCTAGCACGGAAGGAATGGGAAATGCAGGCAATATAACTATTAATGTTGCCAATGCGATCGTCTTGTCGGGGATAAGCCCTTCTTTCAATGAAATTCTTCAAACTGAACAATCCAGCGGTATATATAGCGTCGTCAAACCTACGGGAGTGGGAACTGGAGGAAATATTAACATTACAACGGGTTCGCTAGAAGTTGCTGATGGCGCTCTCGTAATTGCCAGAACCCGAGGCCAGGGAAATGCCGGGAATATTCAGATTAATACGGCTGATTATATCACAATTTATGGAATTGGCACAGATAAAACTTCCAGTGCCTTATTAACACCTACTGAGCCAGGGGCAAGGGGTTTGGGAGGAGATATTACAGTTAATACTAATGTTTTTCGCGTATCAGATGGGGCTGTGATTAATTCCCAAACACTTAATGAAAATAAGGGAGGAAACATTACGATTAACGCCACTATTTTTGAGGCTACAGGCGGTGGACAAGCGATCGCCACAACTAGCAGCAGCGGTCAGGCAGGTAATATAACTATCAATGCTACTGACAAAATTATCCTTTCTGGTAGCGATCCCAATTTTGTCGAACGAGAGGGCCGATTTGATGCAAACATTGTTGGTAATAATGAAGGCCCAGCCAGCGGATTATATGCCAGTACAGCTAAGGGTCAGGAATCTACAGGTGCAGGGGGAAATTTGACAATTCAAGCGCGGGGGCAGATGATTGTCACAGAGGGGGCGCAAGTCACTGTGAGCGCTCAAGGAACGGGCGCAGCAGGCAATCTGGAAGTCGCGGCTAGCTCAATTCATCTAGATAATGGTTTTATGACAGCTACCACGACAGCGGGTAATTTTGGGAATATTAATCTGCGATCGCAAGGATTAGTGTTACGCAATGGCAGTAGAATCAGCACGGATGCTACCCAAGGCACGGCCAATGGCGGCAATATCACGATCGATACGGGTGTCTTAGCTGGTTTGGAAAATAGCGATATAATTGCCAAAGCGATCGCCGGACGGGGTGGCAATATCCTGATCTATACTCAAGGCGACTTTCGCTCGATCGATAGCGAAGTCAGTGCCAGTTCGGAAAGGGGAATTAATGGTGTAGTGGACATCCAAACACCGAACACTAACCCTACTCAAGGATTACTTAAGTTACCCCAAGTACCGATCGCTTCTTCACCTCCAGCGCAAGGTTGTCGAGCGAGGGGTAGACAAACTCGATTTATTAATACTGGTAGTGGTGGAGTGCCACCAAATCCCAGCGATGCACTTAGCAGTAATATAGGCTGGGTAGATTCATCAACAAGGGAATCAAATCTATATAACCCTAAAACTTATTCCTCTTTCCCGGAGCAAATTGTCGAAGCCCAAGGCTGGATAATCAATCCTAATGGTGTGGTGGAACTTACTGCTTCTCCATCCGTTGTGACGCCTAACAACTCTGGTTCTGTATTACCTGCTTGCAATTAAGATTTTATTAGAAATATGATTTATGTAAGTGTCACAAGATAAATACAAATTTTGGGGTACTTTGTTGCGATATAGCAACCGCCAAGGCGGTTAGGGCAACTCCAACTCTTACTTCTTATCCAAATCCCTTACGGAGTAACCTTTTCCCTCTTCCCTCTTCCCTAGCCCCTAGCCCCTAGCCCCTAGCCCCTAGCTATAAGAGCGCTAAAGCGCAACAACGTACCTTTTAGAGAGAGGAGCGAGCGTGTTTTTTGGTAGAGATAAATCACTTTGGAAATATGTACTGCTGGGAGTAGCGATCGCCCTTTTGATCGGCTGTCACCAGGGTAAATTTGCTGCTGCTTCTCAAGTGCGATCGCGAAGCGACGCTCAATTTCTAACTAGGGAGGGACATGAGCTATTAAATCAGGGAAAAGCAGAAGAAGCGTTGAAAAATTGGTCAGAAGCGACCAGTATTTACAGCGAATTAGGTTTACCAGAAGGCGTTACTGGTAGCCAAATCAATCAAAGTCTGGCGTTGCGATCGTTAGGGCAATATCGTCGTGCTTGTATGACATTATTGTCAGCTTTAAAACTGGATTCTGGAGATAATTTATTTTGCAAGCAACCGTCCGAAATTGAGTTATCAAGCCAAAAACAACTGGATTTATTCAAACAAGCTCTTGTTAAACAAAAATCTTCCTCTGTCAACGCGATCGGGTTGCGAATTCTCGGCGATGTCTTGCGAGACATTGGCAATTTAGAAGAATCTCAATCGGTTTTGCAAGAAAGTTTAAAAATGAGCGAGCGCCTCCAATTATCCCCCGATGTTAATGCTAATTTATTAAGTTTAGGGAATACTAAACAAGCTTTGTATAATAAAGGAATTGACTTGTATGAAAGAACAGAATTATCTAGAGATAGAGACTATGCTATAAAAATAGCTGAACAAGCCTTCGGTGAATATCAAGAAGCCGTTAAACAGGCAGAAAATAGCCCGACTGCTAAAGTTACACAAATCCAAGCTAAATTAAATTATCTGAGCTTTTTGTTGAAATATGAAAGTTGGTTAAAAAATGAGAATTCCAAAGGAAATAATTCCCAATTAACCCAAAAATTAAATCAATTTAAATCCCAAATCCAGCCGCTAGTTGATGAATTACTTAATGATAAAGATTTATTTTCTAACTTATCTCCAATTCAGGCAATCTACGCGCAGCTAAACTTTGCTACCAGTTTAATCCAAGTTTCGCCAGAAAATGCGTCTATAGCTATCCAACACGCCACAAATGCGCGATCGCAAACACAAGAGTTAGAAAATAAACGAGCAGAAGCTTATGCTCTTAGTATTTTAGGTGATTTATACGAGCAAACTAATAAACTATCTTTCGCTGAAAATTTCACTGAAGAAGGAGTTTTAGTAGCTCAATCTATTCGGGCTGAAGATATTGCTTATCAGTCGCAACGACAGTTAGGACGGATCTACGAAAAACAGGGGAAAACTGAAGATGCGATCGCAGCTTACGATGCAGCAATTAAAACCCTTGATGCAGTCCGTCGCGATTTATTATACATCAATGGAGACCTGCTTTTTTCCTTTCGATCGAAGGTAGAACCAGTCTATCGAGAAGCAATTAATTTGTATTTGAAAGAACCGAATGAAGAGCATCTGAAAAAGATACTTGAAATAAACGATCGCTTCCAGCTAACAGAACTAGAAAATTTCCTCCAATGCGACTTTATAGACTCGGTATCCCTTGAGGATACAGTCAATAAGTTAGATCGTCCTCCAGCAGCTATTATTTACACCATTATTTTGGAAAAGCAAAATAAGCTCGAAGTTATTGTTAGCGTTCCCCATCAGTCTGTACCTCATCATTACAGCGTACCTTGGAACGAAGTTAAAAGTAATATTTCGGTGCTGAGTAGTTATCTTCAAAATGAAAATCTTAGAAACGATAACCCTAACAATACAATTTCTCCCAATTTTCAAGAACTTTATAAATTATTAATTGCCCCAGCTAAAACCTACTTACCAAAAGAAGGAACCTTAATCTTTGTGCTGGACAGTCAATTACAAAACATTCCAATGGCGCTACTGCAAGATGAAGATAAACGCTACTTAATTGAAGATTACAGTATTGCCCTTAGTTTAGGTTCCCAAATCCGAGAACCAAAGTTTTTTCCTTGGAAGCAGTCGAAAGCATTAATTGCTGGAGTTAGTTATAGTGATATGACTTTCCCTCCCGATTACAGGAAACTCGATAATGTAGAAGCTGAATTAGTTGAAGTAGGAAACAATACAGTTTCAAAAGAGATACTTACCAATGATAATTTTACCATAGAAGGTTTCACAAATAAACTTAATGCTTCTGATTTTACGATTATTCATTTAGCAACTCACGGTCAGTTTAGCTCTAACGCCGAGAAAACATTTATTCTTGCTTACGATAAGCCAATTAATGTCAGACAGTTAGACAATTTACTGAGGAGCAAAACTCAAGATAGTCCAGATCCCATTGAGTTACTTGTCTTGAGTGCTTGTCAAACAGCAAAAGGAGATAAACGAGGTGGTTTAGGTATCGCCGGAGTAGCGGTGCAAGCAGGTGCTAGGAGTACGCTGGCAAGTCTTTGGGTGGTGAGCGATCGATCTACTACTTTATTTATGAAAGAATTTTACCAAAACTTAAAAGCAGGTGCTACGAAAGCCGAAGCTTTGCGACAAGCACAACTGGCTTTTTTGAAGAATCCTAACAATAATCCTGAGTACAAAGTTTACGAGCATCCTTATTATTGGGCACCTTTTATTTTAGCAGGTAATTGGCTTTAATTTAACAGATTTTCTAGGTACGTTGTTGCGCTTTAGCGCTCTTATCTGGCGAAGACAGCACAACAATATACCTTTTTTAAGATGTAGTTGCGTAATATCGTGTCCGGTTTAGCGAACAATCTCTCCATCAGGCAAACAATTTAAAAAAACCGCCCTACCATACGACTTGCATCATTCAGGTATAATTATAAGTAGACAAATTGCCCGGAAACAATTTATGGAAACAGCGATATCACTTCCAGATTCAGTTTTTCATGAAGCGGAAACACTAGCTAAACAGTTGGGGTTATCTCGCAGCGAACTTTATACGAAGGCGCTAAAAGCATACTTACAGAAATATGACCGAGATCTGATTTTGGCAAAACTGAATCAGGTTTACTCGGAAGAATCATCTGAATTAGATTCGGTGTTAGCAAAAATGCAATTCATGTCTTTACCACGTGAGGATTGGTAGTGTATCGCGGAGAAATTTGGTGGGCAACCTTACCTGACCCACTTGGTTCGGAAGCAGGATACCGCCGCCCTGTCTTGATTGTTCAAGATGATACTTTTACCCAGAGTCGCATCAGAACAGTAATTGTGGCGATCATTACATCCAATAAGCGACTGGCAGAAGCACCTGGTAATGTTTTGTTACCGCGTGAAGCAACCGACTTGCCCCAAGATTCTGTTGTTAATGTGTCTCAAATTTTTACTATCGATAAAACGGTTTTGATGGAACGAGTGGGGTCGTTACCGGATAGTTTGCAAGAGGAAGTAGATGAAGGTCTACGAATGATTTTGTATCTCTGACAAAACTTTCCCAGACTTCTCCGAAAAAATGCAACAAAAAATGAATAACAGGATAACTACACTATGAAAATTAAAGTCATCATTCACCAAGCAGAAGAAGGCGGATATTGGGCTGAAGTTCCCGCAATTCCCGGATGTGCTACCCAAGGCGAAACTTTTGAGGAATTGCTGCAAAATCTCTATGAAGCAATTGAAGGTTGTCTATCTGTCGATGTTGAATCAATTAAGACAACTGATAAAGATAGAATTATGGAGATTGCTATATGAACTCTATCTCTGGCAAAAAGTTAGCGAAGTTGTGAGAGAAAAATGGGTGGATATTATTACGAGTTCAAGGAAGTTATCACATCTACGGTAAACCAGGTAATACAGTACGAATTTCTGTGCCAATTCACGGTAATAAAGATTTGAAAATTGGCATATTAAAACACTTACTTAAAATGGCTGGATTGTTGGAAAATGCTCATCAAGAAAATAGTACGCCTGAACAATCCACGTCTGAAGATATGGATAATGAATCGAATCCTGAAAATTAATAGTAAATTAATTTGCTATGTCACCCACACCACCCGGAAATCAAAGATACTGTTGGCGAATTAACTGGGGGGGTAATACCTGACAGTATCTTTGATTCGCAAGCGGACTAGAACGCCTGCGCTTCATTAACTCGATCGAATCCTGTTTGTGCTTTTTCTAACTCGACTGTATCTCCCGCAATTTTTGCTAACTTAATTGCCATTCCGTAACGAGATTTCGCCAATTCTAACAATCCTTGTTTAAAGTAAATATCTCCCAATTTTCGATGAACCTGTGCTGTCTGACTACCGTCTTTCACCAGCGATTCTAGCATTTCTTGGATTTCGCTAATTAAATTTTTGCCATGATAGATGCTATACAAATCCTGAAGTGATTTCTCCTCTTTTGGAATACTTAACTTGTTAATTCGATCGACAACATCTCGCACCTGCTTAATATCCTCTTTCTTCAGCATAGCAAATATTGCTTCTCCTGGTGCTGCAAGCTTTTCGGGTGATTCAGTTTTAGCTTCAACTATTAATTTATATTTCCGTCCCGGTTGTAAAGGTTCCACGTCGGGAGGATAATTCCATTTAATTTCATTGTCAGTGGTATTTGCTATCCTTTCCCAGTTTACCCCCGAACCAGTTATATCTTGTATTCGCACGGTGTAATCGGTAATTCCCGGTACAATCTGCCAGGAAATTGGCGGTCTATCATTGATTAAATCTGTCTTGTAGGGACTGATAATATAAGGGGTATTAGGATTGCGAATAGGACTGCGACCGTCATCATTACGACAACCGTTTCTCCGGTCAGTGCAATCTAGTCCTTGTGTTGGTGGTTGACAGCGATCGCTCACGCGAGATACATTACCAGTAGGTAGGTTCCAAGTTTGTCCATTATTATAACAAAGAACAACAACATTAGCTGCACTTTTCGGTTGCAAGGTATCACCGACATAGAGCAGTTTTCCGGCTGTAATTTGGCTATCATTTTCCGCAACAATAATTCGTCCAACGGGATTGTTACCAACGGTGGCTATCGTCCAATCTACATTAGTCAGAATTAAGGCGATAACTAAGGAAACTGTTGCTAAGATTGAAAAAAGTGATATTTTTAGTTTCATTTATTTTGTCCTGTTTCTTTCAAACGTTGGGATGCCATAGTTTTCCATACTTTCACTTCTACGCTATCTCTCGAATCCTTTTCTAGACAATTTTCCCATTCTGTTAACGCTCCTTTTTTGTCACCTTGAGCTTCTATTACCTGTGCCAATAAGCAATAAGAATCAGCACGTTTTGGATTAAAATTTATTGCATTTTGCAAGTCAGATTTAGCCTCAGCATAGTCAGCTTGTACCAAATGCGCCCAACCGCGATTTTTGGACAAAGTTGACTTGATTTTAATCTGCTCGTTAGTAACTTTTTGTAAGCCGCGTGTGGTCAATTCAATAGCTGTGGTAGTATCTCTATCCAAAATTTTCAGACGAGCTAAATCGCTAAGAGCATTAACTGCAACGGGACTATTAGATTCAATAGCTAGCTTGTATTGGGATTCGGCACTTTGAAAGTCACTCGCATCATCGTAAAGTCCTCCTAAATTATATCGAGCTACGGGATTATTTGGGTTAAGGTTGAGAGCTTGTTCGTACTTAATTTGAGCGCAACGAAAATCTTTTTTTGTTTGGCATAGCAATCCCATATTATTATAAATTCTGGCATCTTTCGGATTATATTTCAAGGCTAATTCGTAGAATTCCCACGCTTTATCTAACTGTCCTACTTTTTGCGCTTCTACCCCTCGCTCATAGTAGTTTTGGCTAATCCAAGGATATGCCGATCGATAGAGAAAAATACCGCTGATTCCTATTGCTATTCCTACTGTTAACCCCCATTTAAATTTTCGAGAATTAGTTAATAATATGGCATATTTTAATAACAAATTTTTGGCCGTCAAATACCGCAGAATTACCGTTGTATTTTGCGGTCTGTCCGCTGGGTTAAAAGCCATCAAATCATCAATAAAGTCTGCTAATGGCTTGGATATCTGCGGTGCTTCTTCTTGCCAAACCAACTTACCTAATTGAGAAATTTTATGAAATTCGTAAGGCGGCTTACCTGTTACAAAATGCAAAAAAGTGCGTCCAAGAGCGTAAAAATCTGATTGCCGAATTGTTTGACCATTGATTTGTTCTGGTGGCGTGTAGCCTTCTGAAAAAATTGTCGTAACGCTGTTCATTTCGACATCTGCCAAATAGTTATTATCAATTGCCCTAACAGTACCAAAATCAATTAATACCAATTGCCCATCGGGCTTGAGCATAATGTTAGATGGTTTAATATCTCGATGTAAAAACTTATTTTGATGTACAACATCTAAAATTTCTATTAATTGTCTCAGCCAATTTAAGGCTAGGGATTGAGATATTTTACCATTTTCTGCTAACCATTGCTCTAAGTTCTGCCCATCAATTTTTTCCATCACCAAGCAGTAGAGTTCCTGGGTACTTTTATTAGGTGTAAAAGGAAAGTAACCATTTAGATCGACTTTGGGAATTCCTGGATGATTGAGGAATTCCAAAGTCAAGGCTTCTCGCGCAAACATTTCGACTAATTGTTCTCTATTATCTTTTAACACCTTCATAACTTTTGGCGTTCCACTATCATCTACTTCAAATACTTCAGTGGATGAGAGTGGATTTAATGGACGTAACGGTTTTAGGAGGCGATACCGCCGATCGATAAGTAATTGAGTACCGCAAAATTGACAGAACTCTACACTGTCCGAATTCTGACGTTGTTGGCATTCTGGATTAATACAATAGTTCACCCCATACTCAACTCCTGACTAAAAGATTGTGCAAAATAAAATTATATAATTTTTCCATGTTTTTTACTTCATTCTTTCGGGTGGTTAACGAGATTTTTGGACGTACTTTTTAACTACAGGTTGTAAGGTGAAAACTATTTCACTTGTGTCTTTATTGGGAAATTTTTCAATGAGCGATCGCCCTCCCAAAGATGCTAGGGCTTCGATTAACTCTGATGCAGATAAGGTGGCTGTCATGTTCGAGCGCAATTCTTCAAATGAAGTGGGTTTATTTTGATTTGCCAAAGATTTCACTACCTCTTTTTCTAAATCTGATAAGCGTTTGAATAAGTCATCTAGCAGTTCGCGATAATCTGGGCTGAGAACTGTTGTTCCTAACTTGATGAACTTGGCGACATCTTTATTGAAGATATCTTCAATCATAACAATGGCTAACTTTAATGCTAACGGATTACCTCGATAAAGTTTAATTAAATCATCCCAACATTCTTCGCCAGTGAGATTTTTTGACTGCAAGATTTCCTTGGCTGCTTCTGAATTTAAACCCTCTAGTTGCAATGATCGAACTAATCTGTTTGCGCTTTCAAGTCGAATAATTTCTCCTGGTTTCTCTTGAGTGCTAACTAACAAGCAGCTTTGATGCTGTTCTTCTCCTATTCTTCTTAGGAATATGCCGTAGCCTTCATATCCCTTACTGTAGCGTCCAAACCGATCGCCATTACGCAGGATCGTCTCTACGCCATCGAGTACCAGCAGACAGCGGTGCTGGCGCAAATACCCAATCAGCCGCGAGATTCCTTCATCGGCGGTTTTCGGTAGATCTAGCTCCGATGAGTGAGGTAGGGTTTTGAGAAAATCGGCTAAAAGCTCTAGGAGGGGTGGGGCATTGCGTAGCGATCGCCAAATGACGATCTTAAACTCATCCTGGATCTGCTGGGCTAACTTGTGGGCCAAGAAACTTTTGCCGATTCCCGGCATACCCAGCAGCGCTACCAGACGACAGTTATCTTTAATTATCCATTCTTCTAGGATTGCCAGTTCTTTGGTGCGTCCGTAAAAAACAGAGACATCGGGCGCTTCGCCCCAATCTTGGTGGGGGGTGTCGGATATTGCTGCAACTGGATTGGTGCGATCTGTATGTTGCTGGGCTTGATACTGGGAGACGAGTAGCTGCTGTAGTTGGGCTAGCTTCACTGGCCCTCTGCCGGAGATGTGAAATTTTTGGTAAATCTCGCTTAAGCGCTTGCGGACTGCATCTTCGCTGATGGCTAGCTGGCGTGCGATCGCAGGTGTCGTTTGGCCATCCATTGCTAAGGATAATGCTTCTAGTTCGGTGTCGGAAACGCCGTGTTTTCTGGCGATGGTTTGGAGAAAGTCTTGAGGTATCACGGTTTGACGCTCACATTTATAGGAGTTGTTTTAACTGCGGGACTTACGGCTCGCAGCAGTACGGGTAGCCTCTGAAGAGTTTGTTTCCGTAAATCCCGATCTATTTCCATTGTGTCTCATATCCGTGAGAGCTGGAAGAAATTCGATCATCGGGAGGAGTTAGGCGGGTGTGAGTTGACGAGCAAAAATTTTGCTCACACTCTTGACAGTGCTATTTAAGCTGAATACAATTAAATTATTCGTATGAGTATATGAATGAGATAGAGCGGTCGATAAATTTACCCAAAAGTTGCTTTTAGCAACTTAGTATCCCTTGGAACCCACATTCCGTTGTAATGTTACGCAATACGAAGTCCACAATATTAATGCTGTTCAGTTTGTTCAGGAGAATTTAAGTCATGTTAGAAGAACGCTCTCTTTTTAACGAAAGTTTTTATCTAGAATCCAATCTAGATGTAGCTGAAGCGAAGGCTAAAGGTGTTGTCAATAGTGGGTTTGACCACTTTGAGCAGTTTGGCAAATTCGAGCGTCGAAATCCCAGCGCCTTGTTTGACCAAAATTTATATCTTTCCAAATATGTTGATGTGGCGCAGGCAGTGGATAAACGGGGTTTTGGAAGTGCCTTTGACCACTTTATGTTATTCGGGCAAAAAGAATTGCGGGATGCCAGTATTGTATTTCAGAATAGCTATTATTTAGCCAAAAATCAGGATGTTGACGCCGCAGTTAAAAAAGATGAACTGACGGGAATCGAACATTTTGTTAAGTATGGCATTGATGAGGGACGCGCTGCTTCGGATAAATTTGATCTTGGATATTATTTGGGAAATTATCCCGATTTAAAGGCGGCGGGATTAAATAATTCACAAGCAATTCAACATTTTGTTCGGCACGGTTTACAAGAGAAACGTTTTGGTTGTTTGTTAGATATAATTACCGGAAACTTAGTCGTAACGCCACTAACT
>NZ_JAIQZN010000058.1:34448-47823 GCF_023333585.1 Argonema antarcticum A004/B2
ACGCCGCCAACTGGTGATACGACTTTACAACCAACTACGCCGCCAACTGGTGATACGACTTTACAACCAACTACGCCGCCAACTGGTGATACGACTTTACAACCAACTACGCCACCAACTGGTGATACGACTTTACAACCAACTACGCCACCAACTGGTGATACGACTTTACAACCAACTACGCCACCAACTGGTGATACGACTTTACAACCAACTGGGGATACAACTTTACCATCAACTACGCCGCCAACTGAGGATACAACTTTACCGCCAACTGCGACGCCAACTGGTGATACGACTTTACAACCAACTACGCCACCAACTGGGGATACAACTTTACCATCAACTACGCCGCCAACTGAGGATACAACTTTACCGCCAACTGCGACGCCACCCAAGACTTTATCAGGGTTAGAAAAAGAACCGACACCGCCGCGAGATATGGCACCAGATGCAGGTGGAAAAGATCCCGATAAAAATTCAGCGCCGAAACATTTACAATTCAGCATTGCCAAAAAAGAATACAAGAAGGGTGAAATAATTCGCTTGCAAGATGGGTGGGTGTTTGATGGCAATGGTACAGCAGATTTAGACAAAGTTGAATTTTGGCTGGATGGAAAACCCGACAAAGAGAAAGGGGAATATATCCAGAACGCGACCAATTTTATCGGTTATAGTCAGGACGATCGCTGGGGTAGGTTCAATTATTCCCTCAATGGTTTGGCACCGGGACAATATAAATTGAAGGGCATTGCTTATGACAAAGAGGGACGCAAGAGTAATGCCGTCACGGTTCATTTTAATGTCAGCAATGTGGAATTGCCGATGCCGTTAATTGGTATCATTGATACGGGATTTGGTGCTAATAATCCCGATATCGATTACAGTCGCGTCACTTTGGGGAAAGATTTGGTGGATGGGGATGATAACCCGTTGCTGGAAGTTGGGGAAGGAAACGAACATGGTACGCATATTTTAGGAATTATTGCGGCAACTCAGGATAATGGTGTGGGCATTTATGGTATGAATGACGAAGCACCATTGTGGTTGGGACGGGCAATTGGTTCTGGCAAATGGGCAGAGTCTTTAATCGAATTTGTGGATGCGGCGAAAGCGTCTGGTGAAAAGGCGCTGGTAAATCTCAGCTTGGATATGACGCAAGTTAACGCCGATGCTAGCGTCACCACGCGGTATGAATTTACCCCGAAAGAACGGGAGGCGCTGGAATATGCGCGGCAAAATGGGGTGCTAATTGTGGCGGCGGCGGGTAATGACGGCGATGTGATGTCGGTTTTGGGACAAGCTTCCCAGGAGTTTGACAATATCATCACGGTGGGTGCGGCGAATGGGAATCAACGGGCGGATTATTCGAGTTTTGGCTATGGTTTGGATATCGTGACCGAGGGTGGGACAATTGAGAATGCGATTCTATCCACTGTAGGCGATGATGTGGGTACGATGGCGGGTACTTCCGTCGCCGCCGCACAGGTAACGGGTGCTGCATCCTTGGTGTGGGAAGCAAATCCGGGGTTGAATTATCGTCAGGTGATTGAGGTTCTCAAGTCTAATGCTACCGATTTGAATACGGTTGGTTGGGATAAGGAGACGGGTGCTGGTTTGCTGAATGTGGATAAGGCGGTGGAAGCGGCGAAGGGGATAGCGCCTGTGGCGTATGCGCCTGATGCTTTCTTTACTCCGACGACTTGGGGTGGGGAAGGGAAAGTTACCCCGATGGAACGCGCTGCTTATGACCTTGTGCCAGGAGAGTTTACCTCTATTATTTGGTCAGATAATGGTGTTAATCTCCGCAATAGCACTAATTTGAGCGATCGCAGCGATCTGAATGTAGCATTTAACGAAACGCTCACCTTTAATGCGTGGATTTACGGAGAAGCAGTTCCCGATCTCACAACAGGTGAGCTAGATGCTATATGGTATCGGATCAACGTAGATGGAACCGATTACTGGGTGCCGAGTGCTTATACAAACGGCTATCCACCCGGAAATCCACCTTTATTGCCACCTGTAGATAATCCACCTGTAGATAATCTACCTGTAGATAATCCACCTGTAGATAATCCACCTGTAGATAACGACGGTATCAATGAAGTTTCTGTGTTCAATGGAACTGTAATTGCAACTGCTGGTGCTAACGTCCGCGATGAATCTAACACCACTTCTGACATAATTGGTTTCAAAGATTACAATGCAAGCGTACAGTTTGACGCTTGGAAAACAGGTGAAGATGTAAATATACCAGGTTTAGGACAGTCCGATCGCTGGTATCGCATTGCAGGTACGGATGATTGGATTTCGTCTGTACTGATTGATGCACAATCTGGGGATAGCGGACAACCTGGAAGTGGCGATTCAGGTGGCGGAAGTCCATCTGTTTCTATCGAGGATAAAATTTCTCAAGTTGCCCAGCAATATAACTTGGGAAATCCGACATCTGAAGTAGTCCATTATTCCGATAGTGTTACCTATCAATACTTTGAAAATGGCTCAGTTGTTAGCAGCGAACATGGAGTTTTTCCGCTTTACGGTAGTATCCGTGATAAATACAAGAGTATAGGTGGATTGGATGGCAGATTAGGCGCTCCAACCAGTGGAGAAATCGATCGGGGAGATAAAAACAAGATCCAATCCTTTGAAAATGGACACATTTATTGGAATGGTACTATCGCAACAATAACCGATACTCCGCCTCGCCCAGGGTTAATCCGTACTGGAGCAAAACCAGGAATAATCGAAGTAAAGAAAGCTGTGGGCGATGACGTTATTGATGGTGAGATCGGAATAGAAACAGCGCAGTACATTTACAATGCTTGGCATCGTGGTATTATCCGTTACGATGTTGCCAAATTCCTCACAGGTATTATTGCTACCGAGTCTAGTGGCGGTAATTGGCAAGCAAACAATGGTGTAGGCTATCTTGGAGCTTTTCAAATGGGACTGGATGAACGTAAGGCATACGCTCCTGGTGTTTCTGACCAACAGTTCCTAGATAATAAAGACATTCAACTTAAAGCAGCTCAAGGGCTTTACGATGAAAAGCTACGGATAATTGACAGCTTGGCTAAATCAGGTCAACTTCACCTTTATACAACAGAGCCAGAACCACAGCCTTTAGATGAACACTTTGTTGGGAAGAGTAATCTCTACAAGGTAGCCTATTTTTGGTTAAATTCTGAAGGAGAAGATGCAAACGGTACCTACAGCACAGTCTACGCTAAAGCAGCCGAAGAATCTGACAGCATTATTCGCCATAGTGGTATGATTTCCATCTACGGGGCAATGGGTGTTGTTAGTGGAACTATTGAATCTAGCGGTGACAGTGGTAACAATGGAATCGGCTTAAATGAGCCTCCACTTTTCTCCAATCCAACACCATCTAACCCATTACGAGGATTTCGCCAGCCACTCAATGGGGTTGGGGGACGTGAGAGTTACGAGCCTGGTGGTCACAGAGATATTCAACTTTATGCTGATGACTTAGGTGCTGAGATTGGTACACTTGTTTATGCAATGCGCTCAGGGAAAGTGTTAGAGGTTTCGGATGAGGTAAAAGATTTTTCTAACGGTGAGACAGGTTCTGAAAGTAACGCGCTTAACGTCAACTATGTTCTAATTGAACATGATGGTGGATATCGCTCTTTATATCTCCATTTAAAGCAAGACTCAGTTCTCGTCACAGCAGGTCAAAGTGTAGTGGCAGGGCAGAAGATTGCACAAACTGGTCATAATGGCTGGACTTTGGTTCCTCATTTGCATGTGGATGTTAGCTATCCAACAGGTAGTATGTGGTATCAAAGACAGACTGTGGCATATGTTTGGGATGAGCCATACGCATGGAACAAGTAATTTGGGAATGGATGTTAGCGCGATCGTACTTGTTCAATTGGAGAGTGCGATCGTCTTTGGTGATGGATGTGGGTGCGATCGTACTTGTGGGATTTGAGAGTGCGATCGTGTTTGGGGATGGATGTGGGTGCGATCGTACTTGTGGGATTTGAGAGTGCGATCGTGCTTGTGGGATTGGAGAGTGCGATCGTGTTTGTGGGATTCGAGAGTGCGATCGCGTTTGGGAATGGATGTGGGTGCGATCGTGCTTGTGGGATTTGAGAGTGCGATCGCTTTTGGGGATGGATGTAGGTGCGATCGTACTTGTTCAATTGGAGAGTGCGATCGCTTTTGCTAATGGATGTGGGTGCGATCGCTTTTGATGATAAATGTGGGTGCGATCGTGTTTGGGAATGGATGTGCGTGTGATCGTACTTGCGGAATTGGCGAGTGCGATCGTGTTTGGGAATGGATGTGGGTGCGATCGTACTTTTGGAATTGGTGAGTGCGATCGCTTTTGGGGATGGATGTAGGTGCGATCGTACTTGTTCAATTGGAGAGTGCGATCGCTTTTGCTAATGGATGTAGGTGCGATCGTTCTTGTTCAATTGGAGAGTGCGATCGTTTTTGCTAATGGATGTGGGTGCGATCGTACTTGTGGGATTGGAGAGTGCGATCTCTCAAATCATCGTTATAATTGAGCTAACACAAGCTACACCACCCATGCCTGAATCCGTACAAACTTCACGACTCCAGCAAGCGATCGATTCAGTAGAATCCCTATCGCTTGAAGAACAAAACCTAGTTGTTGAAATCCTCCTCAAACGGCTACAGAGAAAACGCCGAGAACAACTACTTCAAGAAATTGGAGAAGTTCGTCAAGAAGCCTCTCAAGGCGTAATAAAATTTGGCTCAGTAGATGATTTTCTCAAGGAGTTAGATACTTGAGAAAAATTGCTTGGACTCCCAAATCTCTGCGAGCATACAAACGCCTAATCCGTCAAAATCCGCAGTTGCGAACCCCAATCGAAGAAACCCTTCGACAACTTGCAACCGATCCCTTCCATCCTACTCTCAAAACTCACAAACTATCTGGTGAGTTTGATGGTATTTGGTCAGCTTCCATTGACTACAGTTATCGCATTTTGTTCGAGTTTTCCGTCACAACAGACTCCGAAGAAGCAATTTTACTGCTCAACCTTGGCAACCATGATGATGTCTATTAAAGGAAAGTCTGGATGTCGGCACGATATGCCTCCGGCAGGCTATCGCCAACGTCAGTGCGGATACGAAATAGCGATTGCCTACGGCACGCATTCGCGAACGCCTTTTTTCACAATAGCGAAAATACCTTGGAGTTATGGCTGAAAAAAGAAAAAGAAACAGGAGACTATCAGCCAAAACTACCTGTAAGAATTGGAACTGTACCTAAAATCGAGTCTCTGGCTAAATTTCAGGAATTTGTCACTGTACGAGAATGTGTAGATGCTTAAATTTGGCATGAAACTGAGCGCTAAAGGAGGCTTTCCTTATATTACTGAAGGTACTGCCGAAAGTAATTTGGAAATTGAGGTTAAGTGTAAGTTTCCACCAGCAAAACAACCTCCTTCTCCCTAGAATAAGGTGGGCAATGCCCACCCTACCTTTTGAGAAAATTTGCTTTTTACAGTCCCAGCGCGGCACGGGTTTGCGGGCCAATACGACCATCGACATCCAAACCTTTACGTCGTTGAAACTGGCTTACTGCTTTTTCGGTATCAACGCCATAAATGCCATCGATTTTAATATCAAAACCCGCCTTTTTTAATGCCATTTGAACTCTTTGCAGCAAGACTTATGCCGCACCGATTTTCTTTGTATTGTTTGTACAAAAGGTACTGCTGAGCAATTGTTCGATAAGCCGAGTTGACAATTAGTGTTGTATCGCGAGCTTTGATAGCGCGTCGAAGTGCTTCTTTTGCAGGCAATCGAAGCAAGGGAAATTGGTCTTCGCGGATAGCTACATTTAGATCGGTAAAACTGACGAGTAGGTTCGAGTCTATGCGTTGGATCTCAGCGATCAACTGCTCCGAAAGTCCGGTCACAGAACTGGTTGGGCAAACTTGAACATTTTTGAGCATCACCATCAATAATTCCTCCGTAAAATGAGTTCACGTCTTCAATTATTTAGATCCAAAGCTTCTTGGGTTGAGAAACCAACAATCCCATCAGCCGCCAGTCCTTCACTGTCTTGAAATGCTTTGACTGCCGCTTCAGTCTTATTGCTAAAAATGCCATCTATAGCAGCCAAATAAAATCCAAATTCTTTCAATCGCTGCTGAAGCTTGATCGCATCCGATCCTGATGAGCCAACTAGCAAATTTTCCATGATTTATTCCTTACAAAACTGCTATTTGCAAAACGATTTTGCGAGCGGACTAATATCACAGTACTGTGATATTAGTCCGCTTTAGAAAGAATCAAATTCAACACATTCAATTCGTTGGAAGTCAACAGATATTTATCGGTAAAAATCTTTTCCCTCATCTCCTCTAAACTATAACTCCGAAAAACCACAAATGGAAAATCTCTATACTTATATCCTATAGGCAAAGTTTTATCGGCTGGATAGAGATGATGAATATAAGTTGCGAGAATATCCCTAAATCTTTCTTCTTCTGGTTCTTCTGGTTCATCTGCAAAATATTGACTCATCGCCTCACCGCTAATAAAACTAAATAACGGCAAAGCATAATATTGGTCAATACGCTGACTGTTTTGCTCTAAAAATTGCGTTCTGTTGTTGGAATTACGAACTTTTTCGACTAATTCGATCGCATTTTTTATAGCAGAATGTAGACTCTGAGAATAATCAGAATTGAGACTAATCGATCGCATCTTATTCAAAATTTCATCATCGGCGTGAGTTGCTATCTCCATCAATCGCATTTCGTAACGTTCTTCTAGTTTTTGTTCTGCAATTGGCACTACTAACAAGCTACCATTAATAAGACCGGGTTCTATATTGCCAAAATCTAGTAATTTATCGAAACCATCGGCTATTAGCTGGGAAAATTTGCTGTTGAAAATATCTCGCACTTCTAGATAGGAAGAACTCTCAGAAACCGGGTTTCTTGAATTTAAGACAAACTCGGTGCGACTCAGCAGTTGTTCTAAACTGGTATAAACTTCTTGTAATAGTTTGTGACTCGGACGCCTGCGGTGTTCGTTTTTGAGGTCTTTTATTAAGTTAGCCATCTGTCCGCTAAATGTTTGACCCGCCGCAGATACGGACTTTCCACCTATGGGAATCATCAAGAATTTTTCCCGACCTATTTGTCCATAACCCTGAATCCGAGTCATTACACAAGTCTTGACAATTAGCAAGATATTTAATAAATTGATAGTGCTTTCTCGCAGGGAAATTTGTCGGTCATCGGCGTAATATATGGCCCGATCGCTCAAATAAAAACACAGTTCTTTCTCTTTATTATCCAGCGTTTTTTCTTCCCCATTTTCGATATATTGACCGCGACCTCTGTAAATAACTTGGATGATTTCCATCAGGTTATTTTCCACCCGAAACCGAGGAATTTCTACCAAAATATGCTTCGCCTTTGGAAAGGATAAACCTCGACTCGCTGAGGAAGTCATAAAGATTACTTTTACCTGATTTTTGAATTGATGTATTTCTGACTTATCTCGATCGGAAAGGTTAGCGTGTATCTCCAGATAATCCTTTTTATCCTCAAACTCTCCCCCCTGCTGTTTAATATTTTCAATTAATTTTTGCAATTTGCGCTTATCTTGGATGTATACTATAATTTGACCTGCATCTGGTCGTTTCCAGAGAGCGTTAATATCTCCAACAATTTGCGTTTGGACAGTCTTTTTTAGATCGTCTCTTTTTTCGTCAAAAGTATCTTCATCAAACTTTACCGACTCGATAAATACCTTATATGTAATACGCAGACTGCTTGCTGGATAAGAGTTAGCGTTGATAATAATTGCATTCGACGGTTTACTTTTAAATTCAAATTCTTGTACTGAAAGTGGCAAAGCTGCATTTTCCAAAGCACGCCTGAAAAATATTTTATCTGGTTCTGGTGATGTTTGAGATAAATGTTGTTTGATGACATCGGGATCGACGATCGAAGCATCTGCTACAATAATTTTAGTGTTAAAACCGTGCTGTAAATCCGTCAATTGATAACTTTTCAAAATACTGCTGATTCCATTTAAAAACTCAACGCCGCTATCATCACCAGTTATTTCATCTATCATAATGAATAAATGCTTAATGCGCGTCGATATTTTTTTCATCTCCGCAGGAATAACCTTACCGTCACGCTTGTTATAAGCACTTTTGAATATATTCTCAAAATGATCTAAGGTGTTTGCACCGTGTTCGGTCTTTTTTAAAGATTGGATACAAGCTGTCGCGACAATATTATTCGATATTTCGTATTTTATCGCCGTGTGTATTGCTTCGCAAAGACTGGACAAAACTCCCTTACTTCTGCGATTTGTAGGTACAATTTCGTCTTCACTTCTTCTGTTAAGTGCTTGCTGGCGCGATATCGAACGTGCAATTTCCTGACTGGCGTCGAGAAAATTAACAGTATTTTCGATAAAATCACCCTGACGTTTATTGGAGTGGTAATTGACGACACAGCGCGTAAAATTATCGGCGATGAGTTGGGAGTTGGTGTTGATGCAAAATATCTCGTCATCTAACTTCCCCGTTTCTGATTCTTTGAATTTCTCGATAATATCCAAATTGACTTGTTTTCTGGGACTGACGTAGAAGAAGAGAAAACCTTCGTTGATATGAGCTTTCAGAAAGTCTACGATCGCAGTAGTTTTACCAATTCCAGGATTACCAGTTAAAAATAGATAAGTTTTGTCGGAATTCAGCGCTTTTTTAATCATTTCAGCATGAGGTTCCCTTAGTTCTAATGTGGAACTAAAGTTATCAATCTTTTCGGTATGAGATATAATAGTTGTGGTGTCGGTGGGTATTTCTAGTAGTTGCTTGACAAAGGTTTTCCCGTTGTGGAAACTCCGACCTGCATTAAGTTGAATCAGACTTAAAACTTCCTTTCGCGCTTCCTCGATTTGCTGTTCTTTTGGTTCATTCTTATAAATCTCCGCACAGGTAGTTAATACGTCTAAGTTTTCGGGACGAAGGGACATGGCGCTGATACCGCGATCGCTATATCCCACCACATTAAACACCAGCGACGCTTCATCATTCAGAATACCAGTTTCGCGTAAAAATCGATAAAAACTGTGAGCATAAGAAGCAGCTTGAATTAATTTAGCACTTTCTTTATCCTTCCGTTTAAAAGCAGTAAAATACCTGGTTAAATCCGCTGCAAAAGCAAAACTAAAATCATCAGTAGCGCCAGTATCAATCCGCAGCTTAGAAAAAACACTTTTTGAGCGCAAATAACCAATCTCGCGACCCAACAAACGCCGCTGATTCTGCATATCTTTATCTTCAAAATCCAAGATGTCTTCAGCTGACTTAACGGAAAATATCGATAAATCTACTGAGAGAATCCTAAACTCTTGGCGTTGGCGCAACAACATCAGGGTGTCCGCCTTCAAAAACTCACCCTTTTGTTGGTATCGAGTCCAGAAACCCGGGTTCTCCAATAAATTGGGTTTATGAAACTGCGACAATAACTCTCTATATTCTTGTTCTTCAGTTTTGGAATATGTTTTGATGCTGTTAGCATCGCCAAAACTGCACTGGTAGTACAAAATTTCGATATTCGGTTTCTTGCTATCGTTCCATCCAGTAGATTTAATGTACTCCCCAAAGAAATTTAATCCTGACAGAAAACCCTTCTGCAATAAATATAAACACCATTTTTCAATTATTTTGATATTATTCGGACTGATTGTTCCGTCTTCACTCACTATCCGTTTAAACATTTCGGCAAATTTAAAATGCTGCAAATCCCGCCGATATAAGTTGCCGAAATTATGTTTTATTTTGTGTTGTTCGATATAAGCAAGAATCCCGATGTTGAAACCAACTTCAAATAGACGACCCAAATTTTCGGCGATCATTTTGCGCTCCTTCTATACGTTTAATGCTTTCTTAACTTCGCTCAAAAATGCCAAGGAGTTAAAACCTACCTCTCCTCTAATATGATTAAAGACAGATAGCTTGCTAAAAGATTCCTCACCGATAATGTTCTCATAAGGGTCTAGTTTTAAACTGATGTCGCTGGTTTTCTCGAAGCGCGAAAAGTGAAAAAGTGTCAGATATTGCAAAATGTCGTTTTTCAGCATACTATCATCGTCAATCAAACCCGATCGAATGTATTTGTCATCCAAAATTCCGGGATAAATGTTCAACAGGGTCGAGTAGGAAATCACACCATTGTAAAAGCGATCGTCCCCCTTACCCACACTAATCCCATTAAACAAATTGAAAAACACTACCGCTTGTTGGGTGGAATCTTTCGCTACATTGAGGAGTTCCTTTGTATCCTGGATGTAAAAAGAAGTTGCTTTAGGTTCTACTGCTTTCCGAACATAGTATTTATCAAAAAATACCGGATATATCTGGATGTCGTCGCGATTTCTTTTCAAATTATTGATTAATTTGGGTGACATAAAATATAGGCTATCGTCATCTTCACTTTGAGTTATATTCAGGTTACTCGTAAAAGGTGCTTGTGCGACATACAAAAAGTGTCGGTATCCCTGCTCATAAAGATTGTTTACCGTATCTATAAGAATTGGCGGATCTTCATACAAACGCCGATTGCTATAGTTATCAGAAAAAGTTTTGATAATATACAACCGAATAGCGCCATCCTGTTGGCGCGTGATGCCGATCGCTTCTCCTACCAAATTAGATATTCTATTTTCGCGTTTTCTATTACCTGTCCTGGCGTCGCTTTCCAAACTAGAAACAATAATGATAGCTAGCTTATCCAGGGTTGGAGTATCTGAAGTATCAGTGAAGCGAAACTTTTTAGGTAACACGGAATACAGAGAACTTAGACCGTTCTTAACTTTGAAAGTATTCGCATCTTGAACGCGGAAACCTTGAGAATTACACCGATGTTTCTCGTTCAAGAGATGACACAATGTTTTAGATAGATGTGCCATAAATTTTTCTGATGGTGCGGGTTTTTGGTGGGTTCCTTCGTGCAATCTTACCATCGGAACAAACAACCTTTTTTTGGCAGCATCCAGCAATATTTTCAGGCAAATATACGCTAGCAAAGAAATGGTAAAGCGATAAAGAAAACCTTGATTAGAATTAAACCCATTTTCCTCTAACCGTCGGTTGTTGTAGCGAAATAATAACAACTTCCGATCTCTCATGAAATGGTTTTTATAGGCATTTGTACAACTTTCAGGAACCCACATCACTGGCAAAGTATTAACACCTCTGATGTCGTATTCCATCCGAAATTCTTGGCGTTCTTCTGTCGAAAAATAGCGGATATCTTCAATAGTAATACTCGCAGGTAGCTGACAGACAGCATTTCGATCAACGTGCGCTTCCGCAATAGAAATATATCTCAAACATTCTTTGGGATTGCGTTGTACAACTTCTCTGAAGAAAATATCGTTTAAAATTCTGTTTTCGTCGGTTTCCAGGATACCTCTTCTCACACTAATCTGGATCGGATAAGTGCGGGTTGGCAAAATAGTCTGATTTTTGATAAATCCTCTCAGTAAATCCCTTAGCACGTTGATTTTAACTCGGACTTTAAATTTATTGAAGCCTTCCAAAAGCTTCAGAAAAAGTTTTCTTTTTTCTGACTCTTCAGAACCGCGCAATACGTTTATAACTTTTGAATCAAAATTGCTTATGGGATCGTATTCTAGTTCGGAATAAGGGTTGTAATCTGGTGCTTCGGGATTGCTGCGGGAAGCAAATACAAAGAAGTACAAAAGTGCTAGTTTTAATACTTTTGCTCCGAAGTTTGGTTTTCTTTCAAGTTCCTGGCGGTGTTCATCGCTGTCTGGATCGAGGAGATTGAGATTATATTCAAAAACTTCTAGACCTTTGTGTGTTTCAACTGGATTGCCAAACTTCATTTTGAGGCCAAAAATAAATTGGCGTTCTCCCTCGTTAGTGTCTGTACTTTCTCCCAAGTTACCTGTTACGATGGGAATGATAGGAAGGGAGTCTAAAACTTCCGATCGCGAAAATACATCTTTGTAATTAATCTTCGCTCCAGCATAGTTTACTTCGTAATAATCATCCGGTCTTTCCTGGTTAATAAAATCTTCTATTAGTCTAAGACGGCGAATCAAATCTTGAAGATAAATAAAGCCAACGCTGTCTTTATTATCGATGTTATCTCGGAGATATTCCAAATACCTTATCTTCGCTTCTTTCTTTAGTTTTCCGAGTGTCTCCGTGTCTACAATTCGCTTCAGACGATTGAAGTCAGAATACTCGTAGTCTATCTTTTCTTGAATAGTATCGTGCAGTTCTTCACGGTCGGATTCGCTGTCAAAAGTAATTTGACGATCGATATGATTTTCCAATCCTTTTTTCAAATATTCTGGAAATCGATCGATCTCCCTTACCTTAATAGTAAGTTTGTGAAATTTCAGCAGGGAAGCACTACCGGGACGGTTGCTATCCAAACAAAGTTTCTGCTTCTGTAAATTAGGAGAAGGTCTGTTAAAAGTATAAGTTAAACCCAAACCAGTTGGATTTCCCTGGAAAGATTCTAAAGGCGTAACTAAGCCGGTAACGAACTCTTCAATAGAGGGATTCGATCCCAAACTAGATTCTAATAGCTGTGTCAAACAATCTCTTATTTCTCGAATCTTATTGGGAAAGTTGTCTCGGAATCCCGGAGCAAAATTGATGGTAGCAGAACGAACGCCATTAGGAGATGACAGAGGATTTTGGATCGGTAAAGAAGCGACATGACTGGCTACAGCATCAATATCGATCGCCAACCGCTGACCGTTTTCTGCGATGCGAAACGGGTTCTGACCTCTTAAAGTTTGTAAAATGTTCTCTAGTAAATCGCTGTAGTCTACGGAAACTAGCTCGCTGTCACCTTGTTCTAAACTGTTAACCATCTTGTAGATTTTGGCTGATGTTATTCTCATTCAACCATCAAAAGCGAACAAAAGTCAATCTGCTATTTTTACCTAGAGAAAAAGAGTGCGATCGCATTCTTCTTCTCTAGGTCGGCATTGCCTAACTACTACAGTCAAACCGATGACCGATCGCTAATGACTAACCAAGTTTTTCTTGACCCAATCTCGTAAAGCCTGCTCCGTATTTCCACCGAAAATAGAGTGGGGACAATCTGTTTTTCCTCTGTTGTGTTCCGTGAATCTATGGCCTGTAACATTATCCGGCGATATCCCATATTCAAACATCAGCCATTTGTGCAGCGCGATCGTTGCCTCTTCTTGCTTTGGCGCTAGTCTTTCGCCAGCTTTGGCAATATGTTCGATGCCAATGGAATCGGTTAGAGTCGAGGGCTGGTATTACCCAGCGCCCCTCTCTGTTCGATCCAGGCGTGCGACTTTCACCGCACCTGGC
>NZ_JAIQZN010000059.1 GCF_023333585.1 Argonema antarcticum A004/B2
ACTTTTGACTTTTGACTTTTGACTTTTGACTTTTGACTTTTGACTTTTGACTTTTGACTTTTGACTTTTGACTTTTTTACTGGTTGTTCTCACCATCCGTGGCTGAGGAGCGACGGCGGCGACGTCGCCGCAGCATTACAGAATCGGCCCGATCGTCGGATTCGCTTGATGTCATACCTACATCATTAGGCTCAGCACGAAAATCAGCGTCAGCGTCAGCGTCAGCGGTATCTGTGTCTTGGTTTTCTCTTTTCGAGTCTGAGTCAAAATCTTGCTCAGTTGGGAAGCTCGGAACTGTTATGTCCACCTCTGTACTAGAGACATCACTTCTGCCTGTACTTGGTGGTGCTGTTTCATAAGCAATATCTTCCTCTGCTTGTCCCGGCAACTTCACGATCACAGTTGCGGCTTTGGGATTTTTAAGCTGCCGATTTAAACGCACAATCGGCGACACGCCCATAAACGCATAAACTTGCTGTTCCTCTGGGGTCATTTCTACAGAAACTATCTCTGGAGGTGAAGTTTCTGGCTTAGCAGGTCGCTCTATCCGCGATGGATCGAGCCGGATGGATTTTGGCCCTGTTGACGAAAACGGCTTTGAAGTAGCCGGTTCGGGCTCGCTCATCCATTTTGGATCGGTACTTATGGGGCTAGCTGGTGCAGTAGAAGGCATGAAAGGATTCAGCTTGCCGGACTCTTCTTCTGGGCGTTCATTTTCCTCACCAATGCGGCGACGACGCCGACGGCGAGAATTATTTGCTACACCGCGTTCCTGATAGCTGGGATGATTCATAACATCCACGTCTAGATCCGAGCCGGTTCCCAGATCGTCTGCGTAAGGGTCTGTTTCCCAGTAGTTTTCTTGTTCAAAAGAGTCGCGTGGAGCTTCTGCTTGTCCGTAGGGTGTGGGTAGAACTGGACGACTTTCTGAAGAACGGTAATCTCTTAAGGAAGGCATTCCAGAACCGTCTGGGATGTCTTCTACGGTTGGAAATGCGCGATCGCTCTTCGGCAGGGACAGGCCGGTTGTCTGGGAAGCCGATTCGCTCCGGTACGAGGAACCAGCGACAGGAGGCAGTATTGTCGATTCGCGATCGCTCTTCGGCGCGGGTGCTATTATCCCCTGGGAAGCGAATTCACGGGCGGCAGTTTCACTGGGTAAATGGACTAGATGGCCCAATCCTCCACAGGTAGAGCAAGGACGACCGAATAATTCGTAAATGTTTTGACCTTGCCGTTTGCGGGTCAGTTCTACTAAGCCTAGTTCGGAGAGTTGGGCAATCTGCGGCCTTGCTTTGTCGGCTTTGAGCGCTTTATTAAAGTGTTCTAACACCTGCAACTGGTCTCGCCGGGAATCCATATCGATAAAGTCAACGATAATTACACCAGCAAGATTACGCAGGCGCAGCTGACGGGCAATTTCGGTAGCGGCTTCGCAGTTTGTCCAGAGAACGGTTTCGCGGGCTGTAGCCGATCGAGTGAAAGACCCGGAGTTGACATCAACAACGGTAAGTGCTTCTGTTGGCTCGATGATGACATAGCCTCCAGAGGGGAGATCTACTCTAGGTTTGAGGGCTTCTTTAATGGCAGCGTTAACGCGGAAGTATTCCATTACCGACAGACGCTCGCGGTGATGGTCAATCAAAACCCCTTGGGGTGCCTTTCCGACGCTCCAACTCATTAATTGTTGCTTCACCCGCTTGACGCCTGTGTGCGAATCTACCACAATCCGATTCACATCCTCGCTGTACATATCTCGCAGTACGCGCTGGACAAAATCATCATCCCGATTTAGCAGTGCAGGTGCCCGCGTTGAGATAGCTTCTTGTTGAATAGCCTCCCACTGTTTTTGCAATGATTCTAAATCTTCAATAATAGCTTCTTCTGGCCGATTTTCAGCTTCTGTTCGCACCAGCAAACCCATCCCTGCTGGTTTTAACAAAATAGCTAAGGCTCTCAGCCGGTTGCGTTCGCTTTCGCTTTTGATGCGCCGCGATAGATTTACACCCCGACCAAACGGCATCAGCACCAAGTAGCGTCCTGGTAACGTAATGTTGCCAGTGAGTCTAGGCCCTTTGTTTCCTGTTGGCTCCTTCATTACTTGCACTAGAACTTTTTGCTGGGGTGTCAGCAGTTCTGTAATTGCCCCAGCGGTGCGTTTTAAGCGCAGTGGCCCCAAGTCAGATACGTGGATAAATCCGTTGCGATCGGGGTCTCCAATGTTAACGAAGGCAGCGTCTATACCAGGAAGTACGTTTTCAACAATGCCGAGATAAATGTCACCTACTTGGTGAGTTCCGGTAGCAACAACTAATTCTTGAATTTGATCTTCGGAAAATACAGCAGCGATGCGATGCTGCTCAGCGATAATTATTTGCTTTGGCATTCAAATTCCTCAAAAATTAGCAAAATATAGCAGGATATAGACCTGCTTTAAGGCACAGATACATCAATCATTAGGAAATTTCAAATTGAATAATTGCCATTTCAAATTTATCTTGAATTAACAATCTTCCCTTTTTCAATCTGAAATTACAAATTGGTCATTGCCACCTTTACAAAAGTCTGAAAACAATCTTCAATGGTTAAGCTGTGTAGTGCCCTTCTAGGTCGATTACGCACTAAAATTTCCCTTTTAACGAATAGCAAAAGTCAGATGTACTTACGTACCGCATCGGTTGGGTTATGTTTCGCCACATCAGAAGAATAAGTCGAGTTTTTACTCGTGTCAAACAAGCTTCGCTACCTAAAACACCGATTTAGTATTCGCGCTGGGGCGATGAGAAACCGCGTTTCTTTGGTTGTCAAGGTCAATATTTCGTTGCTCTAACCCAAAGAAACCCGCTTTCTGGCATTACTGAATTGGTGTTCTAGATCGACAGGGAATCAAGACCCCGAATGTGTTTTAAATCGCCACGTTCAGCTGATTCACTACTTATCAGAGATAGGTCTTGCTCAAACCAGTTGGTTTCTGGTTCTTTACAAAGTCCCAAATTCTATTTGGGAGTCAGTGATATGTCAGAGTATAAAAGTTTATTGCTCTAACACCCCTCTTGTTAAGGGGAAGCAGCATCAAACTCTGCCCGAAGCGCTGAAAAAGGCAAAAGTAAAAAGGCAAAAGAAACAAGGGAGTAACTCTCGCTACGTTTCTACTTTTTAATTTTTACTTGCCTGTTGGGGATGTTCCCCAGTACTCAAGCATGACCAAATTTTGTTTATAGAGTTAATCGCTCGCAAGTAGGATTGCTAGGGCCTCGCGCCGCTGCGCTAAAGTCGCCCTGACTCCTATTTTTGATTAACTCTAAATGGGATCTTATCATATTTTTGTTGAGGATCTCATACCACGATCGGGTTACTACAGTTTTGAACCTGTAGGATGAGGCTCAAGCGGTGAGAGTGGAGCAGTTGAAATTCACAAGCATTGACTTGTGCCAACATATAGATGACACCATCGGGTCGTAGCAGGTTACCGTCATTCCGACAACTGCCAACATAGCGTACGTACCGAGCCCGATCGATAGGAGAGTTATTCTCCTGAAGCTCTAATTCAAATAAGCGATCGCGCAGATTCACCATTTGCTTCTTGCCTGACTTGCTTGTCTGCTCCCACAAAATAGCGTCACTGGCTAGAATTGCTTCAATCCACTGCTTCCACCGATCGGTCGAAGCATCGGCAGCAGCAGCTACCGTAATCAAATACTCAACTCCCTCCAACAACTGAGCGGACGAGGGAGTCCTCGGTTCAACTTCCTCAACCCGATAGATCGGAATATTACCGGGGAGTTGGGTGACTAGCCTTGCTTGGAAAGTCGCCACATCGATATGCTCAGTTAACTCAAAGTCTACAATCTCACCGCTGCTAGTAGCGCCCAGAGGGAGCGCATTAGCAATGGAAATGCGGGGAGAAGCATGAAATCCATTGGTAAAAGCAATGGGTAGGGAAGCTCGCCGCACAGCGCGATCGAACAAGCGGGCTAAATCTAAATGGCTCACTAAAGCCATATTACCTAGCTTACCAAACCAAACTCGCAAGCGCTGCACCCGTTCTTGTTTGGGAACAAAATGGCCCACAAATTCAGGGATGGGTGGAGGCTCAACGACAACATTGTGACCGAAATCAACGCCGCAGACACCGCAGTGGGAACAGCCTTCAAACGAGCAATCTGGAACCGTTGCGGCTTCTAGAGATCGTTGCAGATCAGCTTTTAGCCAGTTTTTATCAATTCCGGTATCGATCCGATCCCAAGGCAGAGGTTTATCGAGAAGGGAATTGGGAATTGGGAATTGGGAATTGGGAATTGGCGATTGTTCTTTCCCCGTCCCCAGTACCCATTCGCCGTTTTCTACCTGGCGATATTTCCAGGTTAGATCGGATTGGGCGATCGCGTCTCCCCAAGCTGCAAAAGCGCGATCGGCGCTATCAAACCAGGCGTCCATCCCTGCACCCAATTCCCAGGCGCGACGCAGTACAGATGCCAAACGGCGATCGCCCCTGCCTATAAAATCCTCCATTGCCGAAATCCGAACATCGGTGAAGTTGACCTTCACTCCCTTCATGCCGCGAAATTCAGAGCGCAGCAGTGACTGCTTGCGTTCAAACTCAGCTGTTGAGACGGAATGCCACTGAAACGGCGTGTGAGGTTTAGGCGTAAAGTTAGAAATCGTCAGAGTGAAATTAAGCGTTTTCCTACCTTTTGCCCTACATTGCTGCTGTAGCCAGCGGACTGTTTCGGCAATGCCTAAAACATCGACATCGGTTTCCCCTGGCAAACCAATCATAAAGTATAACTTTATTTTATCCCATCCCTGCTCAAAACCAGTTTTTACACCCCGCAGCAATTCTTCGTTGGTAAGTCCTTTGTTGATAATGTCCCGCATCCGCTGAGTGCCAGCTTCAGGAGCAAAAGTTAGCCCACTCTGCCGGTTACCCCCAAGGATATTGGCAATATTTTCGTCAAATCTATCCACCCGCTGACTGGGTAGGGACAAGGAAATATTTTCGTCTTTGAGACGATTTCTGATTTCCATCCCCACTGCCGGTAGAGCTAGATAATCGGAACAGCTGAGGGACAACAGAGAAAACTCGTTGTAGCCAGTCGCCCTCATTCCCTCCTCTATAGCTTTTACTACTTGCTCTGGTTCTACATCTCGCGCCGGACGAGTTAGCATTCCTGGTTGACAGAAGCGACAACCGCGTGTACATCCGCGCCGAATTTCAATCGTCAGGCGATCGTGTACAGTCTCAATATATGGAACCAGTCCGATCGAATAAGCTGGCATGGGAGTCGCCACCCGTCGCAAAATGCGATCGGGAACATCCGGGCGATTGGGATGAATTGACCCATCGGCAGCCATATCGTAGAACTGGGGAACATAGACGCCCGGTATTTGTGCCAAATCCAGCAGCAATGCTTCTCGACTCAACCCAGCTGCCTTACCTTCTTCCAGCACTAAGCCAATTTCAGGCAGCAGTTCTTCCCCATCTCCCAAGGCAAAGAAGTCGAAAAAGTCGGCGTAAGGTTCGGGATTGGATGTTGCCGTCTGTCCACCCGCAAAAATCAGCGGGTATGGGGAATGGTGATTGGGGAATGGTGATTGGGGAATGGTGATTGGGGACTGGTGATTGGGGACTGGTGATTGGGGACTGGTGATTGGGTATTCTCTCCCGCTCCCCCACTCCCCCGCTCCCCCACTCCCCCACTCCCCCACTCCCCCACTCTCCTGCCTTTCTCGCCAGGTGAGGGGAATTCCAGCCAAGTCCAACATTTCTAGAATGTTGGTTGCTCCAAGTTCGTAGCTCAGGCTAAAACCCAAGATATCAAAATCTGTAAGAGGGCGACGCGACTCAACGGCAAAAAGGGGAGTAAAGGTCGATCGCAGTTTAGCTGCTAAGTCGGGTGCAGGTAAATAGGCGCGATCGCACAACTGTCGCGGCTGAGTGTTTAAGATGTTGTAGAGAATTATATGACCCAGGTTAGATGCCCCGACTTCGTACACTTCGGGGTATGTCAATACCCAACGCACGCTTGCCTCATTCCAAGGCTTATGCACTGCTCCTAGCTCGTTGCCCAGGTAACGAGCTGGTTTAAGAATATCTGCTGTTAGTAATTCTTCTACTGCTACTGCCACGATAAAACTCAGGTTTGATTTTACAGACAAGGCATTTGTAGTGTGTCTGCCCTATCCATTCATCATACTTGCTGTTATCGCTGACAAGGTTGGGAAGTTAAGAAACGAATTTATTTTCGTTAATGTCGGCAGAAAGCCTGAGCTTGATTCTGTTTGATTATCCTCATTCCCAAAGACACCTAGCTCAAGCAGTCAGCTTTTTTCATGCCAAAACTCTGCTTCAACCCCAAAACAGGTCAAAAAGCAGGTAAGGCACGGTTATATTTTTGTTATCATCCTCAAGTATCGATCGAAATTGTATCGATTGTATATGAGCTAGGCGGCCAAATTTGTTGCAAACAGATCTATTCTAGCTTCAAAAGCGGTGCGACTTTCAAAAATCTCAAACACCCTATCCAACTGAGTCAACTCAAAGATAATCCGAATTGAAGGTGAAAGACAACACAGGCTAAATCTCTGATTTTGGCGCTGAGCTAGAGTTAAGGCAGAAACTAATACCATTAAGCCAGCGCTGTCAAGGGATTCTACCTCTTCCATATCAACCAGCACCCTAGCTTTGCGCTCGGAGCTAATAGCTGTTGTTAGCTCTCTTCCAAATTCAGGGGCGTTGGCAGCGTTGAGATGGCCGTAAGGTCTAACAAGTGTCATTTGCGAAGATGCTAGTGTTGTCTGCATGATTCAATCCCCCTTAACAAAAAATAAATATCTCACTGTATGTCTTTGACTTTATATGCTACCTGTCAGCGTTGACCACTCTCTTTAGGCATTTTCACGGAATCTTCATCCAACATGGGTACTTTTATAAAGTTTTGAGAAAGAAGTCTGGCTAAAAAGTATGCAAAGATACGGAAGTGCCATCCCATCGCCCCAGCCAAGCTAAAGCTGAGCCAGTATTTTCACGGATACAGCCACTGCATACTAAAGAAGACTGACCCCGTAAATATAAGTCCAGCTTATGTCCAAAGGATAAGTTAAGACGATCGCATCCTCCGTGCGATCGGTATTAACTTATCAAGTTGTAAAAATAGTTGCACCCTAGCTGCAAAAGCCCTTGTCTTGTCTACAGCAGTTAAAAGCTATTTCCGGAAACCTGGAAAATTTGCTATTAGTTAAGAAGGAAGGTCAACGCAGCTATTTGACCAAACAAAGCCAAAAATGCTTGACTAGACAAAATACGGGTATGACCCGGCACGATGCCAATACCAGTCCGCTGGCTACAACCCAATGGTTATGCTAAGAGTAAATCATAAATTTTATAAATATCGCTGTGAGTAAGATCACTGATGGTAAACGTTTAAGATCACTCGCGGCTAGAAATATACAGCAGAAAATTGCAATATAAAGGAGTTCTGCCCACCAACCGTGGAAGCTAAAAACGTGATTCGTCAACTTGTAGAAAAAGCTCTCTTTATTCGGCGATTGACTCCCGATATTGAGGATGAAATCAACTATGAACTGACGCGACTGGGTTACATCTCAGACGTGGATTACGAAGCGTTGGAACTATTGATGGATGAGATGGATGCCGGTCGAATTCAGTTGGTGTCTAGCTATTAAGATAGTATTTTTCTATCTTAATGGCTAAAATATAAAATTATTTTGGTGGGCTAACCAAACTTGGCGGACAAAATCCTGGAGTTGTTGGTGTGCCATTTGGCTACTGTCAGGTTGGGTTTTTGATGCCTGTAAGTGAGTAAAAAGCGGCATAACCTCAGTATCAAGAGCCGCTCGGAATAAAATAGAAGGCCAGATTAGATCCGCGCCTTGACGTAAGTCATACAAAGTGGACTGGTCTTTATGGGTTTCACTAAAGGATTGAGGAACTACTAGCATCAAAGGGCGGGCCCAGCACATCTGGCCCGATCGCACAATTTGAATGACTTCTGCGTACAGGCGCGTCTCCTCATGCTCCAAACAGACTATTTGGTTTGGCTGAAAGTTAATAGCAGAAATCATCACCGCTTGCTCCACAGGACAAAACTGTATATTTTGCTGCCTACTTATTGTAGTAGGCTCCTGCCAAACCTTCTTCAGTGCGATTACATAGGGAAATTTTGACGCGACGCTTTACAGATTCTGATACCAGATCTGTATTGAGATCGTCAAGCTCGATCGCACGGGAAGTTAGACACCAAAAGAATTAGCGGCTATTGGGAATTGAGTGCATAGCCCCCGAAGGGCCATCTTATTCATATCGCTTGCCAGATCGATCGAGCAAGTTCTTCTAAAAATTGCAATTTAGGTGGCTAGATCTGAGATTCGATGGTATAAGTAAGTATTAAGGACTATAAAGCAAAAATCCAAATCGTGCCTTTGGTTACTTAAAACCGTATAAAAAGCCACAAAATTGGCAGCAAGCTTAGGTAAGCAACACCTAAGATAAATTTGCATTTTCCATAAAATATCGGATTTCAAGGATATTCGGTAGTCAGTCTAATAAATCTGAATGAGTTGCTTAATATTATCGAATTTAAGGAGAGGATAAAGCAGTGTCTATCGAGACCCTTGAAAAGCGTTCAACGTCTCGTAAACTTGCGCCTCGTTATCGGGTGCTACTGCATAACGATGACTTCAACCCGATGGAGTACGTGGTGCAGGTATTGCTGACAACGGTGCCTAATCTGACCCAGCCCCAAGCGGTCAGCATTATGATGGAAGCTCACAACAGTGGGATTGCCTTGGTGATTGCCTGCGCTCAAGAACACGCAGAGTTTTATTGCGAAACGCTGAAAAATCATGGTTTGACCAGTACTATTGAACCTGAAGAGTAGCCAGAAATAGGGGTTTAGTGGAAATTAAACTCGTTAATTTAGCCAGCTATCCCGCCCCCATACGGCTGGCTGGGTTTTTCCTGACTTTACTGCTGCTATGGTTGCCCCTGGCTGCCCCAATTTACTTTTTGGGCAATGACAAGAACTTGGTGACTATCCTGACAATGGGATTGTTATTCGCCGAGTTTCTTGTGCTGCTGAGGATTTGGGGTAAGAATATCTATCGGCAACCTCAGTTGCTCAAAATCTATGGTTTAGTAAGAACGCGGCAAAATGTCTTAGAACTTGTGAAAGGGCTGAATATTGGCCTTTTGTTCACCCTCAGTCTATTTGGACTGGAAGGACTGTTAGGTTGGGTTGTTTGGCAGGATTCAGATCGATTACTCAAGATAATTATAGAAGGATTTATCAGTGCTTTGGGTGTCGCTTTTGCCGAAGAGTTAGTATTTCGAGGTTGGTTGCTAAATGAGTTGCAGCGAGATTATCGTCCCAATACAGTTTTATGGGCTGATGGAATTATATTTGCCAGTCTGCATTTTCTGAAATCCTTTAAAGAAATGATTCGCACCTTGCCTACATTTCCGGCGCTGTTGCTATTGGGGTTGACGTTGGTTTGGGCGAAGCGCGGAAGCAAGGGGCGTCTGGGGTTATCTATTGGATTGCACGCTGGCTTAGTTTGGGGTTATTACATTATTAATGTAGGGCAGTTAGTAAAATTTTCTAACCGTGTTCCTGAATGGGTAACAGGAATCGATCGAAATCCTTTAGCTGGAGTAATGGGGTTGATATTTTTGGGTATTTTAGCGTTTTGGATGAGGAAAAGGGCGCAGGGGTAGAGAGAGCGATCGCATTTTTTTATAAATTACTATAGGTAAAACAAATGGACTGGCGAGAATACATCCATTCTGACTCAAAAATTTTGGTAGGTAAACCAGTTGTGAAAGGAACTAGACTATCAGTTGAATTTCTGCTGGGGTTATTTGCAGTTGGATGGACAGAAGAACAAGTTTTGGATAATTATCCTTCTCTAACTCCTGAAGCACTCAGAGCAGTATTTGCCTTTGCTGCTGAATGTATGCGCGAACAATCTTTCTTCACAATTCCATTGATGGCTGAGGCTGGGTGATGAGGTTTTTGGCTAATGAAAATTTTCCCCGCAGCAGCGTAAGGTATTTGCGCGATGCAGGCTACGATGTAGCTTACGGTAGCGAAGATTCTGTGGGTGCAGAAGATCGCGAAGTTCTAGTGCGTGCAGTTAATGAAGAGCGAATCATACTTACGTTTGACCGAGATTATGGTGAATTAATTTATCGACTAGGAATGCGAGCGCCAGTCGGTGTTGTCTATTTTCGTTATCAGCCTTTGACACCCGAAGAACCTGCTGAAAATTTACTTCGCTTATTAAATGTAGAAGGTTTGTCTTTGTCAGGAAGATTTACTGTTGTGGAGCGATCGCAGATACGTCAGCGTCCGCTACCTTAAGAGGAGATTAGGGGCGAAAGCTGCTTCGCTAAGTTCAAAACCTCTTGTAATTTCACAACTCTTTCCCTGCACTACTTGCCAAAATTCTAGAACTGGCAAAAGCGATCGCCCTACATTTTACTCTTCTGTTTTAATATGCTCCATCTCAGCTATCTTCAAAGGAATTTGAATCTTTGACGGTAGCGGCTCAACCTTAGCCAAAGCAGTACCAACTAAACAAACTCCTACTAAACTAACACCAAGCAAATTGGCATCTTCTAATTCAGCACAAAGAAGATTTGCGCCAGTCAAATTCGCGCCCGTTAAATTCGCACCCCGCAAATCTGCTTCTTCCAAATTGGCATTACTTAAAGTAGCTCCTTGTAAATCTGCCTGACTCAAATCTGCACCCTGCAAATTAGCACCGCTGAGATTGGCACCCCGCAAATCTGCACCACGTAAATCTACCCCTTTTAGGTTTACGCTCATCAAGTTGGCACCGCTCAAAAAAGCACCAGCAAAAGATGCTTGAGTTAACTTTGCACCCATCAAATTAGCGCCTCGCAGATTACTTCCGCGCAAGTCAGCACCAGTCAAATCTGCCTGCATCAAATTAGCACCCAACAGGGTTGCCCTTAAATCGGCTGCTGTTAATTGAGCGCTCAATAAATTAGCTCCCTCCAAACGAGCGCCTTCGAGTTTGCAACCGCTCAAATTCGCCCCAACTAGGTTAGCGCCAGCTAGGTTAACGCCCCGCAAATTACTGCCTGAGAGGTCTTCATCTTCTAAAATTGCTCCAGGCAGTTGTTTAACTTTCCCCGCACGAATGGCTTCTATATCCATGAACTTTATTAAGTACTGGTTTCTTGATAACTTTTCGATTCAGCAGGCAATGGAGGATTTAGTAACCACATCCCAGATGTTACTTTGGGCGGTGTTATTGGCAAGTTTAATCCCTGTTGCAAACCCATCACTAACAATGTCAAGGTTTCCACTAATTTGGGGTCCCAACGCTCATTTGCTTGCGCCTGACATTCTGCCAAAGCTTTAGACAAAATTTCCTCGCGGCTGAGGTTTTCCGATTCTTTTGCTAATTGGTTGACGCGATACTCAAAATGTGCTGTTAAACCCAATATTCTCGATTCTAAAGGAATGGCATCATAGCCCACACCAGCAGGAGTTCCGCTACCATTCCACCACTCGGTTTGATGGGTGATAATACTGGCTACAGCTTGTAACCTTGGCATCCCACGCAAAGCCTGCACACCAGGTTCCAAAGGGCAACAAGGTGCTTCTTCCAAATCGGTAACCGCTTTTACCCCCAAAGGCACTAATCCGTGCAACAAACCTGCTAAACGCAGTCGTTTCAATTGCCAAGCGGGGAGATCCAAAAGTTGCCCCATCACTTCTGCCAACGCAGCTACTTCGGCAGTTGCCATTGGGTTGCCGGTATTAGCTAATTCCATTAATTGCGCCATTCGCACAAAGGCTTGCAACTCGTTGGAAACTAAATTTAGATCCAACTCTTCGTGATGGGATGCAGCTATTTCATGTGCAGTTAAATCTTCCTGACTGTTATGGAGATATTCCACCACGCGGGAGACAATTTCACCCAGATTGTCTTGTTCGGCGCTAGCAGCTTCGGCGGTAATTGCTTGCACTTGCGCGGTTAAGGTTTTCTGGAGTTCTGGGTCGTAACGATCGATGTGCGCGATCGCTAATTCTACCGTTTCCAACACTAAACCTGGCTCAAATGTCCAAAACCCGTAAAATTTGCGCTCTCTATCTTCCTCTGGTGGCCCTTCAGGCCCGTAATCTGCGGGGGATAACTCTTGACAAAGTACTATCGCCGTGTAACTGGGCGACAAGATCATCAAATGCCATTCTTGAGCCACCGGGTCAACTGTTTCCAGTCCCACCAGCGCTACATTAGACAATTTGCTTGTCGGGTGTTCTCCAAAGCCGCTATCCGGTGCCGCCATAATTACAATTTGGCGAGACTTTTGGGCTATTTCGCCATATCGTTCCGCCTCTTGCAAATACCATTTGCCCCGTTGAAATGCCGTAATCATTAACGCTGCCGTGTTGGAAGTTAAAATACTATCTTCCAGCGCGTGACATAGGGCAACCAAAGTGTTTTTGTAATACACTCCAAAACGCAACGGTCTTTGTCCCGATTTATGAGCATCTGCCAGCTGTTGTAAAATTGAACCTTCTAACATAATTTTATTTAACGAACCACGAAGACGCAAAGGACAAGAAGGAAGAGAGGAAGTTTTTAGGTTTTGTGGGGCGGGCATCTTGCCTGCCTCTTAGTTATGACAGGCAAGATGCCTGTTCTAAAAGATGTTATTAAACAGTTACCAGCTGTTTTTCTTTTGATTCAATAGATGCAGTCAAGGCTTCTTCCAAGTCAGCACAACCAAGTTTTTCTTCTAAAATCCTCATCACTTCGCGTCCGAAATCATTAGGATTTTGACGCCATGCCTGGAGGCAAACTTCGCCAAAGAAGGAACCAAGGGGTTCTGGGTTCCATAACAATTTTTTGGCTGTCCACGGCATTAAGCTCATCGGATCGTAACCTGGTTTGATGATGTTATTTTCAAAGGCATATTCTTCTAAATGGGTATGCGGTTGCAATCCTATGAAGAAGATAGCCGGTTCGACTTTATCCACTCCAAAAATCCGCTCTAGTTCCCGATGATAGGCAATGGTTTGACGAATGGTTTCCGGGCGCTCATCAATGACATTGAATGAGTAGTTTACCGAAACGAGGTCGTTAAATCCAGCTGCTTTCAAGTCGCGACAGTTTTGCAAGACGGTGCGGAGGTTGTAACCCATTCGCATTTTCCGCACGAGTTCCTGGGAACCGCTGGTGATACCGATTTCAAAGTAATTCATTCCCGTCTTTACCATCAAGTCGCACAACTGGGGTGTCAAGTTGTCTGCCCTGATGTATGCTGCCCAGTGAATATCTTCCATGCCAGCATCGAGGATTTTCTGCAATAACTCTACAGCATCGTCGATAAATTTACGAGCTGGGATAAATTGGGCATCGGTAAACCAGAAGTTGCGAACTCCTCTGTCGTAGAGTTGGCGCATTTCTGCGACGACTTCCTCTGCTGGGTTGATGCGTACCTGTTTGCCTTCTATGACGGTATAGATGCAGTAGCAGCAGTTGTGAGGGCAACCGCGCTTGGTTTGCACGCCGATGTAGAAGTCTTCCTCTTGCAGGTAATAGCTAAACTCAGGCCAGATGGTTTCTATATAGTGGTAGTTGCAGGCGGTTTTTTCTATGTTAGTGGGGAGTTCGTGGATCATGCGATCGCGCGGCGAAGTCTCTCCCACAATGTAACAGCGTTCGTCTCTAAGATCCTGCCCACGCAAAACTTTTTCCAGCAACGCCTCGCCTTCTCCCACTGACACTATTGTTCCAGATGGTAAACTTTTTCCCAGCTGCTCGTAAAATACGCTGACTGCACCGCCACCAACTACCGTCCTCGCTTCTGGATTATATTTCTTAGCACATTTTAACCCCCGTTTAATTAATCCCAGGTTACGCCACAGTTCTGTATAATACGCTGTCGTGACGCGCAGACCTCCCAGGGCTCCCCGTAATCTGATCAGCGGATTGGGCGCGTAGTAAAACTCAAAGGCGTGCTGGAGTGGGTTACCGCCTCTACCTCCTACTGGGGCATAAATCTGGATATCCCGCCAAGAGAATACCAGTAGGGTCGGTTTGAATTCATCGACACAAGCATCCAAGGCATTGGCAAAATCAAGGGGTGGCACTGTTCCCAGGTCGAAAATGCGCTGTCCAACTTCTGGAAACAGCTTGTGTATATGGTCGGCTAAGTAAACAACGCCGATCGGAAAAATAGGATTGCAGGGTAGGCGGACATAGAGTATGCGAGTTTCCGTCATGGGCTTCTGTATTAAGGATTGCTATGAGTCTACTTAGAAGCAACAGTCAAATAGATGCTAAGAGCCATTGCTACCTGTAGTGGGCTTCTAAGAAATTATGATTATTTTTATATAACTTTACGATAACATCAGGTTTTCTCAGCGATAGCGTAATTTCGCTGAATTTTCGCACTAGGCATAGGGCCTGCTTGGCTAGCATCGCAACTGATTTGCTGAAAATGTAGGTGGCCTTACGCTGGACTGCCGTCAAGCAGCTTGTCACTATTGGGTTGAGGCTTTCGCACTCCTCAAATCAAAGCTACTGGGTTACTACCTTCGCGCCAGAAGAATATCTATCTTGAGAAGGGGGAAGCATTTCGGCGATCATCTGTCGTCTCACACATCAGTTTTCGCCGGGAATGCTAATGCCTACGGCACGCACTCGCGTTCGCCCCTACATAATCTTGTAGCGCGAAGGAAGTAATCTGTAGTTCCGTAGTGTAGATTACCAACTTTATCTCCATCTTTAGACATAAATTTGCTAAATTTGCTGAGTTGGTAGTCGGAGTTACAGCACGCGGGGATCGGAGATGTTACATTTTTTAATGTAACCAAGTTTGACACACATCCTCATTAGCTGTTATGGCTCAAATTCTCGATCCCCTACCGCCTAACTCCAACAATGGCATTCTCTGCTGCTACGTGAATGCGACGAGTAAGGTTCAGATCGCTAGGATAACCAATATTCCCAACTGGTACTTTGAGCGGGTTGTTTTTCCAGGGCAACGGCTCGTCTTTGAAACTATGGTAGAGGGGGTACTGGAAATCCATACGGGTATGATGGCAAGTGCGATTTTATCAGACAAGATATCTTGCGATCGCTTGCGGCTCGACGAAGACCCTCAACAGGAAGTCCCTCCCACTCAAAAACAGCAAGAAGAAAAAGAAAAAACCCCCAACAGAGAAGGAATTAAGAAAAATGTAGAGATAACGCCATCTTTAACAACTCTGGCTTTAGTCGCTGTAGGCTAAAATACGATTTCAAAAAAAGCTTCAAAATAAAAGTATTGTTCTCTGCCTTCTGTGTTAATAAAAGCCGAATTGGGAGCATCCCATTTTTGCAAATAGAGCGGTTTTCAGATGAGTGAGGTACAGAGAAACGTGGAGAGAAACCCGGTTTCTTGAAGAAACCGGGTTTCTCCGGCTGTACTTCATCCAACTGAAACCCGAAAATAGGGTGAAATAGTTTGAATTTACCTGATTTTGTGTGGTTATGGAGAATCGCCGCTTGGTCTATGGGATTCTCGCTTGTAGCTTATTTCCTGCTAGCTGCCAGCGGCATTTGGATGTTCTACCTTCGTAGCACAAGGCTAGAGCGACCTAGTTGGTTGCAACCTTTGCACTATGGGATTGGCGGTACAATGGTAGCCTTGGTATTACTGCTCCTAACCATCGGCATCGTCGGTACTTTGGGTCACTATGGCAGCTTGAACCACTCAGTACACTTACCAGTTGGCTTGGCAGTAGTTGGATTGGTGTTGCTTTCGGCTGGAAGTGCCACCCAAATTGGTTCCCAGCATCGTTGGGCGCGATCGTTCCACATCGGCACAAATGTTATTTTGTTGGTCGGATTTGCCTTGGTTTCGCTGACCGGCTGGATCGTTGTCCAGAAGTATCTACCATAAGACAAACCAGTACGAGATGTAAATATACTTAAAGATTTGCGAATATCTTTCCTGAGATCGATCGATCTAGGTGAAAATTCAGTAATCATACTGAATAAGTTCTCCTAGAGATGAAAAAAAATGTCTTATTCTCCTTTGGCATCAGGTTTCTTTATTGTGGGCGCAAACGGTCAGCCGGTGGTAGAAAAATCTCGGCAAGGTAATTACACGATGGTTTTCCTCAACCGCGCTGATGTTGCTAGCTATCGTCAGCGGATGTCTGAGGTTCATCGTGTATCTGCAAAAGATTACGCGATTACCGCCATGCCAATCCATCAAATCCAGCGGTTACTCAGTCACGCTAAAGTCCAAGTCTGCGTCATAGACAACTGGGATAAGGTTGTTGCCTAAAAACATCCAGTTACTGATTGAAGTTTTACAGCCCAAAAAGTATTATTATATACATAATCAAGAAACATTCTGTGTTAAGTAATCCCGTCGATCGGATAAACACTTCCTCTGATGAATCTCAGCCATCAGTCTTCCGTATTTCTCCTTTAATCTGGCTGACGCTTTTGTGTTTGTACGTAGGACTCACGATACCCTTACCTTTTTTGGCGAAGGTGACGGCGGCAGCTGTACCGCCGATGTTATTGTGGGTGGGGATTGGTCTGGGTGCGATCGCACTTTATGGCGCATTAAGCGAACGGGTGATTTTAGATGAGGAAGCAATACAAGTAACGTATCCCCCCTGGGTTCCCCCTTTGTTTCGTAAAGGTTGGTCTTTACCTTGGACAGAAGTGTAAGAATTAAAATGTCGTACCACAGGTCAAGGGGGACTGGTTTACTATTTTGTGAGTAAATCCGGGAAAGGATATTTGTTACCTATGCGTGTAGTTGGTTTTGCTCAAATGGTTAAGCAGGTGGAAGCTAAAACGGGTATTGATACAACGGATATTCGTCCTTTAGCTCAACCCTGGATGTATTTAATATTATTGGGTGTGAGTCTGATATTGCTATTGATTGATGGTTGGACAATTTGGACTGCACTCCATCGGTACTAGATATTCACACGGAATTATCGAGATTAATATTCATATCAAATCAATAGGCTCCGTCAAGATTCGCATCCGCTTGTGCTAGCAGAAGCAGAGTAAGAATATCAAATTTTAGAACTGATATCATGTCCGGTAGCATCGATTACCTTAAAAAATCTTCTTCTTATTCTTATCTGCGTTTATCTGCGTTCATCTGTCTTCATCTGCGGTAAAATTTAACCAACGATAACAACAGACAATTTAACGATCGCACTCATACACTAACGATGCAACCGAACACGAGATGAATCGTCGTAAGTTTAAAGAAAATATGTCTAAATTGGATAATTGCAATATGTCAGCACTTAAGTGGAAAAACGATAAACTGGATAAAAGCTTCTGAGTTATTCAATAATTTTTAGCCTTGCCAACAGCACAAATTCCCATATTACGGCTAGCACAGGTGAGCTTAAGGGCACCTGTAAGTTTACAGTATTTGCTCAAAAATATTTCTTTTGAGGTATTTCCAGGCGATCGCATTGCCCTTGTCGGGCCATCAGGCGCTGGCAAAACCTCACTACTGCGACTATTGAACCGACTGATTTCGCCCAACGATGGTTCAATTTATCTGGAAAATCAGGATATCCAGCAAATCCCCGTCATCCAGCTACGTCAGCAAGTCACCCTAGCACTACAAGAACCCAAACTTTTGGGGATGACAGTTCGAGAAGCAATCGCCTATCCCCTGCTGCTACGACGCTTGCCACCACAAGAGATTCAGGAACGAGTAGACTACTGGATAGAGCGGTTACACATACCAGAAGATTGGCTAGGACGCACTGAGGTACAACTTTCAGCCGGTCAGCGACAATTAGTAGCGATCGCACGCGCCTTAGTAATTCAACCTAAAATTTTATTATTAGACGAGCCAACTTCCGCGCTTGACGCCGGTCGTGCATCCCATCTCCTACAAGTGTCGATCCGGTTGGCCCAGGAAACTAAAATTCCGATTCTGATGGCTAATCACCAGTTAGATCTAGCACAGCAGTTTTGTACGAGAGTGTTGCATTTGCAACAGGGAGAACTCGTTCAAGACGTAGAAGCTGCTAGTCTTGACTGGAGCAAGCTGCGCGAAACATTTATCCAATTGGAGCAGCAGACGGTTGATGAATGGCTTTGAAAGGTCAAAGCACTTTATTATTTAGGGCTTGCTGAATAAGTCGCAGAAAAGGAACAGAAGGATAAATTAGCTAATGAAGTCAGCATGGCAGATATTTTTTTTCATTTATAACTAGCTAACAGATAACTTTTATTAATCACCAACCCCGAAAAAGTTATTTTTTGTAAAAATACTCTGCCATATCAAAACAATAAGATGTGAAGAAATATCATGCTCTGTAAACATCTTTCCGATGTTTGCATTGTAATAAAAGAATGATGAGTTCTTCATCGCCGATTTCATAACGAACGCGATAATCACCGATCCGAATACGGTACTCATTATCAACACCTTTCAGCTTGACCACCCCATCTGGGCGCGGGTTTTCGGCAAGTTGCATGATTTTGACAGCGATACGCTCGTAGACATCATTCGGCACGGCATCTAGCTGCTTTTGCACAGCTTTAGGCGTAAGTATGGTATAGGTCATGTAGATTTATTTGCCCGTTCTGCCATGTATTGATCGAAAGTTGTGTAGTCTCCTGCTTTGTAGTTAGCACGGGCAACTTGAATTTCGGCCATGTCTTCTGGAGAATCATCCTCATCCGGGAATAATTCAGCTTCCAAAAATTCCCAGAGCTTGTATCTTTCAGCAATTCCCAGTGATGAAATAGCTTCCAGCAGTGATTGAAATGAGATGTCTACTTTCACGGTATTCTCAGCCATCAGAACTTTCCTCTACTTTTAATTCTACACTGAGCATATTTCTTCAGGATTCTCAAAGTAGCTGGATCGTGATTCTATCCTATAACAAGTTCCTTGATGGGATGGAAATCATAGCGCGGGCGGCCAAATCGATGCCTTAATTGTAGCGATTTTGACTCCTACCACAGTCAAGGAGAATCTTCGCATATATTCCAAGCCTGCATTGAGCGAGATCCTCCCAAACGCGGGGCTAAAGCCCTCGGGCTTCTACCCATAATTATAATGTTTTTGGGGAAGGGGGGTTTCATCTAACCGCTCAAACTTTACCTACTCAAACCTACTCAAAGGCTTAAAGTCCAGTCATTCGTAGTGGGTCAAGCACCACAGGGTTAAACGGCAAACCCTTTATTCCTTGGTCTAATACATCAGGAATTACTTTTCTAGTAATATTAAATGACCCATTCACATCGGCATTTAATAACCTACCATTCGCTGTTTTATACAATCCTCTAGCTATTCTATGTCCCTGAAATTCAGGTTTTTTCTCCCCATATTTAGGTACATCATCCCCATCTACAGCACTGGCAACAGATGTATAAGATTCTTCTGTAATGACTACTTTTATTCCTTTCAATTGGGCTTTATACCTCAACATTTCTATTAACCTATAATGTGGAATGTTCACAAATTGTTGATTATTCCTTTTACCTAAGTTAATTGATTGTTTCCAGGTAGCATTATGCCCAATTACTAGGATTCCTATTTGATGCTGTCTACACCAATCTATGACTCTTCTGCTGGCTGTATGTAGATAGTTTTCTACTCTACAGTTACGTTTATGAGTGAGATTTTTTAATCTTTGACATTGGGTTTGATTATGCTTGAGTTTTAGCTGGGATTGTAAACTGGAACGTTGTTTATTGTAAAAGGTGTTAATCGCTTTTAGTGGTCTGCCTTTAATCAATAGAGGTCTGACGCCTGTTTGATTGGTAGTTACAGCCATTAAGTTATTAACTCCTAAGTCTATACCTGCTATTTGTTGATGATTGGTTGTCTCCTCGGCTTTTTCATAAACTATTTCGATTACATAACAACTACTTTTCGGCACTATCCTCGCCTCTAGGATTTCCTTTGGTGATGTGGGAATTTGGATTTCACTCATGGAGAACTGACAAATTCCTTTTTTTAAGGCTTTTTTCGAGATTGATTCATGAGAATATGGGAGAATATTGCGCCCTTTGGTTTTATGTTTATATCTTGGTATTTTTGGTTGACCTAAGAATTTTTCGGGATTTTGTTTCCAGGCTTTTACAGCTTGAAAATAACTTGTCCATGCTGAATCTAATCTGCGGATGATTTGCTTACTAACTTTTGTGGGTAAGGCTTTGTAGTCCAGGGTTTGTGCTAGGAGGTGATAAAGTTGATTAAAGTTTAATTTCTGGTGGTGTTGAAAGAAGTGTTGACGATAATGATAATTAGCTAGGTTAAACAAATTTTTCGACAAAAAACTTTTGTGGTCAATTTCTGACCAGAGGGGATGGTTTTTTGTAATGATATGACGTTCAACTAGCTTCATGTTTTGATTATATAGCAACCGCCAGGGCGGTTAAGACATCCTCAAACGCTAGAACCAATTGACAGCAAGCATTTGAGTTTTAACTTTTGCTATAACCGCCTTGGAGACTGCTATACTGCCCTTCTGGCAGCGCTGAAAACCCCAGGGCCTAAAAATTACTCATTATTGGCATTTAGCTATAAAAATGAGTAAGATTGAGCAGAATTAGCTAGATTTTCTGGAACTGCATTTACCCCAGATCCATACCCTCTCAGAAACTCAGGATTAAAGCGATAGCCCACATTCCGAACTGTTTGAATTAAGCTGGGTTGACGCGGGTCAATTTCGAGTTTTTTACGCAGCGAGAGAACGTGAGTGTCTATAGTGCGGGGGTTATCGATCTCATCGGGCCAAGCTCTATGTAACAGTTCCGAACGGCTCAGCGGCAGTCCGCCAGCTTGAGCCAAGACATAGAGCAAACTGAACTCTTGGGGCGTCAGATCGATCGAATCTTCTTTAAAGCGGACGCGGCGCTGCACCAAATCGATTTTCAGATCTCCATAATCCAGGTAAGCGGGTGGAATTGCCATTCGGTTGCGTCGCACCAGCGCTTCAACTCGCGCCAAAAACTCTTGCATACCAAAAGGCTTCGTCAGGTAATCATCTGCCCCAGCTTTTAACCCAGCAACGATATCCGCTTCAGTGTTATGAGCCGAGAGCATCATAATATACGGCTGTTGCTGTCGCAGCAGCCACCCGCAAAACTCAGAAGCATCCCCATCGGGAAGTTCCGAATCGATGATTACGAGTGTAGGTTGGCGCAGATGAAAAACTTCCCGCGCCTGATAGAGGTTGGCGGCTTGATAAACCCGGTATCCTGCCTGCTGCAAGTGCCAACCTAGCAGCGATCGCAGATGCGGATTTACCTCAATAATTTGAATTCCAACTGATTCCACGGAGGCTTGCTTTCCTTGCCCTTATTAAATCTCACCTTAACAGAGCCGTTTTGACAATTTTGTAACGATCGCTACCCTGGACTGGACTGTATTTTTATTGCTGACTATTCCATTGTGGATGCAGGCTTGCTCCTCTGGGTACTCCCAGGGCCGATCGTCTGTCCTTATTTACGGCCTTCTCACCGAGTCGATCCAGCCACAAAGGTAAGGACTTCGCCGGGATATAGCTAAAATAAAGGTAACGTAGCGATCGTACACCCCACAATCTAATTGTAGGTCCTGTAGATCAAGCCAAAGCTGCGCTAGCGCCCCAGCCGACAAAGCCACAATCAAAAAAGCTTTTGCCGACAGGCGTCAACTTAAGTAGACACCAGACAAATTGAAGATACGATCATGCTTCAGGACACTGATACTATCCGCCACTACCAAAAACTTACCGACGCCCTCGTCGAGATGTGGCATCGCGGCTATAGATACGATAGTTTGCGGTTATATTTGGACGGCTATTTAGCTGCACTGCGGCATACCAACGCAATTGAACCATACCGCATCCATCGCTTAGAGGAGGAAGCAACTCGTTACATATACGATCGATCGAACTTTGAAATTCCACAGACTCAACCCCAATCCGACTACTACTGATGCTTTTTTAGTATTGGCATCAGTAGGTTACCCGAAAAAAATTTTCACCTGTTGCCTGTGGATGATACTTTTAAACGGTCTACAGGTACCAAATTTTTAGTTTTCGGTTACAATCCTTATCGTTTTTTTATTCATTTTTGTGTAAATTTCATTTATAGCAAAGTGCTTAGGCTTTAGCTTTGTAGGTTGGGTTTCTTACCTCAACCCAACCTACAAAGAATGGGGCTCTTTCGGAGTTGTTATGCTTTTGTTCAAAAAAATAACATTTTTATATAGCTAGGAACTAGGGGAAAAAGGGTCTAGAATCAAGGGTTTGGTGGAATTAAAAATGTCCTAACCGACGAGAGCGGTTGCTATACCTCTGCTCCAGAGAGCGAATAGCATAGTAAATACGAAAGAGGAAATTATTAGTATTTGGGGAGATAGCATTCCCCAAGATCGAATCAAGGAAAAATCAATGATTTTGATTGGGAAATGCTTCGCCCCAGCCTCCAAGATAAGGCAAGAGCCTTTGCTCTAGGATGCTAACGCAACCTCTACCTTTTGCTGTAACTCACCCTTTTGATACATCTCGATCATAATGTCAGAGCCGCCTACCAACTCACCATCAATGTAAACCTGGGGAATAGTCGGCCAATTGGCATACTCTTTAATTCCCTGACGAATTTCCTGATCTTGTAAGACATCAAAAGTTTCGTAGGGAACGCCCAATGTGTTGAGAATCTGAACCACATTGTTAGAGAAACCACACTGGGGCATAAGCTTGTTGCCCTTCATGAACACGAAAATTTTATTGTGTTTTACCAAGTTGTCAATTCGTTCTTTGAGTTCCGGTGTCATAATTCTTCACTGCCTTCGTGTAAAGTGCGATCGACTCGCGATCGCTTTGTTGTCCAGTATTTTTTTCAGCGCAATTGTGGGTTAGAAAATACTAAGGTCACCCTACGCTTGGTAGTTAATCGAGCGTTATGCCGCTTCAAGCAAACTAATCGGGGGCTTACTGAGCCTGGGGAATCGAGGTTTTCAGAGCCAGAGCGTGGATAGCTTCTGAAGACATCGCTTGTCGCAGCGCACCGTAAACCATCTGGTGCTGTTGAACAAGCCCCTTGCCTTCAAACAAAGAAGAAACCACCGTCACTTGATAGTGATCGCCGCCGCCGGTCAAGTCTTGAACCTGAACCAGTGCATCAGGAAATTCCTCCTTAATCATAGCTTCAACCCGATCGGGACTAATCATTCCATTCCTCTCGCTTAAAAACGGTTCGCTCTTTGTTTTAAATCTACTTTAACTATTGAGCCGAAGAAGACGGCGAGTTATTCCCAGTTCTGGGGTAAGGCGAATCCACAAACCCCAATTCAAATAACTGCTGATAGGCTTTTTTCCCCAAATCGCGAGTCGGATTTTGAGAGCGAATAATCTGAACCAGCAACGGCACAGCCAATTCAGGCTGATTTTGCGCCCGGTGTACCAGTGCCAGCTGATAGGTTGCCTCATCCCGCATTTGCGCCGTTTCTACTGCCTTGCGCCGTTGGGTATCAGATATGCGGTTATCGATCCCTGAGAAACTGCCAGCTAACTCTTGATAGAAGTTAGACAACTGATTGAAAACCTGACGAGCGTCCTGGAGTTTCTTCATCGCCAAAGCATAGTTTTGAGCCGAAACGGCGCTACTGGCTTCAGACATGAGACGCTGCCCGCCTTGGAGGCTAAGTAAACTATTATCCTGAGTTAGGGGACGCAGCTCGTTCGTCTCTGTCCCTTCCAAAGGCTGGACTTGATTGGGAGCAGCTGGCGGGGAAGATTCCTGTGCTTGGACTTGGAATGGTGCAAACACAGTCAAAGCTGCCAGGAGAGGCAGGAAAGTGAAGCCGTTGAGGTGGAGTAAGCGAACAGATCCAGAAACTACCATGAACTAGGTTTGCGTCTTAGCACAAACAGGATGGATATTTACTTCGGAGTATATTACCATTCCCAGGCAAAAGTGGGTCGGTATCTGACAAAAATAATTTAAACACAGTTTTTATGTTAGCTCTCGTGCAGCATCCGAAGAGCAGTTTCCAGATCCGCAGTCAAACGTTGTGCCCCTTTTTTCACTGTTTCGGTGCGGTAATCGGCGACATTCAGCGGAGAACCGATGCTGATTTTGATATCGCAGCCTCTGTGGGGTATGGATTTGCTGTATTTAATGCTGATGGGGACAATTTTTATCCCCAAGCCAGATTTGCTCGCTTCTGCTTGTAGGGCTATACGCGCCAATCCAGGTTTAAGCGGATGGATTTGGTTGTCAAAAAAGATGTTTCCTTCAGGAAACAAAACCAGACTTTCCCCATTTTGGAGTAGCTCAACTCCATGCCGCAAACTGCCAATTCCGGGATGTTCGGTGTCAACGGGGAAACCTCCGAAGCGCCGGACAAACCAGCCTTGGAGTCCTGTCATTTCATTAGCCGAAACCATAAACCGCAGATCCCGCCCTGTAATATCCCGACCAGCTGCATAGGGCACCATAAAAGAATCCCAACGAGAGCGATGGGTGGGCGCTAGGATAACTGGCCCTTCTGTGGGTAAATGTTCCCGACCCGTCACCGAAATCTCACCGAAGTAAAAAGGTAAAATAATCCGACGCCCCAAGGGATAAGCCAACTGACTGAACCAAGGCGCAACGTGAGAGGTAACAGTAGTTACCTTTGCCGGTGTTGAAGTTGCAAGGGTTTGTGCAGAAGAGTTGAGCGGGATCGTCATAGGGAAGGTTAGTAACTACATCGAAGCATCTTCAATTCCACCGTAAATTTTCTGTGGTGAGTTGTCTTCTATTAAAGGGACAGTTCTACGGGTGTCATTAGTCGGAAAAATATAGCTAGGGACTAGGGGCTAGGGTTTCAGAAATTAAGAACGTCCTAACTGACTTTCATCGGTTGCTGTTCCCAGGCAAAATCTGTGGAAGGTAAAAACTAAAACAAAGGCTTTTTGTCTTTTCACTTTTGCCTTTTTTGTGCAAACCAGGATTGCAGCTGGTGGCGACAGGCAGATTCTAAGATACCACCGAGTACGGATAAGCGGTGATTGGAGCCAGCGCTATCGGGAATATTGGCAACTGTACGAATTGTGCCAGTTTTGGGATCGTCTGCTCCATAAACTAACAGACCCAGCCTAGCTTGGACGATCGCACCCGCACACATGGGGCATGGCTCTAGGGTAACGTAGAGGGTGCATCGATCGAGGTGCCAGTCTTGCAGGGCTTTGCCAGCTGCCCGGATAGCGAGAATCTCGGCGTGGGCTGTGGGGTCAAACTCCCGCTCTTTGCGGTTTTCTCCTTCTGCTATTAAGTTACCCTGACTGTCAACGATGACGGCTCCTACAGGCACTTCTCCGGCGTCACCGGCAGTTTGTGCCAGTTCTATGGCTCTACCCATCCATTTTCGGTGAATTAGATAGGCTGGGTCATCAATTGTCATCGGTAAATATTGCCGTCAGACTGAAGTCAGATGGCTCACAAACTCTCGTCCGCAAGGCAAGCTTCACACAGCTGGTTGAGTTAGCAAGGAGTCTAAGTTGCCTTGTGTATCCAGCTGATAGATATCGTCGCATCCACCGATGTGCTGATTATTGATAAAAATTTGGGGAACTGAACGGCGTCCGTTGGCCCGATCGGCCATTTTGTTTCTAGCTGCTTCATCGCCGTCGATTTTGTATTCGGTGTAGTTAACGCCTTTCCACCAGAGCAGCATTTTGGCGCGGATACAGAAAGGACAGGTTTGCCAAGTGTAAATCTCTACGTTGGCTTTGATTTGCTCTGGATGGCGGCCCAGGATGGGGTTGAGGAAGTTGAGCATTTTGGTTTCCTTGATGATGGTGTAGTATAGCTAGGGACTAGGGGCTAGGGATCGCTGGCTTTCTTGACGAGCTAGTGTACCGAAGTCGCGATCGTATTTCTTCCCTTCAATTGCAGCTTGCAAGCTTTCAAAGTTTAACAGCACCGTTTAAGCTAAACTGAACAAATATCCATTTGCCCGCTCGCGCTCTTTATAAACGCAGAACCTTTAATGGGGCAACGGCTGCCCTCCTCGCCGCAGCAATTGTAACAAATTCATATCATTTTATGAAATGGGATATAGCCATTTGCGAAATAATTGTGTTAAGCGCGGCATGATCGAGTAGGTGAGCAGGATAACAGTGAGACCTGTGATAATCAAAGATTTGAGCAACGCAGGAAGGCCGGATAGTAGCGGTACCAGCAAACTATTGAGAATAGAAATCGTAAAAAACACTCCCAACCATGTAACTAACGCCATTTTGTAGCGAGGGGGTGGAGCCTTCATCGACCGATTGGGGAGTGTAAACCAGGTTTCCAATCCGGTCAGGGTTTGAATATCTTCTGGCTTTTCAATTAAGGGCTGCAATCGCTCAATCCACTCTCGCCGAACATCAGATTCTAGCCAGGTCTTGAGATGTCATAGCAATCGAACTTGAGAATGACCACGTACTCAGGATGGGCGTGATGGTGGGGTCGAATAGTGCTGACACCCAGATGTCCCTTGAATGTTCGTGCATCTGCGGCGATGCCATGAAACCATGCTTCGTAACCTTGCTCGCGCCCCGGTCTCACTACATGAGAGATCACAGCGGTGACTGGATAGTTTTCTTCACTGGTATTGCTCGCCAACGGTTCTTCCAACATAGAATTTAACGTTCCGGGTAATTTGATTGATGGGTGAACAAACCAGACGGTCAACGGAGTACCGTTAGACCGCAGGCTTCTTTTTCCCTTTTTGCAAGACCAGCAGCAAAACTTAACACGGCTTGAACCCCGACACCTCTGCACAGCGATCCCTACTCTGATAGACTTGAAAACTGTTAGAGCCAGACGAAACCTAGCAAAATCAAGCAGTTTGGAAGGACGCACCCCGTGGAAAATACACTCAGTTTAGAGATTATAGAGGTAGTTGAGCAAGCAGCGATCGCATCTTCCCGTTTGATGGGTAAAGGCGATAAAAACGAGGCTGACCGCGTGGCGGTAGAAGCCATGCGGGAGCGGATGAACAATATTCACATGAGAGGTCGCATCGTGATCGGCGAAGGCGAACGCGATGAAGCCCCCATGCTCTTTATCGGTGAAGAAGTTGGTATCTGTACCCGTGAGGATGCCAAAGCCTTTTGCAACCCAGACGAACTGGTAGAAATTGACATTGCTGTTGACCCTTGCGAAGGCACTAACCTAGTTGCTTACGGTCAAAATGGTTCGATGGCAGTGTTAGCAATTTCCGAAAAAGGCGGTTTGTTTGCTGCGCCCGACTTCTATATGAAGAAGCTAGCTGCTCCCCCAGCAGCGCGAGGCCACGTTGATATTAACAAGTCCGCCACCCACAACCTCAAGGTTCTTGCCGAGTGCTTGAGCCGCTCTATTGAGGAATTGGTAGTGGTGGTAATGGATCGTCCCCGTCACAAAGAACTGATTCAGGAAATTCGCCAAGCTGGGGCAAGAGTGCGCCTAATCAGCGACGGAGACGTTTCTGCCGCCATCTCCTGTGCCTTTTCCGGTACGAACATTCACGCCCTGATGGGTATTGGTGCAGCACCAGAAGGCGTCATCTCAGCCGCCGCCATGCGCTGTTTGGGAGGACACTTCCAAGGTCAATTGATTTACGATCCAGAGGTGGTGAAAACGGGCTTGATCGGTGAAAGCAAAGAAGGCAACCTCGCTCGTCTCAAAGAAATGGGTATCAACGACCCCGACAAGATTTACGAGGCAGAGGAACTGGCTTCTGGCAATACGGTGTTATTTGCAGCCAGCGGTATCACTCCTGGAACTCTGATGGAAGGCGTCCGCTTCTTCCACGGAGGAGCCCGGACTCATAGCTTGGTCATTTCTACTCAGTCCAAGACGGCTCGCTTTGTTGACACGATCCACCTGTTTGACGAACCAAAGAGTCTGCAATTGAGGTAGTCATTAGGTAACAAGGCATGGGGCATTGGGCATGGCCAAGTTCAGAAAAACTATGGCCAAACTGACCCCAATGCCCAAACTGATTCCAATGCCAAATTAGCAATTAGCAATTAGCAATTAACAATTAGCAAATGAATATTGCAGTAGTAGGGCTTAGCCACAAAACAGCACCTGTTGAAATTCGTGAAAAACTGAGCATTCCAGAAGCGCAGACGGAAAGTGCGATCGCGCAACTTTGCAGTTACCCCAATATTGAAGAAGTTGCTATTCTCAGCACCTGCAACCGTCTGGAAATTTACATCGTTACCAGCGAAACCGAACAGGGAATTTCAGAAGTACGCCAGTTCCTCTCCGACTACAGCAAATTACCGCCGATTGACCTGCGTAAGCACCTATTTATGTTGCTCCACGAAGATGCCGTCATGCACATGATGCGGGTTGCCGCCGGGTTAGATAGCCTGGTGCTTGGCGAAGGGCAAATTTTGGCTCAGGTTAAACATACTCACAAAATATGTCAGCAATACAAAGGCGTCGGACGCATCCTTAACCGACTCCTCAATCAAGCCCTCACTGCTGGTAAGCGAGTCCGCACCGAAACTAGCATTGGTACTGGTGCAGTCTCCATCAGCTCCGCTGCTGTGGAGTTGGCGCAAATGAAAGTGCCAAATTTAGCAGCTTGTCGAATAGGGATTCTGGGTGCTGGCAAAATGTCTCGGCTGCTGGTGCAACATCTCATCTCCAAAGGCGCAACTGAAATAGCGATTTTGAATCGCTCTATGCAACGATCTGAGGAATTGGCAAATAAGTTCGTTAATGAAGTGCAGCTGCAACTTTACCCGCTTTCCGAAATGATGCAGGTAATCGCAGCATCGGATATAGTTTTTACCAGTACTTCTGCCACCGAACCGCTACTTAATCGGGCAAAACTGGAACCCGTTTTGTCACCAAATCGGTCTTTGATGTTATTTGATATTTCCGTTCCGCGCAACGTGGATGCCGATGCGAACGATTTGGCTAATGTTCAAGCTTTCAATGTCGATGATTTGAAAGCTGTAGTGGCGCAGAATCAGGAAAGTCGGCGACAGATGGCGAAGGAAGCTGAGGTGCTTTTGGACGAAGAGGTAGAAGCTTTCGATCTGTGGTGGCGCAGTTTGGAAACCGTTTCTACCATCAGCTGCCTGCGGGATAAAATGGAAACTATCCGCGCCCAAGAGTTGGAAAAAGCTTTGTCTCGTCTCGGTACTGAATTTGCGGAAAAACATCAAGAAGTTATTGAAGCCCTCACGCGGGGGATTGTCAATAAAATTCTGCACGATCCGATGGTACAACTGCGAGCGCAGCAGGATATTGAAGCGAGACGCAAAGCAATGCAGACTCTGCAAACGCTGTTCAACCTAAATCCAGAAACTCAATCGAAAGAGCAATATAGCTAATAGTCACTGGTCATTAGTCACTGGTCATTAGTCATTGGTCATTGGTCATTGCGATTAACGATGAACCATAAAAAATGAACAAAATGACTAATGACTAATGACATTCACCAGTAAGCAATCGGTCATACGGGATAGCTTTCGTTTAATATTGAAGAATGCCGACAGTTTTAAGAATAGGTGCTTATCGATTTTACTTTTACAGTCATGAACCAAACGAGCCACCGCATATACATATTGACCGCGATGACTCATCAGCTAAATTTTGGCTAGAACCAGTCAGCTTAGCAAATAATATTGGTTTTAGCGCTAAAGAACTTCGGAAATTGCAGTTAATGGTACAAGAGAATCAAATAAGGCTTGTGGAGGCATGGTATGGGTATTTTGGCGATTCGAGCAGACGAGAGAGTTAAGGATGTTCGCTTTACAGAAGAAACAATCAGTGTCGATTTAATGGACGGTCGAACGATTACCGTGCCTCTAGTCTGGTATCCGAGATTGCTTAACGCTACACCGGAACAACGATCGCAGTGGGAAGTCTGTGGTGGAGGTTACGGTATTCACTGGGAGGAGATAGACGAGGATCTCAGCACAGAAGGAATGTTACGCGGTGCGCCTGCTCCCAGAGTATCAGTTATGGGTAGTTGAAGTTGAGTTACTAGCCTCAAATAGCTTTCAAAGTAGATCGGTGGATGTCGATGGTTCTAGATGTAGTGGACAGGATTTTGTACCTCGAATTTGACGTTGGAATTGACAATGCGACCATCTAGAAATTTCACAACCAGTCTGCCATCTTCTCTACGAGAACTAGCATTTCTATCGAACACACCTTCAATCATCTGAGAACCCTCCCAGTTGACTATCTGGACATGAGTGATCTTTTGGAATTTGTCTTCAGCAACAACCCAAGCTTGTGATTCACCACTAGCAAGCAGTTCAAGCAAGTTGTCTCTTGTTCGCACTTGGAGAGTAAGTTTTGACATGACTTGATTTGTCTTGGCTGTGTTCTATTTTACAATAAGAGTAGATGATATAATTGTTTGATATGCTTGAATGGTTTGTTGCGCGATCGCACTCCAACTATACTCTTTCAAAGCACACTCTTTTGCCTTTAAACCTCGCCGCTGACGTTCAGCTTTATCTCTTAACGCTAACCGCAACATTTCAGTAAGGGATTCAACACTTAAAGAACAAACCCAACCTGCTTGTGCTTTTTGGACATCTTCCCAAATATAGACTCCTTCGGAAATAACTACAGGTATTCCTGCTACCATAGCTTCCGCCACCGCAATGCCGAAATTTTCGTAGTAAGAAGGCAGCACGAATAAATCCGCATTTTGTAGTAATGATGCTTTGCGATCGCCTGTCACAAATCCAGTAATTGTTGTATGCAAATTTATTGGCGAAGCTTCAATTTGTGCTTTAATTTTCCCTTCATAATCCGGGTCTTGCGGATTCCCACCAGCTAAAATAAACTGAAATTTTATACCTTCAGCCAACAAATTTTCCAAGGCGGGAATTAACAAATTTAGTCCCTTTTTTGGGTCAATCCGAGACATGAAAAGTATTTGGGGAATGTCAACAGATGGTTTATCTGTGTCGATCGCATATAACTTATCTGTTACATTCGTTACTACACCCAGCGGAATCACCAAATCTCGTGTCGATACCCCAAATCGTGCCGAAATTTTGGCTTCCTGGGTACTGGTGAAGTGAATAGCCGCTGCACCTGCTATATTAGGCTTTTCTAGCAATGCTGCGTAAAGAAGCTTCAACAATCTTTTCTTTTGCAGATCGGCGGGATCGAGAGTGCCAAGAGGACGTAGGATGTAGGGGAGATGGTGCGATCGGGCCACAAAAGCAGACAATGATGATATTGGCGAAAACAGCGCGTGAATATGCGCCAAGTCAAACTCGGCCGCGTGTTTACCCAGCCATCTCAGCAAATTAAGTGAAAATTTATACCTGCGAAACGGAGAACAGCGGAAATAGCGGATCTGGTAACCATCCTTCTCAACTGGGCGATCCAGAGGTACATCTAACGGCGCTTGTCCTGCATCTCCGTTAGAATCTGTAGTAAGAATTGTTACTTCTACACCCGATCGGGCTAGGGCAGCAGAAAGACCCAATACCATCTGGCTGGGGCCACCGTAGACTAGGGAAATTGAAGGGATAATCTGGAGAATTTTCATATAAATTACATATTTTAAATCTTGTCCTTGTTGATAGTTAATGGCTAATTGCGATCGACAACAAACAAATAGTTATTAGCCATTTTCCGCTTCCAATCGGGTATAAACTTGACCATCGTTCCAGCCAGATTGAGCTATACTGCCGATCGCACTGATAAATCCCAGGCTATAAGATCCCATACGTCCTATCACTTTGGGTAAAGACTTGCTTTTGCGCGAGGCTAGACTTGCCAAAACTTGATCTTGAAACAAGCTAGATGAAAATTTCAACATTTGCTTGGGAGTCAGGTTTTTGAAGCCCATGAGGAAATGATTGTGATAAAACGTAATTTGATATTCGAGCGATCGCGTACTTATATCATGACATCCACCTGTCTCTTCCCCCAAATGAACCAAATAAGCCTCCGGATCGTACCAAATCTTATAACCAGTTTGTCGTATCCGCAGACAAAAATCCGATTCTTCCCGCACCGCACTACCGCGAAATCGTTCATCAAACCACAACCCATACTTATCAAATATCTCTCGACAAAACGACATATTACAACCCCTTGCCGTGATCACCTGTTGCGGTTTTACAGTATGAACTAAATTAAGATAATATAATCCAATTCCGGGCTCCATCGCTTCTGGAGGTAAATAATCGATCGTCAACCCCTCCTCAGACTCAGCAAGCTTCATGCGATCCAAAACACGACCTGCTACAGATCCCACATCTGGACGTTCTAAATAATTGCGGACATGAGCAGCTAAAAATCCTGATGGTAACTGAACATCATCATCAATAAATAGAATAATTTCCCCCTTCGAGCGTCGTACACCATAATTACGCGCACCCGGTAAACTAGCCCAATCAACCCGGAACAAACGAATTTGAGCAGCTTTTTCCAATTCTTCTAAATAAGCCTGCGTTTCCAACTGATGCGTCTTGGTTTGATCTACAACCAAAACTTCAAAATTCGGATAATCTTGCTGCACCAGATCGAAAAGCGTATCTCGTAAAGCCTGCTCTCGTTCGTAAGTAGGGACAATCACTGAAATCAAAGGATAGTTCATAATTAGTTGTTACTTTTAGGTTTGAGTTGTCGACAATAAAGGTTTTATGCAGCTATTCCGTTGCCACGCTATTAGCTAAACGCTTATTCTTCTTATTCTTCTTTGAAAGCTGGTTTTCCAGTTCGGCATTTATTTTTTCCTGCTTATCCAGTTCTGGCAATTTTAAAAGAACCCCAGCAAAAAACCAATAGTAAACAGCAACTGGATCGACATCCAAAGGATAATAGTAAGTTTGGTAGCTAATAAACAAAATAAAAACCCAAAAACAAGCTCCAAAGCTTCGCAAACTCGGATCTTGGAGAGAGCGGTAAGCTTTGAAAGTAAATACTGTCAGAGACGTAACCAAAGCCAAAAACGCGATTAGTCCAACTGGGCCAATCTCGTGCATCACCTTGGGAAACCAAGTTTCTATCAGGGCAGTATAGCCAAAGACGCGGGCAGAGTTTGTTGCTCGGCCCAATCCTAAACCGATCATCGAGCCCTTAAGGTTCTTCCAAGTAAACTCAAATTGATAAACGATAAAATCGTCAGCCGGTGAAGCCTCCCAACGACCAAGGAAACTATCTATCCGTTCTTGAACAACTTCAGGATAGAGCGTTGCGGCAATTCCCAATACAACCCCTAACCCAATGGCGATCGGCAAGAAGCGTTTGAGGTTAAAAATTTGGCCGGTTAATACCAGCAGAATCACCATTGAAAGTGGTGCAAGGAGCAGAGCAATTCTCTGACCGGAAATAACGGCTATCACGAAATCCGCAGCCATTCCCAGCAAGCCAACAGTTCGCCAGCGAGCCGAGGGGTCGCTGAAAGCAGTTGCAAAGGTGAAATACGCATTCGCGATAATGAACCAGCCCCACTGCCAGGGTGCTACAAAAGTTCCCGGCAAGCGGATTACCCCCTGTGAGGGACTATAGAGTAGAGAGCCACCGACCAGACACCGCGCTTCTAAGGAAGCTTTAAATAAATCCGCTCCTTCCAAAAACTGGGTGCCAGCACATCGACCTGTGACTAGAAACATATACTGCACAAAGCAAAGGCCAAAGCAAATGAGTGCCAGAAATACGTGCAAGCGCGTCATCAAGAGAAAATCTTTTTTATTGCGGATGAGGTAATACGCGCAAGTGATTAAGGGAATATATCCCATTAGCACTTTTAAGCCCAAAATCCCCATTGCAAATGGTTTTTCGGGCGGCTTAGCAGTCATCTGCTGCGACCCGTTGACAAAAAATAAAGTCATCAGACAACAAGCCAGCAGAATCATCAGCCAGGGCTTTAGATCTTTAGGGATAATTATAGGTAGTCGCTTTCGCTGACACTCTTGGATAATGGTAATGAGTCCGGGAATGAAGAAACCATCTTTTGCCAACTGTAGCACTGGACTATTGCCCAAGCTGTAGATAATGGTTCCGCTAAATGGCATATAGATGAGGAACGCCCAAAGAGCTTGTCGGGGGTATTTGAAGGAAAAAGCGAGGCAAATTATACCTGCGATCGTTCCCATAGCTCCTTTCGGCCCACTCAAAGGAAAGGCCATCATGCCAATAAAAGCAGCACCAAAGACAGCGGAGGTAGAAAAGCTAATCAATTCCTTCCGCTCTTTGGCAGCTTTTCTTTTTTCTGCTAACTGCTCCTTCAGGCTTAAGGTTGACTTAGCAGTACCTTGCTTTTTGGATTTGGACTTTGATTTCTTTTTGGGCATGATTTAACTTTGAGCAACTGCCCCAGGATAGAAAAATGCCATAGCACTCTGTTATAACATTCACGACGCTACTCGACCAGTGAAGCCCCAAAGGTAGCAGTCAGCCTCTGTAGGGTCGCCAAACGGGGAAAAACGAGATAGAGCGAGCGAGAGAAAAATATTTTCCCCATCTCAGAATGCCCAATGTCTCATGCCCGATCGCCAACTGGTAAGTTATATATATATCCGAACAAAAACTGATTTATGTTTGACGCACTATCTGAACGCTTAGAAGGGGCTTGGAAAAAGCTGCGGGGGCAGGATCGCATTTCCCATGCCAATATTCAAGAGGCCCTGGGGGAAGTCCGTCGCGCCCTTCTGCAAGCGGATGTAAATCTCCAAGTCATAAAAGATTTTATTGCCGAAGTCGAAACCAAGGCCCAAGGTGCCGAGGTAATTACAGGCGTGCGGCCCGATCAACAGTTTATCAAAATTGTTTACGACGAACTGTTGGCCGTGATGGGGGAAACCAACGTTCCCCTAGCTCATGCTGACACTTCTCCCACGATTATCCTGATGGCCGGGTTGCAGGGGACGGGTAAAACCACTGCTGCTGCTAAGTTGGCTTTGCATCTGCGTAAAGAGAACCGGACGGCGATGCTGGTAGCGACTGACGTTTACCGACCGGCAGCAATTGACCAGTTGGTAACTCTGGGTAAGCAAATTGACGTGCCGGTGTTTGAACTGGGAACTGATACGAACCCGGTGGAGATTGCCCGTCAGGGTGTGGAACGAGCAAAGGCAGAAGGCGTCGATACGGTGATTATCGATACGGCTGGTCGCCTCCAAATTGACCAGGATATGATGGCGGAGTTGGCCCGGATCGCGCAAACGGTGAAACCCCACGAAACCCTGCTGGTGGTGGACGCCATGACGGGTCAGGAGGCGGCGAATCTTACCCGCACATTCCACGATCGCATCGGCATCACAGGGGCGATTCTGACTAAGCTGGATGGGGATACTCGCGGCGGTGCAGCCCTATCGGTGCGGCGAATTTCCGGTCAGCCAATTAAGTTTATCGGTACTGGCGAGAAGGTTGAAGCCCTGCAACCGTTCTACCCAGACCGAATGGCATCGCGAATTCTGGGTATGGGCGATGTCCTGACGCTGGTGGAAAAGGCGCAGGAACAAATCGACTTTACTGACGCCGAGAAGATGCAGGAGAAAATCCTGTCGGCCAAGTTTGATTTTACGGATTTCCTCAAGCAGATGCGCTTGATGAAGAATATGGGTTCATTTGGCGGTTTGCTGAAGATGCTTCCCGGAATGCCCAAAATTTCCGATCGGCAGTTGCAAGAGGCAGAAGTAAAGCTCAAGCAGACTGAGGCGATGATTAATTCTATGACTGTGGAAGAACGTCGCAACCCAGAGTTGTTGGCGTCTACTCCCAGTCGGCGGCGGCGGATTGGTCGGGGTTCTGGTTATGGGGAGTCGGAAGTCAGCAAGTTGGTGACCGATTTCCAAAAAATGCGAAGTCTGATGCAGCAGATGGGACAAGGCGGTTTACCTGGCATGGCGGGTATGGGTGGAATGGGTGGGGGGATGTCTCCCTTCGGCGGCGGTGGGAATCGTCCGTCGGCTCCGGGTTGGCGGGGCTATAACGAACAGACTGGTAAGAAGAAACCGAAAAAGGAGAAAAAGAAGAAAGGTTTCGGTCAGCTGTAGCTAAGGTGTGCGATCGCGAAAGCTCTATGCTCAACATCAGGCTACAATAATTGTTTAGTCAAAATTGCGAACGTTATTTTTCGGCATGATCAAACTGCGCTTAAAACGATACGGTAAAAAGCGGGAGGCCAGCTACCGGATTGTAGCTATGCCAAGTACCTCTCGCCGCGATGGTCGTCCTTTGGAAGAACTCGGTTTTTACAACCCCAGAACCGATGAAACACGGCTAGATGTTCCCGCGATCCTCAAACGACTCCAAGATGGAGCCCAACCTACTGACACCGTTCGCAACATCCTCAAAAAAGCCAATGTCTTCGAGCAGGTTAGTGCCTCAGTTACCCAGTAACGGCCAAATCCAACCCCAAGTAGCTATTCCAGACTATGGTGGGCTGGTAAAGTTTTTGGTGCAGCCTTTCTTAGAATCTCAGGAGTCTTTGAAAGTAGACTGCGAAATATCTGCTAGTAGTCCACGGGTTTGGATTCGCGTCGCTTTAGAAGGAGAGGATAAAGGGCGAGTCTTCGGTCGAGGCGGACGTAACATTAAAGCGATCCGGACGGCTATAGCAGCAGCTGCGATCGCATCTGGGCAATCCGTCTATCTTGATATATACGGCGGCGTATTCCTGGAACAAGAAACTGGGCCACCGCCTAGTCGAACCGGAACGCGAACACTTCCACCTCCCTCCTCAGTTGCGCCTAAGTCGTCTCCTAGACTCCGCTCCCGCTAGGGTGTAAATTAGTGACGAGCTGTAAAACTTACAGGTTGACGCCACGGCCTTAATCAAAAAACGTTGATTGGCGTCAACACTTTTATCCAAGTTTTAAAAGGCAGGTGAATAAAAGCAAATGTCAGAAGTCCGTTTGGGTGAAAATGAGTCGATCGATTCTGCTTTGAGACGTTTCAAAAAAAAGATTCAAAAAGCTGGGATTTTGTACGAAGTCAAGCGTCGCGAACGTTACGAAAAGCCTAGCCTTCGTCGGAAGCGCAAAGCGGAAGCATCCCGCAAGCACCGTTACTAGACAGGGGTCTTCCGTATTTACTATGCTATTTGAGTTCTCGATCAGAGGAGCAGAGGAATAAAAATGTTATTTTTTTGAACAAAAGCATAAGAACTCCGAAAGAGCCAAAAATACCTACTACTAAAAGTAGGTAAAATATCAATACCCACTCAATCTGCTGGGGAATACTTGTAGGGAATGGTAGACGGCACAACGATTGAACTGCCGAGTCAAGAAAGCGCGATCGCCCTGAGCGGAGATCGAGAGGAAAATCTCAAAACCCTGGCGCAGCAAACAGGCGCGAAGCTAGTGCTGCGCGGGCAAGAATTACTGATTTCGGGAACGGCGAATCAAGTTGACCTGTGTGGGAGACTGGTGCGATCGCTCGAAGACTTTTGGAAACACGGCAAAAGCATCACTAGCGTCGATATCCTCACAGCTCGTCAAGCCCTCGATACCCAGCGTAGCGACGAGCTGCAAGACTTACAGCGAGACATTCTCGCCCGCACCCGCCGTGGCGATGAAATCCGTGCCAAAACCTTCCGGCAGCAGCAGTACGTCCAAGCCGTGCGTACCCACGACCTCACCTTTTGCGTCGGGCCAGCCGGTACCGGCAAAACCTTCCTCGCAGCAGTTCTAGCCGTTCAAGCCCTATTGGCAAATCAGTACGAACGAATCATCCTCACCCGACCAGCAGTAGAAGCGGGCGAAAAACTGGGCTTTCTGCCTGGAGACTTGCAGCAGAAAATTGACCCATTTCTTCGCCCCCTCTACGACGCTTTATACGAACTCATCGACCCTGAAAAAATTGCCAACTTGATGGAACGAACCGTAATAGAAGTAGCTCCTTTAGGCTATATGCGGGGTCGCACCCTCAACAAAGCTTTTGTAATTCTGGATGAAGCCCAGAACACCACACCAGCTCAGATGAAAATGGTTCTGACGCGCCTTGGTTTCCGTTCTCGTATGGTAGTAACCGGAGACATCACCCAAACCGATTTGCCCTCAAACCAACCATCTGGCTTAGCCGTAGCCCAAAAAATCCTCCAGCACGTCGAAGGCATCGCCTTTTGCCATTTCTCCCAGGCTGATGTCGTCCGCCATCCCCTCGTCCAAAGAATTGTCGCAGCTTACGAGCAATACGAACAATAGCTAATAGCTAGGGGCTAGGGGCTAGGGGCTAGGGGCTAGGGGCTAGGGGCTAGGGGCTAGGGGCTAGGGGCTAGGGGCTAGGGGTTTCAGGAATTAAAAACGTCCTAACGGCCTTGGCGGTTGCTATAATGGCAAACGGCAAATTTAAAAATTAAATTTGCCATCTAAAATTTAAAATCTGAAATTACCAATTACCAATTTTGATATGACTGCTAATTTGAAAGAATTTCTAGAAGCTTGCCAAACATTGGGAACACTACGTTTAATTGTGACCAGCAGCGCCGCTGTCTTAGAAGTACGCGGATCTCTAAGCAAGCTATTCTACGCTGAATTACCCAAAGGCAAATACGCCAATATGCACGCCGACATTTTCGAGTTTCATCTCAATATGGACGCCATTAAAAAGGTGAAATTTGAAACTGGTGAATCAAAACGAGGCAACTTTACCACCTATGCCATTCGCTTTTTGGATGAAAAACAAGAGCCAGCCTTAAGCGCATTTCTCCAGTGGGGCAAGCCAGGTGAATACGAGCCGGGACAGGTGGAAACTTGGCAGCAACTACAAGAGAAATACGGGGAAGTTTGGGAACCTGTGCCTGTGGAGGTTATTTAATTGGATTTTTTAACCACGAAGACACGAAGAAGAGTTTTAAGAGGGATTTGGAGTTTTTCTCTGATTTTTGTGTTCATCTTCTGGAGCGGTGAGGCAAAGGCAGGCGTACTGGCGGAAAGATTGGCTCAATTTCCCCAGTGGAATAGTAAACCGCCAACTCAGAAAGTGGCTCCAGCTGAAGATTTAATCTATCCAGATTGGATTGCCGGAACTTGGAATGTTACAAGTACTCTTGTGGATTTGGTTGCACCTTTGGCACCAGATATTGTGACGCCTGGGTTTGAAAATAATCGACGGTATCTCAATGAACCCATAACTTTTCCAGTGCGTTTTCAAGTCGTCAACCAAAATGATTTTAAATTTTCAATTTTCAATCCCAAATCCTCTCTTGCGAAGGTGGGCATCGTGACGGGAACCGCCAAGACGCCCACTTCGCGCAAAATCCAAAATCTAAAATTACAGGGATCGGTGGTAGCAGATCGAGCTTTCAATGGATTGAATATAGCCACGGCGGTTTTGGGCTCTAGCGCTATCTTATCCGTCAAAACAGATCCGCATAATCCCAACCGTCAGATTACTTTACTCCCAGGAGAGCGGCAACTTGTCTCCATTGTTACCAGTCGAGCTACTGAGATTCCTAATCCCGATAAATTCATTTCAACAGAAGTTTCTCAACAAATATTTCGCAGTCCTACTCAACTTTATTTGAATCAGGTAGAAACTACAACTGCTTACAGAAAACTTCAGGCATCTGGTGCAGCAATTGAGGCAGATCAAATAACTGCTGTTTACCTTTCGCCCCAAGACCCGAATTATTTTGCTGCTGCTGAAAGGCCAGTTGCGCTCTATCACTATCGCTTAGAATTTTTTCCATAATCAAAGGAGGTTAAGGTGTGAAAGATTTTATTAATAATATTTTTTTAATTGGGGAGCTAATTTTAGTGTCTCCTCAACTATTATTATTCTATTTGTCTAGCGAGAAAGAAGTTATCGTAGCGGACGTAAAACGGTGGGTAGAAATATTTGAATGGAAGAGTACATCCGATTTAAGTAATTTGTTGTCTTTAACGGCAAAGAAGCAAGAGTTTAGAAACTTATATTATTACAGAATAGCTAAAGGGAATTTTGCAGCTAGATTGGTGATGCGAATAATTAAGATTTTTTATAAAGAATGTCCGTATCTCTTTTTAGATATGTCTAGCAATATCGGCCCTGGTCTATTTATTCAGCACGGCTTTAGCACAATTATTATGGCAGATATAGGTGAAAACTGCTGGATCAACCAACAGGTATCAATTGGCTACAAAGATAAAACTGGTCGGCCTAAAATTGGGGATAATGTCAGAATAACGGCTGGGGCAAAAGTGCTTGGTAATATAACTGTTGGGAACAATGTTACTGTAGGTGCTAATGCAGTTGTCATTAAAAATGTGCCCGATAATTGCGTGGTAGTTGGTGTTCCAGCTTACATTGTTAAAAAGAATGGTTTGAAAGTGAAAGAAGAATTAGTCTGATGCAGCAACCAAAGGTAATTTTTTTAGATGCAGTGGGCACTTTATTTGGAGTTAGGGGTAGTGTAGGGGAAATCTATAGGGAAATAGCGCTTCGATTTGGAATAGAAGTTTCAGCTAAAGCGTTAGATCGAGTTTTCTATAATAGCTTTAAATCAAGTAGTAGGATGGCTTTTCCAGGAGTTGAACGGCAAGAAATACCTAATAAAGAATTTGAGTGGTGGAGTGCGATCGCAATTCAAACTTTCCAAGAGGCTGGCGCTTTTCATCAATTTGCTGACTTTTCCAGTTTTTTTGCCGAACTTTATGCCTACTTTGCTAAAGCTAACCCTTGGTTTATCTATCCCGATGTTCTTCCTGCTTTGGAATACTGGCGCAAACAGGGTATTGAATTAGGTATAGTTTCTAATTTTGATTCTCGGATTTACTCTGTTTTGTCAGATCTCCATTTGGCAAAGTTTTTCACCTCAATTACGATTTCTACAGAAGTGGGTGCAGCTAAACCAGAATCGGAAATTTTTGTTAAAGGTTTGCACAAACATGACTGTTTAGCTGAAGCTGCATGGCATATTGGCGACAGTTTTAAAGAAGATTATCAAGGGGCTAAGGCAGCTGGATTAAGAGCAATTTGGCTGAAGCGAAGCGAACCTTTCCTGTAAGATATATAGCAACCGCTCTCGTCAGTTAGGACGTTTTTAATTCCACCAAACCCTAGCCCCTAGTCCCTAGCCCCTAGCCCCTAGCCCCTAGTCCCTAGCTATATGCCTTACAAGTTACTATTCGTCTGTCTGGGTAACATCTGCCGATCGCCTTCAGCAGAAAATATCATGAATCACTTAGTTGAGCAAGCCGGACTCATTGATTCGGCTTCGCAGACGTTAGGCTCTAGCATTATCTGCGACTCGGCTGGTACTTCCAGTTATCATATTGGGAGTCCCCCAGACCGACGCATGACCCAAGCAGCTCAACTTCGAGGCATAAAACTTCGTGGTGAAGCACGCCAGTTTCAAAAGTCAGACTTTGAGGAATTTGACTTAATTCTGGCAATGGATAAGGAAAATTACCGAAATATTGTCTCTCTCGATCCAACTGGCAAGTATCGAGATAAAGTACGATTGATGTGCGATTTTTGTACTCGTCACACCCTTAAAGAGGTTCCCGATCCCTACTATGGTGGCCCAGAGGGGTTTAATCAGGTGATCGATCTGTTGTTAGATGCCTGCGAAGGTCTGCTGCAATACATTATTGGCGATCGAATAAAAGAACTGGATACTGGGGAGTAGGGGAATTTTAGATTTTAGATTTTAGATTTCAAATTGAAATATCTCTTCAATTCTTCCCCTCTTCCCCAAACCCCTTTTTTCTTTTGACTTTTGACTTTTGACTTTTGACTTTTCTTGCCCCTATTCCACGAGATGTTGTTCCATCGCAAAACGAACCAGTTCTGTGCGGTTGCTAGTAGTAGTTTTTCTCAGAAGGCTACTGACGTACTTTTCAATTGTTCTAGCGCTCAAGTGGAGGCGATCGCCAATTTCAGCATTTGAGAAACCGTGAGTTATCAAATCCAGTACTTCCTGTTCTCGCTTGCTCAACTTGCATTCTTTTAAGACTGTCTTAGTTTTGTCAAGCCGGGTTGTCGAGGCTCGTAAGTTCGAGTCAGATTGATCTATCTTTCGACTGAGGAGATTACGAATTATTGCCCCTAGTTCATTTATTTCAAATGGTTTGGGAAGATAGAGATCGCATCCTAACTCATAGCCGCGAATCCGTTCTTCAGTACTCCTTCGCTCCGTCAATAAAATCACGGGTAACTGGCGGAACTCCGGTCGCTGACGAACCTGGCGCACTAACTCATAGCCGTCCATCCGAGGCATCATGATGTCGGTGACCAACAAATGAGGGCGATATGCCTCAACTAATTCCAGCGCCTCCTGACCATCCTCAGCTGCGATCGCTGAGTAGCCATACATCTCTAAGTATTCTGTGACAAAAAGACGTATTGCCAAGTCGTCATCTGCAACCACGATTATCAAGGGCATGGGAGTAAAGATGGCTAGCCTATCTAACCCCTAGAATAGGTCAAGTCTAGGCTGAAAGTTATTGACATCAGAGGTATTTTATTAAGATTTTATTGCCTAGATGGGTACAGCTTAACACTAACCAATGCGTGAAAACCAACTCAAACGAAAACTAAAACAGGGCGAAACCGTACTTGGTACGTTTATTAACTGCCCCTATCCCGCGTTTATGGAAATTTGCGGATATGCAGGATTTGACTTCGCCGTTATAGACATGGAACACGGTGCATTACACACATTGGTTGCCGAAGACCTCTGTCGTGCGGCAGATGGTGTAGGAATAGCACCCGTTGTCAGAGTCCGCAAGAATGACGCCCCCCAAATCCAACGCGCCCTAGACATCGGCAGTGCTGGTGTCCAAGTGCCTCAGATTGAAACCAAGGAAGACGCCCAAGCCGTTGTGTTAGGGGCTAAATACAGCCCCCTTGGCGATCGCGGTCTTTCTTTCAACACCCGCGCTGGCTTGTACACAGCCGCAGGGACGCAAATCACCGACAAGTTGAACGAGGAATCTCTAGTGGTCGTTCACGTCGAAGGCAGGCGCGGTGTGGAAAACATCGCAGATATTGTCAGCGTCCCTCACATTGATGTTATCTTTCTCGGCCCTTACGATTTGTCCCAGTCGCTAGGTATTCCCGGACAGGTGCGAGATCCTCGCGTAATTGAACTCATGCAGAAATGCGTTACCATCATCCGCAACGCAGGGAAAGCCGCTGGCACATTTGCCGACAATCCCGAAGTGGCGAAGCAGTGGATTGCTAGCGGAGTGCAATATGTTGCCCTGGGCGTAGATGTTGCTATTTTCCTGCGATCGTGCCAAGCCTTAGTAGAAGCAGTTCGTAATTAGCTTCATCTGTCTTACTCCTTTCACGCCAGAAGATTATCTATCATTCTTTTTCCCCTGGAGCCCCTCTGCGGCTTTATAGATATGATATTCAGCGGGAAAGGAGTAAGTTATTTCAGGAAAACTCTATCATAAGATTGCGATTTTTGTAGTTTATTTAACTACAGTTTACAAAAATTTGTTTTATACTAGGGCTATACACCTCCTTAAGAAGAATTGGTTAAGGGGATCAAAGTATAAAGGGTAAAAGAAAATGCAAACTTTATTGGGAGCGACGGAATCCCCATATTCTATTAGTTTTGCTTTAGAAAAAGTCGATTCCATCAAGCTGGAGGGTTTTAAGCGGTTTTTTAGAGATCTTCCTCTCGATCCTTATATAAAAGGTAAGTATCGTTCCCGAAGGTTATCTCGCTTAAAAGTCGTTGGCAATCAGTTAACTAAACTCCCGCATGGCTATCTTTTTCAAAGCAAGCAATACAATCCGTTGGTTGGGGATATCAGGAGAGAGTTTGCCGAACTAGATGATGCACTTATAGAACTAGATGAGTTTAAAAAACTTGTCTTGGAATTTAGGAATTACTCTAAACTTGACGCTGCTGTTGAAATAGGAGTTCATCAAATCCGTACTACTTGTTCGCCGAACAATTTTGGCAATCCAGCACCCGAAGGAATACATAGAGATGGTTGTAATTTTATAGGTATTTTCTCAGTTGATAGAGAAAATATTGAAGGTGGAGAAACTCATCTCTATGTGGCTAAAAAGGAAAAGCCCGTCTTGAATAAAGTTCTTAATCCGGGAGAACTTTTGCTAGTAAACGATCGCAACTTCTTTCATTTTACCACTCCCATTAAACCGATGTCTTCTGGAGAGGGCACAAGGGACGTTTTTGTTCTTACTCACCCCAGCTTACTTCACGATTAGAAGTTCAAAGTAAATCGCCCTAATTCTGCGGGTTATTCGATTTGAGATTTTGGATTGACACTAAGGATAAATGCGGGTTTGGCTATTTGAAACCAATAATATCGTGTCCGGTAGCATCGTTAGCATTTATCGTGATATCGTCAAATTATTTGTTGTCATCTGTGGTTATATTTTTACCACAGATGAAGACAGATGAACACAGATGAACACAGATAAGAGTGGGAATTTTTTAGGCAACCAATGCAACCGGACACGATATAATTTATAGATAGGTAAATTTAAAATTTTAGATTTAAAATTTCCGATTGAAAAAATCTCAAATCTAAAATTTGAAATTACCCTACCCCGCTACCCAAAAAATCAACTTGCAGAAACAGTTAAACTGGCGGGTGATGCTGGATTGCCCTGTAGGACTACGCCGCGATCGTTAGCTGCTATATGACGCAAAATCTTGTAAATTGCCTCTATTTCGTCACTAGCACCAGCTTTTTGGGCTAACTGGGCAATAGAAAGAGGAGTGCCTTCGTCCTTGAGTATCTGCACCACCCGTTTCTGTAAATCTAGAATAACTGCTGCTGCTTTCTTACCAGCTTCTACACCCGGTTGATGATAAGCGTTGACGTTAATCAAGAAACCGTATAAACCGACGGCCCGATCGTAAAGCGCAATCAACGCCCCAACCGTGTGGGGATTAACTTGGGGAATCGTTAGGGTGATAGAATCGCGATGGTTTTCGTAAAGAGCTTTGCGGGTTCCCTGTAAAAAACCTGATAGATAATCTCCCGATGTAACTCCTGGGTCTATTTCTATCGATGGCCCCTGACGATCCTCTAAAACTTCAATAAAAGTGAGGAAGAAATTTGGGACGCCTTCGCGCAGTTGCTGCACGTAAGCGTGTTGATCGGTTGAACCTTTATTACCATAGACGGCGATACCTTGGTAGACGATATTGCCATCGAGGTCTTTCTCTTTACCCAGAGATTCCATCACCAGTTGCTGAAGATAACGGCTAAATAACAGCAGACTATCTTTGTAAGGCAGCACCACCATATCTTTTTCTCCTTTGCCATTACCCGCAAAGTACCAGGATAGGGCTAGTAGGGCGGCTGGGTTATTTTTAATGTGGGGTACGCGGGTGGCGGTGTCCATTTCTTTAGCACCGGCAAGCATGGCGCGGATGTTGATTCCCTGCAAGGCGGCTGGAAGCAAGCCTACAGCTGACAATTCCGAAGTGCGTCCTCCCACCCAGTCTTCCATCGGAAAGGTTGCTAGCCAGCCTTCTGACTTGGCTTGCTTGTCTAAATTACTGCCAACACCCGTGATGGCAACAGCGTATTGGGAAAAGTCCAAATTCTTGGCAGAATATGCTTTCTTGACTTCAATCATGCCGTTGCGCGGTTCTGGCGTTCCTCCAGATTTGGAGATTGTTAATACCATAGTGCTGCCAAGTCGGTCTTTTAGCTTGCTGAGGAGGCGATCGATCCCAGCTGGGTCGCTGTTGTTGATGAAGTGAATTCGCAGCGGTGGGAAGTCTGGCGCTAAGGCTTCTGCGACGAATTCGGGGCCGAGTGCCGAACCGCCGATGCCTATAGAAATAATGTCGGTAAATTTGGGGACGGATGGTGGATGAATGTCCCCACTGTGGACTTTGCGAACAAATGTTTCGATTTTCTCTAGCGTCTCGACGATTTGTTGTTTGATTTCTGGCGTTGGGGCAAGATCTGGGTTTCGCAGCCAGTAGTGACCCACCATGCGGTTTTCGTCGGGGTTGGCTATAGCACCTGCCTCTAAAGCTGCCATATCCTGAAAAGCCCGATCGAACTTAGGTTGCAACGCCTCTACAAAGCCGTCGTCAAACCGCATCCGACTCACATCTAGGTAAAATGCCAGCCCTTGATGGTAATAAAGCCAGTCTTGGTAGCGTTGCCAGAGTGTAGCTGCGTCCATAGCAAATACGATCCTATTATCTTTTTCCATAACAGTGTAAAGGGAAAGTCAAAAGTCACTCATTCAAAAGTCACTCATTCAAAAGAAAATTGGTCATTAGTCATCGGTCGTTAGTCATTCTCCCCCACTCTCCCACTCCCCCACTCCCCCACTCTTCCCCTTTTGACTTTTGAATGAGTGACTTTTGACT
>NZ_JAIQZN010000060.1:0-37698 GCF_023333585.1 Argonema antarcticum A004/B2
TTTTACTATGGGTTTGGGCGAGTGTGGTAAGGCCAGGGAGTAAAAGTGAAGGATTGTGAGTAAATGTTAGTAAAGTGCCAACTGTTGATGAACCCCGCCCCTTCAGGGCGGCTTTCTTTATACGCGCTATACTTATACCAGAACTACTGGCGTAAGTATGTTGGTATTTGAGGCAAAACTTGAAGGAGAGAAGCAGCAGTACGAGATGCTTGATGAAGCCATTCGTACTGCCAGATTTGTCCGCAATAGCTGCATCAAATACTGGATGGAAGGCAAGTTCGTCGGAAAGTATAAACTGAGCGCTTATTGTGCCGTTCTTGCTAAACAGTTTTCTTGGGCTGACAAACTTAACTCTCAAGCGAGACAGGCTTCTGCTGAACGAGCTTGGTCTGCAATCTCTCGGTTCTACCATTGGTGAGGAAACTCCTCAATGTAAGCCGAGTCGTGGAAAGAGGAAACCCAGAAAGTGATTTCTGGAATCGCCGTCCGTTCACGGCGGCGAGGATGTCAAAATTGAGCGCTATTAACTTTTTAAATCTAAAACCCCTGACACCAGAACTACTCCCAGCAGTAGTAAAACTCGATCGAGAGTGTTTTGGTGGACTTTGGACTCTCGAAAGTTATCAACGAGAGTTAGATAGTCCCAATAGCGATATCCTGATTCTTCTCAAAGAAGAGAATGACGAAGAATCTCTCTCTCCAGATCCTTGTCATACCCCAATCTTGGGATTAGGATGTCTATGGGCGATTTTAGATGAAGCTCACATCACCATTCTGGCCGTTCATCCCCACCATCGCGCTCAAGGCTTGGGGATGGCACTGCTAACAGCCTTGCTATCCCAAGCTTGGCAACGCGGGTTGGAGAGAGCAACGCTAGAAGTAAGCGCCTCTAACGAAACTGCACTATCTCTTTACCAAAAGTTTGGCTTTCGGATCGCCGGACGACGCAGGGGTTATTACCAGGATACGGGTGAAGATGCCCTGATTCTCTGGCTTAGCGGTCTGGGACATCCAGAATTTGACAAAACTTTAGCAGACTGGGATCGGCAAGTTCGCACTCGCCTAGCTTCATCCGGCTGGAATTTATACTCAACGAAATTAAACATGAAAAAATAACAGAGGAAAAATCAAAAAAATAATTTCACAGCCACTGAATTACCAATAATATCCCTAAATCTAAAATAGAAGTTCCCTCATCGGCTATCCGTACCAATTCTCTACCGCAAGAGTATGACAGCCGAACAGATTGCCTATGCTAGAATCATGCTTACCGGAACTCAGCAGGTGATGGAAGGCTGCCATGTTTGAACGCTTTACAGAAAAAGCAATTAAAGTGATCATGCTAGCCCAGGAAGAAGCACGTCGCCTGGGGCACAACTTTGTAGGTACAGAGCAGATCTTATTAGGTCTGATTGGAGAAGGGACCGGCGTCGCCGCCAAGGTACTCAAATCAATGGGCGTCAATCTCAAAGACGCTCGAATTGAGGTAGAAAAAATTATTGGTCGGGGTTCTGGATTCGTTGCTGTCGAAATTCCGTTTACTCCACGGGCAAAGCGCGTTCTGGAGTTATCCCTAGAAGAAGCACGTCAACTAGGTCATAACTACATCGGCACGGAACACCTGCTTTTGGGCCTAATCCGGGAAGGGGAAGGCGTGGCAGCAAGAGTACTGGAAAATCTAGGCGTAGACCTCTCCAAAGTCCGCACGCAAGTGATTCGGATGCTGGGCGAAAATACCGAAGTTACCCCTGGCGCAAGTCAAGGCCGCACGAAGACACCAACTCTCGATGAATTTGGCTCAAACTTGACCGTGATGGCCACCGAGGGCAAGCTCGATCCCGTAGTGGGTCGTCAGCGGGAAATCGAACGGGTGATCCAAATTTTGGGTCGCCGCACAAAGAACAACCCCGTGTTAATTGGGGAACCGGGTGTCGGGAAAACCGCGATCGCAGAAGGCTTAGCACAACGCATTGCCAACAACGATGTACCCGACATTTTGGAAGACAAGCGCGTCGTCACTCTGGATATTGGTTTGCTAGTAGCAGGCACCAAATATCGGGGTGAATTTGAAGAACGCCTCAAGAAAATCATGGACGAAATCCGCTCTGCGGGTAACGTCGTCCTCGTAATTGATGAAGTGCATACCCTGATCGGTGCTGGTGCAGCGGAAGGTGCGATCGATGCAGCCAACATCCTCAAACCCGCACTAGCTAGAGGCGAACTCCAGTGCATCGGTGCAACAACACTGGATGAATACCGCAAGCACATCGAACGGGATGCCGCATTGGAACGCCGCTTCCAGCCGGTGATGGTGGGGGAACCAACAGTAGATGAAACTATAGAAATTCTCTACGGCTTGCGCGAACGCTACGAACAGCACCACAAGCTGAAGATTTCTGACGAAGCTTTGTCAGCGGCAGCAAAGCTATCCGATCGCTATATCTCAGATCGCTATCTGCCAGATAAAGCAATCGATTTAGTTGATGAAGCGGGATCGCGGGTGCGTTTGATTAATTCCCAATTGCCACCAGCAGCAAAAGAACTCGACAAAGAACTGCGTCAGGTACTCAAAGAAAAAGACGATGCAGTCAGGTCGCAAGACTTCGATCGAGCTGGGGAATTACGCGATCGCGAAATGGAAATAAAATCCCAAATCCGCGCTATTTCCCAAAACAAGAAAACTGACTCCTCAGACAAAGATATCTTGCCAGTTGTCACCGAAGAAGATATCGCCCACATCGTCGCTTCCTGGACAGGCGTTCCAGTCAACAAGCTGACAGAATCCGAATCCGAAAAGCTCCTGCACATGGAAGACACCCTCCATCAGCGGCTCATCGGTCAAGAAGAGGCGGTGACAGCAGTATCTCGCGCCATTCGTCGCGCCAGAGTCGGTTTGAAAAACCCCAACCGCCCGATCGCCAGCTTTGTATTTTCTGGCCCCACCGGCGTAGGCAAAACAGAACTGACCAAAGCCTTAGCAGCTTACTTCTTCGGTTCCGAAGAAGCCATGATTCGGCTAGATATGTCCGAATACATGGAACGTCACACCGTTTCCAAGCTGATCGGTTCTCCTCCGGGGTACGTCGGTTACAACGAAGGCGGTCAGCTTACAGAAGCCGTCCGGCGTCGTCCATACACTGTCGTGCTATTCGACGAAATCGAAAAAGCTCACCCCGATGTGTTCAATATGCTCCTGCAAATCTTGGAAGATGGTCGTCTGACCGATGCCAAGGGACGCACCGTAGACTTCAAGAACACATTGCTGATCATGACTTCCAACATCGGCTCGAAGGTGATTGAGAAAGGCGGCAGCCAACTCGGCTTCTTCGATGCAGGATCGGAAACTCAGGCAGAAGCACAGTACAATCGCATTCGGACTCTGGTCAACGAAGAACTCAAGCAGTACTTCCGCCCAGAATTCCTCAATCGGATCGACGAAATTATCGTCTTCCGTCAACTCTCCAACGAGGAGATCAAGAAAATTGCCGACATTCTGCTCAAAGAAGTCTTTAGTCGCCTGACCGAACAGGGAATTATCCTGGAAGTGACGAGCGCATTTAAAGACCGCTTAGTGACAGAAGGTTACAACCCCAGCTACGGGGCCAGACCGCTGCGTCGCGCCATTATGCGCCTCCTGGAAGACAGTCTAGCCGAGGAAATCCTTTCTGGACGGGTTCAAACGGGAGACACTGCCATAGTCGATGTGGACGATCAGGGTCAGGTTAGGGTGTTACAGGGCGAGAAAAAAGCACTGACTCCTAGCGCTGTTGAAAAGTAATTAGTTTTGAGTTAAGGAAACTTTTCAAAACCTAAAACTTTACCAGTAAACACTAATAGAAAACGGTAGAACTAAGTTCTACCGTTTTTTGTTTTTTGTTTACCGGAAGTTACTATCTCGCTTGCTCATATGCTGAAAATGACACATCTGAGCGCAACTTGATATGGCTTATACTTGTTGGAGCTAGATCGTTTATTCCTAAAGAAAAAGTAGAGAAACTTAGTGCGATCGGCATAAACTATGGTATAAAAATTTCAAATTAACACAAAATAAAAATGTCGATCAATTTAGATGTACTCATTGTGGGTGGCGGAGTACAGGGACTTTGGCTGCTTAACGACTTGACTGGTTTAGGTTACTCAGTATTGCTTTTGACTAAAGACCCATTGGGTCAAGGACAGACTTTGCATTCTCAGCTTCGCATTCAGGGAGGACACAGTTTCAGTGATGAACCACTTGTTAGACGTTTTAGAGAGGCAACTAACGAACACTGGCGTAGTTTTATTGAGCGATATCCTGAAGTTCGCGCCTTCGGAGATTCGCGGCTTCTGTTTTTGTATAGAAGCAACGAAAGAGCAATAGAGCAGGAAGAGACTTGGAGGAATAAATACCAATTAAATTTTCAACAATATCAAGGTAACTTGCTAAATAACTTACCTGAAGCAACATCTGACAGTGGGATAGTTTTAGAGAGCGACGAGACTTGGTTGGATGGGCAAAGGCTTATCGCAGCTTTAATAAGTACAACAGAGGTAAGACAGCAAATTTGTCACGGTGAGGTAACAGAAATTATCTTGAATAACGGAAGCGTGCAAAAAGTTAGGGCGATGGTTAATGGAAATGATCTTTCATTCAAACCAAAATGCTTAGTACTGGCTGCTGGAGATGGAAATAAACCACTACTGGATAATACAATTGATGGTAATAAAGAGTCACTATTTGCTCGATTCAACAATTTTGATAATAAGAATTACACTGTGCTAGTTGTCAAAGGAAATATACCTCCATTGACAGGCTTTTTTCAAGAATTTGGGGGATTGCAAATATTCAGCAGGATGGTAGATGAGAATGAGATTGTATGGCTTGTTCCCTACGAAGGTATAGAATCTCGTCTTCAAAATGAAGTTGAGAAGGTCACAAGATTTTTAAGCCAGCTGCGTCCAAGCAGATCTCAACAGGATTTATTATGGGGTTTTTACACAGGAAGAAAAGTAGAGGTAACACAAGAAATTCAGCCGACAGGAAGAGGAAGAAAAATAGCGGTAGAAGCCGTAGAAACCTGCGGGGTCGGCAATCTGTTTGTCGCTTTGCCAAGTTGGTTGACCCTAGCGCCTGTTGTAAGCAGAAGAATAGTTGATCAGATAACAGAAAGTATCGCTCCCACAACGCAGATGTTTAATCTCCAAGACCACGGACTCAGCAGTTACAACGAGATAGCCTTAGAGAGATGGCGAACCGTAGACTGTTCCAGTTGGAAGCAATTCAGAGAAGATAATCAGCTTGAGGAAGTCTATTGACAAAATGGGTCAAGAAGGATAAAATCAACTTAATGATGTAAAAACTCTTACAAAATTAGCGATGAACTTGGTATATACTCTACTTCTAGCAAAAACAATTTCAGAAAAAGCAGTTACCCTACTCTGTACCTGCTTAATTCCTGATTCAACTAATCCAGCTTTGTAAGCAGGAGAAAGAATTCGTTCGTCAAAAGGAGTAGTCGGCGTTTTGATGAATGAGAAAAACACAACTAAACAGGCAAATCCGAAAACAGCAGGTGCTGCTCGGCAAAAATTCCTGCCCAGGAGTGCGCCCGAATCTACGACCTATATAATGTTTTATTACATAAACGGCAGAGATTAGACGCACCCCCGGATAAAAGATGGGTTTTTTTTGTAGTTAGTTGTGATAATTCACAAATAAATCTGACTGGAGTGAAAAAATTGTGAACACCATCAATATCACAGCTGAGGAGGAGAAAAAACTTAGGAATTGCGTAACGCGCCTGCGAAACACCGAGAAAAAGCAGGATCGCGCGGACGCAGTTTGGGAGTTAATTAAACTGAGCATCCAAAAACGCGACACAACACGACCCCGTGGTACAGTGTATTCGCCAGCCCAAAGTTACGTAGAAGCAAAAGTTTTACTAGAACCAATACACGCAGATGGCACCCAAATTTACCCAGTCGCAGAAGTTACGCCAGAAAGAATGCACGCAGATGGCACAGATAGAATTGGAGTATGGACAATAATACTGCCAGAACTTTTGAAGTATCTTAAAGATACCGAAGAGGACACGAAAATACGGCAGAGAGCAGCTTCAGCGTTAGGGAAATGGGGTGGAAAAAAAGAAGCCCAAAAATTGGCAAATATCCTCCTTTCAGAACCTGGTAAAGATGAAAGCTTAAAGATAGCTTGCATTGAAGCGCTCAAAACAATTGGAGGAATAGAGGCTGTCAAAGCATTAGTAAAAATAGCTGCCAACAAAAACGAATTAATTGATGTTCGTTATGCAGCGGTTTGCGATTTAGAGGAATTAGGGGCTGGTGGTTGGGTAGATATTACCGATAAACCTGCGCCTCCTCCACGGAAAAACATAACGACAGATGAAAAAATCCGGGAGACGATCGAAACTCTGGATAAAATCTCCAAAGACTCAGATGAACCTAGTTATTTTCGGTATCAAGCCGAAGATGCCTTAGCGTATCTAGAACAAAGTTTCAGTTTCCAGTTGGTAGATGTTAGTTACTGGCGTCAGGAATCTGGAGTAGCTAAAGCTAAGGTAACTATTCAAACTCCGGAAGGTAATTTGTGTAAATTTGAGGAAGAGACAGCTTCAGCTGCCATAGAAGCGGTATTCACAGCAATTAATGAGTGCTTTCCAACTCTTAAACCTTGCTTGACTGGTTACACAGTAAACTCGGATGTAGAAGTTGGAGCGGAGTCCTTGGCAAAGGTGATGGTTACTGTAAGCTGTGACAACCAAAGCAATTATTCAAAGATTGCTGAAAATGCAGATACTATCTGGGCTTCAGCGGATGCCTATCTGCAAGCAGTCAATGACATATATTATGGAGTTGCAGCAGAAGAAAGTTCTGTTCCACCTCCAGATTTACATTTGAATAGTTTAATTGCCAATGCACAGAGCAAAGATAATTTAGGTGAGAAAGAGAGTCAATCGCCAACAAATATTCGGTTGTTAAATGTTAGTTACTGGCGTCAGGGATCTAAATTTGCCAAAGCTAAGGTAACTATTCAAACTGAGACAGGCGAAGAATGGGAATCTCCTGTAATGGCAGGTTATGGCCCTATAGAGGCGGTATCCAAGGCAATCGATCGGTGGGATCGGTTCCAAAACTTTAAGGTTTCTCTGACTTCTTTCGCAGTAAAATTTGAGGGAGAAGCTGGAGCGCATTCATCTGTGACGGTGACGGTTCGTATAAAAGCCAATGTGAAAGTTTCTAAAAATCACTCTTCAACAACTGCCCAAAACATAGACACTATTTGGGCTTCAGCAGATGCCTATCTTCAAGCACTCATTGGTATCAATGAAAAAGCTCAAGAAGTTTATCCAGCAGAAAAAGACAAGTTACCTTTTCAGAAAGTGTAACGAAGAGAAATCTCTAGGGATCGATCCTAGACCCGCCCCAGCGGGTTTTTTTGTGAGTGGTGTTTTATAATAGTTACATGAGAAAGAATAATTATGAAATTTAACCTTGGCTGCATATTACGTTACAATATCAACGAACCCAGCACTTTAGTTTTAAATATCCAGGTGGTTAACAACAACCATCAAAGGATTTGTACCGAACAGCTACAATTCGATCCAGAAGTAAAGTTTAACGAATATACTGCACCTGCAAGTCTAACTCGATATATGCGAGTTAACGCGCCTGTTGGCAAATTGAAAGTAAACTATGAAGCGACTGTCGAATTGTCACATTTTTACGCCGATCCCAATACAATTGCTGAAGTACCGATCGCAGATTTGCCGATGGAGACTCTGCCCTATCTTTACCCCAGTCGCTACTGCGAATCGGATCTATTAAGCGGTTTCGTGCAAAGTGAATTTAAAGAATTACAACCTGGTTATTCCAAAGTTACTGCTATTTGTAACTGGATTTATAACAAAGTTACTTATATTTCTGGTAGTACCAATTCTCAGACTTCCGCTTACGATACGGCAACGCAACGGGCGGGTGTTTGTAGGGATTTTGCCCATCTAGGCATTGCTTTTTGCCGTGCCTTGAATATCCCCGCACGCTTTGTTAGCGCCTACGCTTACGGTCTGAATCCGCCAGATTTTCACGCTTGTTTTGAGGCTTATCTGGGCGATCGCTGGTATCTGTTTGATGCTACCCGTTTGGTGCCTTTAAACAGTATAATCCGAATCGGTACGGGTCGCGATGCGGCAGATGTTTCTTTTGGAACTTTATTTGGAGCGGTGCAAATGGAGGAGATGAAACTTTTTGTGGCCCCAATCTCGGAACTGGGAGAGATGGAGAAGTCTGATTTTACAGGTATGGCGATCGCTATTTCGTAAAGTCCCTCTTTCACCGGAATGTCTGTAGGGCGGGGTTCTTTCGTGAACTACCCACACTAAATCGAAGCGATTATAGCATTATACACATTTCAGTAAAATATCCACAAAGATAAAGATTTGGAGATTTCCGTACCTACAATCTCCCTGCCTTTCATCCCACCCCTAAACTGGGTACAGTTATAGCGGGGGACAACAGGAGCGAGGAGTTAAAGATGACCCCACTTGTCGTGGAAATAAGCGATATCGTTTCCGGTTGAATCTGATTCGTTATCAAATATTATAAGCAACGAGATTTGGTGTGACATCTTCCATCACCAAATCAAAGATTATAGCGTGGACTTTTGGCCTTATACAGCAACAGCCAAGGCGGTTAGGGCATTCTTAATTCCTGAAACCCTTGATAATAAAGCTTTCTTACCCTAGCCTCTAGCCCCTAGTCCCTAGCTATACCTTCCACTTGACTGCCGTCAACCCTGACATTCTCTGGCATCAACCAGACTCCTCAGTCAGTTAAGTGACTTACTGCTCATGTGTTTGATAGCTATTAACTCGCGGGACTCTTGCTTAACATAGCCGGACATGGCTGCTTGCTGCAACGTCAAAAAGGCATTCAGGTCTTCTAAATCGTACTTGCTGCTTAGAAGCTGTCGCAGTTCATTTTCGGCTTCAACGGTTAGATAACCAGTTTCTATAGCTTGTTGGACCACATCTCGGATCAGAATCATACTTAGTTTTCTCAAATCGGTGACTGACAAAAGTAAGTATGAGACTTTTCGGTAAACAGCCTATTGACGCGACTCTCTGCGATCCTGTGATGTTTTTTTGACTAGCCCGTGACAGCTATATAAGTCTTACGTGATCGATCGAGTTATCGGTTGTGACGCGGATCAGTCGATCGTCTCTCCCGGAAGTAATGATATAGCAAAGTGCAACGGAAGCCGTACAAACACAGTGCCAGCATTGCTTTGAGCGTCTAATACTGTCCTAACTTATCTGACTCTGGGCATTTAGAAGCCGATCGCTCCTGCGATTGTGAGAAACTAATTTAGGACTTACGCAGAAACCCGGTAAGTCCTGTATTTGTTCTCCGTATTCCTTGATACCTTCTATGGACTATAACGAAAAGGATTTGGCAGGTTATCCTCTCTGGTTGCGGGTATGGCGTCAAGTGAGGGAAAATCTCCTAATCCTGGTCATCGCCCTTACCTTGGCTCTTTTGCTTCGGACTTTTGTGGCAGAACCCCGCTACATTCCCTCTGATTCTATGCTGCCGACCTTACAAGTGGGCGATCGCTTGATAGTCGATAAGGTTAGTTACCGTTTTCGCCCCCCCACAACGGGCGATATAGTCGTCTTCGATCCGCCGCCACAGTTGCAAATTCAGGGATATGCGAAAGATCAAGCATTTATCAAAAGGGTAATCGGCGAACCGGGCCAACTCGTGAGCATTACTAATGGCAAAGTCTATCTCTCTAGCAAACCTCTACAGGAAAGCTACATTGCCGAACCTCCCGCCTATAAGTGGGGCCCGCAAGCAGTTCCGTCAGGCCAACTTTTTGTGATGGGAGACAACCGCAACAACAGCAATGATTCTCATATGTGGGGTTTTTTACCGAAACAAAACATCATTGGTCGTGCTTGCTTTCGATTTTGGCCGATCGATCGCATTGGCCTTCTAAAATAGTTGGGAAGTGTCAGTTTTGAGTTTTGGATAAACAACTCTAAGTAGGTGGGCATAATTAAACGTAAAACTGCGGGCCCTTAGAAACCCGGTTTCTTGGAGAAACCGGGTTTCTGGGTGTTTAGATTCGTAGGTTGGGTTGAGACAAGCGAAACCCACCCAATACTTTGGGTTTCGCTTCCCTCAACCCAACCTACTAAAAAATGGCGAAGGTATTGTTGGAGAAACCGGGTTTCTGGGTGTTTAGTTTATTTATGTTCACCTACTTAAGAAAAGCGCAAGTAGTGCATCAACTGACCGATCGTGTCTGCCGAAAGAGATAATCTTAGTTGCAAATCCGCCAAATCTCGGTAATAACCGCCATTTTCGCGATTTTGGACGATCGACTGCGCCAGAAAAGAATCGATCGCCGCAATTGTACTCAGCATTTCTATTGAGGCTGTATTCGGGTTAATCTGCTGGGGGGTAAAGACGCTTTCCGGGTCGTAATAACAAAATCTGAGTACCGGATCGAGGGGTTTTAGTCGCTCTATCGGCCAGCTAAGCGCCGCTGCAACGTCCTCCAGACAATGAAACTCCACCCCAGAGCGAGAAAGAGAAACGAGCGATCGGGCCTGATGAATTGACAATCCGGGCAATCTCAGCCAATCATCTACAGTCGCCCGATTCGGGTCAATTTTGATACCCAACGAGGCTGCGATCGCAATTTCCTCAACTGATTGCAGCCGATAATACGGGTCATTGAGAATTCGCGCCCGGATTAACTGCTGCTGCGGATTTACCGACGTTTTGAGCAACGTCTTTCCCAGCTGAAGACGCACCGAGATTAGCCAGTTACTAATAGCCATATTTAAACCATTTAGTCAAGTAGCTTGCGGCGTTTTTGCTCGAATTCGTACTCAGAAATCAAACCCTCTTGGCGCAGCTGTTCCAGTTGGCGCAAAGCCTCTGCCATCGCCGCCACCTGGGAGGGGTCAACAGAGGATTGTACCGTCACTGGCGAATTTAGATTGAAATTGCGATCGAAATCATCTGGATCTTGGACTAAATACCAAAACCCTTCAATAGCACTAGCCACATGGGGAATTGGAGTCCACGATAACAGTAAATACAGAATACCCCACACAGGCTGTCCCAAATAAAACTTGTGGAGTCCTGAAACAGGTATAACTGCCCCACTAAAAGCCAAAATCGCCGCCACTCTTCGACCTTTCGGCTTACTCAACATAGTGTCGCCTCTAGAACCTGTCGTCTTCTTATACAATATTAATCTCTGCTGCCTGAGTGGAGTGCGATCGATTACGAGTGGGGAATGGGTGCTGGAACCCGATGGGCAGAGGAACGGATTACCGAAGCAAATTTTTGGAAAGATAATAACAGACTGGACTAGAATTGTACCAGATACAACTGTATTCCCCCTGAATGCAAACCTTCGATTGAATGGAAGCGCAATGGGATTTTTTGACTCTGAGATTGTTCAGCAAGAACTAAAGCAACTGGCTGAGGATTATCAATCCCTCATCCAACTAGGCAATAACTACGGCAAATTTGACCGCGAAGGCAAAAAGCTGTTCATCGAGCAATGGGAAGGCATTATGGAGCGCTACCGTATTTTTATGAAGCGCTTTGAGCTTTCTGAGGATTTTATGGCTCAAATGACAATACAGCAACTTAGAACTCAGCTGGGTCAATTTGGCATTACGCCTCAGCAAATGTTTGACCAAATGAATTTAACCCTAGAGCGAATGAAAGCTGAACTGGAAAAGCAACCTTAGCCGATTTTAGATTTTAGACGATCGGGCGGCGAGTCAGTTTCTCAAAACTTTTGGCTACTTACCAGCTTCCTCAATCTAAAATCTAAAATCCTTGCATCTAAAATTGGTTACTAACTAGGGCGCTTAAATTGGGAAGCCGATGGAAAGTATTCGACTGGTACGCCATCTAACGCTTTTAGCATAAAATTGCGCCAAATTGGTGCTGCATACTGACCGCCTGTCACACCAGAGGCTAAACGTCTGTTATCATCTCTACCTATCCAAATCGCGACAGACAGTTGCGGTACATAACCGACAAACCAAACATCTTTTTCTGAAGACGTTGTACCCGTTTTGCCAGCGGCTGGACGACCTATCTGAGCCGCTTTCCCAGTTCCGCTAGTAACCGCAGATTGCAGCACGCTAGTGATGGAAGCAGCCGCCCAAGCATCGAGAACCAGTTTGGGTTTGGGCGTATTATCTAGCAAAACGTTGCCGCTAGAATCAGTTACTTGAACAATCAACGTAGTATCGGATTGCCAACCCATACTAGCGAAGGTGGCATAAGCGCTGGAAATTTCTAAAGGCGACAGACCGCTAGCACCCAGCGGTAAAGAAATCACTGGTTCCATCGGACTTTTAATCCCAAGAGTCCGGCAAACTTCAATCACCTTATCCAAACCCACAGCGCGTCCCATCTTAATAGCCGGAACGTTGCGCGATACTTGAAGTGCCGATCGAATACTCATGGCACCGCCAAAAGTATTATCGTAGTTTCTGGGAGAGTAGCCACCAGCACTGCCATCGCGATAACGAACAGGAGTATCGTAGACAGTAGAAGACGGCGTATATTTGCCGCTAGCAAAAGCCGCGTAATAAACAAACGGCTTAAAAGCAGATCCGGGCTGACGGCGGGCTTGAGTCGCTCTATTATACTCGCTCTTGCTGTAATCGGAACCGCCCACTATTGCCTTGATAAAATGGGTGCGGGGATCGACAGCAGCCAGGGCTAGTTGCGTACCCCAGAGTCCGCGACGCTGTAGTCTGGCGTGTTCCCGACCGATAAACTCTTCCGCCATTTGTTGGAACTTGAGGTCGATGGTTGTTTGAACTCGCATCCCACCTTTTTCCACCGTTGCGCGGCCAAAGCGTTGAATTAGCTCCTGTTTGACGGCATCGGTGACATAAGGAAGAACACTTTTCTGAAACGAAATTGGTTTGCCTAGTTTGAGCGTTTGCTTGCGAGCTGCGGCTTCTTCTTCGGGCGTAATCCAATTGAGATCCCTCATGCGAGCCAAAACCAGTGCCTGTCGCTGTTTCGCCAGCTTATAGTTCAGAAAAGGACTGTAATCTTCGGGAGCCTGAATCAAACCGGCCATCATCGCCCCTTCCGCCAGGTTTAAATCAGAAGCGTGCTTGCCAAAATAGCTCTCGGCAGCAGTTTCCACACCATAGTTGTTATGCCCCCAGTAGACTTGATTGAGGTACAGCTCCAAAATCTGGTCTTTGGGGAGGATTTGTTCCAAGCGGATTGCCATCACCGCTTCTGCTACTTTGCGACTAAAAGCTTTTTTGTGAGACAAAAATATATTTTTGACCAACTGCATGGTCACCGTCGAACCGCCTTCTACCACCGAGCCCTTCTCCCAGTTGGCTCTGAGGGCGCGACCAACGCTGCTGGGGTTAATGCCGTGGTGGAGGTAGAAGTGGCTATCTTCTATAGCCATCACCGCCCGCTTGAGTTCTGGAGAAATTTTGTTGAGCGGGACAACTTCGCGATTTACTTCCCCGTGGACACTGGAAAGCAATTTACCCTTGATGTCGTAGATGTGACTTGTTTCTGAGGGAGTGTAGGAACGCAGAACTCTCACATCCGGGAGGTTGCGGAAGCTAATCGCTAGGCCCACCAGTCCCCCAGCTACAATGGAACTGGTTAGCATAGTAAAGCCTAGAAGAGTTCCGCCAGTTACCTTAGCAACCGTCTGAAGAAACTGAAAACCAGGTGGAATAGTGCCGGATGGCTTTTGTCGGAGTGTGTTGGACGACACGGCGATTTAACTTCCTCAACGAAAACAGACTGAACAAAATGGAGGGCGACTGGGTGAGTCCTTTGATTGTTATATTCAAACTATTTGTCACGGTGACAGGAAGATTCTAGGGTCAAGATGGGTTTAACAAGCTAGTGCCACTACGCGGAAGTCACTCATTCACTCATTCACTCAGTCAAAAATACTTTAATTCTAAGGCATTTAACTACTTCTGAACTGGTGGGTTATTTCTGGGGCGCGGCGCTAGTCTGTGGGTCAAGCTTTGTCGTTAAACCTGTCCTGCCAAGAGATTCGGAGAGTTGACTGCTTCTGGCAAACTATAGCGCCTGTAAAATTGTTTCATCTACCCTTGGAAATACACTGACAATAGTGCTACTGCATAAATAACAACTGACAAATGACTGTTTAATAGCGAACTAAACTGGACATCGGCAAAGTATGGCATCCTATCAATCACCTAGTATTACCCAAAGTCTCGCCCGAATGTACCGTGGCGTCAGTGAAATTTTTCCAAATCTGACAGATTCTAAAAATCCTCATGAGAATTTGGTTGAACGGTTAGATCAGACAGATCGGCCTTTGCGGGTCAAGTTGGGTATTGACCCGACTGGTGCAGATATCCACTTAGGTCATAGTATCCCAGTCCGAAAGCTTCGGGCGTTTCAGGATGCCGGTCATACAGCTGTCCTCATCATTGGTGATTTTACCGCTCGGATCGGCGATCCAACAGGTAAATCTGAAGCCCGTCAGCAGCTGACACCTGAACAAGTGGCACAGAATGCTCAAACTTATCTCGACCAAGTGCGTCCTATTCTAGATTTTGACACGCCGGGACGTCTGGAAATTCGCTATAACTCGGAGTGGCTTTCCAAGTTGGATTTGGGACAGATTCTGGATCTTTTGTCTACGATGACTGTGGGACAGATGCTGGCGAAGGAGGGGTTTGCGCTGCGCTTTGAGAAGGAAAACCCGATTTATTTGCACGAGTTCCTCTATCCGTTGATGCAGGGTTATGATTCTGTGGCGATCGCAGCTGATGTAGAGTTGGGAGGAACTGACCAGAAGTTTAATCTGGCGGTGGGACGAGATCTGCAACGACATTTTGGTCTATCGCCTCAGTTTGGGATGCTGATGCCGATTTTGATCGGGACTGATGGCGTGCAGAAAATGTCGAAGTCTCTAGGCAATTATGTGGGTTTATCGTTCGATGCGCTGACGATGTACCAAAAGTTGCGACAAACGCCAGATAATTTGGTGGAGCAGTATTTTGAATTGCTGACGGATAGACCTCTGGATATACTGCCAAAAGATCCGCGCGATCGACAAATCCTTCTCGCTTTGGATATCGTCGCTCAGTATCATGGTAAGGAAGCTGCCGAAAAAGCCAAAGAGGATGCCCAGAGTATAACTCGCGGCAACACAGAACAGGCTGAAGCAGTTCCACAGTTTTCCCTTTCTAATGTGGAGTTTCCCGCTAAGTTGTTCTATCTTGTCAGTGCTAGCGGACTGTGCAAAAGTAGTTCAGAAGCTCGAAAGCAGATTCAAGGCGGGGGTGTGCGACTTGATGGCGAAAAGGTTACTGATGTAAATCTCTGCTTCGATTCTCCCACAGACTTAGACGGACGGGTTTTACAAGTTGGGAAAAATAAGTTTGTCCGCTTGGTTTAATCGCCAATCGCCAATCGTCAATCGTCAATCGCCAATCGTCAATCGCCAAACTCCAATGACCGATCGCAAAATTATTGTCCCTCTGGATGTACCAACTGAAGAAGATGCGATCGCACTGATCGAAAAACTGCCCCAGGTCACTTTCTGGAAAGTTGGCTTAGAATTATTTGTCAGCACTGGTTCTGGAATTCTGACAACGCTAAAACAGCGGCAAAAACGGATTTTCCTAGACCTCAAATTTCACGATATTCCCAACACCGTCGGCGGTGCTTGCCGTGCTGCTGGTAGGTATGGCGTCGATTTAATTACCATCCACGCTACCGCCGGTCGTAAGGCACTACAGGCGGCTCAAACTGCTGTACAAGAAGGAGCCGAAGCTGCTGGGTATCCACCACCCAAATTAATAGCCATTACCGTACTCACCAGCCTGAACTCGCGTGATTTAGCTTTTGACCTCAAAATTCCCTTGGAACTGCCAGAATACGCCCTACAGATGGCGCTGCTAGCCAAAGAAGCAGGTTTGGATGGAGCAGTTTGTTCGCCCCAAGAAGCATCGCAATTGCGACAGGTATGCGGGGATGAATTTCTCCTCGTCTGTCCGGGAGTGCGACCCAAGTGGGCCGAAGCTGGGGATCAAAAGCGAAATCTCACCCCAGCGGAAGCTATTAAAGCTGGCGCTGATTATCTGGTGATCGGTCGCCCCATCACTGCTGCACCCGATCCAGTTGCTGCTTTTGAACGAATTTGCGATGAATTATGAAAGTCAAAAGTTATATCATGTCCGTTAGCATTGTTAGTGTAAGAGTGATATCGTCAAATTGTTTGTTGTCATCGATGGTTCAATTTTTACCACAGATAAAGACAGATAAACACAGATGAACACAGATTAAGATGGGAAATTTTTTAGGCAACCGATGCCTGACATGATATCAAAAGTCAATAGATGGAATTTTTTCTTTTTACTTTTCTCTTTTTACTTTTGCCTATTCCCTGTTACTTCAGCTGTAGCAGAAAAGAGAGAGAGATTTTCTTGTCCTGCGGATGTAGAGACTTTAATAACTCTGATGCTGCGCGACATACCCAGTTATGCCAATAGGGTAACTCAGCGTGCTAGATTGCGATCGCGCGATCGCAGTCTTGATGTATACGGTTACTTTATTGTGGCAGGCCAAGCCGAGTTTGCACCCCTGAATCTTGGCCCCGGCGAGTATACGCCAGCAACATCACAGGGGGAAAGCGACATTCAGCAAGTTTTCTTCACCACCCTACAGCGAAGATACTCAACCACAAAAGCAATTCAAATACAAGATTACCACTGGCTATTTTTGACAAAAACCAAAAGTGGTTGGCGATTGGCGATCATGTTTTCTATGACTGGGCCTTATCCAGCGGGACGACCTCCCACCGCACCGCGAGACAGCAATTACGGAGTTATCGGACAGGCGATCGAAATTTGGTTGCGGGACTGCTATGCTGGCGTGGTGCGATCGGATCTGGGCGATCGCACCAGTGTACTATAGCAAACGTCTCTATTAATGTTGGGCTACAAATAAAAAGGTGGTAATAAATCAGGATTTCCGATCGGAACTTACCGCCGATATTCATCCCCGCAGTCACCGATTAACTCATACAAATTACGCGACTTACCAGAAACTGCATTAATCTGTTCATAATCCTTGGAGTCCAGCGTAAAACCAAACACCTTGGCATTTTCTTCTAGATGTTCGGATATGCTAAGCCTAGCACCAACGATCGCACCCGCCACAGCTGGCTTGTCCAAAATGTAACGCACAGCTACGTTAGAAATACTGACTCCATACTTATCTGCAATTTCTTTGAGTACATTCAGCAATTCTTGAAATAGGTTCCACCCTCCCCAAGCATCCACCATATTCTTGTATTTCCTCAAGCTAACCGTAGAAACATCTCCGCCTCGCGGTTCGGGACGACCCCAATATTTGTCTGATAACAAACCGCCACAAAGTGTCCCGTAAGCAAACAGTTTAATGTCGTACTGTTCGCAAAATTGAATCATATTTACTTCCGGTCGGCGGTCAACCAAAGAAAATTGCACCTGATTCGATACAATCTTTATCCCGGCATCGAAGATAATTTTTAAATGTTCAGTATCAAAATTAGTTAAAGCCAGATGCTTTATTTTTCCTTCCGCCTGGAGTTCAGACATATATTTAAGTGCATCCAGGTAGTTTTTATCGCTGTATTCCCACCAGTGAAACTGTAGCAAATCTAAACAATCAACATCCATTCTTTTCAGAGATATATTGATGTTGTCTTCGACCAACTTACGAGTCATTTTTCCTGGACGAGGCACCCATTTTGTGAAAGCTTGGATGTTCGATAAAGCTTCTTTGCCACGGGTGGCGACTAATTGACGCCTAAACTCCCCAATAAAATCTTCTGCTGGGCCATAATGGTCTGCTAAGTCCCAAGTGGTGAAGCCTGCATCCACGTAATCAAACATAGTAGCAATGGCGGCTTTGCGATCGATTCGTCCGTGTGCGCCAGATACCTGCCACATTCCGTTTAAGATACGGCAGATATTCAAATCGGGGGTGAATTGCGATCGGCTTGATACAGGTAGTTTCATGTTAATTTTTGATTTGTAATGGGAAAACCTCACCCCCCTGCCCCCCTCTCGGATCTCGGATAAGGGGGAGAAATACAGAGGGGTTCTTGCCCCCCTGCCTGTGGACGGGGAGGGGAGGGGCTGGGGGTGGGGTTAGACGCTAAATTCCCCATCAATCCAACTGCCGTGGAATCCGTAAGGCACGCGAGTAGGAATTAGAATCCGGGCAACAGGTTCAGCGGTGATGTTCTTAGCACTTACTACCACTAATTCAGAAGTTTCTTCCACCTCATTGTAGACGAAGGTGAGCAACCAGCCATCATCTTCATTAGTGGCACCAGGTTGAGGAACAAATACTGCCTCACTACCATAGCGTCCTCTGCCAAATTCGTGACTTTGGGAAGTTCCACTAATTAGGTCATATTTAATTAAACCATCAAACAGAGGTATTGAAGTTGGTGCTAGCCGCGAAGTGTAACCGTAGCGAGTTGGGCGTCCCATCAGTTGCTCGTTTACACGAGGAAATTCTGAAGGAATATCATCTATTTGTTCTTCTTTCATCCCACCTGTACTGAGATTAAATCTCCACCGATGCAGACGGGGAATGTCGCTTTGTCCATTTTTGGATGTAGGTGTGGCATCAAGTACGCTGGTGCTTTCCATGCGGCAAGCAATGAGTACGATTTCATCTCCTTCTTCATAGGCGTTGAGTGTGTGAAAAACATAACAAGCTGGCGCTTCAAACCAGCGGATGTTGCTGTTATTGCCGTGACGGGGAAGAATGCCGAAACGACTGGGTGTATCTGATTCAAACATTAATCCCGGTTCGCCTCTTTGCATCCGTTCTAATCGGAATGTTATGGGCAAATCCATAAATATGGTGTAGTTTTCGGTGATGGCAAAATCGTGCATCATCACTCCTACTGGCAAGTCGATCGGCACTGTCTGCAACAGCTTTCCTTCGGCTGAGACTACACTGTATTGCAGATAGGGTGGCTGGGCGACTGAGTAGCCGAAAAACATCATTTCGCCTGTTACGGCATCGATTTTGGGATGGGCGGTGAAGGCGCTTTTTAGCTGGTTTCCGTAGGTGTAAGGGCCGACTGTTTCTAGTGCAGGGACTTCGATCGCGTGGGGTTCTCCGCCTTCCCAAAGTGCTAAGAGGCGATCGCAATGCCACACTAAGGCCGTGTTTGCGGTATTCTTAGATGGGCCATAGGGATTGTCTACCTGGACTGGTTCAAATATGCCTGTCCAGATGGCACTAGAGGCATCGTTTTCAATTTTCCATCCCCGTGTCCGCACGTAGCGGTTGCGATAGGTCGCCCTGCCGTTGCTAATCTGTACCCCGTGTAACATTCCATCGCCGTCGAACCAATGGTAGCGGCCTTTTGGGGCAAACTGGGGATTCGGGCCGTTACGGACAAACATCCCGTTTAAGCTGGGTGGTAGTTCGCCTATTACCGGGAGGTCATCTGCTGTAATTTCCGATCGCACCGGGGCAAAGTTCCTCTCCAGATAGGGATTGACTGCTACTGTTGTCATAATCTGAATACGCCTGAAAGTGAATCGCTTACTTTCACTGTTTTAACAAATTGTTACATAAGTAGCGATCTCTTCACAGCTTATATGGAAAAATGCCGGTGTGAGCGATCGGATCAAGTTGGGTTTACAAGTGTAATTTAGTAGCCGCGACATTGAAAAATGGGGGGATGAGAGATAGGGAGAGAGTTAGTTAATTCAAGGTTACTTAGTATCAAAAGCTCTCATAATCTAACATGACCCAGGATTGCACAAAGTTCCTTCCCGTATTTTTCACTTTTAAGTATTAAGTTTAGTAACAAGAACTTTTGGTTGCGTTTACCCAGAAAAAGTAAGCAATATGACAAATACCAGCACTATTAACAAAATTAGGCACAGGGAAAATTACCAGTTTGACACCTCAATTGCTGGCGAAGCCGATGAATTTGCCGCGCTGGTGAGTCATGAACTCCGTACACCTCTGACCTCAATTAGGGGTGCATTAAGCCTTTTGCTGAGCGGTAAGCTTGGTACTATAAGCGATCGCGGTAAGAAACTGCTGGAATTGGCCGTCAAGAACACCGATCGCTTAGTAAGACTGACCGCAGCTATTGAGAGCGATCGAGAGATCCAGGTAAATATTATTAGCGCTGCCGCTATGGCACGCTACCAGCTCGAAAAAGAGCTGCAATTAGCGTTAGAACGCGAACAGTTTCAGCTGCACTACCAACCAATAGTATCGCTGGAAACTAACAAGATTAGTGGGTTCGAGGCACTGGTAAGATGGCAGCATCCTCGTCGGGGATTGGTTTCCCCAGCAGAATTCATCCCACTAGCAGAAAGAACCGGACTGATCGAACCTTTGGGAACTTGGGTGCTGGATAAGGCTTGCCGTCAACTGTATTCTTGGCAGCAGGAATTTGGCTGCAACCCAGCCCTAACCATGAGTGTCAATCTTTCCAGTTTACAATTATCGCAACCTAATTTGGTCGAGCAAGTCCAAGAAATTTTGCAGAAAACTAACTTGGCGACTAGCAGCTTAAGGCTGGAAATAACAGAAAGTGCGATAATGGAAAATAAGACAAATGCGATCCTTACCCTACACCAACTGAAAACTCTAGGAATTCAGTTATATATGGATGACTTTGGCACAGGTTACTCGTCATTGAGCCGTTTGCACGAACTACCGATTGACCTCATGAAAATCGATCGCTCCTTTGTCAGCCAAAAAAAATGGGATATTATCCGGGCAATTATGATATTGGCTTCTAGTCTAGGACTAGAAGTAATTGCCGAAGGCGTAGAAACAGCAGAGGAAGTCGCTGAACTTAAGAAACTGGGATGCAAACAAGGGCAGGGATATTTTTACTCCAAGCCAGTAGATGATCGAGCAGCAGCAGCTTTAATTGCAATGCAATTGGAATAAGGAGCGCGAGTGAAACACGCAAAACCTAATATTTTAGTGAATCGATCGATTTTGGATTTTGGATTGACCCTACGGATGAATCCGGGGGCGACCAAAGCAATGCTTAGGGAGATTGTTATATGAGAATTTTGCTAGTAGAAGATGACGAAGCAATGGCAGCGGTCGTTACAGACCTTCTTACTAAACAACATTACGTTATCGACATCGCTCACGATGGAGAAGCAGGTTGGGAATTCATAGAAGCTTACACCTATGACCTCATTCTCCTTGATGTCGTGCTTCCCAAGATGGATGGCATGACTCTGTGTCGTCGCATACGCTCTCATGGGTATCGTATGCCTGTGCTGCTCCTAACTGCTCGTCAAAATAGCACAGATAAAGTGATGGGTTTAGATGTGGGAGCAGATGATTATGTCGTCAAACCCTTTGATTTAAAAGAATTAGTAGCACGCATTCGAGCCTTGCTGCGTCGGGGAAATTCTGCCCTAGCACCAGTTCTGCAATGGGGAAAATTACATCTCGATCCCAGCACCTGCGAAGTAATTTATGAAGATCGAATTCTGCATCTCAGTCCCAAAGAATATTCTCTACTAGAGCTTTTTTTACGCAACAATCGCCGTGTATTTAGCCGCAGTGCTATTTTAGAACATCTGTGGTCTTGGGAAGACGCCCCTGGAGAAGATACAGTCAAAGCTCACATCAAAGGCTTGCGACAAAAATTCAAATTAGTAGGAGTACCATCTGATTTGATTGAGACAGTTTACGGTATGGGTTATCGTCTCAAACCACTATCTAGCGAAGAACAAAAAGAGAATATTCCCTTGATTCTAGCCGCCGGTTTCTCTAATGAATTAACATTGTGGTTGCAGAAGCGATTGGCAAAGCCTATCCAAACAACTCCAAACAGCGAAAAAACATTTGATGAACTAAACCGAGGCAACTGGTCATTGCTGCTGCTCGACCAGAGTGCAATCGACCAATCTGTAGCCAAACTGCTAGAAGAAGCTTATTGCCGACTCAAGCAAGGGAAACAGTCAATAATCTATTGTCTGGACAATAACTTAAGCAACAATTTACCAAGAAAGCTGATCGGTCAAATTCTATTTCATCCTTTGGACTGGGAAAAACTAGCTGGCATTGTGGCAGAAAGTATCGGATTGTCTTTACCACCCGCTACGAGTTTGCCAATTTCAAATTCAAAAGCGCAAATTGAAGAGAAAGTACAAGAAATTTCTAATGTTAATTTAGAGATTATTAATAGGCAAGAGAAACCGAGTTTTGTTGGCGAAGCCAAATATCAGAGTGTCGAATCCGAAAAAATTACATTTGACGGGCAAGAGTCAAATATTAGCCATATCAAATTACCAATACTCGAAGGTAAAACCCTTAATAAATCTGCCGAATTAGCGTCTATACAGTCTGCGGTAGCAGGAATATGGGAAAAGTTCAAAGACAAGATTATTAACCGATTTGCTGCTATAGAGCGAGCGAACACAGCTTTACTTGCAGGAACCTTTAACGATGAATTACGGCAGAAAGCAGTAAGTGAAGCTCACAAATTAGCGGGTTCTTTGGGTACTTTTGGTTTCGCTGAAGGCTCATCTCTAGCGCGAAAAATAGAGGAATTATTGCAAATAGGAGATAGGGAATCGAGCATCGGGTATGGTGAAAGTTATCAATTTAGAAGTGATGATTTTAAATTTTCAATTGTAAATTCTCCTAATAGATCTGTGCTATTTTCTGAACTGGTTGCAGCATTGCGCCGGGAACTAGAGACAGCTTCAGCTACAAAACCTTCCGCCTCTTTATCAGCTTCTGCTACACCTCGATTATTAAAGAATAAGCAACCCAAAATATTAATTGTTGAAGATGATAAAGAGCTAGCGGAACAGTTAGTTATGGAAGCTGTTTATTGGGGAATGCAGGCAGAGAGTCTGAGCAATTTGTCTGCTGCCAAAGTTACTATCCAGAACGCCGAGCCAGATTTGGTGCTGCTTGATCTTTCCTCTGGCTCACCTACTGAGGACGGACTAATACTGGTGAGGGAACTGTCCGCGCAAAATCCACCTGTGCCCATTATAGTCCTGACATACCGAGATACTTTTAGCGATCGCATCGAAGTCGCTCGTATGGGCGGGTGCTACTTTTTGCGAAAACCGATCGAACCAGCCCTAGTCATGAAAGCAGTTAGCCAAGTGCTACAACAGGGACACAGCGCTAACTTTAAGGTCATGGCTGTGGATGACGACCCGGAGATCCTAACCACCCTAGAAACTTTATTGCAGCCAGAGGGATTGAAGCTGATTCTCCTCGAAGACTCGCGACGGCTGTGGGAAGTACTCGAAGCCACAGCACCGGATTTTCTGGTTCTAGATATAGATATGCCTCATGTGAATGGTATTGAACTGTGTAAAGTCATACGTAACGACCCAAAGTGGAACTATTTGCCGGTGCTTTTCCTTTCTAGCCACACGGATGCCGAAACTATACAGCGGGTGTTTGGTGTGGGGGCTGATGACTACGTACAGAAGCCAATTGCGGGGCCAGAACTGGTCACTCGCATTTTCAACCGCTTGCAGCGAGTACGGGTGCTGCGAAATATTTCTGAAACCGACATTTTGACTGGAGTAGTCAATCGGCACAAGTCAATGCAAGATTTGGAACGGTTTATGCGTATGTCTACCCGTTATAAGCAACCCTTGTGCTTTACTGTATTGGATTTTGACTATTTTCAGCGAGTCAACGAAGAATATGGCGATGGTGTTGGGGACGTGGTGTTGCACGAATTTGGGAAACTTCTGTTACAAGGTTTCCGCACTGAAGATGTGGTGGCACGTTGGGGTGGTGACGAGTTTGCGATCGGGATGTATGGTATTACTAAACCAGCTGCCGCGAAACGGTTGGAGGAGTTACTAGATTCCCTGGGCAAAGTAAAGTTCGATCGACCGGAAGGCACAGAGATTGAAGTAACTTTTAGTGCTGGTGTGGTTCAGTATCCCGATGATGGTGCTGATTTACAATCTCTATATCACAATGCTCGTAAAGCACTCGATCGAGCTAAGGCAGCTGGAGGCGATCGCATAATCTGCTTTGATTAATCTAAAATCTAAAATCGACATGAGACAAAAGCGAATTTTAGTTATTGATGATGAAGACGATATTCGAGAAATAGTTCAATTTTCCCTGGAAACTATGGGAGGCTGGGAGGTAATCACGGCAGTTTCCGGCAGCGAAGGCTTGGCTTTAGCGTTAACCCAAGCGCCTGACGTTATTCTCCTAGATGTAATGATGCCAGATATGAATGGCCCGACGCTCTTTGAAAAGCTACAAGCGAATATAGCCACCCAGCACATCCCCGTGATTTTATTGACGGCTAAGGTGCAGCCAGCCGAACAGCGCCGATTTGTACAGTTGGGGGTGAAAGCTGTGATTGCTAAACCTTTCGATCCGATGACGCTGGCAACTCAGTTAGCAAAAACCCTAAACTGGAGCGTATAAACTACCGAGGTAATAGCGCTACAATTTGCTGGAAAAAGCTATGTCACCTTATGTACTATTTCAAGATCGCAACAGTGCCGGTGAGCAGCTAGCCCAAGCGATTGAAGACCAAATGAACCTGATTAGGGCTCAGGGAGTTTTGGCAAAGCCCATCGTCTATGCACTGCCTCGCGGCGGCTTGCCGGTTGCTGTACCAGTAGCTCTTAAGTTGGGTTGCCCTTTGAATATTGTCGTAGCAAAAAAGATCGCTCAGCCAGAAGATCCGGAACTAGCCATCGGTGCTGTAACGGCGGATGGGCAGGCTATTTGGTCAAATCGACTGCCCTTACCGCAAGATCATCCGAAATTACAACAAGCTCTTCGTCAAGCCCAAGAAAAAGCTCAAGATCAATTCGATCGCTTAGCTCCTAATTGTCCTCAGATTAGCCCACTAGGTGCGATCGCGATTTTGATTGATGATGGCATTGCGACTGGGATGACTATAGCTGTGGCGGTTTCTGCCCTGCAACTTCAAAAACCGGCACAGGTTTGGATCGGGACGCCCGTAGCACCCTTGGGATTGAGCAAATCTTTAGAGCAGATGTGCGATCGCGTTATTGTACTAGCAACGCCTCATCAATTCTTCAGCGTCAGTCGCTTTTACGGGGAATTTTCCCAAGTTGAGATCGAAGTTGCTTCTACCTTGCTACAGCAGGCAAACCAGCTACCTTAAAGTCAAAAGTCAAAAGTCAAAAGTCAAAAGTCAAAAGTCAAAAGTCAAAAGTCAAAAGTCAAAAGTCAAAAGTCAAGAGAAAAAATGTCGGCAACCCTCATCTCCTCAACAACTTCTATTCCAGGTTTCTACTGGCAGTGGCGGGAACAACCCATTTACTACGTGCGTGCCGGACAGGGACACCCGCAACGTCCGCCACTACTGTTGATTCATGGATTTGGTGCTTCTACAGACCACTGGCGCAAAAATATCGCTGAATTGAGTAAAGATTTTGAAGTTTGGGCGATCGATCTGTTGGGATTTGGTCGTTCCGCTAAACCAAACTGGCAATATAGCGGCGATTTGTGGCGCGACCAATTGGACGATTTTATCACCCAAGTTATCGATAAACCAGCGGTTTTGGCGGGAAACTCCTTGGGAGGCTATGCAGGTTTGTGTTTAGTAGCACAGCGTCCCCAGTCTGCGGCAGGATTGATTTTAATTAATAGTGCTGGGCCTTTTACTGCGATCGAACCTCAGCCCCAACCCGATCCTCTCAGAAAGATTTGGGGTGAGTTAATACTTGGAATTCTCCGACAACCTTGGGCAAATTATCTGCTGTTTCAATATGTGCGTCAACGCTCCGTTATCCGTAAAACATTAGAAAAACTTTATCTCGACAAAAGTGCTATTACGGATGAACTGGTGGAAGATATTTATCGCCCTTCTTGCGATCCAGATGCCCCACAAGTTTTTGCCTCTGTATTTAGTACACCTCAAGGTGAAAAAGTTGACGTTCTCTTGAAACAATTAACTTCTCCGCTGTTACTAATTTGGGGAGAAGGTGACCCTTGGATGAACGCTAAAGAACGAGGCGCTAAGTTTCGACAATATTATCCCCAACTGACAGAACATTATTTGCAAGCTGGGCATTGTCCTCACGACGAAGTACCGAAACAGGTGAACGCAATTATATCTGAATGGGTATTAGACTTCTCCTTTCAAAGAATGTAGAGACGTTTCATGAATGTAGGTAGAGACGTTTCATGAAACGTCTCTACAGCCGATCGAAATAAAGGGGGTAATCGTTGCGGATTTGGTATTAGAGAGACATCGAGTTGATTTGCTCTGCTTGTGCTTCATCTAGCGAAACTTTGACTTTTTCAACTAGCAAGGGAACAGACAACGGTTCAAATAAGCGATCGGCAAGACCTGGAATTTTGTAGCTTTCCACTCCATTCGCGGCTAGTTTTTCCCAACCTAATGTAGACCCGAAGTACCATTCTAATTTCTGTGTACTGGCGCGAAAGAGCGTAATTTTGCCTCGATAGAGTCGCGGCACATACTTATCTTTAGCTGCTTGATTTATATTGGCAGCCTCTTGGTAGCGAAGTAGGTGGGGGGAAAACTCATTCGATCGCTTGATATTAGTATCCTGACTATTTTCAGTTTGGTCAATATTGCTTTTTAAAACCTTGTCAGGAAGCACTTTATTCAACTTAAATTTAAAGTTCAATTTCTCGAACAATCGATCGCCAATGTAAGTTACTTTATCTATCAGTCCGAGTTGTCTTAATTTATCCGCATGGTAATAATTGAAAAATTCATAAAATGAAACTACTTTGTTAATAGAAGAATAATAGGCTTCATAAACCAAAAAAGACAATTGATAAAAGAATGCTTTGCTCTGCCATAATATATCTTCTTTCGGTAAATCTATAGGTGCGTCGGCATCCACTAAAGCAAGCAATGCTACTTTTTCACCTCGATCGCGAAGCTGTTGAGCCATCTCGAAAGCAATAATCCCGCCACTACAATGACCTCCGATAAAATAAGGGCCGTTGGGTTGGATAGCTCGGATTTCTTCAATACAATCAGCCGCCATTTGTTCGATCGAAGTCTCAGACATAGATTTGCCAACCAAGGCTGGATGTTGTAGAACATAAAAAGGTCGATCGATCGACAAACGACGACCAAATTGAGTCCAACTGATCGCACCAGTACCGCCTGCATGAAAGAAGAACGGCGGTTGAGATCCGTTACGTTTAATTTGCACTAAAGTAGCCCAAAACTTGGAGGTACTTTTGGGGCGAGAAATTATGCTGGCTAATTCTGCAACTGTTGAGGCTTGAATAAGAGTTGCGACAGGAAGATCGACATCAATAATCTTTTGTACTCGATCGATCAGTTGTACGGCTAGCAAGGAGTGTCCTCCTAGAGAAAAGAAGTTATCGTGAATACCAACTTCTTCTATACCTAAAACCTCAGACCAAATTTTGGCCAAGTTTTCTTCTAAGTTTGTGCGTGGGGGAGTATATTCTCGTTTGGTTATGGTCGGTTCTTGTGCTATTAATCCTAGTTTTTCAGCTAAACCAATTCGTTGTAATTTGCCTGTCGGGCCTTTAGGAATTTCATCGACAAACACGATGATGCTGGGAACTTTAAAATCAGCCAGTCGCGTTGCTGCAAACTCCTTTATTTCTTGCTCTGTAGCGATCGGGCCTGGTTTGAGGACGACGGTAGCAGCGACATTTTCACCCAATAATGGATGAGGAACGGCAAAGGTGACTACCTGCGCGATCGCGGGATGATCGAGTAGCACTTCATCAATTTCACGAGGAGAAATTTTTTCACCGCCACGATTAATGATTTCTTTGATGCGACCTTTTAAAAATAGATAATTATCAACATCTAAATAACCTAAATCACCAGTGCGAAACCAACCGTTAGTGAAGGCAGTTTTGTTGGCTTCAGGATTATTTTCGTAGCCAAGGGTGACGTTAACTCCTTGAATCACCACTTCACCCACTTCTTGGGGCGGTAACAAATTGCCAGCTTCGTCCATAATGGCTATTTCTGGCCCTGCGGCTACTCCCACCGAGCCCGGTTTTCGTACTTGGGGAGGTAGAGGATTACTAGCCATTTGATGGGAAGCTTCTGTCATCCCATAAGCCTCAATTACCGGAACGTTAAATGTCTTTTCCAACTCCACCATAACTTGTGGCGATAAAGAAGCGGAGGAGGAGCGAATTAGCCTCAGAGGACAGCTAGCAATGATGTTGATGTTTGCTTGAGATACAGCCAAAATTGCTTGGTGCATAGTGGGTACAGCGCTGTACCAGGTCGGGCGCGTTTCTGCTACCCAAGCAAAGAATTTCGTAGTGTCAAAACCTGGAGTGCAAACGATACTGGCTCCAACATTGAGGGATGATAGTAGGGCACCGATTAAGCCGTGAATGTGAAATAGGGGCATTATATTCAAACAGCGATCGCTTTTTGCCAAATTTAGGGCGACGCCAATGTTATGAGCCGAAGTGCAGAGGTTGTTGTGGGTCAGCGGCACAATTTTGGGACGGGAAGTTGTCCCGGAAGTATGCAGCACTAAAGCTACATGATCCGATGTGGGATGTTCGATGTGGGATGTGGAATTTGGCGGAAAGTCTTGATAAGTTAAGGTGAAAATACCTGCTTCTGCTTCTAAGAGTGGGGATAATTCAATGATGGGTATACCTCGTTCTTGGGCGACGGTTTTGGCTGCTTCGGCAATTCCCGACTGAATAATTAACGCTTTGGGATTTAGATCGGACAAATAAAAGTCAAATTCGGCGGTGCGATAAGCTGGATTGAGGGTAGCACAGGTGGCGGTGGAGGCTACAGCTAGAAAGGCAACTGCCATTTCTGGGCCATTGGGAAGGACGATCGCAACGCGGTCATGGCGATCGATCCCAATGGCGTTGAGTGCAGTTACTATATCGTTAATGTGGATATTTAGACGGCGATAGGTGAGTGGGGTACGTCCGATGGCTGCAATTGCGATCGCATCGGGGTTTTTTTCCGCTTGCTTCTTCACCAAATCGGGAATGCTTAAATTAAACGTAAGCTTTCTAGTTCGATCCATAAAACTTATATAATCCAAACATCACTATTCAAAAGATGCTTTTGCGATGATTAATTTTAGCAGAATTTTGGTGGATTCGATCTGCCAAAAAATTACTGCTTTCCATCCCCCGGTAACCAAGGCAGTATAGCGGGAGTCAACAGGCGTTCAAAATCGAGGAAAAACTATGGATGTCGCTGTTATAATCACTCTATTCAACGGAGCCAAATGGATTCGCCCAACTCTGGAGTCAGTTTTCTCGCAAGAACACCCTCCAGTCGAAGTAGTGGTTGTCGATGACGGTTCGGAGGATGGGTCGCCGGAAATTGTTCGATCTTTCCCAGGGGTGACATTACTTCGCAATTCCGGCAAAGGCGAAAATTCGGCTTGTGAATTTGGCTTTCGGCACACGAACGCGCCGCTAGTTGCCTTCTTAGATCATGATGATATTTGGCATCCATCTCACTTGCGAATTCTCAGCAGTATTCTGGAACAAAATCCTCAATGTCCTGCTGCATTTAGTATTTGCCTGTTTTTCAATTCAGATGATAGCCTTGTCTTTCCATCGCCAAAATTAAATGCAGTGCCATTCGATCCCTGGCGGGATTTCCCTAAAAATAAAATTCCCACGAATTCATCTGTTGTGATTCGCCGCGATGCACTAAATGAAATGGGTGGTTGGCCTGCGAAATTTAGCGGTTGTGGTGATGCTTATACTTGGTTTAGACTCAGTGTTGCTCAACCTTTAATCGAAAATCGATCGACTACAATAGGATACCGCCAGCATGAGAGTTCCCTGAATATAGACCTTCGTTCGCAAAAAGCTCTGAGTTATTTTAATGAAGCTCTAGCTGCTTCAGAGGATGCTGTTGCTCACCGACTTGCCATATATCCTGAAAATAGCGATCGTCTGAAAAGACGCTTAGCAGTCTTGACACCAATGTCAGACATTCTGAAAGCAACAATTAACTCAGATTACCAACTCTTAAAAGAATCTGCCTTGGCCTTTGAAGCTAGTCTAGCAGGTGAGTCAACAGCCTTCATCAAATCCATGTTAAATATGCTATTTTGGTTCCTCTCTCCCAGTTTAAACATAGAAACACTAGCAAGGAAAACAGACTACTTCAAAATTTTGATTCAACATTGGCCAAAAGACGCCCGAAATAGCCGAGAAGCACTTATGGATTATAATCTAGGAAACCGAATTATTTGGAATTCTTGGAATTACCTAAGTACACAACCCTGGCAAATCAGCCGTTGGACGCTATTTAGGGATGTCCTTTATCTCAGGCTTCTCTGGTATTGGAATCGCTTCACCATAAGTACAAGAAAGTCAACGCTTTAGATATAGCAAAGCAGCTTTGTTGGGTTTCGTTCCTCAACCCAACAAAGCAGATATTATAATATCATGTCCGGTGGCATCGGTTGTCTAAAAAAAATAACTCTTTTATCTGTGTTCATCTGTGTTCATCTGTCTTCATCTGTGGTAAAAATTTAACCCTCGATGACAACAGACAATTTCCCGCATCACGCTTACGCTACCGATGCAACCGGACATGAATAAATCGAATAAAGAGACGGGGCAAGATGCCCACCCCACAAGAATCGCAGAAAAATTGACTGTAAAATTAGATGCGTAGTAGCTTATTTTGCTGGTTTAGGAAAGTGTTCGGCCAAAAATGCTTCAGCAGATGCCCGATCGCACACTACCCCTACCCCCTCCCCATCCAGCGTCGCCGCCAATAAATCATCCAACATTTTACTATACTGCGGCCCTGGTTTATATCCCAACGCTTTCAGATCGTTGCCGTTGAGGGGAGCTTTTACATTTCTCCAGTCTGTCAGATAAAGCCAGATTTTCCGCCGCACGTCTCTTGGACTTTGTACTGCAATTAATATGAGAGTAGGCAAATCGTATCGACGCAACGATCGCACAATTTCACTTTTGCGATCGCACTTAGATAAAGTTTCCATCACCTCAGATTGAGCCAGAGCCAAGTTTTGTAGCCTTTCGATACTATCTACAGGTAGCTGGAGATTTGTTACTACTTTACCGCGATATTCCGGTATCAGATAAGCGATTAAAACTTCCAGTCGCATTTGCCAATGTTCGAGACTTTTTTGCGGATCGAAACGCCGCAGACAGCGATCGAGCAAACGCACTTGCCACCACAGTTTCTCATCTAATTCCAAGGTAGGATGGATGCAGCGCAACGCCCCCAAATCTGCCAGTAATTGCAAAGCAGGTTTCCAATAGGGAGCTTGCAGAATGTATTTCAGTTCGCTTTTGAGTCGAGTTTCCAGCGCAGGCGCACGACCATTTTTACCCTGAACTTGCTCGTAGATACCGCTGGCTAGAGCATAGCGGATATACCGCGCTGTCTGAGCCTCAATCTCAAATCCCAACCGCACAGCAAACCGCACAGCACGATATATCCGCGTCGGATCTTCGATAAAGCTATTGGCGTGCAAAACCCGAATCTGCCGAGATTGTAAATCCAATACCCCGCCAAAGAAATCTAATAGCTCACCAGCACGCGGTTCATTTAGCCGCACAGCCAAAGCATTGATGGTAAAATCTCGTCGATACAAATCTTGACGAATAGAACTGGCTTCTACTTCTGGATTGGCAGCTGGATAAGGATAAAATTCCGTCCTCGCGGTGGCAATATCTACCCAAAGAGAACCCAACTCTGGGTCGTTATGCCACAAAAGGGCAGCTGTTTGAAATTGACCGTGAACGTCTAAGCGAGCATTGGGATAGAGTTGCTGAAGCGCTTTGGCTAATTCTACACCCGCGCCAACATCGGCTGATTTATGAAAACCATCTACTACTAAGTCGATATCTTCAATCATCAGGATATTAGCCGATCGCGCTAGGAGCAAATCCCGCACTGCACCCCCGACTAGATAGAGATGCCAACCGCGTTTTTCTGCCTGCTGAGATGCTTTTTCTAATAATTGCCAAAGTGGGGGAGCGAGACGATCGCGAATAGAAGGCAAAAGGCAAGAGGCTAAAGGCAAATTTTCTTCTGATTTTTGACTTTTGACTTTGGCCTTTTCCTGATGGATCAGCCGCAAAACATCGGTGCGGGTAACAATTCCCACTAGCTGTCCAGTTTCCAAAACTGGCAATCGCCCGATATCGTAAGTTACCATGAGCGACTCAATTTCCGGTAGCGAGGTATCAGGTGCGATCGTTTTTAGATTCGTCGTCATGTAGCCTTTTACCCTTGCATGACTGAAACCGTGATGCAGCGCAATATCAATATCTCGTCTGGAAATAATGCCAACTAACCGATCTTGGTTATCTACCACAGATAAACCAGAATGTCCGTACCGCAGTAAGATTCGCTGAGCTTGTTCAATTGTTGTATCTGGGCGAATTGTTCGCACTGGAGAAGACATCAACTCCTGTGCTGTGGGAGGATGGGGAATCTGATTTTCGATTTGTTCGACCAGTTGTGCTAAGATTGGTAGTGGATCTACCCCCCGCAGACTAGCAGATGCTGCCTGGGAATGACCGCCGCCACCGATTTGTTGGAAGAGTTGGTTGAGGTTTGTGCCTTCAATGCGCGATCGACCGATCACCGTTAAGCGATCGTCCGATTTTGGATTTGGGATTTCAGATTTTGGATTTGCGATCGCTGATTCTTCTTCCTCCCCCACTCTCCCACTCCCCCACTCCCCCTCTCCCCCTCTCCCCCTCTCTTCTTCCCGCAAGGGATATCTCGCCGCCAGAAACACGGCATCGCTTTCAGTTAACTCCAGTAATTGTGTGGTGAGACTGGATAAACCGGGCACAAAACCCTCTGTATTTAACAGACACCAAGATATTGTGTAACCCCACCGGGTTGTGCTTTGCAAATTATTTAGGCTAACCTTCAGCAGTTCCTGCAATTGGCGAGACAAACCGGGATCGACATATTCTGCGATCGCTTTAAGGCTTACCCCTTGCGTCATCAACCAAGCCAAAGCAGCGGCGTCTCTAGGCGTCGTATGCTCAAATGTGAGAGATCCCGTATCTACGTGGATACCCAACGCCATCACGGTCGCCTCCGCTGGCGTCAGGAATAGTTCTGAAAGTTTCCCCTCTGCTCCTGGCTCTCCTGCTAATTTTTGCAAATGTTCCACAACCAGAGTTGTAGTGGCTCCCACCGACTCGATATAAGTTTGAGTGGCCGGGATATCTGTATCTTGATTGAGATGATGGTCGTAGAGGACAATTTCAGTCAGGTGAGGTAGATCTAACCACTCAGCTGCTTTTCCCAAGCGATCGCGTTGTTGAGTATCTACGATCGTCACAGAGCGAATTTGTTCGGGATTGATCGATCGACGTTCCATCAATGCAAACTCATCCCGGTGCAACGCCAAAAAATCCCGCACCACTGGGTGTGCGCCCCCAGGTAAGACAATTTTCGCCCCAGCTTTCAGGCGCGTCAGCCCTACAGCCGCTCCCAGAGCGTCAAAATCTGCTGTTGTATGACATAGAATCACATCCATTTGCTTTCCATTTGTGACAGATTAGGAGGGGGGAACTTTGTTTTCTGGCGCTTGTGAATTGCCTAAAATGAAATTAACAGTACGAGCGATCGCACTTTTTTCATGTTTCTGAATATATCGCAGAAAGAATGATGCGATCGCAACTCCCACTAAACCAGCGCCTAAGCTGAATAGAAGAGAAAGTGTTAAGTGATGCGGCGGGTTTAGACCGAAAGAAGGTTGCAAGTGAACCGGAATTATGGTAAGTTTTTCGGTTGGTTTTGCTTCAAATATATAAGGTGATGCAGTAGCAGCAACTCCTGCAAAACCTATTCCTACACCGATAATGGCAATGGTATTTTGTAATTCGCGATCGCGTTTTTTTTCTGCTTTCTCATTATTTTGTAACGTTTGTTGGAGTTTGCGATCGATCTCAGCTTGTTCTATTTCTACTATACCTCGGATAGATGCGGTGAGTTGTTGTGCTAGTTCTTTGCGGGGACTCATGTAGTTGAGCCAGTACTGAATTTGTTTGAGAGAAATATCTCTTGTACGATCGCTAAATTTTTGCCACGAGTCTAGTTGAGAACCCGCGCTTAATAGTTTTTCGAGTAAATCTTTATAGATTAAATTATTAATTTCAATAGTATTAACATAACCTTCTAATTCCCCGCAGTAAGCAGAATGCTTCAGAGCTAACAATGGTAATTTGTCTAACATGGCGCTAAATTTATCTAAGTTCTTATTTTTATCTGCAACATCAACTACAAATTTTTTAATTTCTTTCTCTATTTCCTGAGAAACCTTCAGAGCATCTTGATAGCTAAGTTTGGCTTCTCGATCGACAAATTTGATTTTATGGTAGCTACAGAGTAAATCAGCGATATCTTCATAGTGTTTTGATAATTTGTTTACACCATTTTCATCCTGATAATTTAGCAAAACTAGAATATGACAGACGGGTTCTTTAGTGTTTGCGGTACTTTGACAAAAGTATTCAAATAGAGGAATGCCTAATAAATTGCTTGTATTAGTTCCAGATATCTTGTCATTTTTATACTGAGTGTTTTTTAAGAAATTTCTTACGCAGCTATCTGCTAAAGCTTGGGTAGCTTCCGCTTTATGGGTAACTTCGCCATAAATACCGATCGTTTGACCGATCGAGGCGTTAATATTTTGAGGTAAAAATGCGGTGGGATTAAATCGATCGATTTCGTCAGGTGTCAAATCTGTTTTTGGGTCAAAGAAAGTTAGGTCGGTAAAATAGGTGTCGTGAAGTAGCCGGGTTATTAGTTCATTCTTTATTTCCGCTCCAATTTGGTTTTTTAATTTTTCTTGAAGTTCTTCACCAAAAGATTTAGCTTCGCTTTCAGTAGCTCGATCGGGTGGATCGTCGAAAGTGCGAGCGAGGTGAAAAGCGTAGAGAGTAAGTGTGCAATTTTTCATAGCCGATCTATTGAGTATTTTCGGGAAATTCGCTAGAAGTAATCAAAGCTAAAGCATTAGCTATAATGTCATCTTCTTTAACCATTGTTTTTAGTTGTTGCGCTTCATAAATGCCTTCAAGAATTTCTAAAGCAGCGCCGTCAAGAGCAGAAGAATAGGCTTCAATCAGAGTCTCTTCTAATTCTTCTAAATTCAGATAGCATCCGTTAGATTGGAGACGTTTATTGAGCCGCTTTATGTTTCTAAGTGAGTTTCTAATTGAAGTATCCCAAGAGCGAGTTGTCCGGTTTTCTACTTTTTGTTTGATTAGATGCAATAGCAAAATTACTGCAAAACTGTAAATGTTATTGATGATATCTTTTTTGCTCATTTCGGCAATTTCTTCGGCAATAACTAGAGCGCCTTTAATATCGCCTTGGAGTAAAAGCTGTTTCAGTTCTAAGATTTCTTCCATTGGTTAAAAAGGGAAATTAGGAGGGTGATTGTTTGGATGGATCGAGGGGTTTGTGTATATGAATTTCGTTTTTCAATTTTTCCAGAAGCGTAGGATCGCCAGTAGGTTTATCTGAACTTTCTACGGGGGGTTTGGAACCACCAATGCCGAGATGTGCGTTTAGGGATGCAAGGGATGTTGTAGGTTTTAAGTAGGTTTTGTGGGCGGTTTTAACATCAGGATGCAATTTGAGCCAATCAGAAATTTTTCCCCAAATTTCTTCATCATCATCTTCTAGTATTTCATCGGCTATTTCTGCTAATTCCATCCAGTCTGTTTCAGTAAAAAGAGCGGATTGGTTTTTCATAACTTCGATAAAACAATTTACATTTTTTTGATGAACCATGATTAAACTCCTTTGCCGATAGCACAGAAAGCTGCCCAATAACAAGGTGAATTGAATAGTTGAAAACCAGCGCCCATATCTTTTTCGTCTTCTTCGAGGATGCTTGCTAGTTCTTCTTGCCAGACATCCTCTAGTTTAGAGTTGGGGAGCCAATCTTGTAGTCCTTTAATTGTAACATCTCGGAGCCATTTTTGCGACTGATTCAGGGCGAGAGCGATGTTATTAGATTGTTCAAGTTCTTCGTAGAACTTGGTCATCTGTAGAGAAGCAGCAAGGGCGCTCACTGTCCATAAACTACCGATAATATTATGGCTTCCTGCTAACATGAAACCACTGGGTAAACCGATGTATTCGTCACTATTACTGTTGAAGTCGGTAAAACTTGTTTCGCAGGCGGACATGGTGACAAGTCGGCAATTTTTTAGGTCAAAGTGAGCGATAATATCGGCGAGGGTGAGGTTGCCATCGGCTAACTGTAAGCCTGAATCTAAGGGTGAATTAGGATCGAAGAAACCATGACAGTAGAAAAATAAACTGTTGGTTGTTTTCAGTTGGGGATTTGCGTCTGTTTTCCCTGAGTCATTAAGGTTTAGTAAGGCGGATCTTTTAGCGTGCTTTTCTTTGAAAACTATCGCCGCTTTAAATTGTTTTTTGATTGCGTTAACAACTCCATAATCTCCATTATTTTCCTTATACAAGTCTTCTGTGGGGGTTTGGATGGCGAATAAACTATCGAATAGTCGCGATGGTTGTTGTTGGACTTTGTGGAGTAATTGACAACTGGGGGTATACCGAACTCCGTCATCGAAGCAGTCAATCAGATAGGGATTTAGAGGGCAACTTTCGTTATTGCGGTGAAAGCGTTGCCAATTTTCCCCGCTGACAGGTAAGGCGTGGATAGGGAAAAGGTGCAGGTAGCGGTGGGGAATCAGGATTAGTTTATTGCAGGTGTCGGGAATGGAATTGAGTATTTCATCAATGTGGAGAATTTGAGCTAGGGTTTTGAGACGTTCGCCTAAAGGGTTTTCCCATTTTTCATGGCGTAGTTGCTTGAATTTTTCAAATCGTTCTTCTTGAGGTAAATTTTCATCAACCTTTGGATAATATTTGTCTAAATATTCATTTCTCCAATTAATTAATTTATCTAGATCGGACTCAGGAAAGGATAAAATTTTGGGCTGAGAGTTATCATTATTGATGATGAAGACACAAAACCTATCGGCTAAAATGTACCATTCTACAATTGCTGTTTTTTCATCTGCTAATTGCTTAATTTCACCAAAATTTAACGGTCTATAAGGATATTTGGCAGCTAAATCTTGGCGTAGTTGGTTGATGATGTCATAATTTTTTTCTTCAGCTTGTTTTAACCGTTGATTTTCTTCTGCAATTCTCAGTTTTAACTGTTGCAATTCTTGGCGTACTTCAGGGGGTATTTCTCCTTGGGGATACAAATCTTTCACCGATAGCAACTCTATCAAGTTTTGCCCTTTGGAACGTTCGGCAAATTCCACAGCTTCGGTGTAGCGTTGTAGTTCGATGCAAACTTCTACCATACCCAGATAAAGTTGATTCCATTCTTCGGCTAATTTCTGTTTGGTTTCATCCACAAATTGAATCTCACCCCGTAGAAATTCTACTGTTTCAATTGCTGGGGCATAAGTATCATAAGCGAGTTGCCATTGCTGGTTAGTGCAGTACAGATTACCTAAATTAAACAAAGTTTCTGTATAACCTTGCGGGAAAGCCTCACGAGTTCTGATAGTTAAAGCCTTTTTATAAGACTCGATCGCTTTCTCTAGATTATCTGCCCTCTCTCCCCTGATTCTGTCACTGTAGGCAGTTGCCAGATTATTTTGCGT
>NZ_JAIQZN010000060.1:37798-45589 GCF_023333585.1 Argonema antarcticum A004/B2
CGATCGCTTTCTCTAGATTATCTGCCCTCTCTCCCCTGATTCTGTCACTGTAGGCAGTTGCCAGATTATTTTGCGTCTTTGCCCATTGTTCGGGAAAAGCTTGGCGGGTGTAGACATCGAGTACAGCGGTGTAAAATTCGATCGCTTTCTCCAGATTATCTGCCCTCTCTCCCCTGATTCTGTTACTGTAGGCAATTGCCAGATTATTTTGCGTCATTGCCCAATCTTGGGGAAAGGCATCGCGGGTGCTAACGGTGAGGGCGGCGGTGTAAAATTCGATCGCTTTCTCTAGATTATCTGCCCTCTCTCCCCTGATTCTCTTACTGTAGGCATTTGCCAGATTATTTTGCGTCATTGCCCAATCTTGGGGTAAGGCTTGGCGGGTGTAGACATCGAGTACAGCGTTGAATGATTCGATCGCTTTCTCCAGATTATCTGCCCTCTCTCCCCTGATTCTGTCACTGTAGGCAGCAGCCAGATTATGTTGCGTCTTTGCCCAATCTTGGGGTAAGGCTTGGCGGGTGCGAACGGCGAGGGCGGCATTGTAAGATGCGATCGCTTTTTCGATATTATCTGCCCTCTCTCCCCTGATTCTGTCACTGTAGGCAAGTGCCAGATTATTTTGCGTCATTGCCCAATTTTCGGGAAAGGCTTCGCGGGTGTAAACTTTGAGTGCGGCGTTGTAAAATTCGATCGCTTTCTCCAGATTATCTGCCCTCTCTCCCCTGATTCTGTCACTGTAGGCAAGTGCCAGATTATTTTGCGTCATTGCCCAATTTTCGGGAAAGGCTTCGCGGGTGACAACGTTGAGTGCGGCGTTGTATGATTCGATCGCTTTTTCGATATTATCTGCTCTATCTTCTCTGATTCTGTCTCTGTAGGCATTTCCCAGATTATTTTGGGTCATTGCCCAATCTTGGGGAAAGGCTTCGCGGGTGTAGACTTGGAGTGCGGCGGTGTATGATGCGATCGCTTTTTCGATATTATCTGCTCTATCTTCCCTGATTCGGACTTGGAGTGCGGCGGTGTATGATGCGATCGCTTGTTCGATATTCCCTAGCTGACTGGCAAGATTTCGTAAGAAATCAGCCCCATTCTCGTTTCCTGACTCTGCCAACTTTTCTGCTATTATCTCGCAAGCTAGCAGAAACCCCAAATCCAGCAATTCTGAATTAGCCTGTAAAATCTCCGCTTCTTCAGCCTTGGGACAACTTAGCAGTTGTTGAATCAGATTCAGATAAGCTGGGACGCGGTTTTCATCCATTGGGCTTACACTCAGATAGCTACGGGAAAGGGAAAAGGGAAGAGTTGGAGTTAGGTAGGTAGTTGCGCTTTCTAGCTCTTATGACAACTGGGATAAAAGCGCTGAAGCGCAACTACGTACCCAGAAAGCAAGTAACTAGCAACTTGAGTTACTAATTGAGTGTAACCTTACTTCTAACATTTACTGTGAGTATATTAACTCATTGACAAAAGTTACAGAGAAGGGTTAGTTTATTAAACTTTTGAATTTTGACTTGATGAAATGGTATTGCAGTGCGCGATCGATCTGGTCAAAGGCGTGTCGCTCTCCTGATAAAATGCCTTAAGACGGTAGACCTTGTTACCGAAAAACGAGCTAAAGCTTTCGGGCTGGAAACTTGTGGATGTAAGCTATTCGCGGCTTTAGCTGCTGAGTGCGATCGAATAGAGTTGCTGTATTGGGAGAAGCGGAAAATGACAATCTTGTTTCAATTAGCTTTGTTTGCTTTAGTCGCCTTGTCTTTTGTTATGGTTGTAGGCGTCCCTGTTGCCTATGCCTCACCTCAGAACTGGGATCAATCCAAACGCTTACTGTGGTTGGGTTCCGGTGGCTGGGTTGTTTTGGTGCTTGTAGTCGGTGCGTTGAGTTATTTTGTGGTTTGAGCCAAGTTAATTGGTCAAGAGTCATTGGTCAAGAGTCATTAGACCTCTCCTTTCCAAGATGTAGAGACGTTGCATGCAACGTCTCTACAAGGGTTCTAGGTAACGCACCTTTAATTTCTGGAGAGGTCAATTAGTAAAAGACTAATAACTAATGACTCTTGAGTAATGACTAATGACAAGGAAGTATTTAAATGGCAGTTTTTGAGGGAAATTTTACTCAGGCGGAATCTCTGCGATTTGCGATCGTGATCGGTCGATTCAACGACCTGGTGACGACCAAGCTTTTGGAGGGATGTCAAGATTGCCTGAAACGCCACGGCGTCGATACAGATCCTCACGGCACTCAGGTAGATTATATTTGGGTTCCGGGCAGTTTTGAGGTGCCTTTGGTGGCTCGTCAAATGGCAATGACCCAGCGTTATGATGCGGTGATTTGCCTGGGTGCGGTGATCCGAGGTCAAACTCCTCACTTTGATTATGTCGCTGCTGAAGTCTCCAAGGGTATCGCGGCGGCGGGATTTCAGACTGGAATTCCGGTGATTTTTGGCATAGTGACCACAGACACGATGCAGCAAGCCCTAGAACGGGCGGGAATTAAGAGCAATAAGGGCTGGGATTATGCGATGAACGCCCTGGAAATGGCGAATTTGATGCGTCAAATCAAGAGTAATGCCGATCTCCAGCCTTTATAGCAACCGACGAAAGTCGGTTAGGGCAACTCCAACTCTTACTTCTTATCCAAATCCCTTACGCAGTAACCTTTTCCGTCTTCCCTCTTCCCTAGCCCCTAGCCCCTAGCCCCTAGCCCCTAGCTATACCTGCTTCCCTGAAAAGTGCGATCGCTCCCAGAGAGTCAGCCGGACTGGAAGGACTGAGCTAGGATATCCAAAATAATTGCTGTCTTATAGTTGACAGACAGGAATTATTTTGCGATAGTAAGAACAGTGAGTGGTTGCGGGTATAGCTCAGTGGTAGAGCGTCACCTTGCCAAGGTGAATGTCGCGCGTTCGAATCGCGTTACCCGCTTTTAAAGTATTGTAAAATTTCATTGACTTTATAGCCATCAATAGCCATTTATAGTATAGTAATTCGGATGTGAATGGCAGTGCGAACATTATCAAAAAAGCATTTCCCAACGCTGCCCGAGGCAATACAGGGCGTGGTAGTACGTCCGGTGAGGGTCACACCTTACAAAATGGTTATCCAAGGCAAGTGTAATATTTGCCTATAAAACCTGTAACTATATTACGATAAAATGACCGGAAATCGCTTTGTTTTACATACGATAAGAGAAAGCGACTCCAGACATCCTCTTCTATACCGTTTAAGGGGCTGTTGCTAAGGGAGGATGTCAAAATAAATAGCGATCGCTAAAAATGTTCTCGATGCCCTTGGATAAACTCGGTTTGCGATAAGACCGCTTGTGCCATCTCCAAAATCCCAAAAGATAGACTTAAATACTGAATACCCTTGTCCCTGCGGACGAAAGGGTCGCTTGGTGCCGATCGTGCTGACAGAAGCCTTTGGCTGCAATCGCTGTCAGCAAATCTTTGTTGTGGAAAAAAGCGAATATGTAATCGAGCAACTATCTACAACCTATCCCTACAAGAAAGCTTGGCTATGGACAGGGAGTCGGTGGCATCAAGCTACAGGGTGGAAAGAATATTACTTGCCCATAGCTTTTCTCTGTGGCTTGGTGTTGCCTGGTATCTGGCTGGTTTGGGTTTTAAACTTTCATATAGGCTCCCACAATTTCTTTTTGGTAATAGTGCCAGTTATGCTGCTGGAAGTAGTAGCACTGATAAACTGGTTAGCTTACAGGCGTTCGCTCAATTATGACCGCTGAACCGTTTGATGCAACACCAGATTCGATCGCGGTTCGCCGCGCCTATCGAGCCTCCTTCGGCTTAGCCACTACCAAGGGAGTCGATCGCAGCCGTGCCGTTGTGGCAATGGCACAAGCGCTTAAACGCGCCTCAGACGACATTCTGGAAGCAAATACTCTCGACCTTTTGGCGAGTCGAGAGATGGCAGTGCCAGACCTAATTTTAGATTGGCTGAAACTGACACCCGAACGCCTCCAGACGACGATCCAAATGTTACAACGGTTAGGAGAGTTGTCCGATCCCTTGCGGCGGGTGATGAATGCTTCTTATCAACTCGAACAATCCCAGACTTACTGCCAGTTGATGCCTTTGGGGACGATCGCATTGGTGTATGAGGCGTTCCCGGAATTGGGGGCGCTGACGGCGGGTTTGTGTATCAAAACAGGGAATAGTTTGATTCTGCGAGGCGGAACTGAGGCGAGTCATTCTAATGGGGCGATCGCAACTGCTTTGCAGTCAGCGTTGGAAGAGACTGGGATGCCGGTAGGATCTCTGGAACTGCTACCATCCGATCGGGGGAGTTCACTGCGAGATTTGATAACTCAAGATCGATACGTAAATTTAGTGATTCCCTACGGTCGCCCCAGTCTAGTCCAGCAAGTGGTAAGGCAGTCAACTGTGCCGGTCTTAAAATCGGGGATGGGCAACTGTTACCTTTTCTGGGCACCATCTGGTAGTTTGGAGTTAGCTCGCTGGATGATTTTAGATAGCCATCAGAGCGAACCAGATCCGGTTAATGCGATCGAGAAAGTTCTCATCCACACCAATCAAAAGCCCTCTTCTTTGGTCACGCTTTGGAACAGCTTGAAGGAAAAGGGCTTTAAAATTCGAGCAGATGCCCAGTTAATGGCTGAGTTTCCAGATTTGAAGCTGGCTAACGAGTCAGAGTGGGGCGAACCTTATTTAACCAAGACGGTGGCTTTTAAAGTGGTGAATAGCCTAGAAGAAGCGATCGCCTGGATTAACCAATACAGCAGCGGTCACGCTGATAGTATTGTCACAGAATCTTATCAGGAAAGTCGTCAGTTTGCCTTGGGGGTGAATAGCGCCTCGACTTACATCAATGCCAGCCCTAGATTTTCTCGCAATCCCTCAAGAAGCGAAGGTATTTTTCTGGGTATGTCTAACCAAAAAGGCCATCGGCGGGGGTTGATTAGTATGGAAAGCTTGACAACGCTTAAGCATATTGTTCAAGGAAATGGACGATTTTAATAGGTAGGGAATTTCCGATGACATTTCAGATTTTAAATTTCAAATTTGAAATCTAAAATTGGAAATTGGAAATTCCCTAATTACCTACTTTTGCTGCGCTAGTTTTACATTGGTGGCCAGACCAAGGGTTTGTAATAATTGAATAGTCATCCATGTCATGTCAATTTCCCACCACTTCAAACCGTGACGAGCAGAATATTGAAAGGCATGGTGATTGTTGTGCCAACCTTCACCGTAGACTAGCACCGCTACCCACCAGCAGTTGGTGGATCGATCGCCAGACTCATAAGTGCGATAGCCAAATTTATGCGTGGCGCTATTGACTAGCCAAGTGCAGTGGTATACCGCAACTAAACGCACGAAGATTCCCCAAAGTACAAAAGGCCAGCCGCCCAGCAGATAAAGCACTACGCCCAGGAGAACTTGGAGTGGGAGAAAATACTTTTGTAAAAACTGATAAACTGGATCTTCTGCAATGTCTTTCGTGAAACGAGGAATTTCTTTTGTTTGCGGTAGCTGATAAAGCATCCAGCCCAAATGACTCCACAAAAATCCTTGATTGGAGTCATGTGGATCGCCTTCGCTATCCGAGTGCAAATGATGGAGGCGGTGCATACCCACCCAATCAATTGTCCCGCCTTGCATGGCTAAAGTCCCGAAGAAAACTAGGAGATATTCTAGCCACTTGGGAGTCTCAAAACTGCGGTGGGTGACTAGGCGATGATAGCCCAGGGTGATGCCCAAACCACCCGTCACCCAGTGGAGAAAAACAGCTAAGCCTACAGCTGCCCAGCTAAAGTTGCCGGGAAGGAAGGCGAAGATGGCAGCGGTGTGAATCGCAACCATGAAAAGGATCACAACCCAATGGGGGCGAAGTTTGGTCGAGGTGGCAAGCGTCATGCAGTAACCTTGATACGAATTGTGCAGCCCAATCTGCGGAACCCTAAAATCCGCATAGCTATATCGTGAATGAGGAATTAATGAACAGCCTTCAACAGCTGCTGTCAGCAGAACAGGCACTATTTCCGATTTTTTCTCGTATTGACGCTAAGGTCAAGCAAAATCTCAAAGGAGTGCTGGAAGCGTTTCGGCGTCATCGGGTAGGTGCCCATCATTTTGCCGGTGTTTCCGGTTATGGGCACGATGATTTGGGGCGCGAGACGTTGGATAAGGTGTTTGCCGATATCATGGGTGCCGAAGCAGCAACAGTGCGGGTGCAGTTTGTTTCTGGCACTCACGCGATCGCTTGCGCCCTATTTGGCGTCTTGCGTCCGGGAGATGAAATGCTGGCTGTCGTAGGTTCGCCCTACGACACACTTGAAGAAGTCATTGGCTTGCGAGGTCAGGGTCAGGGATCATTGATTGATTTTGGCATTAAATACCGAGAATTGTCTCTGACTGCCGAAGGAAGTGTGGACTGGCAAGCCCTCTCTCAAGGGATAGGGTACTGTACACGCTTGGTGTTAATTCAGCGTTCCTGCGGTTATTCTTGGCGTCCTAGCCTCTCGATCGCCGATATTGAGAAAATAGTTTATATCGTCAAACAGCAAAATCCCCACACAGTTTGCTTTGTGGATAATTGCTACGGCGAATTTATCGAGGAGAGGGAACCCACTCATGTCGGTGCTGACTTGATTGCTGGGTCGTTGATTAAAAATCCCGGCGGGACTGTCGTTGCTGCTGGCGGATACGTTGCTGGTAGGGCAGATTTGGTGGAAGCTGCCGCTTGTCGCCTGACGGCACCGGGAATTGGCAGTGCTGGGGGTGCTACATTCGATCAGAATCGTTTGCTGTTTCAAGGTTTGTTTTTGGCACCGCAAATGGTAGGCGAGGCGATGAAGGGCAATCACCTGACGGCTTATGTGTTCGACAAGTTGGGTTATCCGGTGAATCCTTTGCCTTTGGCACCCCGGCGGGATGTCATTCAAGCTATTAAGCTGGGTTCGCCTGAGAAGCTGATCGCTTTTTGTCGGGTCGTTCAGCAGCATTCGCCGATCGATTCTTATGTGGAACCCGTTCCTTGGGATATGCCGGGTTATGAGAGTCAGGTGGTGATGGCTGGCGGTACGTTTATCGAGGGCAGTACGTTGGAGTTTTCGGCTGATGGGCCTTTGCGTGAACCATACGTTGTATTTTGTCAAGGGGGAACGCACTGGACTCATGTTGCTCTAGCACTTGAAGCTTTGATTGATGCGATCGGGCCTGCTTAAGGTATTGACATTTTCGACAAATTATGTATTTGGCAGAAACCCGGTTTTTTGAAAAAACCGGGTTTCTGTATCAATCTGGACAAAAGGCGTGTCATTCGACATCTATTCCCTCCCACATTTGAGAAAGAGGTATGCGTTGTCCAGATTTAGCTTCCTGCCATGCTCTCCTGAGACTGGCCTTCACTTCTTCAATGGGAGTATCATCAGGATCGGTTTCTGCTTCTTCTATTACTTCGGGAAAAAGTACGATAACTCGCACGCGACTAGGGGCAAAATTTTCAATGGGTTGGTCGAGGGATAATTGCCCTTTTTCATCCAGGGTTCCTGTTACTTCAATGGCTTTCATCTGGTTTTACTGAAGTCAGTTTGCGTCAATTATATCATATTTGATGCTGGTTTAAGGAAGTTGATATTTGAGTGCGATCGCGCTTCACCTGAGAAACCGGGTTTCTCTTGTGTACTTCATTCGACTTTCCGAAGAAGAAACACGAACATTGAACTTATAGCCCACATTCCGCACCCTCAACTGTCACACATCAACAAAAAAGCGATTGAATAGTACAGATGAACTAAAGTCG
>NZ_JAIQZN010000061.1:0-5502 GCF_023333585.1 Argonema antarcticum A004/B2
GACCTTATTATCAACGAGGTCGCCGAGCCGAAACCCTTATCCAATCTACCTTTGAGCTATAGTTGTCTCCCCCCCAGGCCGCAGCGAAGAGTTGACTTTGATTTTGGTTTTAAATCCCAGTAGCATAGCTAAATTTTACTATGGGTTTGGCAAGGGTGGCAAGGGCTTGAGATTTGATGGTGTTTTGGCCTGCGATCATAAGTTGTTTTCCAATGATAATTACAGCGTTTCCCTAAGAAATATCAGTTTTAAGTTCTTTAAATCGCCCTCCAATAGAAAGAGTTCGATCCATTCATTTTGGTAGAGTAAATATTCCTTAAACTCCAATTGGAGATCTATCTCAAGAGAGTCGAAAAAAGGAAATGTGTCTCGTTAGGATTAATTACATAGATAAAAAAGTGCAAATAGGAGAATGTTATGGCCGAAAAAATGACTCCCAACCCGGCAGAAGCTACCACTCAGGATGCTCAGCTAGTGGCTGAGAATATGGTGGCTGGTAAGGAGAAAATGCCAGAAATCGATGTAAATGCTGACTACGAAGCATCAAAGGCTTTTAGCGTCAGCGAGATCGATCGCACAGGGGCAGGTGCCCAAGCAGCCACAGAGGCAACTGCACCTAAATTTCAAGTCGGCCAAACGACTTATAAAGCAGAAGCCACTGGCAATCCAAATGACTACATAGATATGGCAAGGGACATTAACCCTACATCTGAAGGTGTTGGTAACGTTTCCGACGATTTAGTCAAGAAAGCTTTGGAAAAAGGAAAACCGGGGCAGTAAGTTCGGTATTTGTTTCGTTAGGGAATAACAGTTTATATCGCTCAACCAGCTAAGAGTTGAGCGTTAATTTTTATACGATCGGAATCCGACCCGATACAAGGAGAGTCAAAGGACTTTCGATCGCAACCCGGCTATGGGCAAACAGAGAAGTTTGCGGGGGCCAGAAACGAAAGCTCTTTGCCGGAAGACATCGTACTCATTGCGTTCGATCGCATCTAAAATCTGCTGATAGAGCATCAAAGCTGTCCATACAGGCCAACGGGAATCGGCACAGAGTCTTCTGATCCCTTTTTCTGCCAGAGTAAAGAACTTGCGTGCCCGTTGTATTTGGAAGCGCATCAGTGAGCGCCATCGTTCATCGACCACACCCTTAAAGAGGTCGTCCTCTGTGTAATTAAACAAAGCTAATTCTTCTAAGGGTATGTAGATACGACCCCGGCGGGCGTCTTCGCCGACATCTCGGAGGATGTTGGTAAGCTGGTTGGCGATGCCCAATGCGATCGCTTCTTCAGTGGGAATGAGGACATCCTTATCCCGGTTCCAAGGCGCGGTGTGATTCGATGTATCGACGCCCAGTATAGCGGTAGACATCAAGCCAACCGTACCGGCTACCCGATAGCAGTAGAGGTTAAGTTCCTCAAACGTCTCGTATCGACTGCGGTACAAGTCCATACGCTGTCCGGCAATCATATCCCGAAACGGCTCAATATCCATCGGGAAGTGTTGCAGCGTATCTACCAAGGCGACATCGATGTCATCTAGCGGATCGCCAGCAAATAAACATTCCAGTTGTTTTTCCCAACCATCTAAAGTTTCGTTGGTTGTTGTACTTGATTGGGGGCCATCTACGAGTTCGTCAGTGCGACGGCACCAGGCATAAATCGCCCAAATCGCCCGACGCTTGGCCTCTGGCATCAGTAATGTGCCTAAATAAAACGTCTTGGCGTATTTGGCTGTAATCTGACGACAGAGTTCGTAAGAGTTCGACCGAGAGGCCAGCGTTCTCATGCGAGGGTAATTAGACAGTTGCAGCATTTTTCGCAGGCTGGGAGGTTGTCTGAGTTTTGGTTGCCTCTTGCACCATTTGGGGATGAGCTTCGGCGATCGCCTGCGCTGTCAGCTTACCAGAAAGTGTTGCACCTTCCATACTCGCTAAATAGCGTTGCATGGTGTAATCACCTGTTAGATAAAAATTTGCTATCGGTGTTTTCTGGGACGGACGGTGTTGCTGGCGTCCTGGAGTTGCCTTGTAGACTGAGCGTGGCGTCTTTACGACGTGATATTTGAGCAATTTAGCTGGGTTATCAGTCCCAAAGTGGTCGGGGAAGAGTTTTTCTAATTCTGCGATCGTCGCTTGCACGATTTCTTCATCCGATCGATCGATCCAATCTTTTGCCGGGGCTAAGACTAATTCCAGCATGGAGCGATTGGGATTGGCGTACTCGCGACAGGTATTGCTCATGTCAGCATAGACGCTCAGCAGGTCAGAGCGAGAAAACAGCAGGTGATCGATGTCGGTGAGTTTGCGATCGAACCACAGATGCACGTTAATCACCGGAACCCCTTCTAAACCTTCCAGCTTCCCGAAGAAGTCCATTTGCTTCCACTCTTGGGGTAGCATCACCTTCAGGGGGTCAACTGGCATGGCAGAGACGTACAGATCGGCTGTGAGAACTTCATCGGGTCTACCGTCCAACCCGCGAATTAGGAAACCGCGCACTGTCCCATCAGGATTAAGCAAAAACTCCTTCAGTGGGGCATTTAACCGCACTTCCCCGCCCCGTGCCGTAATGTAATCTACGATCGGCTCACACAAGCGCTCAGTCGGCGAACCATCCAGAAATGCCATCTTAGAACCGTTCTTTTCCTGGAGGAAGCGATTGAGGGCAGTCAGCAGAATGGTCGCCGAAATTTCGGACGGGTTAATAAAGTTCAGCGCCTTAGACATGGCGATGAAAACTTCTTTCTCTACCCTTGGGGGGATGTTTTGTACTTTCAGCCACTCCGACCAGGAATATTTGTCCATTTCCTCGACATACTTCTGCCCTTTAATCATCGCCGGAATTAGGCCAATCCCGAAGCGAATTTTTTCAGGCCATGTCAGCATATCGTTATTGCCCAGAATTGCCACAATACCGTTGAACGGTGCGGGGATGTCGGGGAAGTCGAAGCGGGAGTATGTACCAGGGGCGTTTGGTTGATTGAAGATCATTGTGTGTTCTTTCCACTGCAATCGATCTTCGATGCCCAGTTCTTTGAATAGCTGCAATATATTTGGATATGCCCCAAAGAAGATATGCAGCCCAGTTTCGTACCAGTCGCCGTCAGCATCTTTCCATGCGGCAACCTTACCGCCCAGTACGTCACGCCGTTCTAATACAATGGGCGTGTGACCTGCGTCTGTGAGATATTTAGCGCAGGAAAGTCCTGCCAGACCTGCTCCAGCGATCGCAACTCGCATTCGTTGGTTCTACCCTTACTCGTGCTTCTGTCTTTATCGCTCTCATTATAAGTTACAAGTCGTTACATTTTTAGCAGTCTAGCGATCTCGAATATGCAGGAGGGCAGAGGGGAGGGGGTAAGAGGGGCAGAGGCTTCGACGTGAGCGCTCAGCCGAACGGGGCAGAGGCGAAAAGGAATAAAAATGTTCCCCTCGTTTCAGCTTTTACTTATCTGATTCTCGTTCCAAGATTAAATTCATTCCCTTTTTAATAATTTCTTCTCGATTAACTAATTGACTTAGTTCTTCTGGTTGATATTGACCTTCAAATGCTTCTAGGGCTGCATTTTTCAATGCAGATTCATAAGTATCCTCTAGAGTTTCGAGTAATTCCTCTTCACTGAGATAGGTTCCTTTGGCTTGGTGAGGCTTATTGGTGCGCTGTATTTGCTTGACCGCATTGAAAATAGAAGTTTCCCAAGACCTTGTTGTGCGCTTTTCAGCAGATTGTTTAATCAGATGTATAAGCAAAATGATGCCATAACTAAATATTTGGTTTAGTTTATCGGATTTGCTCATTTCTTCTAGTTCTTCTATCAATAACAAAGCTTCTGCAATATTACCTGCGAGGAGTAGTTCTTTGAGGGCAAGTAGTTCTTCCATTGGATTGATTCCTCCTGGATTGGGCTAATTAATTTTAGTATAATGGCTAAAAATATTATTTAGCGATCGCCCATTAATGCGATCGCCTCTTTTTCATTTAGATGGACGAATCACTCGAATTAATTTACCTCTCAAGTTTTCTTCAGCAGAAATGGCTTCATTAATGCGTGTCGCCAGCCGATTTCTATCCCGATCGTCTCTACAAACAATGATACCTGCGTGGTCATTTTGTAAGCGGTGCAGTCGGATGAAATCATGGCGATTGAGTGTCAAAACAGCGCGATCTTTACTGACAGCAAATGCCAATACTTCTGGGTCGGGAATGCCAAGATTTGCATTTCCTGCTTCTTTAACTGTGAGGACATCGTGACCCATAGTGCGTAATGATTCGCTGACTATGCGCGGGAAATGTTCATCTGCATAAAGACGCGCCATAGTCAAGCTTCCTCATTCTTTCTGATTGCTTCGTCAATTTCATCTAAATGTGCATCTGCATAAGCCCAAGCATTCGCTAAGCTGGCCGCAGTAATATGTGGATAGTCATCTAAAAGTTGTGCCTCAGTAATGCCCAAACGACGAGATTCTATCAGTGACCAAATGGGGATGCGAGTCCCAGTAATTCTGGCATCGCCACCACACACGCCGGGAGTCTTTTCAATACCTTGCCAAGTGTTGCTTAAACTTTGGACTAATAGCTGAATTGCCTGTGCTTTTTCAGCCGGATTTAAGGCAAGGAGTTGTCGTTCTAATTCTTTGAGTGTCATAGTTAAGAATGGTTTTGAAACAAGGTGAAATTTATAGTAGATATCAGTTGAATGAAATACAACTGATATCTGAAATTAGGACATAATTGGATTGAGATCCAAAACAAACCCAGGTAATACATCTTCACCGGAAAGAGTAGTCGGATTTTGGAGTATTTCTACCTCTTGATTTTGGCGATAAATTTCTACGCGCTGATTTTTTCTGTCAATTAACCAACCCAATTTTGCACCGTTTGCGATGTATTCTTGCATTTTTTCTCGCAATTCTGTTAAACTATCGCTAGGAGAGCGTAACTCGACTACAAAATCAGGACAAAGAGGAATAAATTTTTCTCGTTGTTCGGGAGTTAAGGTGTTCCATCGTTCGATGCTTACCCAAGAGGCATCGGGAGATCGATCGGCCCCATTGGGAAGTTTGAAACCACCATTAGAATCGAAGGCTTTACCTAGATTATTCTGACGACTCCAGGCTTGAATTTGAAAAGTTAAATCGGCATTGCGGTTGCTAGTTTCTCCTCCGGTTGGTGGCATAATTAGTAATACTCCTTTGGCTGTACGCTCAAATTTTAAATCGCGGTTGTTTTGACACATTTGGAAATACTGCTCGTCACTCAAATCGATTTTCAATTTGAGGGTAGGAGTTAAGGCGATCGTAGGGGCGTCCATAACCTTATCCAAATAGCTGTTGTTAAACACTTTTATTATAATATCAGATTAAGCAAAGAAGTGATGTTCGATCGGAAACCCGGTTTCTTAGGATATCATTTACCTGAAAAAGACTATAATTAATATTTTAGCGTATGTCTTGTCTAGTTTCATGGATTTTCTAGGTACGTTGTTGCGCTTTAGCGCTAG
>NZ_JAIQZN010000061.1:5512-44313 GCF_023333585.1 Argonema antarcticum A004/B2
TAAAGCGCAACAACGTACCTATATCAGTTTGTAGGGTGTGTCAGATTTTGAAGATATCGATTTATACAAGATTTTCGACTTTGACGCACTCTACCAATGTACTAGGAAATGGGTTGTTGACGTTTTTCGATTTCGGCAATGGGTAAGAGTAGGGTGTCTTCTATTTCTTGTCTTACTTCGCGGCTGACTGCACAACCGCTATTCAGGCAATCTACCAGCAATTTATTGGCATCGTAATACTGCTTAAGCAATTGTTTCTGATATTCGCTGAACTGCCAATCGTGACCAATATTGCGATGCTCAATCATCACTGCTTTTAATTGAGCAGTCCAGGATTGACCATGATCCTGCCACCATACCTTAAATATTTCTGAGTTTCTACCATCTGTGTCAGGTAGTTGCTGCTTAAGTAGTTTTAATTTACACCTTAATTCAATGTTTCTAGTATAGTTAAGGGCGCGGTTGAGATACGAAATGAGGCTAATATGTGGGTCAGTAGCAACCAGAACAAGGTCGCGGTCAGAAGCGAGGTCGCGAATGGGGTCGAATTTATAGTAGCGGTTAAAGAAGGGGTCGCGACGCCGTTCCTCACTAGAGATTCTGCGGAGGTTAACAAGATCGGAATTGAGAGAGCTATCAAGGGCATAGGCGAGGTCAAAGGCTTTGTCAGGAGGGCGATCGATAGCAAGGTAAAAAGCTCTAACTGCTACTGGTTTATATTTATAGGTAGGATTAATTGAGAGAGATTTTTGACTAACCCACACTAGAAATTGCTGTAATTTCTCATCATTGGCTACGAGAGAATCAGTCCGTTGCTTCATTAAGTGCATTAACTTATCAGCAGGCTGCATCATATCAGCCGCTAGTAGAAATACTTCTCGCCAGCTTTTCGTGGTGATTTGCTTGAGCGAATTTTTTAAGTACTCTGGATTGAAACTATCAATAAAATATTTAGCTGTGAAATATTCATGAAACGTTAAATGAGAAAAAGAGTAAATTCTTTGTGACCGTTCCACTAATAGCCCATGTTGTGATTCAATGGATTTTAGCACCGCCTCACTATCACGCTGCAATGTTGTTTGGTCAGGTCTTAGCATATTGGGTAAATTGCGGAGATAGGTTGCGATAATCAGCTGTATTTTGTCTCGTTCAAAAAAATAATTTCCCTCCTCAAATGTGATGGATGCTACCTGAATAAGCAGCTTTTTCTTACATGACAAAGATAAATAGTAATACCTTCCATCCCGTTGAATCCCGTTATATTCATCCCATCTAATTAGGAGAATATCCAGTCCTTCTTCATATAGCTTTGAACGTTTTGGCGGAAATTCGCCTTTTTCTTGGAAAACTAAACAGGTGAGATTCAGCAAAATCGGTGTGACTGCTAGTTCTCGTATTGGATCATTTTCTCTCAGATTCAGCTTTTCAATAAACCTATTATTTGTTGCTTTTCCCTCTTCTCGATTATTCTTTGCAACTGCAATAAACCATTTTTTTGCAAACGTTTCTACTTGGTGAGAGTCAAAATCTGCTACTTCAACATCTGTAAAATTTTCCTCTGTGAACCTGTACTTTGCAGCAGCAATACGACAGGTGACGATAAACTGATTTTTAAAATATCTTTGGCAAAACTTTCTGATTTCGTCTATCACTTTATCTTCATCAGCTTCGGAAACTTCATCTAATCCATCTAGCAAAATCAAGACACGACCCTGATTAAGTAGGGTTTCTGTTACCGATTCATCGACAATGCCACAATAACGAAATTGTTCGTTATTGATATAGTTAAATAATTTTAATTCGGTTTCACCACTACAATTTTTAGCAAAATCTTTGAGACTGATAAAAATTGGTATTAGGTGCGGCTGAAACTCGCCTAAGTTGCATTTAACAGCTAACCACTTCAAAAATGTGGTTTTACCCGCGCCTGGTTTGCCGAGTACCATCAGCTTAGAGTAACGCTCCACAGCTTTTAAACCTGGTACTCTCTCCTGTCGTCTACTTAGTCCAAGTCTGTCAAACTCATCTGATTCTGGGTTGAAGCCTTGCACCAAGTCAGGAATTTCTCGCCATTGCTGGCTAGTTATTTTTTCTAAGATATTCACATCGGTGTAGATTTCTGTAGTGGCTATGGGCTGTTCGATGTCCAGCATTCGCATGGTGCCGCACTGGTATTGGATTTTGGCGTGGCGCTTTTGGCGGACTTGCTGCACGAGTGCATCGATATCAATATCTTTGTTCTGCTTGTTGTCCTCTGGTTCGGGTTGTCTGGCGGGCTTGGCAACTACCTCGTCCCACTCTAAGTCTAGCTTTTCGCAAATTTGGACAAATATCTGACGATCGACTGGTTTGCCCTTAAAAAAGTTATTCACTGGCTGGCGAGAGATGCCTCTGCTATGCGGGATATTATCTCTTGAGTGCGGTTCCAAAGCGATAAATATGGATACAGCATTTGGATGACCTGTCTGCTAAGCTGTATTATAATAAATACTTATATTGTTTATAGACAAAATAACATATTTTAATAACCCTATCTCTGGGTAAATCTACTAAATAGCAAATTTATTGATATGTTTCACTACGTTAAGTGATAAAGATCACAGACGAATACAAATTGACCGAGTAATCGCAGGGCGCAAGTCCATACGTTGTTTATTAATGGTTTGTGGAGAGTAGTAGAACACTATTACGTGAATATGGACTTTGTTTCTTTGTTTGCAACGATTTTCCTGACCGCCATCTTAACTTGGGTTGTGGAAAGAACTGGTGATGCTCTTTTGAAGATGATTGTGGAAAAGGGAAAGAGCGATTCGCATAAAAAGCGATCGCTTCCTTTCACCCACTTCTACCCATTCCGAACAAGACGAAGACGAAAACAATTAGCTAGTCGTCAACGAAGACAATTAGCCAGTCGCGATCGCGGGAATCAATGATACTGTTGGTAAATTAATTAGCGGTGTCGTCTCCCACACCCGCCTGGGGTTTAAACCCCAGGCGGGCTTTCGCTGCAAACGTTGCTATTGGCTCTGTGTATAATTAAACCCTCATCAATTCGCCAACAGCATCATTTATTCTCCGGCAGGTGCGTGGGACAAAATGCGATCGGCCCAAACCTCTACTAAGTTGTTACCTCTCTATCAAACCAAGCAATCAAATCGGCAACATCGGAAAAATCCAACAATGCCTCACCCAATTCCTCCAATTTATCAACAGATAATCCGCGAATTCTTGCTTCTAAATTAGGAGCAATTCCACCAATGCGACGATTGAGTAGGCGAAGAATTAGAGATGCTTCGCGCTGGCGTCCTTGTTGGAGTCCTTGCTCGATTCCTTGTTCCATCCAACTGGTGACAATTTCCATAACTTCCTCTCCCTCAGATGGTTCAATTGTATTAATCTCAGTTCGGAAAAGCGTTTCCTCCTCTGCATTCAAGCGCAGATAAGTGTCAACAAACCCGGAAATCAAACGCATTCGCGCTCTATCTAGCCTCAAAGTAGCCATCAAGCGCAGACATTCCAATTTCACTCTGGGCCGATCGCACGGCGCTATCTTCATTTTGGCCATTAACGCACTGGCTGCCGGATTTTGGTAACGCAGAAAATCTCGCCAATTCAGCCGATTTAGCTGAATTACCCGATAATTGAACTCCAGCACCTTAAAATCGGGGAAATCAGCCCGATGGAAAGTTGGCTCGGCGCGTTGGGGGATATCGTAGGAAAATAAGGCGATCGGATAAACTGGTAAATCGTGTTTCTCGTACAAACGGGCAAAATAGCGAAACATCCGTTTGCTGAAGTTCCCCACATCCGGGAAAAATAAGTCTATGAAGTCGGGAAAGAAAGTAGTAAGCAGTTCCTTAAACAGTCGATCGTGGTCTATCATCGGCAGATGCCATAGCCAGATGCCAAAATCTTACACCTGTTAAATGATCGATCTTCTCCCACTCTCCCACTCTCCCACTCTCCCACTCCCCCACTCTCCCACTCCCCCACTCCCCCACTCCCCCACTCCCCCACTCCCCCACTCCCCCACTCTCCCATTCCCCACTTCCGTGCATCAGCCCTTGGCAAGATAGAATAAATTCAGCATTAGTTCTCAACTAAGACACGCGAGGAGAACACAGACGCATGGGCAAAATAGTCGGCATTGACCTGGGGACAACTAACTCAGTAGTAGCCGTCATGGAGGGTGGCAAGCCGGTTGTTATTGCCAATGCCGAAGGTATGCGGATAACTCCCTCCGTGGTTGGTTTCAACAAAGAAGGGGAACGCATCGTCGGACAAATGGCGCGGCGGCAAGCAGTCCTCGACCCGCAGAATACGTTTTATGCGGTCAAGCGGTTGATTGGACGCAATTATGCAGAAGTCAATCCAGAGTCAAAGCGAGTGCCATATAACATTCGCAAAGACGAAAACAACAGCATAAAAATCAAGTGTCCTCGCCTGAACAAAGAATTTGCCCCGGAAGAAATCTCGGCAATGGTGCTGCGGAAGTTGGCAGACGAGGCGAGTCGCTACCTGGGGGAAAAGGTGACGGGGGCCGTAATTACGGTTCCGGCCTATTTCAACGACTCCCAGCGACAGGCAACGCGGGATGCTGGGCAAATTGCTGGCCTAGAGGTGAAGCGGATTTTGAATGAGCCAACGGCGGCGGCTTTGGCTTATGGACTCGATCGCCGCGAAACTCAAACTATCTTAGTATTTGACTTGGGGGGCGGTACGTTTGACGTATCTATCCTGGAAGTGGGAGATGGAGTTTTTGAAGTCAAAGCGACTAGCGGCGATACTCAACTGGGCGGTAATGATTTTGATAAAAAAATAGTTGACTGGTTGGCAGAGGGGTTTCTGGAAAAGGAAGGTGTGGATTTAAGGCGCGATCGCCAAGCTCTGCAACGCCTGCTCGAAGCCTCCGAAAAAGCTAAGATCGAGCTTTCGGGCGTTACTGTCACCGACATTAACTTACCATTTATCACCGCTACGCAAGAAGGGCCAGTACACCTGGAAACCACTCTGACTCGTTCCCAATTTGAAAGTCTCTGTACAGATTTAGTCAGTAGACTGCGCCGTCCTGTCAAACGCGCTCTTTCCGATGCCAGCTTAAATCCGGCTCAAATTGACGAAGTGGTATTAGTCGGCGGTGGGACGCGGATGCCGATGGTGGAACAGATGGTTCGCAGCTTGATTGACAAAGAACCTAATCAAAATATTAACGCCGATGAAGTGGTTGCTGTAGGTGCGGCAATTCAGGCCGGTATTTTGGCGGGAGAACTCAAAGATGTGCTGCTATTGGATGTAACTCCTCTGTCTCTGGGACTGGAAACGATCGGCAGCGTGATGAAAAAAATCATTCCCCGCAATACCACAATTCCAGTGCGCCGTTCCGATATCTTTTCTACTGGAGAAAACAATCAAACTTTGGTGGAAATTCACGTTCTGCAAGGGGAACGGGAAATGGCGGCGGATAATAAGTCGCTGGGACGGTTTAAGCTGTTCGGCATTCCCCCTTCACCGCGAGGAATACCGCAAATTCAGGTAGCTTTTGATATCGATGCCAACGGGATTTTGCAGGTAACAGCTCAAGATAAAAGCACGGGTCGGGAACAGAGTATCACGATCCAAGGAGCCTCTACCTTAAGCCAGGATGAGGTGGCCCGGATGTTGCAGGATGCGGAAGAATATGCTGATGCCGATCGATTAAAGCGAGAACGCATTGAGAAACGCAACCGCGCCGAATCTCTCATTACTCAAGCAGAACGACAACTTCGAGAAGTATCGCTCGATTTTGGGATGCAGTTTGCCAACGAGTACCGCTATCGCATTGAAAGCGTCAGCAAGGAACTGCGCGACTATTTGGCCAAAAACGACGATCGCGGGATCGATCGCGCCCAGGCAGACCTGCAAGACGCCCTTTACGAGTTGCAACGGGAAATACGCCTGCGCTTTAGTGAGGAAGAAGATGACTTCTTTGGGTCAATTCGTCGGGCCTTCTCAGGAGACGATCGCGAGGAAGAACGACCGTACTACCCCAGTCGCGATAACGATCGCCCATACTCCGGCGCGGGAAAAGGTCAGTCGTCTCGCAGTAATGCTTCTGAGAGCATAGGGTATGGTAAGCCTCGCAAAGTTTCCGAAAGTAACGATTGGGATGATGATGATGATGATTGGTTGTAATTGGTCAGTGGTCAGTGGTCAGTGGTCAGTGGTCAGTGGTCAGTGGTCAGTGGTCAGTTGTCAGTTGTCAGTTGTCAGTTGTCAGTTGTAATTAATTATTTTTTGACTATTGACTATTGACTATTGACTATTGACTATTGACTATTGACTATTGACTTTTGACCTTTGACTGTTGACAAATAAGTATGCAAAATTTTCGGGATTACTACGAGATTCTGGGCATTGCTAGAGATGCCTCGGCAGAGGAAATTAAGAAGGTATATCGGCGGTTAGCCAGACAGTATCACCCGGATCTCAATCCGGGAAATAAAGCTGCCGAGGAGAAATTTAAAGATATTGGTGAGGCTTACGAAGTTCTCTCCGATCCGAGTAGGCGATCGCAGTACGATCAGTTCAGCAACTTCTGGAACAGGAGAGGGTTCCTCAACAGAAATGTTCGCCAGCCTAAAACCTGGGATAATCGCACTAATGGCGATCGCACTGGCACGCAAGATTTCGATTTCAGTCAGTTTGGCGACTTTAACAACTTTGTCGATCAACTGCTGGGACGCCGCAAAGAAAGCCGGGTGGCAACAGCAGCGCCTCCTCCCAGTAGCAATACAAAAGGGATCTCAGCCGATGCCTTCCGTCCCGGCAACACGAAGACGACATATACAATTTCTGCTCGTGCCAACCGTAAAGATATAGAAGCGCGACTGACCCTACCTCTAGAAAAAGCTTATACTGGAGGGTTAGAACGCATTCGCTTGGAAGATGGGCGATCGCTAGAAGTTAATATGCCAGGTGGGATGGTCACCGATCAGCGCATTCGTCTTAAAGGTCAAGGCGTCGAGGGAGGCGATCTTTACCTAATAATTACAGTATTATCTCATCCCTTTTACCAACTAGAAGGTGCCGATATTCTCTGCCACGTACCAATTACCCCCAGCGAAGCAGTCTTGGGAGGACAAGTACAAGTGCCAACCCTGGATGGTCGAGTTAAAATGACAATTCCACCAGGAGTTAAATCTGGACAAAGATTGCGTCTTGCCAATAAAGGATATCCCGGAGATGATGGCGAACGCGGCGATCAATTAGTAGAAATTCAAATACTCGTTCCCAAAAATCCCAGTTTGCGAGAACGGGAATTATACGAGAAATTGCGGCAGATTGAAACCTTTAATCCCCGTGCCGATTTACCAGTGTAAAGATAAAAGATTCTCATGATGCAGTGTGTGGAGTGAGTACCTTGGATGCCTACCGATGCCCAACTCAGAGGCTTATATCGTCTTAGTTATTGGTTAACGTACATTATGCTTCAGCCAATACATCTTGTCTGTATTGATGACCGAACAAGCAACCTGTATGTTTTGGCTGGAAACACTGAGAATCTTGAATTCCAGATTACGCTAAATGGGGAGGTTTTCTGATGAATCAGGTTAATTACGCTGCTATGTCTGATGAGGAGTTAAGGCGATACTTTCTCCAACATCGTGACGATAAAATTGCTCTTCGGGCATATCTAGATAGGCTCAGTGAGCGTCCGCGCAATATTATCACGACAGTAGACGATCCTGACTTTGATGCTAAAATCCAAGCAGCTATTCTGCGGAAAATGCAAGGGGCCGATCGCAACGGTGAGGCGGCGGTCTAACAAAAGGAGATGGAACAATGGGGCTGACAATACATTACAAATTTAAGTTAGAATCTGCCAGCGCTGTACAAGCAAGGGAAAAAATTATCGCCTTGCGAAAAGTGGCTCTTAAATTACCCTTTATAGAAGTAGGAGAATTGGTAGAAATACAGGGAGAAGAATGTAAATTTGATAAAGAAAATGTTGACGATCCAAATGTTCCTCCATCAGTGAGGGGGATTGCTTCTGTAAGTTTTACCGAATCAAACATTTGAAAACGCATATTTATAGCTAGGGACTAGGGGCTAGGGGCTAGGGGCTAGGGGAAGAAGGGTTTAGAATCCGCCAACGTTTCAGGAATTCAGAATGTCCTAACCGCCAAGGCGGTTGCTATATAACCCTTTACCTTGTGGTAATTGCGTTAAGTTATAACCCTTTGATATATTCCCTCAGTACAGGTGGCAGAGTGTAAAAATTTGCTTGCTGTTCTATCAAACAGCGCCGCGATAAAGATTGCAGCGCGTTTATTAAATCAGACGATCGCATTCTGCCATTCTCTAGCAATTTTGCCAGGTTAACAGGGGCGTTTTCCTTAGCTAATAAGGACATAACTTGTTTTTCGAGTTCGGATATGCGATCGCACTGCTCCTCTAAAACATCTTTCAAATCTTCTGGCAACAATATGGTATCATCTAGTAATAACTCAGTCACGCATCCTCCCAACTCTTGAATCAGAGTCGCAACGCTTTTTAACCATAAAGGGTTGCCTTGGTAACGGTGAATGAGTTCTGAGTAGTTGTCGATTTCTGCTAATCCATAATCTCTCAGTATTTCCCATCCGGCAGCGGTGTCTAAACCAGTAAGTTGTAAAATACGAATGGGAGTATTTTGGCTTTCGATCTGAGGAACTTCTCTCGGTTGTTCCCAACCTATTAACAGAACGCAACTTTGATGGGATAATTTTTTTATCTGTTTGAATAGAGTGCGATATTCTTCGTATCCAGGTTTATACTTTCCTGCCAATTCGCCGCTACTGAAAAGGTTGTGAACGTCATCTAAGACTATTAAACAGCGATATTTTTGTAAATATTTAATTAGCGGTAATGGTTTTTGCTTAGTTGCAGGCGAATCTTGCTTTTCTGACTGCGAGAAAAACTGGATTAGTTTATGTTGAAATTCGTCTAGGGTGTATGATTCGTCTATATTGCACCAAATTACATATTCAAATTCATCTTTAATTTGTTGTACGAGTTGCACAGCTAATGTTGTTTTGCCGATACCGCTGATACCCGTGAGTGCTATTAAGCGACAGCGTTGTTGTAAAATCGATGTGGTGAGGGTGTCGAGTTCGGGAGTGCGATCGTAGAAAGCACCCAACTCCTGCATTTCGCTTAAATCTTGATGTGATGTTTTAGTTTGCTTTGTGTTAGCTGTTTCCTGATTAGGTGGGTGTGAGGTTCGTATATCTGGCGGGTGTCTACTTCCCGCACAAACGTTAAAAGTACTGCTCACTACAACGTCTTGTGCAAAGTTTACAACATTAGAGTTTTGCAATCTTTGCATTGCCGATCGAAAATTCGATTTAGTGACATCCTCCCCTAACTCTTCTGAAAGTATTTCCCATAATTCCGCGCCCACTTTCCTTACACTACTTTCCGAACAGTCAAAATCCTTAGCTATTTGCTTATATGTCTCGCGTTGTATAGTTCCTTGCAGTACCGCTTCTTGTAAATCGTCGAGGTGCTGACCAGTTTTAGCAAATACTATATCATCAGCGAATTTTAACATTTCTTTAAGATTCATCGTGGTTGGTAGATGTGAGCATTTTGTGTATTATAGCGCACATTTTAGTACATTTTAGTACAATTTTCTACATTTTTGCACAAAATTAGATTGAAGAGAGTGAGCTTGGGGAAGAAATGGTGACAAAATTGAACATTTTTGGGGTAGACAAAGGTTTTATTTTTCAGGAATGATGGGAGAAGTATGAAACCATAAATTAAGGATTAAACGCTTGTCGTTTTATACCTTGTAGTCTTGCGATGGAGTTGTGAGATGTTATGAGCCGTAAGGTGAGCCGTAAGGGTATAGTTGCTATCATTATTTACTTAATTGCTTTCATTAGCGTTATATGTGGGATATTTTATTATATTCCAGATCGCCAAGCTGCTATACCTGTTGCACTTTTCGTATTTAGTGGAGTTGGAATATGGTTATTTACACCTATCAGAGAGGACTTGGAAAATTTTGTTAAGAATTTATTTATTAAAAAATCAATTTATAGAATTTGTACGTTTGGGCGTGCAGGAAGTGGTAAAACTACTTTTATAACAACTGCTTTTACGTTTTGCGATACCGCTAAACCTATAATATCGACTGAGAACTTTGACTATTATAATTACAAAGTTCCGTTAGAATTGAGAAACTATATGGACGTGGAAATAGCCGATTACAGAGGACAAAAACCAGGCCAGATAATAAACCACGCTGACCCAGGATTTTTTGGTGCTGAAGGCAGTCGCGTACTTAATGCAATTGTATTCATTGTAGATCTTATCCCTAGAAAAAATGATGAACATGGTAATCCGCTTAATGATGAAGCTCTATTTAATTGGCTTATCGATGGAGATATCATAGATAAAATAAAAGAAAGAGTTTATGAACAAGAGAGCTACATTGGTGACGCAATCTTAGAAATACTTATTGATAGCTTACATAGCAAAAACTTGAAAAGTGTTATTCTGGTGATTAATAAATTAGATTTAATCGATAAATTGATTGATAATGGACATTTAGACATAAGTAATTTTAATGACTCTAAAAAATATGCCGAACATCATTTCAAAAGAATGATTAACAATATTTCTAGAGCTTGCGGAGAAAATAATATTAAATTTTCGATTTTTACAATATGTGGTAAAAAAACAGATGATACTAAACCTGTAATCAACTGTTTATTAAGAGGAGGGAATTGAATATGTCCGAAGAACCACCGAAATATACCGACTCGGGAGAACAGGTAGACTTTAAAGTTACCAAGTCTTATGGACGTGCAAGTAGATCAATTTTAAGCAACAAAGTATATTCTGTAGTTGCTATTGTGATAATTGTTGGTTTAACTTATTTTATGACATTTGCTCAGACAGCAGGAATTAGAGAAAGATTGGAAACAAAGGTAAATGAATCAGAAAAAAGAATAACAGAATTGGAAACGAAAATAACAAACTTAGAAACAAAAGTAACAGAATTGGAAGCAAAAATTAATCAAAAGTCTGCCGGGTCGTCAACGCCACCGAAAACCTCTACGAACCAATAAAAATAATCTTATAATCGATAACAATACGATGATTAAACGGATAGCGATCGCACCAAAAAGAAACCGGGTTTCTGCCATAACTTTTATCTTTTCCAGAGATTTGATTAAGAAACCCGGTTTCTGACTCTCAGGCGATCGCACTACCAAAAAAAGAGCGATCGTCATTAATAGACAGTAAACTTGATTTGAAAGTTTGTTCGTCAGTAAAGCTCCAGACAATCTAAAGTAGCACTATCGATCAGGTCTTGAATTGCCTCTACCCCAGATCGAAGTATTGCTTCCACGTTTATTGTGGGTGTATTGCCACACCGCAGCCAAATCACCTTTGGCGGTGAACCGTAAAGGCGGCTTCTTTCAGCAAAGTCGGCATCTTGAGTAACAATACAAAACCCTTGAATTTTCGCAAATTCCCAAATTTCGCTATCATCTGCGTCTGTAAGCGCGTGAAACTGAACATGGCTAGCATCTGGAAAAATATCAGCCAGACGATTCACTAACTTCCGACTCAAGTTTTGATCGAACAGCAGTTTCAACTTTCACCTACTATAGCAATTAAACGACGTTCTCGATCTGCGGCAAATTCCAGACAAGCTTTAATATCTTCCTCTGTCAACTCTGGAAAGTCATCTAAAATTTCTGCATGGGACATACCAGCTGCTAACCAGCCCAAAACATCGTATACCGTAATCCGCATACGTCTGATACAAGGCTTGCCGCCACGTTTACCTGCCTCAATTGTGATGATATTGCGATAGCTCATGGCTAAGTGAAGTTTGGTATTTATACAGCCAGTTTAGCCTAAAAAACCACTTTTTTCCTGCTCTTTCATGAGTGAGCGATCGCCCTTGACTTGTAGCTTAAGTTAACGCAAGTAAACCCAACCTCTTTTTGCACTCACAATCTTTCCATTTCATCATGACAATGTGATGATTGGAAGGAGAGCGATCGCCTACGACACGCTATGCGATCGGCCCATCAAAAGAAAGAGCGATCGCTTATTGATTTAGACTCACTTTATATTCTGCTCAATGATGAGCAAGTTACGTCTCTTGCTTAAAAAATGAACTCAATAAACTTCGTCATGGCTACCAATATCAATCAGAACAATCTCTTCGACATCAGAATCCGAATATTTCTTGAAATTGAAGACTATTCTACAGTCGTACTCTACAGCACAAGCCCATGCCCCAGATAGCTTACCTTTCAGTTTGTGGGTCTTAAGTGAGGGATGAAATGGATCGTTTACCAATAGTTATAGTCGCTCAGCTATTTTGTCCTCCATTTCAGGTTTTTGGCGGATTAAGGATTTGAAAGCTCGTTTGAACGAAGAGGCTAAGACAAGGGTTCTCATCGTTTTAATTCTGCCATTATATCATTTACTGTGCCTCGGAATACTTGTTCATGCAAATACTCTTCATCGGCACGAACAATATTGAGAGCGATCTCATCTCTCCGTTTTTCTTTAAGTCGTCGCCCGAGCAAATCGATCAGGGCGATTTGTTCGTCATCAGCCATTTCTTCCACTAACTCTACAATTGCATCAAAGCTATAGGTTTTCATTGTCATACTCCAGAAACTCTCCATAATTATAGCTTGCCTGAGAGCGATCTACCTACCAGTATCCTACGCCCTTTACAGATGTAAACCAATGCCTCAAGCGATCGCACCTCATACAAATACCAATAAAATTTTTGCAGACTTTCATAATGCCGATAAAAAAGGTCGTCTTCGTCTGAATTGTGTGGGTACAATAGAAGATTTGAGTTGCCAAAATATTAAGTTGCAAAATGGTCAATTGCTCACCCTCTATAGCGAAGAATTAGAAGCTGATGGCGTGGTGCAATATTCTGAAGAAGAAAGCCTTTGGGTGGCAGTAATTGATTGGCAGCTTCTTAGAGAGGTAGAGGATATTATTCCGATCAATTCTAGCTTACCTCAGAGTGATAGAGCTATATTAATATCCTGACAAGGGAAATAAGTGCTTTAATCGGCCTCGTAAAGTTAATTGACAAAAACGCGATCGCCCTCCCTTATACCTTGGTTTAACGCCAGGAAACCCAACATCTATTTCCACTCACAATCTTATCCATTTCCACCATGACAATGGGATGATTGGACAGAGAGCGATCGCCCTGACAAGAAACCGGATTTCTCCGATCGCTTTTGTCTTTTACACAAATTTATGAAGAAATCCGGTTTCTGAACTCTCACGCGATTGCCTACGGCACGCTGCGCGATCGCACTACCAAAAAAAGAGCGATCGCAAGTGTTTTTTTCTAATGAGCGATCGCCTAAAATAAAAGAGCGCTCGCCCATAAACAATAACCCCCGCACACCAGATGACCCTCAAAGAACAACTCCTCCAAGAAATCGAAGCCTTGCCCAGCGATCGCCTGGCCGTTGCCCTCACCTTGATACAATCTCTACAAACCAAACCTTCTACCACATCTGCTAAATCCTTCCTCGCCCACCTCAAGACGATCGGCACTTGGTCAGGCGACGACCTGCAAGAATGTCTAGAAGCCGTCCAACACTCACGCGGCGAAGCGCAATTTGACTACAGCCCCAATCCCTTCGAGTAATGTTTCTCCTCGACACCAACCACTGTAGCTATGCCATACTAGGCAACATTCAAGTACTCGATCGCCTTGCAAACCTTGGGGATGAGTCAATCGCAAGCTGCACCATTGTCAAAGGAGAACTGATTGACATGGCGGCACGCTCAAGGGCAGCGACAGGCTAATCTTGCCCTAGTTCAACGCTTCCTGATTGGGCTGCTATACATCTACCCCATCGACGAAACCACCGCCTCTCTTTACGGCAACCTCAAAGCCGCAGTCTTCGATCGCTACGCCCCAAAAGATAAAGCCCAACGCCGTAGAACCAACATCACTCAATTGGGCATCGGCGAAAATGACCTGTGGATTGCTGCCGTTGCACTTCAGCATCAACTCACCCTAGTGACAGCAGATGGAGACTTCCAGCGCATTCAAGCAGTTCAGCCATTCAACTTGGAATCCTGGATCTGAACATCGTCAGAGGAAAGGGGACGGCGATCGCACTCCTTAGCAGCAGGCTCCCAAGCGGTGCGATAATTGGACTCATAGCGATCGCAATTAGGCACGAATAGCGATTGCCTACGGCACGCTGCGCGAACGCACTACCAAAAAAAGCGCGATCGCCCTTCCTTATAGATTAGGTTGACCCAAGCAAACCCAACCTCTTTTTTCACTCACAATCTTATCCATTTCCACCATGACAATGGGATGATTGGACGGATAGCGATCGCACTATCTGTCAACTTCTGACAACTTGCACTGCTCGCTCTACATTCAATTCACCTTCAGCTAAAACCTCAGAAGAATTCCGATCAATAAACTCATCTAACAATTCAAAAAACTTATCAAGTGCTTTACTTTCATCCTCCGAATAAAAAAGAATGATGTTAGCCCAAGATTGGCTAGTCTGCACGTTAAATCTTTTTCTTATCCACTCAGGAAATAACATAAAATCGCTGTCTTGTTTCGTTGGCTGTTCTCCCAACTCATGTTTAGCAATGCTGTAACCCGACAAAAAAGCCTGAAGGCAAATAATTGAGTGTCTTCCCAAGTACATTGAAGGAGCTTTTTTGATTGTCTGAATCAGCATATATAAATCCTGCATTATCCACCTCAATATTTTTCCAATAATTGTAAGCTGTGATGCTCAAAATTTCTCTTCTATAATCTTAAAACTTCCCATACCCATTTCCAGAGTAGGAGATGTTAAATTTTGTAGCCATTCCTCCCGATTTACGCCACTACGATCTATATTATCAAAAACAATTTCCTCTCCGTCAATTGTAATTGATATCCCGACATGGTAGCCATTTGTAGCAATTTGCTGCCCTCGTCGTAAATCATAAATTACCGACCAAGGTAGGTCTTGCCTTCCTAAATCAAGCTTGATCTCCTTACCATGCACCTTTCTGATTGTCAATAACTCTTTAATTGCCTGACTACATTCAACACATTGAAAAACTCCATAAAAACTAGCGATTTTAGCTATATCTTGACGAATATCATCTAAACTACTCGGCTCTAAACTCAAAGTGGAAAGTTTACCTCCTACCCATAGATAAAAGTATATCTCAAAATAATTGACTTTCACGCGATTGCCTACCGGACGCCGCGCGATAATGCTACGCATCGCTTACGCGATCGCACCACTAAAAGAAAGAGCGATCGCCCTGACAAGAAACCGGGTTTCTCCGATAACTTTTGTCTTTTACAGAGATTTTATGAAGAAACCCGTTTTCTGACTCTCACGCGATTGCCTACGGCACGCTGCGCGATCGCACCATCTAAACTGAAGAGTGAAATATCACTAATTGGCTGCCCAAAGAATCGAAATATCACTATATTGCTTGAACATTGAATCAGCACTTACAAGCATCATATCCTCAATTTGAGCCTGAGCAATCAACATTCGATCAAAGGGATCTCGATGATGTAATGGTAACGCAGCCGCTCGTAAAGCATGAGGCGATCTAATTTCCAAATACTGGACATCTAACTGCACCATGCGACTAGAAATGTAGCTATCTATCGGTTCTGGCAATGGCAACTTTCCGATCGCAACTTTTATACCTATTTCCCAAATACTAGCAACAGAAAACCACAATTCGTTCCTTTCATCGGCAATATGTGCGTTCGCGCAGCGTGCCGTAGGCAATCGTATCCTCATTCAATCGCTCTGGTTCAGCAAACCACCATAACCAACACTGCGTATCCAGCAAAAGTTTCACTTTTAATCCCCCTCGAATGCTGCCAAAATCTCTTTTGGCAAAGGCTCATTAAAGTCCTCTGGTACAATAAATCTCCCTCGATCTTGCCCTAAACTAGCTCGTCGATTGGAGAAATTACGAAACGGAACCAACTTCGCTATTGGGATAGATCCGTTTGAAATAATGATTTCTTCTCCAAGTTCCACACGCGACAATAGTCCTGAGAGATTTGTCTTAGCCTGATCGATATTTACAGTTTCCATGCTCTTAAAAAACTAAGTCCATAAACTTAGTTTACTCCGATTGTGATAGTTGTGCAAGTTGGCAGCTGACAAGAAACCGGATTTCTCCGATAACTTTTGTCTTTTACAGAGATTTTATGAAGAAACCCAGTTTCTGACTCTCACTCGATTGCCTACGGCACGCTGCGCGATCGCACCAATAAAACAAAGTGCGATCGCATTGAAAACCCATACAGTTAGGTTTCAGATACGAATCTTGCTGATAATTTGGTACACTAAGTACGGTAGAGCCATATTGTTCAGTCCTGAGCAAACGTAGTATATTTGATTGTTAGAGTCTTTAGTTAAAGCTCGGCACAAGTGGTGTAAGTAAAAGCCTGTCCCTGTCCCCCTATGCCTACAGTTTTGCAAGATGGTCCCTATGGATTCATCTTTTTTAGTTCCGATCGGGGTGAACCACCTCACATTCATGTGAAGCGCGATCGGCAACTTGCCAAATATTGGCTCGAGCCAATCACTCTGGAGAAAAACCGAGGCTTTAAAGATCGCGAATTGAACCAGATTGCTAAACTGGTGGAAGAACATCGAACAGTGTTGCTGGATGCGTGGCATGACTACTTTGATACTTGAGACGGAACCAATCGCAAGCCAAGTCAGTGTCACTAATGACAAGCTGATTGTAGACCTGGCTGACGGTCGCAGCATCAGCGTTCCTCTGGTTTGGTATCCTCGTTTGATGCACGCCTGTGCCTCCGAGCGACAAAACTGGCAATTGCTGGGTGATGGCTATGCGATTGAATGGACCGATCTCGACGAGCATATTGGAATTGAAGGGTTGTTAGCAGGTCGGCGAAGTGGCGAAAGTCAGAGGTCGTTAGAGCGTTGGTTATCAACACGCAGCGGTCTAATGCGATAATTGTACCGAATCAGAACTTTTAGCTGTAAAAATCCGATCCATTTCCACTATGACAATGCGATGATTGGACGGATAGCGATCGCCCTGACAAGAAACCGGGTTTCTCCGATAACTTTTGTCTTTTACAGAGATTTTATGAAGAAACCCGTTTTCTAACTCTCACGCGATTGCCTACGGCACGCTGCGCGAACGCACCACAAAAGAAAGTGCGATCGCCCAACATTAATTATCCGCCAGTAATCGTTCTAGCAAACTCGGTGCAACCCAAAAGCCAACTTCTCGCAACTGTTCAAAAGTTGTCTCTAAGTCCAGCAAACTAAATCTAGCAGCGTCTTTCAAAATACCCAGAAGACCGATAATTTTTAATCCCCGTGACAATGCTATTCTTCTTGCTGCTTTGTCGTCCAAAATCACCAGATCTGCTTTCAGTTGTTCTGCGAGTAAAATAGCCTCTCGTTCACCTGGATCTAGTTTTTCCAGTTCAATACTTTGAACAGTTTCCATCGCTTGTATCTGAAGCCAGTCGGGAGGGTTAGCAATCCAGCTTTTTACTACAGGCGGTGACTCAGACGCACTCAGTTCATCAGCAACAGTTTGAGGAATGGTGACAACGTTGTACAAAATTTGTAGTATTTCAATCTGGTTAATCAGCAACAAGTAACAAATTCCCGAAGTGTCAGAAACGACAATCATTGCGCTCTGAACTCCTGAAGAGTTTGAAGATCTTGTTCTAATTCTGCTTCGTCATAGTTCAGATAAACACCCATCCGCTTCAAAAAGGCGTGAGTCTCAAGACGAGATGGTAGATTGAGTATTTGACGCACTTCAGCAGTGTTGACTTTGCCACAGTGGTAAGCATCAGCAATAATTACTTCTAGGAGCCGATGGGAGAGACTGCCATAGTTTTGGTCGAGGCGTTGAGCAATTTCATCAGGAATTTCAACTGTGATTTGCATACTATCTTTAGGGAATAGGTTTAATCCTAGCTCTATGATAAGCGATCGCCTCTCCTTTCTTAACGCAAATGTCTATGGCGCGAATAGCGATTGCCTACGGCACGCTGCGCGATCGCACCACCAAAATAAAGCGCGATCGCACCATTTACAATTACTGAGGCTGTCTATGTGATGGTTTTTTAAGGTGATTCATCCTCATCAACCAGATGGAGAACACTATTGTATAAAGGTGCAGCAATCCAAAATCCAGCTTCGTCGATCAAAGCATCTAGCAAAGGTTTCACCGCAGTAATCAAACCTTGACTCTTTGCTTAATTGCCGCCAGGTTGTTGATAGGTGACGTATCGCTGACAATAATCACAACCTACCCATCTCCCGTAAATTTTTAATGTCTTGTTGAAAATCTTCTACACCATAATGTACCGGGATTTGACGGCTTGCCAGCAGGTGCTGAAAAGCAATCCGGTTCATCAGCGCAAACCGACTCGCTTGAGCCAAAGTCAGCTTTTCTCTCTGAAAGAGCATAATAGCAATTTCTTGCCTCATTTCGGCTTCAGTCATGCGAGTTACAGTTAAAACTTCATCCGAGATCGCAATACTCATAACTCAAATCCTTATCTATCATCTTATAATCTTATCTCTTTCTAGCGTGAGAATGCAATGATTAGACCGAGAGCGATCGCCTCTCCTTTCTTAACGAAAATGTCTATGGTGCGAATAGGGATCGCTACTTTAACGCAGGTTGGCTTGAGGGACTAAACCCAAAATTCACCTACGCAACTGATAAGGTAAGCAATATCCACCCTGTTTACCCGTAAGATATCATAAAATAAAGGAGTTCCTAGAAGTCAGAGTAGCGATCGCCCTGACAAGAAACCGGGTTTCTCGGATAACTTTTGTCTTTTACAGAGATTTTATGAAGAAACCCAGTTTCTGACTCTCAGGCGATTGCCTACGGCACGCTGCGCGATCGCACCACAAAAGAAAGTGCGATCGCATTGAAAACCCATACAGTTAGGTTTCAGATACAAATCTTGCTGATAATTTGGTACACTAAGTACGGTAGAGCCATATTGAGTTGGTGTCACCACAGTGGGTGAAATTCGCTCGGAAGGCGGAGATGTCATCCGTACTTCTGGCAGAAGCTCTTAAGAAACCGGGTTTCTGAGATAACTCAAGCCTCTGTGCCGAGATGAGTGTTTAGAAACCCGGTTTCTCACCCCCAGGCGATCGCCAAAAATAAAAGAGCGATCGCTTTTTCTGCAACTAGCAAGCCGAATTGTGGTTTTATGAGATAAAATCTTGGAAAAGCCATTACCGCATTGCTGCAACCCATGATCGTAACTATCGAAGGCATTTATCAGAATGGGCAAATCGAGCTAACCCAGTTACCGCAGAACATGAGCGATCGCACTCAAGTCCTCGTCACCTTTCTTGAACCGGGCAAAATCGATCCAACCAAACTAAGCCAACTGATTGACAAACTAGAAACCATCGCAGGCATTCAGCAAGGTTTTGAGGAACTCAATGCTGGGCAAACTCGCCCCATCGGGGATTTCGGACAAGGAATGCAACAGAAATATGACATTTCAGGTTGAAATTACCCCGATTGCAGAAACCCAAATCGAGCAAGCCTACTGCTGGTATCGAGAGCGGAATCCTGAGTTTGCCGATCGCTGGTTTCGCGGATTGATGAATGCGATTGCAACACTTCAAGAAAAACCCCGACGCTGTGCCGAAGCCGTCGAACACGAAATTTTTACTGAAGAAGTCCGACAGCTACTTTACGGAAAATCTAAAAATATCTACCGAGTGCTATTTACTATTCGAGATCCTAAAGTTTACGTTTTGTATGTTCGCCATATAGCACAAGCACCATTGACTGTAGACGATCTAGAATAGGTTGAGTTGACGCTATACTCATCGGTTGCTATAACTTCCTGACTGGGTTTCAAAAACAGTGGCTCCTAAACTGGTTGAAGAACAAGGAAACCCAACATCTTTTTTTACTCACAATCGCGGCGATCGCTTTTCGAGTAAGGATATTTGGTATAATTTGGATGGGTGTACGCAGCGTTAACTATGAAAACTCGCAGTTTTACAGTGATTGTTTACAAAGAAGATGATGTCTACATAGCTGAATGCCTAGAAGCTGGCACCTTGCTCTAATATTAAGAAAGATAAATAACTTTTTACCAGTCCCATCATGACTCTGGGTAATCTGCGCGACCTCTATCAACAGGTCATTCTGGAACATTACAAGAAGCCAAAGCACAAGGGCCAAACCAACCCGGTGCATCGGTATCAGAAGGGACATAACCCTTCCTGCGGCGATACGATCGAACTCACGTTGCAGCTCAACGATGCTGGCGACACGATCGTGGATGCCAAATTTCAAGGCGAAGGCTGTGCAATCTCTATGGCATCTGCGGATTTGATGGCAGAAGCTTTACAGGGCAAAACCATCAAAGAAGCCCTGGAGATGGTGGAACGCTTCCAAGGCATGATGAAAGGAGAAACAGAGTTCCCCAAAGAACAGCGCAAGTTGAACGTCATGCAAGGCGTCTCCCAGTTCCCCGTGCGGATTAAATGTGCTAACCTAACTTGGCACGCCCTCAAAGCTGCCCTAGAATCGTCCAACGGTTCTCAGCTAGATGGGTTCATTAGCAACGAAAAGGAAGAACGTTGAATCGCCATGATCGCAACAGCTGAGTTTCTCCTAGCCGCCAAATGGGTTGGTATCGCCACCCTGGCTTTTGCTGCCCTAGCAGTGTTCGGATTTATCTTTAAGTGGGGCATCCGATTTCGGCTGGTAGGCATCACCGGCTTTATGGGCGTCCTCACTGGTGGTTTATTTGCCCTGGGTTTGGTGCCATTTATTCATACCGAGATTCCGGGTGCGGTTCATTTTTCGCTGATCTATGATAATGGGGCGACCCAAGCTGCGATCGCACTTCCCCCTGACATTACGGAATCCCAATTAGACGCCACCCTTCGTCAAGCTGCTGGTAATTTGTTTTCCAACGGTCGCTTAGGAAACGCCAGCGATAAATTGACGATTCGGGCTCGCACTATTATCCACCCGGAGCCTGGGGTTTCGCAACCGCTTTACTTGGGTCAGGTAACGCGATCGCTTTCCAACCGCGACGAAGAGTTGAACATTGAAATTTATCGGCAAAATCTAGCTCAAAAAAGTTAAAAGCCAATCGATTGGTTGCTCAAGACATTATCGGTCAAAAGTCAAAAGTCAAAAGAAAGAACAACAATAAAAAATCCTTCTTTTGCTTTTTGTCTTTTAATTTTCGCCTTAAAATAAACCTCTGCCTTGTTTGTATCTAAACCCATCCCTGTCCTTTACCATGAATAACTTCTTACCAATAGCTTACTTTCAAAACAAATTTGTCCCTTTTGCAGAAGCCAACATTTCCATAGCCACTCATGCCTTACATTATGGAACGGGAGCTTTTGGCGGAATGCGCGGTATTCCCGATCCTCAAAATGCCAAGCAAATTCTATTGTTTAGATTAGACCGGCATTGCCAAAGGTTAAGCGATAGCGCTAAATATCTACAGTATGATTTACCGGCTGATAAAATTAAACAGATTATAGTAGATTTTATCAAAAAAAATCAGCCAAATACGTCTTTTTATATCCGACCTTTTGTTTATACCTCAGACTTGGGGATTGCTCCTAGACTGCATAAAATAGAAAAAGATTTTTTCGTTTATGGGTTAGAGTTAGGAGATTATTTATCCGCTGAGGGAGTTAGCTGTCGGATTAGTTCTTGGTATCGACAAGAAGACCGCAGTTTTCCATTAAGAGGGAAGATTAGCGCCGCATATATTACATCTTCTTTAGCCAAAACTGAAGCTGTAGAATCCGGCTTTGATGAAGCCATTTTAATGAACTCGCAAGGAAAAGTATGCGAAGCCACAGGAATGAATATATTTGTGGTGAGAAATGGGGAAATAATTACGCCGGGATTTGACCAGGATATCCTAGAAGGAATCACAAGAGATAGCGTTATAACGCTGGCCAAAGACTTAGGCATTAAGACGATCGAAAGACCAGTGGATAAATCCGAACTACTGATTGCTGACGAAGTTTTTCTCAGCGGGACTGCTGCTAAGATAACTCCAGTAAAAAGGATAGAAAATTACCAATTGCCGGAAAACAGGCCAGTAACAGAAAAATTGAGACAAAAACTCATCGCAATTACAGAAAACCAAGATCCTAATTACCAAGACTGGGTATACCCAATTTCACTTGAGGAATAAACATAGTGGAACAGTCTGGCGTCATAATGTTATTTATATAACAACCATTTTGCTGTCTCCCCAATCCTTGTCTTAAGTGTCTACTCAAACTGCTACTGCGACAATCTCCCTTGCCGTTGCCCCAGCACAAGCGATCCGGGGTAACCAAGCGCTTAGCGGCGAAGCAATTGCTCGTTTGGGTCGCCGTCCCTTGGTTGTCGGGGGCGATCGGACCCTGGCCGCATATCAGCCCCAATTGCAACTTGTTCTAGAACAGCAACAGCTAATCCCTACTTTTGCCTCTTACAGTCCCGATTGTACGGAAGCTAGCCTCGCATTGCTGCGATCGCAAGTACACGCCCATCAAGCTGATTTAATCATCGGTATTGGCGGCGGCAAAGCCCTAGATACCGCCAAATTACTGGCTCACCAGTCCCGCTTGCCCGTCGTCACCGTACCCACCTCAGCGGCCACCTGTGCCGCTTGGACAGCCCTTTCCAATGTTTATTCAGCACAGGGAGCATTTCTCTACGATGTCCCGCTCGATCGCTGTCCCGATTTGCTAGTGCTGGATTACACTCTCATTCAAACAGCTCCCCAAAGAACCCTAGTCGCAGGCATTGGAGACGCTTTGGCGAAGTGGTACGAAGCATCTGTCAGCAGCAGCAATTCCCAGTCAGCTTTAATCATTGCCGCCGTGCAACAAGCTAGAGTTTTGCGGGATATTCTCTTCCAAAAATCAGCAACCGCCCTTAAAGAACCGGGGGGCGAAGAATGGCAATCAGTTGTGGATGCCACTGTAATGTTGGCAGGCGTAATCGGCGGACTGGGAGGATCTCAGTGTCGAACAGTCGCCGCCCACGCCGTTCATAATGGTTTGACCCACATACCGGCAAGTCACAGTTCCCTACACGGTGAAAAAGTAGCCTATGGCATTCTAGTCCAGCTACGTTTAGAGGAAATGCTACAGCACAATCAGTTAGCAGCTACCGCACGGCAGCAACTGCTGAAATTTTATGCTGAAATTGGACTACCGCAAAACTTAGAGCAGCTGGGTTTGGAGAACGTCACTCTTTCCGAGTTGCGCCAAGCGGCTGAAATTTCCTGCGCTGACAATTCCGATATCCATCGACTACCGTTTAAGGTTGGGCCTGACCAGCTGATGGCAGGAATGGTTTCCACCACCGCTGGATCGTTGGTAATGGGGACTGGTTAAGGTCGAATTTTAGATTTTAGATTTTAGATTGCAATTCAAGCAGAAATCTGAAATTTGAAATTTAAAATTATCCTGTTCCGCAATCACTAATCACCAATTAACTATTAAGAATTGACAATTGCCAAATGACACTAACTTGGATTAGTCCTGCCGATCGACTGCAAGCATTACCGCCTTATGTATTTGCCCGCTTGGACGAGCTGAAAGCCCGCGCCCGCGAACAGGGACTCGACCTGATCGACTTGGGAATGGGGAATCCCGATGGACCGACACCTCAGCCGGTGGTAGAATCTGCGATCGCAGCTCTGCAAAATCCCGCCAATCATGGCTATCCGCCTTTTGAAGGCACCGCTAGTTTTCGCCGCACGATCACCAAATGGTATCATCGCCGCTACGGTGTCGATTTGGAACCGGATAGCGAAGTTCTGCCTCTTTTGGGTTCCAAAGAAGGTTTAACTCATTTGGCGATCGCTTATATTAATCCTGGGGATTTAGTTTTAGTCCCCAGTCCCGCTTACCCAGCCCATTTTCGCGGCCCCTTAATTGCGGGTGGTAAGATTCATAGCTTAATTTTGAAACCAGAAAATGACTGGTTGATTGACGTAAGCGCCATTCCCGATGATGTCGCCAAACAAGCAAAAATTCTCTACTTCAATTATCCCAGCAACCCCACTGGTGCAACTGCTCCCCGCGAACTTTTTGAAGAAATTGTTGCCTTTGCCCGTAAGTACGAAATCTTGTTGGTTCACGACTTGTGTTATGCAGAATTAGCTTTTGATGGCTATAAGCCTACCAGTTTGTTAGAAATTCCCGGCGCAAAGGAAATTGGTGTAGAGTTCCACACCATGTCCAAAACCTATAATATGGCTGGTTGGCGGGTGGGTTTTGTCGTTGGCAATCGCCACATTATTCAAGGATTGCGAACATTAAAAACCAATTTAGACTACGGTATCTTTGCCGCATTACAATCAGCAGCAGAAACAGCACTCCAACTGCCGGATGTATACTTACAGGAGGTGCAGGAACGCTACAGCCGTCGCCGGGATTTTCTGATTGATGGATTGGCTGGGCTGGGTTGGAATATCCCTAAAACTAAGGCTACTATGTATCTGTGGGTGCCTTGTCCTCCGGGTGTTGGTTCGACAGATTTTGCTCTTTCCGTATTGCAGCAGACTGGGGTTGTAGTTACGCCTGGAAATGCTTTTGGGATTGCCGGTGAGGGGTATGTGCGGATAAGTTTGATTGCAGAATGCGATCGCCTTGCAGAAGCCTTGCACCGATTCAAACAGGCAAATATTCACTATTAGTAAGAGGCGCTAGTCGCTCATTGGGAGTGAAAATCCGACACACGCTAATTCTGGCAACATCTATCTGCCTGCTTATACTAGGCGAATCGGGTATCTTGCGTGCGGGGCAAAGGGGCAGAGGAGCAGAGGGGCAGAGGGGCAGAGGGGCAGAGGAGCAGAGGGGCAGAGGGGCAGAGGAGCAGAGGGGCAGAGGGGCAGAGGGGCAAAACAAACCCTTTACCTCTTCCCAGTCCCTAACTAAGAATTTCCAATCCCCTAATGATGTTAATCCTAAGCTGATTGAAGCTAACACAAGGTTTAGCTTCAAGCTGTTTTCGGAAATCCTCAAGAAGGAGGGTAACGAAAATATTTTTATTTCTCCTGCTAGCATTGCGATCGCACTCTCCATAACCTACAATGGAGCTAGCGGCAAAACACAACAAGCGATCGCCCAAACCTTAGAATTACAAGGAATAAGTCTCCAGGAAGTCAATCAAGCTAATGCAGCACTGAAAGCAAGTTTGATAAATCCAGATCCCAAAGTTCAGCTAACAATTGCCAACTCCCTTTGGGCTAAAGATGGTGAACCATTAAAGCCAGAATTTATTCGGAAAATTCATGAATTATACGGTTCAAAAGTCCAAAATCTAAACTTTAGCGATCCTACTGTTGTATCAATTATAAACGATTGGGTTAAGCAGAGTAGCAACGGAAAAATAGACAAAATTATCGATAGCATTGAACCAGATAGCGTTTTCGTTCTGCTCAACGCTATCCACTTTCTAGGAACCTGGACATATCCATTTCCCAAACAGGCAACCCAAGAACGGCAATTCACATTACTGAACGGCACTCAAAAACTTCACCCGCTGATGTTCCAGCAAATTTCTGGCGCTAAATATTACGAAAATGATATGTTTCAGGCAATTAGCCTGCCCTATGGGGAAAAAAGATTTAGTATGTACATTTTTTTACCAAAGAAAGGAGTTAGGATTAAAACATTTTATGAAAGCTTGAATGCTGAAAACTGGGAAAAATGGATGACCGAGTTCAACGACAAAGCGGAAAACTATGATGAACCGCAGATAGTTTTTATCGGTTTGCCCCGCTTTAAGTTAGAGTATGAAATCGATCTTGAAAATCCTTTGAAAGCATTGGGAATGGAGGTAGCTTTTAGTAAAGGGGCTGATTTTTCAGCGATGAGCCCTCTACCCCTCTGGATTAGCTTCATTAAACACAAAACTTTTGTGGAAGTTAACGAAGAAGGTACGGAAGCAGCAGCAGTCACAGCTGGAGGAGGTACTAGAGGAGGAGGGGCGATGATTGTCGATCGGCCCTTCTTCTGCGCTATTAGGGACGATCGCACAGGCGCGATCCTGTTCATGGGATCTATAGTAGATCCAAACTACAAGTAATTTCAGATATTAAGATATAAGATTTCCAATTGAACAAAAAATTAGCAATCTGAAATTTTTTATTGAAAATATGCAACTCCAGCTTAGTTGCTGGTAAAAAAGTGCCAGATAGTTCAAAATAAAAACAGGGTGCGTTATTTGCTATTTTGGATTGTGTGCCTCATGCCAGAACCTCGTTGCGTATTGATTTGTCAAAACCGTTCTTGCCTGAACAACGGCTCAGCCGATGTGCTATCAGCTTTTCAAGCGGCTAAAGTTTCTGGAGTAACAGTGGAAAGCAGCCCTTGCATGGGTCAGTGCAGTTCTGGGCCCACTGTGCGGATTGTGCCAGACGAGACTTGGTATTGTCGGATAACACCCAGGGATGTGGCTGCGATCGTTGAAAACCACTTGCTGGGAGGGAAACCTGTGGAAGCTAAGCTCAACCCCCGAATTCACTTACGTATGGAAATGTTTTCTTCTTAACAATAAGAATGATTTACTCTACATCCGCTCGCCAACTCTCTGCCTCGATTCAGCTTTTGACTTAATCGGCATTTTTTTAACGGCAGGATTAATAATTCTGTATTTCTACACACAAATACGCTATCCGCTAGACACTGGACATATCTGGACAACCAGTACATAAAGTGTAGAGATGGCCAGTCTCAGTTCTTAATTGGACTACGTTATTCAGGTCATGGCAGCATCAACACAAATAACTAAACCGATTCAGTTAAAAATAGATCCTGGTTCCCAAACTACGGGGATCGCATTAGTATCTGAGAATGCAGTTATTTGGGGTGCAGAACTAACCCATCGCGGTCAAGCAATTAAAGCTAATCTTGAGTCTCGGCGTTCACTGCGTCGAGGTAGACGAAATCGTAAGACCCGTTATCGCCAACCACGGTTTTTGAATAGAACTCGTCCTAACGGCTGGTTAGCTCCCAGTCTTGAACACCGAGTACAAACTACTCGGCTCTTCCGTACTTACTATGCTATTTGAGTAGAGTGGGAGAGTGGGAGAGTGGGAGAGGGGGAGAGGGGGAGAGTGGGAGAGTGGGAGAGGAGAAAATCAATAAAAATGTTCTTAAGTGAACAAAAGCATAGCAACTCCGAAAGAGCCACATATTTTGGCTAAACCCAGAGTTGGGACGGATAGAGTTAGCAATCTTACCCTAGCTTGTCATCCTTGTAATCAGAAAAAAGGTAATCAGCCGATTGAGAAATTCCTGAAGCATAAACCAAGTATTTTAAGGCAGGTTTTAGCTCAAGCAAAAGCACCATTAAAAGATGCTGCCGCTGTAAATTCTACTCGGTGGAAATTATATCAAAGTTTGCAAGAGACTGGATTGCCAGTTTCAGTAGGTACTGGTGGTAGAACTAAATTTAATCGCGTTAAATATGGATACAATTATGCCGCATAGTCCACATCTGTCCACTTATTCGGCGATTAGAGGTGATCCGATCGCAGATATAGCCACCGTCACATCGGTCAGGACAGTATTAAACGCTCAAAGCAAGGCGGAGACTGTGTTTGTACTAAAGCCGAAGCACTAAAGCCTTTATCACTTTGCTATATATGGTTAACAATGGAGGAGTAAGGCTTTTTAGTTTTTCTTAAAAGCCTTGAACTCAAGTACGGCCTGCGGTAAACGCTCAGTTAACCAAATCATGTCGTCAGGTACATCCACAATCAAACGCTTAATGAACAAAGTGCATCTTGCACTCTCTTCCTCTGGCGGTAATCGGATGAAATCGCAGCATTCCCAGGTGCAGCGTTACGGCGTTGCTGTATTGACAGTAGCGATCGCGCTAGTGCTTACAATGCTACTAACACCACTACAGCGTACCCCCACACCCCTGTTTTTTGCGGCGGTGATGTTTAGCTCTTGGTATGGCGGCTTTAAGCCCGGTTTAGTAGCCACCGTCTTGTCCGCCTTGTCTCTAGGCTACTGTTTTGTAGGACAGGGCCATTCGCTGCCATTGGCCTTTTTGGACAACATTCCCCTGCTGAGCGTGTTTGTAATAGTAGCGCTGCTGATTATTTCCCTCAATGCTGCCCGCCAGAACGCTGAAAATAAGCTGCTTCGCAGTCAGGAGAGCTTCCGTTTGGTGGTACAAGGCGTGAAAGACTACGCAATTTTCACCCTCGACCCTAATGGGTATGTAGTTAGTTGGAACGAAGGCGCAGAACGCATTAAGGGTTATCAAGCTAGCGAAATTCTCGGTCAGCATTTCTCCCGCTTTTATACAGCCGAAGACATGGAACAGGGTAAGCCGGAACGGGTATTGCAGGTGGCAGCAACCGAAGGTAGGTTTGAAGAAGAAGGCTGGCGCGTGCGTAAGGACGGATCGCTATTGTGGGCGAATGTCGTCCTGACTGGGTTACGAGACGAAACAGGAAATCTCAAAGGCTTCTCGAAACTAACTCGCGAGATTACCGATCGCAAACGAACAGAGTCAGAACTGCAAAGCTCGCTCAAACAGCTATCAGATATCAATTTTGCCTTAGATCGCTCTTCGATCGTCGCCAGAACCGATCGCAAAGGCATCATTAACTATGTAAACGATAAATTTTGCGAAATATCTAAATATTCTAGAGAAGAACTGATTGGACAAGACCATCGGATTCTCAATTCCGGCGAGCATCCCAAAGAATTCTTTCTTAACCTTTGGGCAACAATTGCGAGCGGCGAAGTTTGGAAAGGAGAAATCAAAAATAGAGCCAAGGATGGAAGTTATTACTGGGTTGATACAGTAATTGTTCCTTTTTTGGATGAGCGTGGAAAACCCTTTCAATATTTAGCAATCAGAACCGACATTACCGAGCGCAAGCAGACAGAGGAACACTTAAGAGTGCGGAACCGCCAGCAGGAAGCGATCGCTCACCTGGGTCAAATAGCACTGGCTTCGTCCAACATCGACACGCTTATGGACGAAGCCGTTACCCTAATTGCCCAAATCCTAGAAGTCGAATATTGCAAAGTTTTAGAACTGCTTCCCGATGGTAAAGCTGTATTCCTGCGGGCGGGAGTGGGTTGGCAACCCGGACTTGTAGGTCAAGCCACAGTAGGCACAGGAATTGATTCCCAAGCGGGCTACACCCTACTTTCTAATGAGCCAGTGATTGTGGAAGACCTTCGCACCGAAACAAGGTTTAGTGGCCCCCCGCTGCTGCACAACCACGGCGTAGTTAGCGGTTTGAGCCTCATCATCGCCGGACAGAATCGACCTTGGGGCGTTCTGGGCGCACACACGACCCGAAGCCGGAAATTCACCAAAGATGATATTAACTTCTTCCAAGCTGCTGCCAACATCCTTGCCGAAGCAATTGGACGCCAACAAGCAGAGGAAGCTCTCAGGGAAACCGAAGCTCGCTACAGACGCTGGATTGACTCGAATACGATCGGGGTTGCAGTCACCAATTTTAGCGGTAACATCAGCGAGGTGAATGACGCCTTTGTGGAAATGGTGGGTTATACAAGGGAAGAACTGCTAGAAGGAAAAGTAAATTGGCAAAACATCACACCGCCAGAATATCTGTCCTTGGACGAACAAGCGATTGAGCAATTGAGAATATCAGGGGTTTGTACTCCCTTCGAGAAGGAATTTATTCGCTCTGACGGTAGCCGTATTTCCGTTTTGATCGGTATCACCCGTTTGGCGGCGGATAAGGATGATTGTCTTGGCTTTGCGATCGATATTAGCGATCGCAAACGGGCAGAAGAAGAACGGACAAAGCTACTAGCCCGCGAGCGAGCCGCACGCACCTTAGCCGAAGCCGCAGCCTTGAGGGTTGAACGCCTGCAAGCCGTTACTGATGCTGCGATCGCACCATTATCCCTAGATGACCTGCTGCACGGGTTGTTGGGTCGCATCCGTGAAATTCTACAGGCGGATACGGCAGCAGTCCTGCTGATGGATACTCAGAACAACAGTCTTGTCGTCAAGGCAGCCAAAGGACTAGAAGGGGAAGCGCAAATGCAAGTCCGCATTCCCATCGGTCAAGGATTCGCCGGACGCATTGCCGCAGAGCGTCAGCCGATGTTCATCGAACACGATGCTTATACCCAAGTGTACAGCCCCGTTTTGCGCGAGAAAAAGATTCAGTCGCTCGTGGGAGCCCCACTACTAATTGAAGACAGAGTGCTGGGCGTTGTCCACGTTGGTACGCTCCAAAGCCGCCAATTCAGTCGCGACGATTTATATCTGCTACAGCTGGTTGCCGATCGCTTTGCTGTAGCAATCGATCGCGCTAACCTGTACGAAGCAGAGCAGAAGGCACGCCAACAAGCTGAAGCAGCGAACCGACTCAAGGACGAATTTCTCGCAATTGTTTCCCATGAGCTTCGCACGCCGCTTAACTCGATCTTGGGCTGGGCGCAAATGCTTCGCACCCGGAATTTGAACGAAGCGCTCACGAAAAAGGCACTGGAGACGATCGAGCGCAATGCCAAGCAACAGGTGATGCTCATCAACGATATTTTGGATGTTTCGCGCATCATTCGGGGCAAGATTCGTCTGAGTATCCAACCAGTCAACCTGGTACGAATTATTGAGCAGGCGATCGAAACTATCAAGCCAGCAGCAGAAGCCAAAGCTATTCAAGTGGAATCCGCACTTGATGTAGTCGTTGGCGAAGTTAAAGGCGATCCCGATCGCTTGCAGCAAATTGTGGGAAATCTACTTTCCAATGCAGTCAAGTTCACCCCTGAAGGTGGGCGTGTTGAAGTTAGACTACAAAAATTGCAAATTGAAGAAGAAAAACTTCAATCTGAAATCTTAAATCTGAAATCTGAAATTTCCTATGCCCAAATCCAGGTGAGTGACAACGGCAAAGGGATCGGCGCTGAGTTTCTGCCCCACGTTTTTGAGGGCTTCCGCCAAGAAGATAGTTCCATTACAAGAGTGGAAGGCGGACTGGGATTGGGACTCACTATTGTGCGTCGCTTGGTGGAACTGCATGGGGGAACCGTTCAGGCTTTCAGTGAGGGAGAAGGCAAGGGATCGACGTTTACTCTGAAGCTGCCAATCGCAGCTATGAGGCATTCCCAGTCAATGCCTTTGATAGTTAGAAATCCAGAAAAATTTAACACACTTTGGGCGATCGATGGTTTGCGAGTACTTGTTGTTGATGATGATGTCGATACTTGCGATTTGATTGCTACAGTTCTGACCCAGTATGGAGCGCAGGTGAGGGCGGTGTATTCAGCAAATGAAGCAATGGAGGCAATCGAACAACTAAAGCCGGATGTGTTGGTGAGCGATATCGGAATGCCAGAAGAAGATGGCTATACTTTGATCCGCAAAGTGCGGCAAATGGAGACAGAAAAAGGCGGAAAAATTCGTGCGATCGCTCTGACAGCCTTCGCTAGAGATGAAGATCGTTGGAATGCAATCCAAGCCGGTTTCCAAATGCACGTATCCAAGCCAGTAGAACCAGCTAAATTAGCTACAGTCGTTGCAGCCCTGATGGGACACACTTGAATTCAGATTGCAGATGGCAGATTTAAAATTAGCTTCACCAATTACCAATGTTTTTATATGAGAGGTGAGGATTTTACTTGGAGTATACTGCTTTGTTTGGTGAAGCGACATCGATCTCACTAAATTTTCTGTTGTCATCTTTGGTTAATTTTTTACCGCAGATAAAGAGGGATACACGCAGATGCACGCAGATATGAAAAGGCGACTTTTTTATGTATAGCAACCGCTGCTTAAGGACATGATATATAGCAATCGCCAAGGCAGTTATACCCAATCCGGGTTGATTACCCTCGTTATTCTCTCCCTCTTATTCTTGGCGTTCTTGGCGTCTTGGCGGTTTGTTCAAAAGGGGGTATTTAACCCGGATTTAGTATTAGGACGTTCTTATAGCAACCGCCAGGGCGATTAAGCCAACTCCAACTGTTACATGAAGTCCATAATCCCTTACGGAGTAACCTCTTCCCTCTTCCCTCTTCCCTAGCCCCTAGCCCCTAGCCCCTAGTCCCTAGGTATAATTCCTAAAACGTTGGCGGATTCTAGACCCTTCTTACCCTAGCCCCCCCTAGCCCCTAGTCCCTAGAACAATGACAGAAAACTATAATCAACCCAGAGACTACGATGCTGTCCTTGGCGGTGAAAACCCAACTCCGGCAAGTGGTGTAGTTTTGGGAGGAATTGAAGGTGTCAGGAGACGTTTTACAAGTGCTGTTGTCGAACACCGAATTGCGGCGATTAAAGAGGCGCTAAAATATAAAAAATCTGGCTTGGAAATAGTGATTCAAGCTTTGCTAGATGAGTCAGAGATGGTCAAGCGATCGGCTTATCTACTTTTGCGACAACATCCAAATCCAGAAGTACGTAAAGCTTTGCAATCTTACAATTTTTATCGATTTTTTGATTGTCTTCGCACTCTCAAAGGTGGAACGGAGATTTCCATTAGTCCAGATAGTGAAACAGTTGCTGTTCTAGGCAGCAACAAGACAATTAAAGTCTCGGAATTAAAGACTGGAGAATTACTCTACACTGTACCTAAATATTCAAAATGTCAGCAATTTTTTGTAATCGATTCAGATAAAAAAACACTGATTAGGAGTATACATAGTTCGAGTGATTTAGTAGAGGTTTGGTATGAGGGAGAATTACAGCATACTCTTTACGGACATGAAGATCGGCTGAGAGCGATCGCAATTAGTCCCGACAAACAAACCCTTGCCACTGGCGGTGACGACAAAACTATCAAAATTTGGAATTTAGACAACGGAAAACTAATATTTAATATCAGCCATTTGTTAACTTGGGGAACGCACAAAGGAGCAGTTTTGTGCCTTGTATTCAGTCCAGACGGGCAAACTCTCGCCAGTGGCGGTGCCGATCAAAGTATTAAACTATGGAATTTGCGTAATAGAGATAAACCACGTAATTTGAGAGTGCCTTGTTATGGCTTTTTTTCAATGGTGATTAGTCCAGACGGAAAAAATCTTGCCGCCGCCTGTTACGACAACAGAATTCGACTTTGGCATCTGGATACAGGGGAATTAATACACACTTTAAAACAGCTTCCATTAGGAGCAAATTGCCTTGCTTTCAGTCCCGACGGAGTGACTTTGGCGAGTGGTGGTAATTACGATGGAACAATCAAATTTTGGAATGTACAAACAGGAGAATTACTTCACACTTTGACAGGACACGATAATTCTGTTAGTTGTCTTGCTTTTAGTTGGGATGGACAAACTTTGGTTAGCGGTTCTCAGGATAAAACGATTAAAGTTTGGGGAATACAATAGACCTCTTCAAAAAAGAATGTAGAGACGTTTCATGAAACGTCTCTACAAGGGTTACAGGTAACGCACCTTTAATTTCTGGAGAAGTCTAATAGACAAGATTGAGAAAATATTTAGAATGACTAGGACTTACGCAATCGCCCCCCTTTGCCCCAGCCCCCAGTCACAGAGGCAGGGGCAAAGGGGGGCAAAATCTAAGCTTGTGCGTAAGTTCTGATTACGCTAAGATAGAGAAAATTTTACTTAAAAATTGTCAAGTCTAGCAGGGGATATTTATGAAAGTTAACGAAAGTAGAATCATAATTGATAGCAGTGTCCTTCCTGGACTGGATGTACTGTCAGAAGAAGAAAGAGAAAGTGTTTTGAAGGCGATCGATTCTCTTGAAAAATTTTCGACTGAGCAACCCCTTGACTATAATATCAAAAAAATTCAGGAAGATGAGCAACTTTATCTAATCCAGGTCGATAGTAGCCTCAGACTCATTTTTAGAGTAACCGATCGGGAAAAAATTGAGATTTTAGAGCTTTTTAGACGGGAAATGATAGAATATATGTTTAGAAAAAAGCCCCAAGTATGGAATAGATGAAAAACTTTTCAGCACTTGAATTTGACCAGAGTCTTTGTCGGTCTGAAATCGGTGAACTACAACAACTGCTTCAACGCCGACGGGGTTTATCGGAACGTGACGACATCATCCCATTTTTTAGGAAACGCCAGCATTTATCTGCATTTGTGGCATCTTATCACCCTGATATTATTAGACGAGATAGAATTGCGTTTGAATATGACATATTTGGAGATTTTGCTAGCGATTTGGTAGTGGGAGATTGGATAAATAGAGCCTATTGTTTTGTTGAATTTGAAGACGCAGCAACAAACAGCATCTTTGTAGCTAAAGCCGGAAAAAACACTCCAGAATGGTCGCCCAGATTTGAGCGTGGATTAAGTCAGATCGTAGATTGGTTCTGGAAACTTGATGATCTAGAAAGGACAGATGATTTCGAGAATAGGTTTAATGGCAGAACTATTGATTATATAGGATTACTCATTATAGGTAGAAATGAGAATCTCGAACTAAGAGAAAGAAGAAGACTAGAATGGCGTCAGCAAAAAATGATAGTCAATTCTAAGCATATCTATTGTGTTACTTATGATAAACTATGTGCCGATCTCTCAGCCCGTATAGCTCGGTATCAGTTTAGCGAACAAGTAGATACTTAGAAAATTGATAGTATTCCATTCCTCTGTTGCAACCAACTCATAAACCTCACACAAAGAGCGATCGCTCACCAATTCAGTTAGAGCGATCGCTCACAAAGATAATCAAATAGTCGAGAGTTTACGGCCTGTTAACTGGTGGAACTTGCGGTAAATTTGGATCTTGATCGACGTTACTCATATTGTCAGGATCGATCTCACCAGCAGTCAAGAAATGGAAAGTTTCTTGATAGAGACTCTGCCAAAAACGATTGCTCATTTGCTGACTGACCTCAGTAGGATCTACCATCGGGTGTGGCACCATGTCGCCAGAAGAATAAAGATAGCAGCGGTGTCCGTTGCGATCGCCTCCTATATCTTCAAAAAATTCTTGGTTAGTATCAAGATCGGCGGCATCCTCATTTTGTGTCAGCACTAGAAATGTAGGAATATCCCTTAAAATATGTACGTTATTGGGATTGCGTACAAAGCTGCCAAAGCGATCGGCCCCAGTGAAACAGCCCACAGGGAAACGCAACGAAGGGTCCCAGCCTAATTCGCTGATATCCAGTGGCCCCGCCAACATGACATACTGCCGCCGTTCCACCCCATAAACCTTTAGCAGCGGTGCGTAAGCTACCACCCGTTTAATACGTTCTGGTTTGTCTGCGGCCAAACCAAGTGCCACAGACCCACCCACCGACAACCCGATCGTATAAATAGGCCCAGGCATAGCGTCCAATTCTGCCAGCCGATCGCGTGCATCTTTGAGATAATTCATGTCAGAAGAGATAAAATACTCCTCAAAGTCCCGGTCATTGTCAAGCTCGATCGCCTTCATAATATCTAATAACCGAGGTTCGATGGTCAGCAACCGAGACACCAAAGCAATCTGTTGGCGATAACCGGGACGACGAAATGTGCCCGGATCTGCCGCCAAATTGGCAAAAAAGTTCTGCAAAACTGGGTCATTCTGCACCTTTTCCCGCAGCGGATTAGCAATTTCTGGCTTGAGATCGACTTGCGGCCAATATTTGTCTGCCGGGATAAAAGTATGACCGGCCAAAGTTGCTTGATAAACATTAAACCCATTGCGGAACAGATAATCTGCTAACCGCGACATCTGGTGAGGCTTGTTACTGAAGCCGTGGAATATCAGCACTGTACCGCGAATTGCTTCTCCCGCTTCGTGGAACTGGTAGTAAGGATAAGCCCCAGATCGATGGTCTGAGTTAGCATCGATGCTGTGGATATACGCATCAATCTTCTGCTTAGTTTGAGCGATCTGCTCGGTGCTGGGGGTAAAATTAGTATCCATGCAGTTAATTTTAAACTCCGTAGTGTTTGCTTTGAGCTTTAGCCGATCGCCAACTTATTTCAAGATAAAGCTAAAACAATCGGGATTTTTCCTAAATTTAGCTGCCAATCAGAGTCTAATGTTCAAAAAAGGCGATCGTGAAAAAGTAATTATTCGCTCAAATGAGCAATGATTAATGACTAATGACTAATCACCAATTTCTCCAAAACGATAACCTTTACCATAGACGGTGTGAATCAACTGAGTTTCACCAACAGCTTCAATCTTGCGCCGCAGCAGGCGAATTAAAGCTGCTAATACATTGCTACTAGGTCGATCGCCTTCTGCCCAAAGTTCTTGATGCAGTTGATCGTGAGTCAACAATTGACCGGGATGGCGCATGAAATATGCCAACAAATCATTCTCTTTTTCCGATAAATCAATTGTGCGTCCGCGACGATAAGCTACTTGATTGTCGCCATCTAACTCTAAATCGCCTACTCGCAACCGCTGGGTTGTTGAGGTAGATTCTAGCACAGTCGATCGCCTGAGCAATGCTCTAACTCGTGCTAGTAACTCTCGCAATTCAAAAGGTTTTACCAGATAATCATCTGCCCCCGCGTCCAATCCCTGTACGCGATCGTCCAAAGTATCTTTGGCGGTAAGAAATAACACTGGTGTCGTGAGTCCGGTACGTCGCAATTGCTGGCAAATTTCCAACCCACTTATTTGCGGCAGCATCCAATCCAGAATCAGCAAGTCATAATCGCCTTGGGCCGCTAACTGACTTCCAGAATTTCCATTATAAGCCACATCGACGCTGTAACCTTCGCGACTTAACACAGCTTTGAGCGGTTCAGTTAGTTCAACTTCATCATCAACTAGAAGAATTCGCATAAGTACGGCATGGAACAGAGGAAATTTTAGATTAAAGATTAAAGATTAAACTTCTATCTTAAATGTCCCACTTTAAAGAGGATGTGGGTAAATATTTGAAATAAAGCAACCGCCTTAGCGGTTAAGACATTCTGAATTCCACCAAACCCTTGATTCTAAACACTTCTTCCCCTAGTCCCTAGCCCCTAGTCCCTAATCCCTAGCTATAAGTTGACTGCTAAAGGTCTGTAATAGGGAATTATGAGAGTATTGCACTTATGGGTTTAAATTTGAAAAGCGATCGACTCCATCGCATATAAGAGAGGGAATGAGCCTGCCATGCAACCACCCCTGCCTCTGGGAACTATCCTCCAAAACCACTATCGCTTGACCAAAGTTCTGGGTCAAGGGGGATTTGGCCGTACTTACTTAGCAGAAGACCAATCCCGATTTAACGAACTTTGCGTCCTCAAAGAATATACCCCACGCTTGACGACCGATTACGCCTTAGAGAAGTCAAAGGAACTTTTCCAAAGGGAAGGAGAGGTTCTGTATAAAACCCACCATCCCCAAATTCCTAAGTTTCGGGGCACTTTTGAGCAGGGCAAACGCTTGTTTTTAGTGCAGGATTATGCTTATGGTAAGAGCTACAGCACGCTGCTGCAAGAACGCCGACAGGAAGGTCGCACGTTTTCAGAAAGCGAAATTGTGGAGTTTTTGCAGCAAATGTTGCCTGTTTTAGCTCATATTCATGAGAAGGGGATTATTCATCGCGATATTTCACCAGACAATATCATTTTCAGGGAGAGCGATCGCCTACCCGTACTGATCGACTTTGGCGCAGTCAAAGAAAAAGCCGCGCAGTTGGACACAACGGGAAATATTCCCCCAGCAACTACCGTAGGTAAACTGGGCTACGCACCCCCCGAACAACTCCAGACAGGAGAAGTTTACCCAAACAGCGACATCTACGCTTTAGGGGTGACGGCAGTGGTGTTGATGACTGGGCGCAAACCGCAGGAATTATTGGAACAATCAAGCATGACTTGGCGTTGGGAACTTTTGCCTCCCACCATCAGCCTTGGCATTTTCAACCTGCTCAAGAAAATGATGGCTCCCAGACCTTATAATCGCTATCAGTCAGCGATCGAAGTTAGCCAAGCTTTGCGAGCTTGGGGTGGTATAACAACTGCGGCATCAGTCATAACTGCCAAAAAATCACAGGTGAGGCGGACTACACCCCATCCTCCCACACGCAAAATTTCTGCGATCGCCAATAACCTATCAAATTTACCGCCGATCGGTGCAGCCATAGCTTTATTAGTTATCTTTGGCTTTTTCATCTTGTTCGGTTTAATGGTTCCGACTAAATCGGTAAAAACCTTGAATCAAGTAGCAAGCACTCCCACACCTGTACCAACGCCAACAACTGGCGATGTATCTCCCACACCTGTACCAACACCCAGCATCGCACCAACTCCTACTCCCGAACCAATTAGCACCAGCGAAACCCTCAGTCCAGTATTGGGAGAAACAACCTCCAAAGAGGGAAATCTCAAAACCAACCAAACCATTACCTACATTTTTTCCGCTCAGCAAGGTCAGCAATTAAGTATTGCTGTGGTTAGAGGAAATGTTTCGATAACAGTGTTAGCACCCAATCGAATACCGATCGATTTTCAAGCTAAGCAAGTGCAGCGATGGGAAGGCTTGCTCCCTTTGGCTGGAGACTACTATATTGAACTAAGTTCGATCGCAGGAGCTACCGATAGTGACTACAAGCTGGACGTTATTTTGACGAACCCCGTACAACCTACCCCCAGTGAGAGTCTCCAACCTATCCCCGAATTAAACCTCCCGAACGATAATTCTTCCTTATCTCCCCTCCTAGAGGAAACCCCTAGCCCCTAGAAAAGTCAAAAGAAAAAGGGACAAGGGGGACAAGGAGGACAAGGAGGACAAGGGGGACAAGGAGGACAAGGGGGACAAGGGGGACAAGGCGGACAAGGGGGACAAGGGGGACAAGGGG
>NZ_JAIQZN010000062.1 GCF_023333585.1 Argonema antarcticum A004/B2
TTGTCCCCCTTGTCCCCCTTGTCCCCCTTGTCCCCCTTGTCCCCCTTGTCCCCCTTGTCCCCCTTGTCCCCCTTGTCTCCCTTGTCCTCCTTGTCCCCCTTGTCCCCCTTGTCCTCCTTGTCCCCCTTGTCCCCCTTGTCCTCCTTGTCCCCTACATCACCAACGGGTTTTGACCACACCCATTCATTTTACTGGACTGACGCCCTAGCAAATGTCTCGGTGGGATAATATTATGACCAAATTTCACAAAACGGCGTCAACTTTCCTCAAGGGCGCAAAGACCCTGCCAGGGAAATACTACACTTCAGAGGCAATCTTTCTTGAAGAGATCGATCGCATCTTCTACTCGCGCTGGTTATGTATCGGGCGGGTAGAGCAAATTCCCAACCCTGGTGACTATTTTATCCAGCAAGTTGGGCAGGAGAGTATTATCGTTGTGCGCGATCGCAATGGGGAAGTGCGATCGTTCTACAATATCTGTCGCCATCGCGGCACTCGTCTTTGTACCGAAGCACAAGGTAATTTCAACGGCAAAATCCTGTGTCCCTACCACGCTTGGGCTTATGGCTTGGATGGGCAGCTTGAAGTTGCACCGTTAATGAATGAATTAGATGACTTTAATCAGCAAGACTACCCGCTGCATAGCGTTTCTGTGGCAACCTGGTCAGGTTTTCTTTTCCTGAACCTCGCAGAGTCTCCCGAACCGTTTGCCACCGCTTTTGCGCCGATCCTGGACAAGTTTCCCCAGTGGCAGTTACCGAGATTGCGGGTGAGCGATCGCATTATCTACGATATCCAAGCTAACTGGAAGCTGATTTTCCAAAATTACTGCGAGTGCTATCATTGTCCGTCGCTTCACCCCGTCCTGGCTAAAATGTCTCCCTATCGCAGTGGCGAAAACGATTTGATTTCCGGCCTCTTCCTGGGTGGGTTTATGAAAATCAACCAAATTGGGGGTAGCATGACTCTGAGCGGTAACAGGTGCAGTCTGCCTTTGGGGAATATTTGTGGGGAAGATTTGCAGCGAGTTTATTATTATTCGATTTTCCCAAATATGCTGCTGAGTCTTCATCCCGATTATGTGATGGTTCACCGACTTTGGCCGCAAAGTCCCAACCGAACTCAGATTATCTGTGAATGGTTATTTGACCCGGATGCCATGAAACAACCAAGCTTTAATTCAAGGGACGCAGTGGAATTTTGGGATATTACCAACCGACAAGACTGGCAAGTGTGCGAATTGATGCAGACAGGCGTTTCCTCCCGCGCTTATACTCCAAGTCCCTATTCCAGCGCAGAAAGCCTACTGGCTGAATTCGATCGAGAATATCTCAAAGCGAGGGGCTAGGGGAGGGGGCAAAGGGGCTAGAAAAGTCAAAAGTCAAAAGTCAAAAGTCAAAAAGGGGCTAGAAAAGTCAAAAGTAAAGAAGAGATTGGGGCTAGGGGCTAGGGGCTAGGGGCTAGGGAAGAGGGGAAGAATTTTTTTGACTTTTGACTTTTGACTTTTCTAGCCCCTAATAGGTTTTGGGGGCATAACAGGCAGATTCCATCACGTGCCTCTTTGGTAACTGTACTCCTTGCAGCTGCGTAAATTTTCGGCATTAGTTTAAACTCCATACAGATTCAGAGGAGTGAACAGATGGATTTGCGTCGAGATGCCTTGGAGATTCTTAAACAAACCAGTCGGACTTTCTATATCCCCATAAGTCGTTTACCGCTGGAACTGCAAGCAGCGGTGGCATCAGCATATCTGTGTATGCGTGCGATCGATGAAATTGAAGACGATCCAGATTTGGATAACCCCACGAAGGCAAAATTGTTGCGGAATATTAGCCTGACTTTACAGGCAGGGGTTGATGGCTTCAAGGTTGATGACTTTTCGCTAGGATTGCATACCCACTATCCCCTACCGGAAGTGTCGATTCGGATTGGGGAATGGGCTGTACTGGCACCTGCAAGCATTGCGCCTCGCATTTGGGATGCGACGGCGGCAATGGCCGATCGCATGGCTTACTGGGCAATTAACAACTGGGCGATCCATACAGAGGCAGATCTCGATCGTTACACTTTTGGGGTGGCGGGTGCCGTGGGATTGTTACTGTCTGACTTATGGGCTTGGTACGATGGGACGCAGACGAACCGAACCCAGGCGATCGGCTTTGGGCGTGGTTTACAAGCTGTCAACATTTTGCGTAACCACAATGAGGATCTTTTGCGTGGGGTGGATTTCTATCCCGATGGCTGGACAGCAAACGATATGCAGTTGTATGCTCGTCGCAATCTTAAGCTTGCTGACGCCTACACGCGATCGCTTCCTTTAGGCCCAGCTTTGGGCTTTTGCCAAATTCCGCTCACCTTAGCCCATGCTACTCTCGACGTGATGGCTCATGGCGAGAAAAAACTCAGCCGCAGTGCTGTTATGGCGCTGATTTCCCAGGTAACAGGCTCTAAATAGTTTTGAGTTTGTAGGGGCGGGTTTTTTTGTGAGATCTGGTTTCCCACAGGTATATTCTGATAAACCCGCCCGTACTAAGTTTTGAGTTAAAAATTTCTTAATTCAAAACTCAAAACTTATCCAGAAATCTCCAGTTTGCCGATCGCTGACAGCTAACTATTAACAAAGGACTAACTTATGATGAAAACTTTGTTGCTCAACCCGCCCTCATTTGAAGGATTTGATGGAGGAGCTAGTTCTCGCTGGCCTGCAACTCGCGAGATAGAATCCTACTGGTATCCCGTCTGGCTAGGTTATCCCGCTGCAATGATTCCCGAAAGTCGGGTACTCGATGCGCCACCTCACGGAGTTTCGCCAGCAGAAACAGTCAAGATTGCCACTGAGTATGATTTTGTAGTTCTATTCACCAGCACGCCGGGATTCCAGAGTGATGTGCGATTGGCAGAGATGATGAAGGCAGCAAAGCCGTCATTGAAAATAGCTTTTGTTGGGCCTCACGTCACTACCCAACCGGAAGAAAGCTTGATGGCGTCGGAAGCGATCGACTTTGTTACCCACAAAGAGTTTGATTACACAGTCACAGAATTCGCTTCAGGATTGCCCCTCGAAGAGATCGAGGGTGTCAGTTTCCGCAAAGACGGCAAAATTGTCCATACCAAACAACGCTTGCCGATCGAAAATCTAGATGCGCTACCCTGGGTGACGCCTATCTACAAGCGCGACATAGACGTGACTCGCTACAACGTGCCCTTCCTTCTCCATCCTTACATCTCGTTTTACACCACGCGGGGCTGTCCTGCTAAGTGTACATTTTGTTTGTGGCCGCAGACGTTTGACGGTCATACCTGGCGACAGCGATCGGTCGATGATGTCGCTAAGGAAGTAAAACAAGCACTGGAACTGTTCCCAGATGTGAAAGAAATCTTCTTTGACGATGATACTTTCACGATCGGTAAACAGCGCGTACTAGCCCTGTGCGAAAAATTCAAACCCCTCAACTTTACCTGGTCTTGTACTTCGCGAGTTCATGTCGATCTGGAAACCTTAACAGCAATGCGGGCAGCTGGTTGTCGCCTATTTATTGTCGGGTTTGAATCGGGTAATCCTCAGATCCTCAAGAACATCAAGAAAGGAGCAACAGTTGAACAAGCTCGCGAGTTCATGAAAAACTGCAAAAAAGTTGGCATCGTCGTTCACGGCGACTTTATTCTTGGTTTGCCTGGAGAAACACCAGACACCATTCAGGAAACACTTCAATTTGCCAAAGAACTCGACTGCGAAACAATCCAAGTTTCCATTGCCCATGCCTTCCCCGGCACTGAACTTTATAACTATGTCGAAACCAACAATTTCTTGCGTTTAGATGTTGAGATGACCGATGAAACTGGTCATCAGCTACCTCACATTGAGTATCCAGGTTTGTCGCGATCTAAAATGATGGAAGCGGTCGAATACTTCTACGACCAGTACTACTTCCGTCCGCGCATCGTTGCCCGGATTGTTAAGAAAGCGATTTTCGATGCCAAGGAACGCCGTCGCCTCTACCAAGAAGCACGCGAGTATCTCAGCTTACGTAATAAGCGCAAGCAATTTGTCGCCAGTCAGCGGGGTTGAGATTTTAGATTTTGGATACTCTGATTGCTTTTTTTTATGTACCTCGTAGGGCTGTCAAAGCTTGATGTTGTGCCAGCGATCGCGATTAGCTAAACGATCGGTGTCATGGGGGCGCAATACGTTCTTCAACAAAATGTCACACCATCGCGATTGATTGGCACTATCTTTATTGGCATCCGCGTTGCTTTGTTCGCCTTCAACTTCGAGGTTCAGTAGTCAGCGGTCAGCGGTTAGCGCTAAGCGATCGGTGGAAATCAATGCAATTGACAACGAACCACTGACAACGGACAAAAAACAATAAACTACTAGATGAGTGCATTTTGGAATACTTTACCATCTTTAATCTCGATCGCGCCTCTTGGATGCCTCTAGTCATCGATTTGTTGCTGCTGCTGTTGTGCTTGTCGGCAATCTGCTATTACTGCTATGGGATTTATGCGGCGATCGAGTTTTTTTCACATCCAACGAAGATCGATCGCGACTTCCACCCACCCATCAGTATCCTAAAGCCGATTTGCGGGCTGGACATCGATACCTACGAAAACTTCGCCTCATTCTGCAAACAAGACTACCCGCAGTACCAAATCATTTTCGGCATCCAAGATGAAGGCGACCCTACTGTGGAAATGGTCAAGAAAATCATCTCCGACTTTCCAGAGATTGATATTTGTCTGATCGTAAGCGATCGCGCGATCGGCACTAATCTTAAAGTTAGCAATCTAGCCAACGCACAAGCCAAAGCCAAGTATTCCATCCTGCTACTTGCAGATAGCGATGTTCGGGTGGGGTCAAACTATTTGAGGCGAGTCATCCAGCCCATGCGCGACCCAGCAGTGGGTGTCGTCACCTGTTTGTACCGTCCTCTAGTTAGAGGGTGGGTGGCAATCCTGGAAGCGATCGGGATTTCTACAGAATATCATCCTAGCATTTTAGTGGCCAGGAAACTGGAGGGAATGAAGTTCGCCCTCGGCCCAACCATTGTCATCCGCCAAACCGTCCTGGAAGCAGTGGGAGGATTTCTGGCAATTGCCGATTATCTAGCGGACGATTTCCAACTGGGCTACCGAAGCGCCCAAGCAGGCTACAAAGTCGTGCTTTCCGACTATATTATCGATCATCTGATTACCACAGAAAAGTTTATTGATTTAATCGATCGTCAGACAAGATGGAATTGCTGCACGCGAGTTTCTCGACCTTGGGGCTATTTAGGACTAATCTTTACCTACGGTACAGTCACCAGCTCGTTATTTTTAATTGCCACAGGCGGGGCCATACTAGGTTGGGCTGCATTTGCACTAGTCTGGACAACCCGTTTTATAATGGCATGGATAGTAGGAGTCAATTGCCTCAATGACGGCATTACCAAAAAATTTCTCTGGCTAGTCCCTTTAGCCGACCACACCCGCTTCCTGCTTTGGTGTTATAGCTTTGTCGGAAACACATTCTCCTGGCGCGGTCGGAGACTCAAGCTGACAAAAAGCGGTAAGCTAGTCGTACTTTCTGACGATCCTGGAAATATAGCAATCCTAAATGACTTGTGATATCATATCCGGTGGCATCGGTTGTCTAAAAAAATAACTCTCTTATCTGTGTTCATCTGTGTTCATCTGTCTTCATCTGTGGTAAAAATTTAACCCTCGATGACAACAGACAATTTCTCGCATCACGCTTACGCTACCCATGCAACCGGACATGATATGACTCAAAATTTATCAGATATTGGAACTAAAACTTCCGAATTGTACGAAACAGATTTCTATGCTTGGACGCAAGAACAAGCAAAATTCCTCCAAGATAGGAAGTGGGATTTTTTGGATATCGCCAACTTGGTTGAGGAGATCGAATCTTTGGGGAAGCAACAGCGACAGGAATTAAGAAACCGTTTGGGCGTTTTGTTAGGACATCTACTTAAGTGGGAATTTCAGCCAAAGTTACGTTCTAAAAGTTGGATTGCCACAATTCGAGAGCAGCGCTGTCAAGTTTCTGATTTGCTTGCAGAAAGTCCTAGCTTGAAGCATTATTTAGCTGAAGCATTGGAGAAAGCCTATCAGTATGGGTTGGCTCTGGCTGTGCGCGAAACGTCTTTGGACTATGAAGATTTTCCGGCTGAATGTTCATATAGTTTAGAACAGGTATTAGATTCCCAATTTTTACCAGGCGCACAACTTGAGTAAATTTAAACAACTGAAGTAAGAGGCGATCGCATGACTGAAATATATCAGAAATTAAAACAAAATTCTAGACTTTATGAAACCGACTACTATGCTTGGACACAGCAGCAGGCAAAATTTATCCGAGATGGTATTTGGGATGATTTAGATATCTTAAACTTGGTTGAGGAGATCGAATCTTTGGGCAAGCAAGAGCGACAGGAATTGATAAACCGTTTGGGAGTTTTGTTAGGACATCTGCTGAAGTGGGAATTTCAGTCAGGGTTACGTTCTAAAAGTTGGTTTTCTACCATTCGCGAACAGCGTCGTCGCATTCATAGACTGCTTAAACAAAGCCCCAGTTTGAAGCCTTTTTTACCTGAAGCATTAGAGGAAAGTTACCAAGACGGACTCGACTTAGCTGTGCGAGAAACGTCTTTGAACTACGAATATTTTCCGGCTGAATGTCCTTATAGTTTAGAGCAGGTATTAGATTCCGAGTTTTTCCCAGGCGAAAAGTAAGATATAGCTCGGCTCGGAGGGGCTCCAGGAGAAAAGAAATAACAATGTTCTTATATGAACAAAAGCATAACAACTCCGCAAGAGCCATTAACTATTACCAAAGTAAGATGGTTTCGCAGACAACTAAAAAGTTGGGCTTCGGGAAATTTGCGTAATTTCCCTTGGCGCAAGACTCAAGATCCTTATGCGATTTTGGTGGCTGAATTCTTGTTGCAAAAAACGAATGCAGATACAGTCGCTCCAGTTTACCAGAGGTTTATGGAGCGATACCCTACTCTGAACGCTTTAGCTGCTGCGCCAGCGGAGGAGGTAGGCACTTTGTTGCAACCTTTGGGTCTTGCTTTCCGGGCCGATCGCCTGCGCTTGTCAACCCAGCTTATCCTGAAAAACTATAAGGGAAAAATCCCCAAAACAGAAGCCCAGCTGCTGAAATTGCCGGGAGTGGGAAAATATACGGCCCGATCGATCTGCGCCCACGCCTTCGGACAGCGCAAAGCAGTACTCGATAACAATGTTGCACGGATTTTAGAACGTTTTTTTGGATTTTGCGGCGGTCGGGTAAAATGGCGATCGCAAGAGCTACAGGAGGCCGCAGAACGGGCAGCACCCAAAACAAAGGTCGGAACGTGGAATTTGGCGCTATTGGACTTTGCGGCGGCAGTCTGCACCGCTAGGAACCCCCACTGCGGTGAATGTCCGCTGCAAGAACAATGTAAATATGCCGATCGAAGGAACATCTGATGAGAAGATGGTGAGAAACCCGTTATATAAGTTCAATCGCAATTATCATGGCTAAAATTCAGTTTTCTCAAGGTATCGATGAAGATGTTGTGCCCGATGTTCGACTGACTCGTTCGCCGGATGGCAGCAACGGCACGGCGACGTTCTATTTCCAAAATCCCAAGGCTTTAAGCAACAGCAGCACGGAAGACATTACCGGGATGTACCTGATTGATGAAGAAGGCGAACTGACTATACGGGATGTCAAAGCTAAATTTATCAATGGTAAGCCAGAAGCACTAGAAGTGTTTTATGGTATGAAGACCGCTGCTGAATGGGATCGGTTTATCCGCTTTATGAATCGCTATGCCGAAGATCATGGTTTAGGATTTACGAAGTCTTAATTGGCGCTCAGTCATCAAATAATTTCAGATTTGAGATTTGAGATTTGAGATTTAAAAACTTTACTTTTGAATTCACGATTCTAAATCTGAAATTTTAAATCTGAAATCTGAAATTACTCAATGACTAATGACAAAAAATATTTATGACTCATCTTCCTCATCCCGATCCAGCTAAAATAACTGTCAATTGCGCTATCATTACTGTCAGCGATACGCGCACTCCAGAAACCGATCGCAGCGGTCAGCTGATTAAACAGTTACTCCTCGACTCCGGTCACGCAGTGGGATATTACGCTATTCTGAAAGATGAACCAGCCCAAATTCAGGAACAGATGCAAAGCTTGGGCACTCGCCCAGATTTGCACGCTTTGATTTTCAACGGCGGCACTGGTATCGCGCCAAGAGATACGACTTACGATACTCTAGAAAAGCTGCTGGAAAAAACTCTGCCCGGTTTTGGGGAGTTGTTTCGCTGGCTGAGTTATCAGGAAATTGGTTCGCGGGCGATCGCATCTAGGGCAGTCGCTGGTATTTATAAAAATAAGCTGGTTTTCTCTGTCCCCGGTTCTACCAATGCGGTCAAACTCGCTGTACAACAACTGATTTTGCCAGAACTGGTTCATCTTGTCACCCAGCTTAACACCACATCGGCAGAACATTAAGGCAAAATGTAAAGAATGAGCCGCAGTCTCCCAAATTCTGATGCAGCCTAAAAAAAGACCAACCCAATTTAGCTCGCTTGTCTCAGTTCGCCAGTATTTATTATCCCTGATTCGCGATCGATTTCTTTTGGTAGGACTAAGCTGCTTATCCCTCACACTGGGAATTTGGCTCATAAATAATGGTATAATTTTGCAGAAAGCATCCCAGAAGCCAGTCGATGCCATTCTCGTATTAGGAGGCAGCATCACCAGAGAAATCTACGTCGCCGAGTTAGCAAAACAATATCCCCAAACCCCAATACTTATTTCTGGAGGCTCAAAAGATCCCTGCATTTTGCTCATTTTTAGACGTGCCAATGCGCCCATGCAAAATGTCTTGTTAGAAAAGTGTGCCGATTCCACTTTTGGCAACTTTTACTTCAGTCTGCCAATCCTTAGCCAATGGCAAGTTCATAAAGTTAAACTAATCACTTCTCCTACACATTTACCAAGAGCAAAGTGGATGGCTCAAATTATTTTAGGATCGCATGGAATTTGGGTAAAACCAGATATAGTTAAAGAGAACGGTATTCCCGGTAATCGCGAGTCATTCATCAAAACTGTATCGGGCTTAACTCGCAGTTTGTTCTGGGCTGTCCTCAGCCAATTTTATTCGCCCAAATGTTCGGAATCGATCGCGCTTTCCGACGTAGACTTAGAAGCTTCCCAGTTGCAAGGTTTCACCGTCAAACAGTGCGAACGCCAAGCTAATCTAAAATTGTAAATTGCAAGTTAGGATTGTGCAAAATGAAGGAAAAACTTATTCTCTCTATAGTCACTCCTACTACAGGAAAATATTCAGAATATTGGCTGCAACAGTTATTAAAAGTAAAGGGTAATGTAGAATTTGTTTTAGTTTATTACCCAAACATCCCAATCCGACCTGTAGATGACCCTAGAGTAAAAATTTTAACAAGCCCCTACAAAGGGGAGATGATGCAAAGGTTTGTGGGGTTGCTTAATGCTTCTGGCGAATATGTTCTGGCTTTAGATGATGATGACTTTGTACATCCCGATATCGAAAATTTGACAAGTGAATATTTTCAGAGATTTCCTGAAAGTTGGATTTTAAGATTAAAAAAAGAGAATATTGATTTTAAGGATGAGGAACGCATTAAAAAGGACTGGGGAGAAATTCCTGATGTTGCTCAACTAGATATCTGCAAGAAGACACCAGAAAATCCCTATCCTTATCAGCAAGGCAATTATACTGGATTGTTAGAAATTCCAGTTGTTCCTTTAGATAACCGATTTGATTTTCGATATGCAGTATTGCCTTTTACAAGCAGAAAAGATAATTTGGGATACCATTTTGAAAATTTCAATAATATCGTTTGGAAAAATGAGCTAGTTCAAAAAGCGCTAACCGATTTATCCCAGGCTACAAAAGTGTTGGGTGCCGTAACATGGATACCATCAACAGGTTTTGATAGGTTATTAGGTTTATTCGTGCAGGCTAAATTTTTTCAAAAGGATGCTATTATCGGTCATTGGATGCCAAAGCCAGAACAAATCCGATATATTGATAAGCCACCCGGATTGAAACCCCCCAGATTTCATGTGATTTCAGATGCACTTTTGGTTAAACAATATCCCCAGTATGGATATTTATGGAATCTGTTTCTCGAAAAGTTGTATGGTGTACCTAGAACGTTGGCAAAAACGGTCAAATGGAAGTTTTTGAAGAATCGATAAAAATGCGCTTTTCATTTTCATTTTAGGTCTATACCTCTCTGGACGCAAAGTTACCATAAATTTTTCGTAAGTACTATGACAGACAAACTACCACCAATTTATTTTTACCTTCCTCAATGCGAAGATCTGGCTGATAATATGCCAGATAGTGCTGAAACGTATATGCCTGGGTTATATCGAGACGGCGTATACGCCTGGACGCTACAAACTTATCTTCGCCTCAAAGCGGATGGCTTTCCATGTGAACTGGTAGGAACTATGCCAGCTGAAGGTATCGTCTTAGCGCATCGAGACTCTCTGCCGATCGATCTGCAACCAGGGCCAAAATTACTAATAGTTTGTCTGCTGGCAGACAAAGAGCAACACCCCTACGCGCAGTTTCATGTAGTCTTAAATCGTGAAGAGGAGATGCTCAAAAAATCAGGAACAATCTGGCAGAGCTATTATATGCCGCATTGGCGGCAACCAGGGTTAATTCCTCGCGATTCAGCACGCGGTGATAGATTTGAGAATGTTGCTTATTTTGGTCACGAAAGGAATCTAGCACCTGAACTGAAGGAACCTTCATGGCACGAGCAATTGAACGAGCTGGGTTTGCATTTTCAGGTGGTCGATCGGCTTCGCTGGAACGACTTCAGTGATGTTGATGCGATCCTAGCTGTGCGTAGTTTCAATAACCAAGATTACACCTCGAAACCCGCTACAAAGCTGTTTAATTCTTGGCACGCTGGTGTACCGGCAATTCTAGGTCGCGAGACTTCATTCCAAACTGAACGCCAAAGCGAACTAGACTACATTGAGGTGACTTCGTTGAATGACGTGCTAGCCGTTTTGAAGCGCCTTCGCGATGATAAAGAGTGGCGTCATGCTATGGTAGAAAATGGTTTTCGCCGCGCTGAGGAAACGCAGCCTGAGATGGTAGTTAAACGGTGGCGCAGCTTTATAACGGAGATAGCAGTTCCAGCCTACGAACGCTGGTGTAACGCATCGAATTGGACTCGGCAAAGTCTTTTGCAGCGCCAATTCATATCCTTAAAAATCATTCGCATGAAAAATAGGCTGCACTCATGGAAAAGGCAGATCAAAGGTGCTTTGAGTTACCGTTAGATTCATCCTCATAATCCTAATCATTTTGAGAAAAAGTGGTTTGATAAGCTACCGATCGAATGGTGGAAAGGGGAATTTCATAGAAATACTGGCGACGGAATAGTTCTTCTCGCACTGCGGCTAAAAATTGCTCGATGTCGCGGGAGATTTCTGCATCCAAATTCGGCGTTTCTAATTCTGGATGTTTGGTAATTTGATAGTATCCGTCGCCGTTTTTAACCTGAAAACCCAATTTAGTTAATGTTTGTAATCCCAACTGCAAGCAAGCATCGCCAATACCCAGCTTTTGTTGTAGTTGAGCTTGTGTAGCTGTTTTACCAGTACGACTGAGATATTTGGCAATTCCTACTAGCTGTTGCCAAATCTGACTTGGTGGGACTGGTTGTGGGGGTGGATAGGCGATCGCTAATTTCTGTTTTGTCTGCAAAGCTCGCCGAAACCACAATTGCAAATCATCCCAGTTGGTTGGACATTCTCTAATTATTAGGGTTTGGCGATCGACCATTGGCTCTAGGTGATTCTCCTCTGCTCCTCTGCTCCTCTGCTCCTCTGCTCCCCCGCTCCCCCGCTCCCCCGCTCCCCCGCTCCTCTGCTCCTCTGCTTGATTTCGCCAGTCTAAAATCCAATCTGTTTGAGTCAACCAGTGCTGGATAGGGGCGAGATTTGACAGGAGAGATCGGACTGCAATGACGCGCACTTCGTAGCGTTTTTTGTAGGTGTTGAAGTCGAGTTCCACAATTGCATCGCATCGTCCTTGAGGAATTTCTTCTTTGTAGTGTCCCCACCAAATACCGGGAAACCCTATTTGGGCAGAATCATCGCAAATTTGAAACTCGGTTTTAATATATGAAACCTTCTTTCCACCGGCATCCTGAATATTGCGATTCCAGATATTTTCAAACCAGCAATCTTTAATCAGCAATTGCGGAACTGGATTGCCCATACCGCAGGGTTCCAATAATTTCAGTTCCCGGAACAAATTTATCCCTAATTCCGCTACTGTCACAGTTAAATCTACTGATATTATTCGCGAGCCTAATTTATTGTCATCCGCCCCTATTTGTTGCCGCAGTCGTTGATTTATCGCTTCTGTAAATAAGGGAATATTCTCAACCGGCATACTCAAACCAGCTGCGAAAGGATGACCGCCAAAGCGATGTAAAAGATGTGCTTGATCGCTCACCAATTGATAAAGATCGATTTGATTTACAGAACGGGCAGAACCCCTTGCCAAAGGGGAGTGGGGGAGGGGGGGAGTGGGGGAGTGGGGGAAGGAATAATTATCTTCCTCTGCTCCTCTGCCCCTCTGCTCCTCTGCCCCTCTGCTTTCCTGCTCTTCTGCTTCTTCTAGAGTTAGTAAAATTGTGGGGCGACCCGTTTTTTGGGCGATTTGGCCTGCGACTAAACCCAAAACGCCCACAGGCCAACCTATTTCTGTAAGTATAATAACGCCAGTTGTTGATAAGTCTAATTCTGTTAATTTTTGGGCAGCTTGCTGTTCCACATCTTTTTGTAATGACTTGCGGCGGGCGTTCGCTAATTCGGTTTCGCGAGCTAACTTTTCAACGTGCTTGATATCGCGACTGGTCAGCAATTCTACGCAGAAACGTGCATCCCCTTTAATACGGCTGACTGCGTTAATTCGGGGGCCAATTCCGAAGGAAATATCGGTGGGCCGATCGCCACTTTTCTTGCAATATTCCAGTAACCTCCCTACACCAGGACGCCGCCTCATTGCTGGTGATTTCTGTGAATCTTCTTGCAGTTTTTCTATTCCCAATTGTGCTAAGTAGCGACAATCACCGCTCAATTTCACTAGATCTGCAATTAACCCAATTGCTACTAAATCCCATAAATCCTCTAAAGGTTGTTTGGGAATATCCGGCAAAGTTTCATAAAGTGCCTCTACCAACTTGTAAGCAACAGCGACTCCCGAAAGATTAAATAGCTGGTGTTCTGGCGATAAATTGCGGGGGTTGATAATAGCAGTAACTGCTAGACGTTCTGGCAGTAGCGTATGATGATCGGTGACAATTACATCGATTCCCAATTGCTTTGCCAATTCAATTTCGCTTATATTCGTACTGCCCGTGTCGCAAGTAACTATCAGTTTTACTCGTTGTTGGGCTAGAGCTTCAATTCCTTGGTAATTCAGTCCGTGGGATTCGGTTAACCGATTGGGAATGTGATATAATAAGTTGGTATTTTGAGTAAAAAATTGCCCCAATCCATCCCACAAAACAGCGGTTGATGTGATACCATCCGCGTCAAAATCTCCCCAAATTGCCACAATTTCGCCAGCATTTCTGGCTTGCTGCAATCTTTCGATCGCCCACCACATTTCCTGACCGAATGCAAATGGACTCGCCGGTTTGAACAGGACAGGGTTCAAAAATCCTGCTAGCTGTTCGGGCTCGCGAATTCCCCGCTGCCATAGCAGTTGGGCAGCATAATGTCCAGAAGTGCCAGCGTGCTGTCTAACTTCTTGAATGAACCACTCTGGCGGTTGAATTGTTGGCTGAATTTGCCATTGAAGTTGGTCATTTGTCATTTGTCATTGGCTCGTCGCTTGATGGTGTTGGGGTTTCTGTTACCATTACTTTGGTAGCGGCTTCGCTGACAATTTCTTGGGGTTTGGCGGTAGGACGGCGACGCGATCGCTTATATGCAGCTCTCTCAACTTTTTCGCGCTCGTAGGCAATCAATCTACCATAATAATCGTGTTTGCTCAAGTTCATGGATAAGAAAATGTGCTGACGAGTATTGCCAAAACCTTTGCGGCTAAAAAATTTGACTGCTGGGATATTAGCAGGATCGGTATCTACCAACATGAAACGCACGCCATCTTCGATCATCCGTTCCACCAGTTTATCAACCAGCTTGTCGCCTACACCTCGACGTTGAAAGTTAGGGTTGACTCCTAGCCAGATAATGTATCCGTAAGTCCAGGATGGCTTGCTGATGATAGTTCCCAAGATAAAACCTGCCAGTCGATCGTCTATTTCCGCAACCAGACAGTATTCGGGGTCGGTATTGTAAAGTCCGATCACCTCCCATTCATCCCAGGTTCGATATAAATAGGGGTACAAATCGCTGGTAAATACATCTTCCCCCAAGTGGTACACAGGTGCAAGGTCATCAATTTCCATGTTGCGGACATAAACGGAGTGATTGCTGGGCGATGGCCCATCATCTCTATCAAAGTTCGTCATAACTGAGATGTTGTTAGTTTTTTTATCACTTACCTAAACTTATAATAGATTACCTAAGATGCGATCGCATTGGCAGCAAGATAATGGGCGAATGTGGTTCTAACTCGTGCGATCGCCATTCTTGGTAGAGCTTGAACTGTTTCATCAAACAAATAGTGTTAGACTGGAACTGTATTGCTATATCGCTCAGTTTGACTCCCCTATTTGGCCTACTATCCTAGCCTGCTTCACCAATTATGACTACCGTAAGTTCATCCACCATTAGTCTATTAGATAATACCCCAATTATCCAATGGCAACCCGCTACATGGGAAGATTATATAGCTGCCTGCGAAGATCGAACTTTGGAGTCAGCCAGGATATTTTTTTATGAAGGCTATCTTTTGATTGACATGGGTAACGAAGGAATTAATCACGCTAGATTCAACGCTCTGCTTACACTGGTGTTTGGCTTTTGGTTTACTAGCAAAGGAGGACAAGCTTTTGACGACCTCGGCGGTTGCGTAATTGAGAAGCCAAAGGTGGGTGGAGGTGCGCCCGATCGAGTTTTATATATCGGTGAAGGTTTTCCCCAATGGCAAGAAGGGGAACCGCGTCGAATTAATCTAGATAATTGGCGAGTACCGGATTTAGTGTGTGAAATTGCCGATACGACTTTGGCAAACGATTTAGATGAAAAGAAACGATTGTATGCGGCTTTAAAAATTCCCGAATATTGGGTTGTAGATATTAAAGGTGAAAGGGTATTGGCATTTCGGTTGCAAGAGAATGGCAAATATCGGGAATGCGAATTTTCAGGAGTTCTTGAGGGTTTGCCAATTTCTTTGTTATCGGAAACTTTGAAAATTTTGAGTCAAGGAAATGGGATGGCGGCGATGTGGTTTGCACAACAAATTGCTGCTTTGTAGTGAATTTAGGAACGAGGGATATGCTGTTCTAAGCTTGCACGTTACGCGATCGCACTTGGGATTGAGGGATGAGAGTGCGATCGCTTTTGGGATGGCATTGCTGGGGGTAATATTGGAAGCTAAAATGAGGGTGAGACGAATTATCAATCAATTGGAAGAGTTAGGATTATGACACAACCATCATTGACTGAAAAGCAACTGGCAAAACTAGAAGAAATTGCCGAACTTGTAAAAGAGGGTGAAGATACGTTTATAAAATTGGATGAAATGTCAACGGCGATCGCGCAGAAGTGGCGATCGCGGCGTGAAGCTAAAGAAGGGGTAGCCCGGAAATAGTGGGTAGTATGATTGGAAAAGGATGGTGCGATAATGCGGGTCTTCCGTACTTAGTGTGCCAAACGATTAGTTTTTTTGTGTCCTACGCGCAAAGCTTGGCAGGGATTTCAAGGTGATTGCCCATCCGCAGCAAGTTGCCATAACCAAGCTTTGGGTGTAAATAACTTAACGCCTTACGTAGCAAAGCCTTGAGGATAAATTTAAGTTAACTTAGCACACTAAGTACGGAAGAGCCGTATAACCCAGGCAGGGGCATCACCTAAGCTTAATGCACTAACTCGATCGCACTTTTCAACCGCATTTCATACACCTATCCACGTTGCTGTCTCAACTCTTCAATCAAATCTCGCACCGCTTCTAACGTCCGTTGTGCCATATATAAAGCACCTTCACTAGCTTGTGCAGAACGTCGCGTTGCCTCCATCACATCAGGCAAATTGCGGCTAAACTCGCGATAAGCCCTAGCTTGGTCACTAAACGCACCTGCTAAACTACGGATACTATCAGCTTGCTGTTTGGCAGTTTCAGCTTGCTGTTTGGCATTTTCAGCTTGCTGTTTGGCAGTTTCAGCTTGCTGTTGGCTAATTGTTTTAAGTTCAGCGAATTCAGCCATTGTTTGCGCGTGCATTTCCCGTTGCTGTTCCGCCAGTCGCGCTACCCGTTCATCAATATTATCTGATTCTGCGGTCATACTTTTTCCTCAATAATAGCGATCGCTCTCTTATCTTAATTATTACTTGCCCCTACCTAGTATAACCCAGGTAGGGGCATCACCTCAAGCCTTAATGCACTAACTCGATCGCACCTTTCGTCAACGCTTCCGCAGTCAATCCATAAGCGCTAAATACGTCTCTCCAACCATTTTTCCAAATCTGCCAAATTCTTAAAGTCTAATAAATCTTCTGCTAAATTTTCCAAATCTTGAATAGATAGGTTTTCAATTTGGCTGGTTATTACTGCTGAAATTTCTCCAAAACGCTTTTTCAGTAAACGCATAACTAGAGCGATCGCTTCCGTGACCCGCCCTTCTTCTTTAGCATAAGTCAGCCGCCCTCGCTCATCTTGTAACATCATCGCTCGCCGTTCTACTAATTCTAATTCTTCTACTGTCATGTTCGCTTGGTTGGCCATATTTAACGCTAGTTCTATCTCACTGACTTCTCCTAATCTCTCTGGTATTTCATCCAAAGTGACTGCTTCCTTAATAAAATAAATCCACCGATCGCTTAAACTCGTTAACTCTGATAAACTTTTCTTAAATTTCGGCAATTCTATAAATATTAGCTGCAATTCAGGATCGGGATAGGCAAATTTTCTTGTTTTCTCCTGAAACACAAATTGAGTGATTACGTCGGGAGTTTGGTTAAACAATATAAAATCCACGATCGTCACGCCAATTACTGGGGTGAGACTGAAATAGTCTTCGCCAATCCCTAACTGATTTGTATAAGCTTTACCCACATTATAAATCACCCTTTTGCTGAAAGCACTCACTCGCGCTATTTGCATTTCTATGAGGACAATTGAGCCATCGGCTAAAATGGCTTTTACATCTAAATAAGTTTCTTTTAAGCTGAGAACTTGACCGGGATTATATGGGTTGATAATGGTTAACGATTGAATCACTTTCTCGCCTGAATAAATAATCGCATTGAGAAAGCTGATTAAGATCTCTTGGCTTTGTGAGGAACCGAAGATTTTTTTAAAGGCATAATCGACCTTGGGACTGATAAATCTCATTTTTTTCTCCCTTTTTAGCCTGGTAACGGTTAGCAAAAATTTGATTATCTATTCTTGTGAACTATGAGGATAATTTTATTGTAACGAAATCGCTTACGGTATGCCCTCACGATTCACTTACCCCTCATATCGTGTCTGGTTACATCGGTTTTGTATAATAGGGCGGGTTTTGTCATCAGGCGATCTGTTGGAATCAAAGCTGATCGTCTAAACCCGCCCCTACAATTATACAATTTCTTTACTACCCTCTCCTCGCAGGAGAGGGGCAGGGGCAAGGGGGAGAGGTCAATTCTTAATAGACATCTCCAGAAATTAAACGTGCGTTGCCTAGAACCATTGTAGAGAGCGTTGATAGAAACGTCTCTACAATGTTTTTTGGAGATGTCTAATGCACTAACTCGATCGCACGTTTTGTCAACGCTTCAGCAGTCAATCCATTAAACGCCATCAACTCACCAGCAGAAGCAGTTGTTTCCCCACGTTTCCATGCGAAAGTATCGCGTTTGGCGTTACTTCTCAACATAATTGGTTCCAACATTCCACTCGCGCCACCAGTAACACCAATTAGCGCATCGCCACCAAATATCTCTGCGAATTTTGCATCATCCAAAAATACACCATCAGGTTCAGAACAAGTATCCCAAGCAACATCATTAGGACGATACAAACGGCGAGGATTGATAACAGAAACTATCTTTACCCCAATACCTTCAGTTTCCAAGAAAGCTGCTGCTTCAAATACAGGAATTAGCGTCATATCGCCAACAACTGCAAACACAACTTTCTTACCACCAGCAACTTCATGCAATACGATCGCACCATCTTCTAACCCTTGACGATTTTGTTCAAAAGTGGTACGAATTGGCAATGGTGACTTGCTGGCAGTAATCACAATTCCCTTATTCTTTGTTGTCAATGCCCAGTCATAACAAACTTGGATGCTGTTAGCATCGGGTGGGAATAATGGGAAGACATTGCCATTTCGCATCATCGCCGCAAAATATGCTTCAACTTCCGGTCGTTGGTGCGTCCAACCGTTGCGTCCTTGCTCTAAAGCGCCTGCCGTATATAAAGTAATAGTGGCAGGAGTAGGACGGCGCAATTCTGCCATTGCTTGCGTGACAGTTTGCCAAATTGGTAATCCGTTGATGGCAAAAGATTCGTAGGAACACCACAAACTTCTCGCACCCATCAGGGATAAACCAACAGCTAATCCTGCACAAGCATCTTCACTCAATGGTTCGTAAACTTGTCCGTTTGGCGATTGATTGTAAAGGTCGTCGGTGGTAGGGTGAATAATCTTTAATGCCTGGTTGATATTGGCAATTCCAGATGCTTCGTTACCGTCGGCGTTGGTAACTAAAAAAGTGCGATCGCATTCTCCCACTTTCCCAACTAATCTCCCCATTGCTGTTGTTGAAACCTTCGGATCTCCACCTACAGCATATTCTTCCAAAGGCAATTCACCTAATTCTGGCAACGGTAATTGAAATTCTGTCACGACAGTTTTCGCAGCGGGGCCACCACCAGCTTTTTCGCAATTTGTCCGCACCAATTGCCAAGCTGACGCTGATAAAGCACGTCCTTTCAACGCATTTATAATGTGCGGCGCATCTAAAGTATCTTTGGGATAAAGATTGTGAGATTTTGCTCCCCGTGCGTGAACTCCCGCACCTTTCAATTGTTTGATGATAAATGCCGTGAGTTTGCCGCTAAGTGCAGATTTCGCTGCTTTGTCAATACCAGCTAACACCGCTTTGGTGAAAGCGAGGCGCTGTTCAAAAGAGAAAGCGGTGCTATCAACATAATCGCCAGGTTGGTTTTTATCGTCAAAGTCTTTAGCATTCACTAAGATAACTTCTTCAAAACCATTACCGTGCCAATAAGCAAGCATTTCCTCATTGGTTTTGGTGGAAACCATGCTATGATGTTCCTGACTGTAACCATTCCAAACCAACACAGGCAAAAAGTTAGTTGCGCTGGGATAAGCGGTGTGGAAATGTGCCATACTGCTCATCACATAAGGTTCACCAAAACCGCCATCACCGACTGTGAAGGGGAAAAGTTTGTCTTTGTGCAATAAAGCAGCTGCCATTGCAAAGTGCTGACCTTGACCGAGCGGGCCAGCAGGTGCGAGAATACCGGGGATGTAGCCGGAAAGGTGGCCCAAAAGTCCGTGCTTTTCCCGATAGCGATCGCGCAATTGCTGCACAGTAGAAATACCCATGTCCTCCAAAGAGCGATCGAGGAACATCGCACTATAAAAACCAGGGGCGTGGTGTCCAACTTCTGTGATAATATTCTTATATCCCAGCATCACCAAAGCAGCATAAGCTTCCGCTTGGCTGGCAAAACCGCCTGGGTGTCCAGAAGCTTTACTTCCTGTCACTTGCAGAGTAAGATAGCGCAGAGCATCTGCAACCAGCAAAGTTTGGTAGACAGCAGCTTGGTCAGTCGGGTCAGAAATTCCTACACTGCCCTCTGCGATCGCAGATTTCGCACCATACGTCTCAAAATGTGGTAGCGCTTCGCCAAAGTATTGAATACCTTCGCAAAAATCCGGGATTGATGTTGCTTTTGGAGTTGTTGCAGTCATGAGTTCCTTAAAGTGTATGAGGAGACAGTACGTGCTGAATGAATTTAACAAAAATTTTACAACTATTAGTTGTCAAAATTTATTAATTGTATGTAAGACAAAGATAACTAAGTCAAATATGACCCAAAGAAAAATTAGATAGTTTAACTTAGTTTAAGTAACAAGAAACATTTTCTCAAACAACCAGATCCAATGAAACAACCAAAAGGCCCGCAAACCCCAACATTTGTACAAATACTCCAGTGGGTATTTAGCCCAATGTCATTTATGGAAGACTGCGCCAAACGCTATGGCGATCTCTTCAGCATCCGACTGGGCACAAAATCTGACCCTTTGGTGTTCGTTAGTAACACCCAAGTACTGCAACAGATTTTGACAGGGGATACAACCAAGCAGTTTGAAGCACCCGGTGATTTAAACGTGATTTTTGAATTTTTACTAGGGAAGCAGTCTGTAATCACCCTCAGCGGTACGGCACACCAACGTCAGCGCCAACTGATGATGCCACCCTTTCACGGCGAAAGGATGCGAACCTATGGAAATGCGATTAGCAATATCACCGACGAAATAATGAATAGATGGCAGATAGGCAAACCCTTCTGCGTTCGATCTTCTACCCAATTAATCACTCTGCGGACGATTTTGGAAGCGGTATTTGGCTTATACGAAGGCCCACGCGCCCAAAAATTAGAGCAACTTCTCAGTGTCATGCTGGATGAGGCGAGTACTCCCTTAAGCGTCGCGATGCTTTATTTTCCAGCTTTCCAAAAGGATTTAGGCGCTTGGAGTCCGTGGGGAAGAGTTGTTCGTCGCCAGCAGCAAGTTGACCAACTTCTTTATGAAGAAATTCGAGAACGTCGCGAAAATCCCGACCCCTCTCGCACGGATATCCTCAGCTTGCTGATGGCAGCAGTTGATGAAGCGGGACAACCAATGACAGACCAAGAATTGCGCGATGAGTTGATGACTCTGTTGGTGGCGGGTCACGAAACTACGGCAACAGCGTTAGCTTGGGCGCTGTATTGGATTCACAAATTGCCAGAAGTGCGCGAAAAACTACTGCAAGAATTGGATACTCTTGGGGAAAATCCAGACTCCAACGCGATTTTAAAATTACCTTACCTCAACGCCGTTTGCAACGAGACACTGCGAATTTACCCAGTAGCTATGCTTACTTTCCCAAGAGTGGCGAAAGAAGAGGTATCCCTAGCAGGTTACGATTTCAAACCGGGTACGGTTTTGATAGGTTCTATTTATCTGACGCACCACCGCGAGGATTTGTATCCCGAACCAAGGAAGTTTAAACCAGAAAGATTTTTGGAAAGACAGTTTTCTCCTTATGAGTTTTTGCCTTTTGGCGGTGGCGCGAGACGCTGCATTGGTTTTGCCTTTGCCATGTTTGAAATGAAAATAGCGCTGGCTAAAATACTTTCGCGTTTAGAATTAGAACTTGTCGATAATGGCGAAGTGCGACCAAAACGGCGCGGTTTGGTGACAGCACCCGATCGCAGCATTCAGCTAGTAGTAAAATGTGAGCGAGCGGTAAAATCTCGCACCCTGGAAGCTGTCTCCAGTTAGTAGTTTAGGGTGCGTTGCAACGCACCCTACAGTATAGTCATGTCATGAGTGTGACAACCTTGTTATTGCAAGTCTCAACGAGACACAATATTGCATTGTTGACAAGACTTTCCATAGTATCCCTACCGAGGGAAGGTTCAGAAAACATAAAATTCAAAATCATTTTTCCCGCAAAGGTTGGAACAAGGACAGATCGCAGAAGAACTTTACTACTATCAATTTTTTCATTCATCTCTTCCAGAACTACTTCTTGCCACTCCTCGTTGTGCAACTTGTTCTCAACACGCAAAGGAATCTTTTGTGTCCCTTCTGTTTCAAAACGAAGATTATCCAAATCACCGACAATACGAGAATTCAGACGAGGATGACGACACTGAATAAGGTCTAGAACCTGTCTGAGAATTTCTTCGTTGAGAAAACCTTCGATTCGACTGATTGTTACCACATTATACGAGCCAGCACGGCGATTCAAAATTTCCATAGCTTGCTCTATGGGGGCGAGTTCTCTATTGTCAATCATCACAACCTCTCATTTCACTCTAGTAATTTCACTCTAGAAGGCAAGATCGCCTGTACTTTTGCTAGCTTAGTTTTGTACAGGCACTAAAAGAAAAATTTGTAATCAAAATTCTTTATGAAACTCCCTGATGGCCCGAAAACTCCCGAAATTGTACAGCTGCTGCAATGGGTTGCTAGCCCCTTGACACTGATGGATACCTGTGCTAAAAATTATGGCGAAATTTTCACGTTGCGGGTGGGCGAGAATTGTAATCCCATCGTCTTCTTAAGCAACCCACAGGCAATTAAAGAAGTTTTTACAGCCGATTACAAACAGTTTGACAGCGGGCCTGCGAACCAGTTGGCAAAACCGATACTCGGACAGTATTCGCTGATGTTGATGGATGGCGATCGCCACCGCAGAGAACGCCAATTGTTGATGCCTCCGTTCCACGGCGAACGGATGCGAACCTACGGTCAGCTAATTCAAGATATCGCGCTTGCAGTTACCGACGAGTGGCAAATCGGTCAGAAATTCTCAGTTCGCGAGGTAATGCAAGAGATTTCCCTGCGCGTAATCTTACAAGCAGTGTTCGGTTTGCAAGAAGGAACGCGCAGTCAACAACTGCGGCAACTTTTGTCAGAAATGCTGGATGAGATCAGTTCACCGTTGAATTCCATTTTACTTTTCTTTCCGTCACTGCAAAAAGATTTAGGTGTGTGGAGCCCGTGGGGTCGCTTCTTGCGTCGCCAAGAGGAAATTAGCAAACTCCTCTTGGCGGAAATTAAAGAACGTCGAGAAAAACCAGATCCATCCCGCACAGACATCCTCTCTTTACTTATGTCTGCACGCGACGAAAACGATCGACCAATGACAGATGCAGAATTATATGACGAATTGCGATCGCTTTTAGTCGCCGGTCACGAAACTACAGCCACATCCTTAGCTTGGGCACTATATTCAATTCACCACGTACCGGGCGTACTCGACAAGTTGCTGCAAGAAATAGACAACCTTGGCGACAACCCAGATCCAGCGGCTTTTGCCAAACTGCCCTATCTTACTGCTGTTTGCAACGAAACGCTGCGAATTTATCCAATTTTGTTTATCACCTTTGGCAGAATTGCCAAATCTCCCATAGAAATTATGGGTCATTTGTTTGAACCAGGTACACAGATAGCTCCCTGTATTTATTTAACACATCGGCGAGAAAATATTTACCCAGAACCAGACAAATTTAAACCAGAACGTTTTTTAGAACGCCAGTATTCCCCATACGAATATTTCCCCTTTGGAGGAGGTAATCGTCGTTGTCTCGGTATAGCATTGGCAGCATTTGAAATGAAACTGGTGCTGGGAACAATACTATCGCGCTGGCAATTGGCACTTGCCGATAAACGTCCAGTTCGACCTATACGTCGAGGCTTTACATTAGGCCCATCTGGCGGCGTGCGGATGGTTGTTTGCGATCGACGTTATCGGAAATCTGGAATCATGGAAACTGCTGTTTAGCTGAAAAATAAACAAAATATAGATAACAGCAAAATATTTCCTATATCGCCATGCAGATAAATTAATTGACGCGATCGCGTAAATTGGCAAAATATATGCGATCGGGAGACTAAATCATGACGCGAGACGAGGAACACCGGCTAGAGGAAGATGTCCTTTCTGCCGCAGCAGAAATAGGGGTAATTAGCCAAGTAGATAAAGTAGAGGACGTCAATGTAGATGTCCGAACCAATCTGCTTAATATCGTTCAAGGACAAGCCGATTCAGTTTCATTTGCAGGCCAAGGTTTGTCAATCCAAAAAGACATCCGCGTGCAGGAAGTACAAGTACAAACAGGTCGGATTTCAATTAATCCCTTAAGCGCTCTTTTTGGTGAAATTAAACTTAATCATCCGACCGATGCCGCTATCCGCGTTGTACTAACAGAAGAAGATATCAACCTCTCTCTCAACACCGACTACATCCGCAGCAAATTACCACCTTTAGATCTGGATGTGGATGGTCAAATTGTCAACCTGGAATTGCAACAGATCGAGATTCACCTACCAGGTAACGGTCAGATAAAATGCAGCGGCAAAGTTCTGCTGCACGAGGGTAATTCTCGACAGTTAGACTTCATTGCCTTGCTTTACCCACGCACTTCTTCGCAGCCACTGTTACTAGAAGCTTTCCACTGTACGCCGGGAAATGGTATTTCCCTGGAATTAATTGTTGCTTTGGTGTTGAAATTCAAGGAACTGGTCAATTTACCTTACTATGAAGTGGAAGGAAGCGCGTTTCGCGTCAAAGATATGGAAGTGCAAAAAGGCAGCTTAACGGTGATGGCGGAAGCCTACATCAAACAACTGCCATTTTTGTAACTTCGTATGCCTCAATCAAAAGCTCTCCCTCTTGTCCCCTTGCTTTTCACGGCAATCTCTCTAATTGGACAGATTCTTTACATTTTGTAATTTTCTTAGGATAGGGTAAGCTTGAAATCTCTCGGAGTTGCATAAATGGAAACTTATGATGTTGTAATCATTGGTGCAGGCCACAATGGGCTGGTTTGCGCCGCTTATTTGCTTAAAGCTGGATATAGCGTTCTGTTACTGGAAAAACGTTCTGTTCCTGGTGGTGCGGCAACAACCGAGGAAGCATTGCCAAAAGAAGCACCCGGTTTTAAATTTAACCTGTGCGCGATCGACCACGAATTTATCCATTTGGGGCCAGTAGTTGAGGAATTAGAACTCCAAAAGTACGGTCTGGAGTATCTTTACTGCGACCCAGTGGTATTTTGTCCCCATCCAGACGGTAAATACTTTTTGGGTCACGCATCGGTTGAGAAAACCTGTGCGGAAATTGCCCGCTACAATGAGCGCGACGCCAAAAAATATGCAGAATACACAGACTTTTGGCAGCGCGTTCTTAATGCTATGATTCCCATGTTCAACGCGCCGCCAAAGTCGATCGTCGATATTGTTGGCAACTACGACTTTCAAAAGCTGAAAGATTTATTTTCCGTAATCGGTAGCGCGGACAAGACATTGGACTTTATTCGCACAATGCTTACCAGTGCGGAGGATGTCATCAACGAGTGGTTTGATTCCGAATTTCTCAAAGCACCTTTAGCAAGATTAGCATCCGAACTCGGAGCTCCTCCCTCTCAAAAAAGCATTGCCGTGGGTGCGATTATGATGGCGATGCGCCATAATCCCGGTATGGCAAGACCTAGAGGCGGTACGGGCGCTTTAGTAAAAGCGTTAGTCAATTTAGTTACAAGCTTGGGTGGAAAAGTACTCACCGACCAGCACGTTGAGAAGATTTTAGTTGATGATGGTAAAGCTGTGGGAGTTCGGGTTGGTGGTGGCACGGAATACCGCGCAACTAAAGGTGTTATTTCTAACATTGATGCCAAGCGTTTGTTCTTGCAATTGGTGGATGAAAGCGATGTTGATGCAGCCGACCCAGATTTAAAGGAGAGATTGGAACGTCGTATCGTTAACAATAACGAAACTATCCTCAAAATCGACCTAGCGATGGATGAACCGCTGCGCTTTGTGCATCACGACCATAAAGATGAATATCTGATCGGTTCTGTGTTGATTGCTGACTCGGTGAGACAGGTGGAAATCGCACACAGCGACCCGTCTGTTGGCAAGATTCCGCTGGAAGATCCTTCTATGTATTTGGTTCAGCCGACGATGCTAGACCCGTCAATGGCTCCTCCGGGTAAGCATACGGTTTGGATTGAGTATTTTGCTCCTTATCAAATTGCTGGTGCGGAGGGGACTGGCTTACACGGTACTGGCTGGACGGACGATCTGAAAAATAAAGTTGCCGATCGCGTCATCGATAAGCTTGCAGATTATGCGCCCAATGTCAAGACAGCTACGATCGCTCGTCGCGTCGAAAGCCCCGCCGAACTGGGAGAGCGTCTGGGAGCCTACAAAGGTAACTATTACCACATCGACATGACCCTGGATCAGATGGTATTCTTCCGTCCCTTACCCGAATTGGCTAATTACAAAACGCCGATCGAAGGGCTGTTTCTCACCGGCGCGGGAACCCATCCCGGCGGTTCCATTTCCGGGATGCCGGGACGCAATTGCGCTCGCGTCTTCCTACACGCACAGCAGCCTCTAGCCCAAACTCTAAAGGATGCGGGAAATTCTTTCAAGTCAACGGTAGCCTCGGTCTTCAAAACCTCTTGAACGTAATTCCTCACCAGAAGAAAAGTCATCCTTGCTAATGATGGCGAGGATGATTTAAATTTGCTCCACTGAGGTTAAAGAGATCAATTTTTACAAATGACTGATAAAGTTTTAATTGTAGGAGGAAGCGGACGGATTGGCAGCAGCGTTGCTGCGGATCTGGTTGCTCACACAAAGGCAGAGATTACTATTACTGGGCGGGACTCAAGTGCTGGGATCGCGGTAGCTCAAATGCTGGGGTCGCAAGTGCAGTTTCTGGCTTTGGATTTGGCGGATCGGGAGGGGTTGCGAAATGCCGTTGCATCTACCAACATCGTCATCCACTGCGCTGGGCCTTTTCATTACCGCGATGCCAATGTTCTCAAAACTTGCATCGAACAAGGTGTTAATTATTTAGATGTCAGCGATCATCGTTCTTTTACGATCAAGGCACTCAACTATAAATCTGCCGCTGAAGAAGCTGGCGTAACGGCGATTGTCAATACGGGCATTTTTCCCGGCATTTCTAATAGTATGGTGCGTCAGGATGTGGAACAATTGGATAAGGTAGAAAAGATTCACCTCAGCTATGTAGTATCGGGTTCGGGCGGTGCGGGAATTACGGTGATGCGGACGACATTTTTGGGTTTGCAAAATCCGTTTGAAGCTTGGATAGATGGAAAGTGGCAGACGGTGAAGCCATATAGCGATCGCGAAGCTGTTGTATTTCCACCTCCCTACGATCGCAATGGCGTCTACTGGTACGATATGCCAGAAACTTTCACCTTGCCCGACACTTTTCCTGTCAAAACTGTTATTACAAAATTCGGTTCTGTTCCCGATTTTTACAATTACCTAACTTGGTGGGTTGCCAAGGTTTGGCCTACCACCTGGATCAAGAATCCAAACGTAATCGAGTTTTTAGCTAATGTCAGCCACAAGATGACTAATTTCACCGACAATTTTAGTGGCATTGGCGTGGCAATTCGTTCTGAAGTCACCGGAAAAAAAGATGGAAAATCATCTATTTTTTGTTCGACTTTGGTACATAAAAATACAGCCGTAGCTGCTGGTTACGGCACTGGCAGCCTAGCCCAGCTAATCTTGGATGGAAAACTGACAAAACCCGGTGTTTGGCCTGTGGAACAGGCACTGCCAACCGATTTGTTTGAAGAAACAATGGAAAGCCGTGGGATAACGATTCAGCAAGAGAGGCTGTCCTAAGTAGGAGGGCATCATTAAACGTAAAACTCTCAAGCCCTTAGAAACCCGGTTTCTCAGAGAAACCGGGTTTCTGGGAGTTCAGTTTATTTACGCCCACCCACTTAGAGGCACGAAACCCAACAAATGCGTTGGGTTTCGCTTCACTCAACCCAACCTACAAAGAAATGGCGAAGGTATTGTCAGAGAAACCGGATTTCTGGGAGTTCAGTTTATTTACGCCCACCCACTTAGTAACCCTGTCATTCAATTTTGGATTATCCTCTCAGATGTAGAGTCAATTCATGAATTGACTCTACATCTGTAGTGGATGAGGCGATCAAATAGCCTTAGAGACGAACCGATTCAAGATTTTGGGTGAAAATACCCTCTTGTTCCGGCTGAAAAATATATTCATAATCAAACTCTAAGGATTGGGGATGACGAATTATTGAAAACCCAAAATCGCTGACTGCGTTGGCGGTAAAAGTAGGCATGACTAGCTCGATTACTTTGTCTTCTGCTATGTTAGGCTCTTGGACAAAATAATCATGCTTTTCAAAAAAAACTCTTTCGTGTTTGGGAGTAACTATGCCGTTAATCTTGTGTGCATTTTGAATGGGTTTGATATAGGTTTTAATAAAACTAGCTGGGAATTTTTGTAAATCAGATAATCTTTCTTGCTGCGCCCAACTCATTTGGAAGATCATTTTAAGCAGTTCAAAGCCTAAAATATAATTAAAAACGCTATTTTTTTCTTTTGGATTAATCACCAATCGTAAAGCCGATTCTAAATACAGATTAGGCTGTTCTCGTAAATCTTGAGATGAATGTATAAAAAACTGCCTTACATAGCGTTTTAAAACAGCTTTATTTAACTCTGTTTTCAAGTTAAATCTTCTTAAATATTTTTGAACTCGGTGTTGAGTATCTCTGTCTTGCAGCATTCGCCAAACTAAGCCATCAGCCGTATATTCGTCTAAAAAATCCGCTTGCATTTCTGGTGCAGATGCACAGAGGAGATGACACAAGGACAAAACATAACGGCGTTCTTCCCAAGGCAAACTTTCCGCCCATTTTCTAGCAAGTGGAGGGAGTTTCTCAAAAAGAGTGTCTGATTTAATTTCCTGTAACCTGGATGAGCTTCTAGATTTAGGTTTAGTCATAAGCTGAAGCAGGTATAGCTAGGGGCTAGGGGAAGAAGGGTCTAGAATCAAGGGTTTTTGCGTGCTTTGGCTCATAACTTATTTTAATCCGCCAACTGCCAGAAGTCTGTGACATCGTACCCTAATTCGCCCAGCATCTCCCGCAGCAGGGGCATACTGAGACCGATGACGTTGGAGTGACAGCCTTCGATTTTCGCGATGAACAGACTTCCTTTGCCTTCAAGGGCGAAGCAGCCAGCGCAGTTCAAAGGTTCGCCGCCAGCAACGTAGGCTTCAATTTGGCGATCGCTCACATTGGCAAAGTAAACCCGCGTCACCTGACATCGCACTAAGGTTTTGCCTTGTTTTTGGTCAATTAAAGCATGACCTGTGTAGAGGTCGCCTACTCCACCGCGCATCATTTGCCAACGTGCGATCGCTTCCGAGGCATCAGCTGGTTTGCCGTGAATCTCACCTGCTAGAGACAAAACCGAATCACAACCTAACAATAACGCATCGGCAAATTGAGATGCCACAGTTTCAGCCTTTCGCTGCGCTAACGTTTGCACCAGTTCTACCGGATCGCTGAGATCGACTTGGGACTCATCAAAGTCGCTTGGACAGACCGCTGCTTCGATCCCAGCAGTTTGCAACAAGCGACGGCGAGCAGGCGAGGCAGAAGCTAGTACCAATTTTGGATTTGGCGCGAAGTGGGCGTCTTGGCGGTGACCGTCACGATGCCCACCGAAGCACCAGAGGATTTTGGATTTTGGATTGACCATTCAATTGTTAGTTCTTCGTTGTTGTTTTTCACTTGTCAAAAGTCAGAAGTCCTTGGTTAGTTTCTAATGACAAATGACCAATGACCAATGACAAATGACCAATGACCAATGACCAATGACAAATGACCAATGACCAATGACCAATGACTAATGACCAATGACTAATGACCAATGACTAATGACCAATGACCAATGACCACTTTAATAAACAGAGAACGAATCAATGATTTGCTGGAACTGATTCTTCACTTTTGCCCAGCGCTTTTCTGTAGTGGATGCGTTAAAAGTGTAGAGTTTGCCGCGACTGATGACAACGCTGGCTAAATTATGCCGTGACTGGGTTGGCAATTTAACGATATATTCCAAAAGGTAATAAATTTTACCACCGCCTTCTCGCGCCTCGGCATTCACCAATTCTGCTTCGCGTCCAGATCCGGAAGGCGCGATCGCACTTTTTGACAGTTTGTATCCTACCTCACCAGGAGTGCCCAGATCGCTGAGAGTTTTGCTCGTCTCAAGTGGACTAATCACAACGCTGACGTTCTCGCTTTGCTCAATCAAATCGTGAAGTACCACACTGGGGCCATTTGAGGCGTTGTATGGAATCCAGCCATTAGGATAGAGGAACTGGTAGCCATCATAGCTATTGATATAGCTTTTTAACCCGACAACCCCTCCAAGGCAACCCGTCAGAGTCAAGCTAAGGACGACTAAAAGTACCGCTGCGATTCGTTTGAGCATCTCTACATATTTTCCTTTGGCACTGCGATTATATTGTCTCATTTATCTGACGCGATCGCCGTTGACGCCCATCACCATAGAAGAGGGGGACTCTAGGCGCAGAGGAACAACCCCACCCCCAACCCCTCCCCGTCGCACGGGGAGGGGAGAAGAGGGGGAGAAAAATTTTCATCCTTAATTTTTCATTCCCATCACCTACGATCAATTAGTAATTACCAAAAACTAAGAATCTATGTTGACGACTACCGAAATCCGATGGTTTTATTCTGGTACGCTACCAGCAGAGATTCAAGATTGGTTCAATACCGATGCGCTAGGCGAACATCACCATCCGCCAGAAGATGTGTATTTGCACATTCCTGAGTGTGAATACTTAGGAATCAAGCTACGCCAGAAGCGTCTGGAAATCAAATTGCGAAAAGCCGAATTGGATGCGCTGCGTTTTGGAGATAATTGGGAGGGTAAAGCAGAGAAATGGGTGAAGTGGAGTTGCGAAGATCCGACCGCAGAAAGTTTGATACCAGTAGATTTGGTAAAGAAAGCGCCGTGGATAAATGTCAAGAAGGTGCGATCGCAACGTAAGTATCAAGTCTCCTACGATACCTCGTTAATATCGGTGCCAGTCGATCGCGCGATCGATCGCGCCTGTAACGTAGAAATAACTCAGTTGAATATCCACGACAATGCTTGGTGGAGTCTTGCCTTTGAAGCGTATGGAGAAGATACCAACCTAATGGATAATCTTAAAGCTGTAGCTAGGGTACTCAAAAGTTATCCCCTCTTCAAATTGCAAACTCAAGATTCTTACGCCTATCCCAAATGGCTTGCTATTTCTCAACCTGAAATCTAAAATCCCTATGAGTGTTATTGCATTGCTGATTTTGCTCACCTTTGGTTCAGCCATTCCTCTTAGTTTAGCCTTGTGGCTGAAAAAGCGCTACAAAAAAACCAAATTCATCCTATTTGCCATCACCGGATTATTTATCCTCACTCAAACTAGCATTTGGCTGTATGATTTCAGCGGAATGCAGGCAAACAACCATTACCTTCAACTTAAAACTTTTTTAAATCAACCTTTCACTGGGTTGAGCCAAGTTGGTTTGTCACGGAGTAAAGGCATTATTGCGCTTTCGTATATGACTGAAGGATTGGTAAGTTATGCCATTCAAAAACCAGATAAGCAGCCAGAAATTATTCCCTTGTTGGAAAAAGCCATCAAAATCGCCCTTCACCCAGATATTTCACCTTACCGGGATATTAACAAGGTTTCTAATTGGGGTGAAGAAGGATTATACTTGAGCCATTTCAATGTAATTTTAGGAGCTTATCAAAGATTGTCACGCAATCGCAAATATTTGCCACTCAATCGCACCATCTCTCAATACCTTGCAAAAAAAATTATCGGCGAACCGCAGCATAATATCAGGTCTTACGAAAAAGCTCAAGATAGGTGGCCAGCGGACAATGCAGTTACATTATATTCATTGTATTTATTCGATCGAAACAACAACACGCAAATCAGTCAAATGCCAATCAAGCAATGGCTAGAATATATGAAAAACCAAGGAAATGAACCGAAAACAAAACTGCCTTACTCCGAACTTACCGGCATTGAAAAATATTCCAAATACCCACGTGGTTGTGCATTGTCCTGGACAGCTAAATACATGGGTGATTTTGCTCCCAAAGAGACAAGAGAACTTTGGCATAATTACAAGCAGCACTACTATAAAAATTTTCTAATTGTCTCTGGTTTCCGGGAATATCCTCCTCATGCTAATATTAAGCCAGATAGCGATTCAGGCCCGATCGTTTTTGGTATCGGTGCGGGTGCTACAGGACTGGCACTTAATGGTTCCAAATCTGTCGGAGATTACCTGACTTATTATCAGGTAAATAATGCAATCCGTTTTGTAGATATAGTAGCTAACATTCTCTCATCTTTGGGTGACAAAAAGTGGGAAAAGCTTTCCCAAGATGTATTGGCAACATCTATTCGGTTTAATGCTGAAACAAAAGTTTACTGGTACTAATATTGAGGTAAGCTATGCGCTGTAAAAACTTTTTTGTGTCTTTGTTTTTTGTGTTTATTTATATGATATTTCCTCTAATTATCTCAGTCAGTGGTAAAATTCTAAAAAGAATATATGGGTGTAATTACGAACGTTGTGAGCGGAGTTATTTGTGTTTCACTAAAATAAGTTGCGGAAGTAATCATCGGTTAGCAGATTATTTAGAACAGGTAATAGATACGGCTTTGTTTTCTTTGATAACTGTGCCGATAGGTTTATTAGTGATTATTTTACTTATACTTATACAAGTTATTATTATATGGATAAAGGTTATTCGCAAACGTCGTTCAAATCGGTGAAATTTAATTTAATTCTCGGCTGTAGGGGGAATTCATGAATTCCCCCTACAGCTAGAGTAAGCCAAGCTATTAATAATACACACCTTGCAAAAATTTACAACCCCAACCTAACCCTTCTCATTAACGGAGATGGAATAATAAATTTTCCCCCTCCCCGTGGCGGGGAGGGGGTTAGGGGGTGGGGTTCCCTTGGACTTTGGCAATCCTTGTCTAATCTTCAATTTTCCAAAACCAATTGTCTTGTAATTTCCTAACTTCCAGATATGGAGATTTTTCCGAAGATTTTACAGATATATCTTCATTATCCGATCTATAAACAAACCCTGTATTTTTATTTCCCCAAGCTGCCAAATCGCTACAAAAGAAAATAATATTTGTATTAGCCTGTTTGGTAATGCTAATTTTTCTGTTAGGACAACCAACTAGATAACGATACTGGCAGGGAAGTATTACTTGTGAGACAACTTGACCGGGAGGAGTTTTTATCTCTCCCGATTTTACTATTGCCACTACTTCTTCAAAGGCTTTTGAGTGGGTATTGAATGTTTCCAGAGTAGGGTTGGCGGGAATAGTAAGCAGGATTAATATCATAGTTATTACAGTCAAGGAAAAAGGTACGATCGCTTTTCGGAAGTTATGCTTAACCTGGATAAATATGTAAATCGGCCAAAGGAATAAGAAAGTCCCAAATAAAAGCGTGTCACTTATACCTTTTTTAAGTACCGCCAAGCTAATAACCAAGAAAATAGAGAAGATAATTAAAAAAAATATTGCTCTGAGAATGGCGGTTAAAACTATGCGATACTCTTCTATTAAAGAGCCCGGTTGAGTTATGGCTGGATTCGTTGAAAAGTAAGTCGGCCAGTAAAATAAGAATATCAAAAACGCAAAATTTATCCAGAACAAGGAGACAAACTCGCCCAGGTAACATTTAAATATCCTAAATATAAGTTCCAAACAGCAAAAAACAAGTAAAATCAATGAGATGAGCGAAACTTTTGATTGCTGAGGCAAATTTCTGAGGTTTTGCATAACGATCGCACAAATTGGTACGTAGTTGCGCTTCAGCGCTCTCATCCTTATGTATAGCTAGGGGTTAGGGTCTAGAATCCGCCAACGTTTCAGGAATTAAGAACGTTTTAACTGCCTTGACGGTTGCTATAGTTGCGCTTTAGCGCTAAAGCGCAACTACGTACCTAATTACCCATTCCCAGCATTCAATTTGTGTGCAGTCCGAAGAATTTGTCCAGCTAAAATCGCCGCACCAAAACCATTGTCAATATTGACAACGGCTACTCCCGCAGCACAAGAATTGAGCATTGTCAACAGAGGAGCGAGGCCACCAAAACTCGCGCCGTAGCCTACACTGGTGGGAACTGCGATCGTCGGAGAATCGGCCAAACCAGCCACCACGCTGGGTAAAGCGCCTTCCATACCAGCGACGACGATGAGGACGTTGCATTCAGCAATGACGTGGCGGTTACTCAGCAAGCGGTGGATACCGGAAACGCCGACATCCCAGAGGCGTTGCACCCGGAAGCCGGATAATTCGGCTGTCACAGCTGCCTCTTCTGCGACGGGTAAATCGGCTGTTCCCGCTGAGAGAATGCCAATGATGCCAGAATACTGGGGTTCTAAGGTGGGTGGGGAAATGGCACAAATCCGCGCCATTGAAAAATATTGCAAATCGGGAATCTTTTCTTGCAGTTGAGCATAAACTGCCGGTTCGATGCGCGTCGCCATCACGACTGGATTGTGCTGGCGCATCACCTCGATAATTTGTACAATTTGATCGGGAGTTTTACCGAGTCCCCAAATCACTTCTGGGAAACCAGTACGCAGGCGGCGGTGATGATCGATACGAGCGAAATCTCCAACAGGCTCAAAATCGAAGTGCTTTAGTTTGTCGAGGGCTACGTCTGGGCTAACTTCACCCGCAGCGACGGCTTGCAGCAGATTACGTAAAATTTCAGGTTGAGTCACGGGATGTATTTTAGGCTTTCTTATCTACGATCTTAAGTTCCGTGCGATCGCTTCCTGAAGCAGTCATAAGCTGTCGCGCATCTAAATTGTATAAATGGGGCGGGCAAGATGCCAGCTTCACAAGAGTTTCACAAATTGCGACCCTAAAAAATAGATGCGCCACAGCTTATCACTCTGAAGAAATCTGCCTAACTTCTTCCACAGTCAAACTAAGAGCTGAAGCTACCTGCTGCACACTCAACCCCATAGCCAACAACCGGGGGATAGAATCCCTTCGTGCTTGTTCGGTGGAGGCGAGTATCTGTTCTGCACTTTCGGCTCTTTGGCGCTCTTGTTCAGCCCTTTGTCGCTCTTGTTCGGCCTTTTGCCGCTCTTGTTCAGCCCGTAAACTTTCGAGTTCGGCTCTTTCAGCACCAGTCAGCAACAAATTGCCTTGGAGATCCCACCATCTCAACCACAGAAAGTTTTGGTTTTGATAGTTTCCGTGCCACAGTCCCAATTCTACACCTAAGTGCGCGATCGCATAATGACCCCGTTCGTTGGGAGACATTTTCTCAAAAAAACCGTTGACAAGGTTGTGGACTTCTAAATTGCCGTTGGCGACTTCATAGATGCCATAGTAGGGAACTCGCACGATGCGTTCGTACACCCAAAACTTCCCCGGCCTGGTGACTTCATTACCAGAATAAGATAAAGATGTGCGATCGCGTTCTTCTGTACCATCCCCGCTAGCAAACTCCAAAATAATTAATGGCGCTACGAATTCCCGCCACAGTGAGTAGGAACGTCGATATTGACCATCCAGCAGCGGCGGTACATTCGGTACGTAGAACCAATCTGGCGCTTCTGCGCCTTTTTCTGGAGGCTCAGTTTCCCGCCAATAAATGCCGCAATCTTGTCCAATCGCGTAATTTCCGTCAGGATGCAGTTGTTGTAAAACCGGGCCTAAAGAATCTGTCAGAATAATACTTTGAGGATGCTCCTGAAAATTTTTCACAAAAGTCCCGTCTTCCTCCGGTAATTGCGTGTGGTCGGGAAAAGGAGGAGGCAATTCGATTCGAGTGGATATCTCAGTCATAGGGCAGCTACCTTAACCCTTAATCTTTCTCTATTTTCTTATAAATTTCAGCGAAACAAGAGATGTTATTAAAAAACTTTACTCCTCACTTTCTGCAAAATTTACTTTCTCGTAAATATCCTTCAAATTAATCTGAAACTCGATCGCACTTAATTGGAGAACTGCTTCTGAATATTCATACTCAGTTAACAGCCATTTTCCGTCCTGGGTTTTTATATACTGCATGACATGATATCTCGTCTGGTCAATCAAGATATATTCCCTAAATTCTGAAATCGATCGATAATAGAGAAACTTATCACCTTGATCGTAATTTTTAGTTGATTTGGATAAGACTTCAACAATTAGCAACGGATTCATCACCGTAGTAGTATTCGTTCCCGTATAGACGGGTTCTCCTTTAATTACCATCACATCGGGATAAGTGTGCTGGCGATAACGAGGTATCCATAACTTCACATCACCGATATAAGTATCGTAATCCTGCCCTCTTAAACCAAATTTCAAGTTGGCAGCGAAATTCAGGGCAATTTTATTATGATTTGTGGTTCCGCCAGTCATAGGTACGATTTCTCCATCTCGGTATTCGCTTTTATACTCAGCCGCCTCTTCTAGTTCTAAATATTCTTCGGGAGTGTAGTAGCGTTTGGCCGTTTGTACTTGCATAGGACAATCTCAACTATTACTCTGCTTTTATTACTAAAATTATATTATAGCGGCTTGCAGTCGGATGAAGTACAGGCTATGTGGAGAGATACCCGACAACTCCTGCTAAGTCGGGTATCTCTGTACCTCACTCACCCGAAAAGCGCTGTATAACGCTTGAAGTAGTAATATCGTGCCCGGTTGCATCGTTAGTACATGAGTGAGATCGTCAAATTGTCTGTTGTCATTGCTGGTTAAATTTTTACCGCAGATGAACGCAGATAATAACTTTACTTATCTACAATTTTAAGTTCCTGGATGTTCCACAATCCCCAACTGGGTAAGCCGGTGTATTTGAGTCCAGAAACGCGATCGCGCACCGCCATCAAAGCAGTTTCATTAACTAAGTGAATCACGGGCAACTGTGACTGAACAATCCGCTGAAATTCACCGTAAATAGCTTTGCGCTTAGTTTCGTCGAATTCCCGCGCACCTTCGGCAAAAAGGCGATCGATTTCTAACTCCCAATCAAGAGGTTGCCAACCATTAATAGCAGGCTGACCCGGTTGAGGTGCCAAGTTAAATGAGTGAGAACCTCCTTTGCTAGTCCAGAGATTTGCTAAACCATGCGGCTCAATTCCACCTGTAAAGCCAATCATGTGAACTTCCCAATCTCGCGAACTGGAAATTCTCTCCATTAGCGTATTAAAGTTAATCGGGTTGAAATCAACTTGAATGCCAATTTTGCTCAGATCGTCTTTAATTTGAACACCAATAGCTTCGCGAATTTTGTTACCCGAATTCGTCAGCAGAGTAAACCGCACTCGATTGCCATCAGTATCGAGGAGTTGTGCGCGATCGTTGTACTTAAATCCTGCACCTAACAGCAATTCCTTTGCTTCCTGAAGATTATAATTATAAACTTTCAAGCCATCTTTAAAGTAAAAAGGACTTTGTACAGAAATTGGTGAATTTTGCAGATCGCCAATACCCCTAAAAATGTTATCGCGCATTTTCTCGCGATCGATCGCATAAGCAACCGCCTGCCGAAATGCCAGATTATTGAACCAACCAGACTTAATTGGATCTACAAAAGGGCGATTATTTTTATCCCTTGCCTTACTAAGATTAAACGTAATATAAGTCGTGCCAGACCAAGGGCCGCCGTTGTAAACTTTAAACTTACCTCGCTTTTCTTCTTTTTTCAGTAATGAAAAATATTCTGGACGTAACGGACGAACATCTCCCATCACATCCAAATCCGCAGATCGAAAACTGAGCAACTGCGTGTCAGTATTTTCAATAAACTGCCAAATAATTCGCTCAATATAAGGTAGTTGATTACCTTCTCCATCTCGTCCCCAGTAGTAAGGATTGCGGCGAAATACCAAACGTTCGCCACTTTTGTAGCTCTCGATCTTGTATGGCCCATTAACCACAATTTTAGTTGGATCGGTATCAGTTCCCCAAGTAGATAGAAACCGAAGATTTCCGTCCGAACCCTTAGTTTGCACAGTTTTTTGTAAGATATGCTTGGGCAAAATCGCAATGCCCTCCGGCCCTGCAACGGCTCGCAACAGCGGGGCGAAAGGCTCTGGTAAAATGAATTCTACGCGCAGATTATCAATTTTACGAACCTTTGGAAAAGCACCGCTAGCACCAATTTTGAGAGTATCTTTAGCATCTGTTGGAATATTCTTGTTAAAGATAACATCTTCATAAGTGAAAACCACATCATCTGCCGTCAGCGGTTCGCCGTCCGACCATTTCAATCCTTCTCGCAGCGCAAAAACAACCCGCTTTTTGTCCTCAGAAATTTCCCAAGATTCAGCCAAAGCTGGCTCAACTTCACCCGTGATGGCGTTCTCGCGAGTCAACATATCAAAAGCAAACAGAAAAATGCTGGGAAACTCTTGATTGAGCGGAGGATTAAAAGTTTTGGGGTCGGTAAGCGTAGTTAGCACCAGTTGCGAGACTTGTGCAGCATTGCTTTTGAACTGGGTGGGACGACAGCTGGTAAGGGCAAACTGACAAGTTAGCGCTAGAGTTAACCCCAGTAAAACTGAGAGCCAACGACGCAAATTAGGGAAGACGGCAGAAATCATAGTGCAATGCAGAGACCGGGTTTATCCCACGAGTTTACGTCGTTGTGACGCTCTAGAGCTAATTACTCATTTACTTTCAGTTCGTAAAAATTCCAGAATGGGCCACCAAGGGCAGAGAATTTGAGGTTTTGGATGCGATCGCGCACCGCCTGAAAAGAGAGCTTATTCACCAGATGAATGAATGGTAATTGTTCTTGAGTGATTTGCTGAAATTGGGCATAGATAGCCTTACGCTTGGTCTCATCGAATTCTTGAGATCCTTCAATAAAAAGGCGGTCAATTTCCTTCTCCCAATCAGAAATTTCCCAACCCTGAATAGGGGGGTCTCCCAGTTCCGGGCCTTGGTTGAATTGGTGTAATCGTCCGTTACTCGACCAAATATTGGAGCCATTGTGAGGTTCCACCCCTCCTCCACCAAACCCACCAACATAACAATCCCAACTCCGATTTTGCAGTTTTTCGATCACCACGTTGAAGGCAATCACTTGCAGATCGGCTTGAATCCCAATCTGGCTGAGATCTTGTTTGATTTGGACTGCCATATTTACCCGGCTTTGATCCTCTGCTTTAACAAGCATGGTAAATCGCACTCGGTTGCCTTCCGCATCCAGCAGCTGTCCTTGGGAATTGTATTTAAAACCGGCTCCCAAAAGCAGTTGTCTAGCTTTATTGGGATTGTAGTCGTAGACCTTTAACCCCTGTTCGGGAGAAAGGTAGTAAGGGCTTTTGAAATAAATAGGCGAATTCTGTAGCTCACCCATTCCCCGAAAGATGTTTTCTTTCATACGCTGGCGATCGATCGCATAAGCAACTGCCTGTCGAAATTCCTTGGTATTAAACCAGCGAGACTTGATTGGGTCTACGAATGGCTGATTTTTGGAATTACGAGCTTTGTTGAGATTAAAACTCACAAAAAGTGTGGTAGAGTCCGGCCCACCATTGTAGATGGTAAAATGCCCCCGCTTTTCTTCTCGCTTCAGCAGCGGAAACACCTCTGGAGACAGTTCTAAACTATCCAGCTGCCCAGAGCGAAAATTAATTAACTGATTGTCGGTATTTTCAATAATTTGCAGAACAACGCGCTCAATATAGGGTTGGGGATTCCCCTCAGCATCCTTCCGCCAATAGTAAGGGTTGCGTTGGAATACGACTCGCTCACTGGAGGCGTAGCTTTCCATCTTGTAGTAGCCGTTCCCAATAATTTCTTTGGGGTTGGTATCGATTCCCCAAGCCGAAATAAACTTGGGATTTCCATTAGCATCGGTGGTTTCGACTGACTTTTTCAAAGCATGGGCTGGCAAAATTGGCAGTCCCCCTATGTTTCTCAAAAAGGGGACAAACGGTTCCGGCACGGTAAATTCAACTCGGCGTTCATCCAGTTTTTTCACTGTTGGGAAAGCACGGCTGGTGCCAACTCGAAGAATATCTTTGATGTCTGTGGGAATTTTTGGGTTGAGATATACGTCCCGATATGTAAATATCACGTCATCGACGGTGAGCGGTTCGCCATCTGACCACTTCAACCCGTTTTTCAGTGTAAAAACAACCCGTTTCTTATCTTCAGAGATTTCCCAAGACTCGGCTAATGCAGGTTCTAGCTTTGCATCTAAGGCGTAATTTTCTGTGAGCAATCCGTCGTAGATATAGCCAAAAACGCTGAAGGCTGACTGATTCTGCGTTATGTTAAAAGTTTGTGGCCCGCTGGGAGAGGCAAAAACTAATTGGGGTACTTGAGCGGCTTTGGTTTTAAATTGGGTTGGGTTGCAGCTGGTGAGTGCTAGAGCCTGAATACAAGCCAGTAAAACTAAAAACCAACGACAGCGAGTCACGAGCGAGAAAATATCAGTAGAGATCATATTGTAAGGTTAGGCTTGCTTTTTTACATAATCAGACCTAGTATCTACAACCCAAGATCGTCTTGGTAATTGTTTAGGCTATTTCTGTTCGATTTTGAGTTCCTGAATGTTCCAGAGCAATCCCCCAAGCCCGGAGTACTTCACACCTTGGATGTTATTGCGTACAGCAGCTAGAGAAAGCGGATTTACTAAATAAATAAAAGGCAAATACTCTTGACTTAGACGTTGTGTTTCAGCATAAATGGCTTGGCGTTTTGCTTCGTCTAACTCCTTTGCACCTTCGATGTAGAGACGACCAATTTGCGCTTCCCAATCAGCAACTTCTCGACCAATAATCGGGGATTGATTCGGTTGTGGTTTTTGATTGAAAACGTGCAATCCCCCATCAGGAGCCCAGACATTTGCGCCATCATTTGGCTCTACTCCTCCAGTAAAGCCTCCAAAATAACACTCCCAATCAAAGCTGTTACCCAGTTTTTCTCCCAGAGTGCCGAAATCAATCAAACTTAAATCTACTTGAATGCCAATTTTGCTCAAATCTTGCTTAATTTGGGCTCCTACTGCTTCAGCGGTTCTACTGCCACTACTGCTTAGCAGCGTGAAGCGGACTCGATTACCGTTAGCATCGAGTAATTGTCCTCGATCGTTATATTTAAATCCGGCTCCTAATAATAATTGCTTGGCATTTTCTGGATTGTAATCATAAACTTTTAACCCTTCTTGGGGAGAAAGATAGTAGGGGCTTTGCACGGAAATTGGGGAGTTTTGCGTTTTACCTATGCCTCGAAAAATGTTGTCTATCAAGGTTTGGCGATCGATCGCATAGGCAACTGCCTGCCTAAATTCCACCGTATTAAACCAACGAGATTTGATTGGATTTACAAGTGGAGTTCCGTCCTTTTTCCTACCTTTATTAAGATTGAAGGCAATAAAACTTGTGCCGGATGAAGGCCCACCATCATAAATAGTGAAATCACCGCGTTTTTCTTCACGTTTGAGCAAGGAAAAGGTTAGCGGAGAAACGCCAAGCATATCCAGCCCCCCCGATCGAAATTGCAGTAATGCTGTATCGGTGTTTTCCACAATTTGCCAGATGAAACGTTCAATGTAAGGCATGGGATTTCCTACTGCATCTTTGCGCCAATAGTAGGGGTTTCGCTCGAATACAACTCGCTCGTTAGTCTGGTAACTAGCCATGCGATAAGGGCCATTAACAATAATTTTGTCTGGATCTGTATCTACACCCCACATGGAAATAAACTTAGGTTTGCCCTCTGAGTCAAGAGTTTTGACGGATTCTCTTAAGCTATGAGCTGGCATAATTACTAATCCGGTGGTGCGTAAGAATGGGGCAAATGGTTCTGGTATAGTAAACTCAACTCGACGAGTATCGAGTTTTTGTACTTTGGGTAGGGCACGACTTTCGCCTATTTTAAGAACGTCTCTGACATCGGTAGGAATCTTTTCATTAAGGTAGATATCGTTGTAGGTAAAAACAACGTCGTCTGCTGTTAGCGGCTCACCATCTGACCACTTCAGCCCCTCGCGCAGGGTAAAAACAATCCGCAGTTTGTCTTCAGAAATTTGCCAGGATTCGGCTAGAGCGGGCTCAATTGCTCCCGTGACGCCGTTTTCACCAATTAGCCCCTCGTAAATGAAAGCAAAAACATTCGGGGATGCTTGGTTGAGGGCGTAGTTGAAGGTTTTTGGATCGCCCAGGGTACTGGCAACTAATTGGGGTACTTGGGCTGCTTGACTTTTGAATTGAGTTGGGTTACAGGATGAAAGTGCGATCGCACTCACTACCGCCAAGGTTACCGCCAACCACCGTCGCCAATTAGCAATAATAATATCAAAAATTCTCATCATTATTTTATATACAATAAATTGCCAGCTTTACTGCGATCGTAACCAACCCTGGAAGTCTTGCGTGCGGCTGAAATAATCCGACACGCCAGCATCCCGTAAAGCCTGTTGAACTACCAATGTACCAAAATCTCTAGTATTGCCGCTCAGAAACACTTTAACTCCAGTTGTGTGCGATCGCGCGTGTCCCAAGATGCAGTGTAAAATCAAGTTATCTGTACGCTCTTGAATACGCTTCGTCTGCAAACTTTCCCGAAGCATATCAGCAGTTAGTTCAATTATCTCAGCTTTTGTTGCCAGTTGGTTAAGAGATAGAAGCAAACGTGCTTCTATCTCCTCTATTAACTTTTCATTTCGATTGACAGCCTCTTTTAAGTGGAAAGCGAGAGACTGAGCGTAAGCAGAAGTCAGATTTCGCTCCGCATCTTTGAGCCGAACTCTCAGTTCATCCCCGAAACGTTTGCGGTACTTCAGATCCTCTGCCAATGCCGACAAAGCTTCCATGTAGCAAATGCTTGGTATCGCTATATTTACCGACGACGGCGGATTCAGCAACAAGTCTGGGGCTTCAGGATCTTGTCCTTTGGCAATACTCAGCAGGAAATTAGTTTCAACGTACAGGATCATCCTATTTAAAAAATTAGAGTACCGTGTTGCGGATAATAATATCTCAAAACTATGTATCTCAACTTAGGATCGATCCTAATTTCCACTTCAGGTTGAACTGTGCCATCTTTTAGCAACGGCAATAAACCTATGCTTGCTATCTGTTCTTCTGCTGGTGGAGTTTCTGACTTCCCGTGATGAACTAAATCTCTCAACCACGATTCTGTTAAGCTGCTGAGGTAGCGTCCCGATATATATTCATCAGACACTTTAAGGCCATAATAACCAAGCACTTCGGCTGTATTAAGAGTGCAGACTGGTTCGCTTAAATTGTCACTGTCCCACTTGAAAATATTAATGTTTTCTAAGTCAATAAACATGACAAATGGAATCGCTCCATTCCCAGCTTTCAACCACGAAATGACTTCAGAAATATCGCGATATAGTTCTCCTCTCCCTTTGCCTTGAGCTAACAAAACTATTCGTTCCTCGGTGTCTAGCATGGTGATGTCAGGAACGATATGCTTTATAACTGACAATTCTTCGGTGTTCATAAGCTGCTAAACTCCGTAGAAGGTAGGAAGGACGAAAGTCGTTACCACAAACATATCATTCAGCAGCTACCAGCAAGGCTACTGCATAAGCTGCGATTCCTTCTTCCCGTCCTTCAGGGCCTAATTTTTCGTTGGTGGTAGCTTTGATGCCAATTAGATCGGGCCTTAATTCTAGAATACTGGCGATGCTAGAGCGCATCTTGGTAATATGGGGCTTCAATTTCGGACGTTCCGCCACTACCACCGAGTCAATATTCCCCACCCGCCAGCCTTTATCTAACACCAATTTGTTCACCTGACTCAACAAAACCAGACTATCTGCACCAGCCCATTTCTCATCGGTCGGCGGAAAATAATGACCGATATCCCCCAGACTTAACGCACCCAGCATGGCATCCATAATCGCATGAGTCAGCACATCAGCATCGCTATGTCCCAGCAAACCCAATTCGTGGGGAATCTCTACCCCTCCCAAAATTAAACGACGCCCAGTAACCAGTCGGTGAATATCGTAACCATTTCCAATCCGAATGTTCATTTTTTTGTCATTGGTCAGTTGTCAGTGGTCAGTTGTCAGTTGTCAGTGGTCAGTTGTCAGTTGTCAGTGGTCAGTTGTCAGTTGTCAGTG
>NZ_JAIQZN010000063.1 GCF_023333585.1 Argonema antarcticum A004/B2
ACTTTTGACTTTTGACTTTTGACTTTTGACTTTTGACTTTTGACTTTTGACTTTTGACTTTTGACTTTTGACTTTTACCCACTACCACTGCCATGCTAAAAACTTTGCTGGGCGATCCAAACGCTCGTAAACTCAAACAATACAAACCTTGGGTTGCCGACATCAACGTACTAGAAGAAATAGAAGCCCTTTCCGATCGAGAGCTAATCGGCAAAACAGCCGCGTTCAAAGAACGTCTTGCCAAAGCAAAAACCCTCATCGAAGAGAAAGAACTGCTAGATGAAATCCTCCCCGAAGCATTTGCCGTAGTCCGAGAAGCAGGTCGCCGCGTCTTGGGAATGCGACACTTTGACGTACAGCTATTGGGCGGAATCATCCTCCACAAGGGACAAATTGCCGAAATGAAAACCGGCGAAGGCAAAACGCTTGTCGCCACCCTCCCCGCCTACTTAAACGCCCTGACTGGCAAAGGCGTGCATATCATCACCGTCAACGATTACCTCGCCAAACGAGACGCCGAATGGATGGGACAAATCCACCGCTTCCTCGGATTGAGCGTAGGGTTGATCCAATCGGGTATGGGCTCCCCAGAACGCCAGAAAAATTACCAGTGCGACATCACCTACGCCACAAATAGCGAAATCGGCTTCGACTACTTGCGGGACAATATGGCTACATCAATGTCAGAAGTGGTGCAGCGTCCCTTTAACTATTGCGTGATTGACGAAGTTGACTCAATCTTAATTGACGAAGCTCGCACCCCCCTGATTATCTCAGGACAGGTAGAAAGACCCAGCGAAAAGTATATGCGGGCTGCACAAGTAGCATCAGCCTTGAACAAAGAAGACCATTATGAAGTAGACGAAAAAGCTCGTAACGTCATCTTGTCCGATGAAGGATTTGCCGAAGCCGAAAAGCTTCTGGAAATGAACGACCTGTATGACCCCAACGACCCTTGGGCTCACTACATTTTTAACGCTATTAAAGCCAAAGAACTATTTGTATGCGACGTGAACTATATCGTCCGCAACGACGAAGTAGTAATCGTGGATGAATTTACGGGTCGCGTACTCCCCGGTCGGCGTTGGAGCGACGGATTGCATCAGGCTATAGAGGCGAAAGAAGGGGTCGAGATTCAACCGGAAACGCAGACTCTGGCTACTATTACTTATCAAAACCTGTTTCTGCTTTATCCCAAGTTAGCTGGCATGACCGGCACTGCCAAGACAGAAGAAGCAGAATTTGAAAAGATTTACAAGCTAGAAGTCACCATTATCCCCACAAATCGGACTACGGGTCGGCGAGACTTGTCCGATGTGGTGTATAAAACAGAGCAGGCGAAATGGCAGGCGATCGCAGATGAATGTGCCGAAATGCACCAACTCGGTCGCCCAGTCCTTGTAGGTACTACCAGCGTCGAAAAATCGGAAGTTCTCAGTTCCCTATTACACCAGCTAAAAGTTCCTCACAACCTCCTGAATGCCAAACCAGAAAATGTGGAGCGGGAGTCGGAAATTATCGCCCAAGCAGGACGCAAAGGCGCTGTGACGATCGCCACAAATATGGCCGGACGGGGCACAGATATCATCTTGGGCGGTAATGCCGACTACATGGCGCGGCTGAAATTGCGAGAATACTTTATGCCCCGGATCGTACAGCTAGATGAAGAAGAATTTGCTGTCAAGAGCGTTCCTGGGACAGAATCCGACCGTGGTGGCGGCGTCGGCTTTGCACCGGGTAAAAAAGTGAAGACTTGGAAAGCTTCTCCACAAATTTTCCCCATCGAACTTTCCCGCGAAACGGAAAAGATGCTCAAAGACGCCGTAGAATTCGCTTGCCTCTCGTATGGAGAACGCAGTCTACCGGAACTGGAAGCCGAAGACAAAGTAGCAGTCGCCTCAGAAAAAGCTCCCTCCGACGACCCCGCCATCCAAAAACTGCGGTCAGTTTACAACTTAATTAAAGAAAACTACGAACATTACACCAGCAGCGAACACGAAGAAGTAGTACGCTTAGGCGGTTTGCACGTCATTGGTACAGAAAGACACGAATCTCGCCGGATCGATAACCAGCTGCGGGGACGCGCCGGACGGCAAGGAGACCCAGGTTCTACCAAATTCTTCTTGAGTTTGCAAGATAGTTTATTGCGGATCTTTGGAGGCGATCGCGTTGCCAGTTTGATGAACGCCTTTAAAGTAGAAGAAGATATGCCGATCGAATCCGGTATGCTCACTCGCTCCCTAGAAGGTGCCCAGAAAAAAGTAGAAACCTACTACTATGACATCCGCAAACAAGTATTTGAGTACGACGAAGTGATGAACAATCAACGTCGCGCCATCTACGCCGAACGCCGCCGCGTCTTGGAAGGTCAAGACTTGAAAGAGCAAGTCATCAAATACGCCGAAAAAACGATGGACGACATCGTAGATGCCTACGTCAATCCAGAATTGCCTTCGGAAGAATGGGAATTGGGTAAGCTGGTCGGCAAAGTCAAAGAATTCGTTTATTTGCTCGCCGATTTGGAACCCAATCAACTAGAAGACTTATCCGTAGGCGAAATAAAAGCCTTTCTCCACGAACAAGTCAGGATTGCCTACGACCTCAAAGAAGCCCAGATAGAACAAGTACAGCCAGCACTCATGCGTCAAGCCGAACGGTTTTTCATCTTGCAGCAAATCGACACCCTTTGGCGCGAACACTTGCAAGCAATGGACGCTCTGCGGGAAAGCGTTGGTTTGCGGGGCTACGGCCAAAAAGACCCGCTGATTGAATATAAGAGCGAGGGATATGAAACCTTCCTGGAAATGATGACCGCAATTCGTCGCAACGTTGTGTATTCCTTGTTCCAGTTTCAACCCCAAATGCAGTAAAGAGAGGGGCTAGGAGCTAGGGGCTAGGGGCTAGGGCGAAGAGGGAAGAGGGAATTTTGGTTTTGGATTGACCCCCTTCTTCTCCTAGCCCCTAGCCTCTACGAGAGAGGAATTAACAGGCGACTGAGAACGCGACCATCATCGATATGGTAGAAATTAAGGTCGCCGCCCATTCGTCTGAGAATAGATTGACAAATCCGCAAATGCAGTCCTGGAGGTTTTGCCAAAGTCGAAGGAGCCAGATCGTCAGAAGGTACTAGCTCTTGCAGCTCCGCAATCAGTTGGGAGTCAATAACTCCATCGTCCGTAACCGACAACTCTATAAAGCTGTCGCCCGTGGGATCTTGAGCATCAGGCATTGGGTATTCTTCCTCAAGACCGCGCCCAATGCCTGATTTATTACCCCTCCCCAATCGGCGATACCAAATATCGATGCGACCGCCGCTCTTAACCCGATCGCACGCAGCCATCAACACCTCATAAAGCACCAACTCCACCTTCAGAATATCTACATCAATGCCAAAATTGCCGATCAGCGCATTTTCACCACCAGCATCGTGTATTTGAGTCCAGATACCTTTTTGTTTGATCCGGTCATCAATCCGATCGAGCGATCGCAACAGCAAACTTGTTAACCTAATCGAATCTCGGGCTGCCGAAAAAGAAGAATCTCCTTTACCTGGAGAAGCATCCCCCTGAATGAGCAAATCGCCCCCCATATTCCACAAACCTTTCGCCAGGAGATCGGAAATAGAACTTCTCGCATAAGGCATAGACAATAGAGCATTAGCCGAACCCTTATCTACCCCCGAACCCTTAACATATAAATCTTCTATTAGACGATGCTTATACCAATTTAAACATTGCAACTTCTGCCGATCGTCTCCTAAAGAAACCGTCAGCATCATATACCGACGAAACCAAGCTAATTGAGAAACCAACAAACCGAACATCGGCAAAACACTCGATCGCCAAACACCCGACGACCCTGCAACTACCACAGCCACCCCTGTCGGAGCATAATCCACCGACGTCCGCAAAGCCATAACCAGAACCTTCTTAATGCCAGAACCAGAAATCCAGCTTCGGCTAAGAGAAGATAGAGTTGTTACATCCTTAACGAAAAAGCCATCAGTAGCAAGTGCCTCTTGAATCAACTCATCGCTGCGTACCCGAACAACAAAATCTGAATCTAGAGCAAATTGAGAATTAGTCGCCCCCTCAGTCACCACACGACCGTCCTCACTCCCCCCAGACCAAGTAACCAAAGCAGCAACCGGAGCTTCCAACATCAAAAGCATCGATCGCAACGCCCCCCCCTCCATCTCAGAGAGAGATTGAGCTACTTGCATAGAACTCAAAGCCAATTGGAGAGAATCGTAACCCCTTTGTTGGACATCATTTTGTTCCAGCAGTCGCCACTGGTTAAGAACCAGACCCACCTGTTGGCTCACCAAAGAGAAAATTTCTCGCTGAGCCGCAGTCCAAGAACGCGGATTTTCGCCAGTCACGATTAGGAGTCCCGTCAGCGGGCGTTTTAAACTCGTATTGCACGCCAAAAGCGATCGTACCCCCCCCTCCAAAAACCCATCGCGCCAAACAACGAACTTCAAATCCGTTGACAAATCCTCAACACCCACCGCCTCAGCACTCCGTTCCAGCAATTGCCAGTCCACCTCGCTCAATACAGGCAGAAAAAAATTACCCTCCGACCCCCCTCTAGACCCCCTTTCCCCCTCTCCCCCCTTGGGAGTCACACCTAAAGGTCGCCGATTTACCGGCTGGCTCTGATAACAAACCTCAAATTGTTTTTCATCTGAATTGAAAACCAACACCAAACACCGCTCCACCCGCAGCCGAGCCGTCAGCCGTTCCGCACAAACCTTTAAAATATGAAGCCAATCTTCCTGAGTCGTTACAGCCGTTGCTATCTGAGCCGTGAGAAACTGATCCTCCTTCGTTTGCTCAATAGTCGCCTCCATCCGTTCAATAGGGGAAAACAAAGCAATTAACTGAGACGTTCCCCGGACAAAACTCTTCTCCTCCTCTTTCCAAATCCGGGGTTCATTACCCTCCACTGCCAAAAATCCCAGCAACTCATCTCCCAAGCAAATCGGAGACGCCAGCAAACTTCTCACACCCAACCTCTGCAACAACCTGCTCGTCACATCAGCCTTAAGAGAACTTTGGGCTTCTCCGATCGAAACCATCCGATCCGCCACTAAAGCATCATAAAAGCCACCAGACTCCTGCACCGTAATCCCAGAAGCCTTAGCAGAGCCCTCAGAGAAACCACCACCAGTAGCGCGGTTACTCATCCGTCGCCAGAAATAGCGTCGCTCTCGCTCAAACCAGTAAACGCTCGTTCGCGTTGGCGATACAAATTGATGGACTTCCGCCACCACCATCTCCAACTTCTGCAACACAGTCCCGTTTTCCTGCAACCGCCCCAGCATTCGGAACATCGGCTCGTCCGGTCGCTTGGTTCGGGAGCGATTCCAATCAGATTCAATTTGATTTAGAGACGCCCCGAATCCCCCCAAAAGCATAGAGAGTCGCGCCTTCTCCTCCGAACGAGGCGAGATTCCCCAAATGCTCGAACCCAGCATCACTACCCCAAAACAGCGATCGCGATAACGAATCGGAAAAATCAGCGTTCCCTTAATATCGAAATTTGCCGCCGCCTTGCGCCATTCCCCAGCTCGCGTCTCTTGACGCAAATCCGGCACCCCGATCGGTCTTAGCTGAATAACCACCTGCTCCAGAAGGTCCCCTGGACCCAGGAAAATTCGCTGCTTCAAAAAGCTGATGTCGCCACCAGGCGCAATCCCCCCCTTGCCCAAAATGCGATGATCTAAGCGATCGTAGAAACCAATCCAGATGAGGCTGTAGTCAAACTCAGCCTGGAGATAATTGAGGCTGGTTTCAATCAAAACATCGACATTATCCTCTTCCCGCAGGGTCTGGAGGACACGCCCCAAGCTAACAAGTTTTTTATCGTCAGAATTCGGTTTTTGCTGCTGACTCATCTAAGAATTTTGGATTTTGGATTTTGGATTTTGGATTTTGGATTTGAGATGAGAGGATTTGAGATTTTAGATTTAAAATAAATCTGAAATCTCAAATCTCAAATCTGAAATTTCCACGCCTCTGCCTAACCCCATTCCCTAACCTAAGAGCCTTGGATATATATCAATTAGGTTTACGTCCTCTTTTATTTGATGCTTTAAAGAGCGATCCCGAATGGTTGCATCAGGAAACCATTCAATTTTTAAGCTGGTTAGATCGTAATGCTCATCGCCTTCCCCTCAGCTGGATGCGAAACCAATTAGAACGATCTTGTGCTAGAGCAGATCCACGTTTGGAACAAAAACTGTGGGGCGACGAAAAGGTGACGCCCTTACTCTTCAAAAACCCGGTAGGGTTAGCCGCTGGGTTTGATAAGAATGGTAAAGCTTCTGGCATTTGGTCTAGTTTTGGTTTTGGCTTTACTGAACTGGGGACTGTAACTTTACTGGCCCAGCCTGGAAATCCCTGTCCGCGCTTGTTTCGCTTGCCAATGGATAAAGCAGCATTGAACCGCATGGGTTTTAACAACGACGGTGCCCAAGTCATGAGCAGCAAGCTAGAAGCAACTTGGCAGGGGCGTCACCGACTGATTCCCATAGGAATTAATCTAGGTAAATCTAAGGTAACACCCTTATCTGACGCTGCATCTGATTATTTGGGAAGTTTTCGCCTGCTGAAAGAATGGGGTGACTACTTTGTGGTTAATGTTTCCTCACCCAATACCCCAGGTTTGCGATCGCTCCAAGACGCTCCTGGGCTAAGTGCGATTTTATCAGCTTTGCAGTCAGAAAATCAGGGACATAAGCCAATTCTAGTAAAGATTGCACCCGATTTGGAGTGGGATGCGATCGCAAATCTTATCGAAGTAGCCTCTAAGCATCAGCTAGCTGGAATTATTGCCACAAACACTACAATTAGCCGCGAAGGACTAAAAACTCATACGATTTCTCAAACTGGTAACCCCATCACCGAAGAAGCTGGTGGAATTAGCGGTACGCCTGTGCGTCAGCGTTCGACTGAGGTAATTCGATTTATCTGGCGTGAAACTAAAGGGAAACTTCCGATTATTGGTGTGGGAGGTATTTTTACTGCTGACGATGCGTGGGAGAAGATTACAGCTGGTGCGAGTTTGATTCAAGTTTACACTGGTTGGATATATGAAGGGCCGTGGATGGTACGGCGAATTTTAGAAGGCTTGTTGCAAAAGTTAGATGAACGGGGATTGTCTAATATTTCTGAGGCCGTTGGCCAGCAAGAGTTATGATGATTGCTAATACTCATTTGGTATTAAATAATTCAAAATTTAAGATTTTAGATTTAAAATCTTTTCTTTTTAATCTGAAATCTGAAATGCTCTGCCCCTCTGCCCTAACCTAAAGGCAATCGAATAGTGAAAGTGCTACCTTTGCCCAATTTGCTAGTAACCTGTAGACTACCCCTATATGCCTGAACGATTGAAATTGCGATCGCCAACCCCAAACCCGACCCGCCGCTGTTGCGAGAACGATCGCTATTGACTCGATAAAAGCGATCGAAAATCAGCTTCTGCTCGGAGGGTGCAATCCCAATACCTGTATCTTGAACTTCAATCAAACCATGCCGATCCCTGCGGTCTAGAGCAACTATTACCTTCCCTCCGGCTGGTGTATATTGGATAGCATTGATCATCAAGTTAGAAACCAAGCGATACAGCTGGTCTTCATCGCCGACAATCTCTACTGGATGAGGCATCCGAATATCAGCAGTGAGAGTTACGCCATTGGTTCTTGCCAACGCTTCTAATTCCTCTATTAAGTCGCCAACTACATCATTTAGGCAACAGAGTTTAAGTCGCATCGGCACAGCTTGTCGCTCCAGGCGTGCCAGCAGCAGCAAATCGGCAACCAACTGAATTAGCCTGCGGTTCTGACGCTCTATAGTTCGTAGGATATCACGCGCCTCAATTTCATCCAACCGAGGCATTTCTAGTGCTGATTCGACCGTCGCCTGCGTAGCAGCTAAAGGCGTCCGCAACTCGTGGGCAGCATCCGCTGTAAACTGTTGGATCTGGCTGTAGGATTGGTAAATTGGTTGCATCGCTAAACCAGCTAACCACCAACTAGAACCACCTACCAAAATCATCGCTATTGGCAATCCGAAAAACAAAATCAATTTGACAGTCTGGAGGTAGTCATCGAGGTCTTTAAGACTCCGCCCCATCTGCATATATCCCCAAGAAACATTATCCTGAGTATGCAGCAATAGAGAAATTTGATGAAAACTATTTCCATCAGCGTCTTTAAGATTTTGCCAAGTAGTTTCTGTCGATGTAGCAGGTAAACCAAGAGGCACAAAACCGGCCTCAGTCACAATCTGTCCTGAATGGTCTAACAACCGTAGATAATAATTACCTTGATAAATTGCTCCGAGAATATGGCGTTTCGATTGCGGTTCTGACAACAGTTGCTTTTCTGTCTGTTCTAAGTGTCCAGGTTGTTTCAGTTTATTTTCAATACTATCGTGTAGAGTTCCCGCAACCGCCTCCAATTCTCGATCTAAGGTTTGCAAGTGAGCGTGAAGAATCGCCTCATATAGCCCAAAACCACATAGACTTAGAATGAAACCCATCACGACTGTATACCAGGTGGCGAGTTGTAAACGAGTGTGAGAAAAAAGCTTATTTTGGTTCATCAGTCCGATTAAAACAATAGCCTGTGCCGTGAACTGTTTCAATCAGATGAGCGCTGTCTACCTGTGCCAGTTGGCGTCTGAGCAAGCGTACTTGAGCTGCTACCACATTACTAATGGTATCTGCACTCACTTCCCAAAGCTGATTGCGAATTTGGTCGCTAGTAAGAATTTGGTTCGGGTGTTTCATGAAATACTCTAATAGCTGGAATTCTTTATTAGTTAAAGAAATCTCCTGTTTGCTGCTGTTAGGATCGAGACGATAAACGCTTCTCGTTGCGTAGTCCAGAGTGAGATTATCAACGTGAAGTTGTTCGGTTTGGATTTGAGGCGATCGCCTCTGCAAAGCCCGCAACCGTGCCAGAAACTCCGCCATACCAAAGGGTTTGACCAGATAGTCATCTGCCCCCGCATCCAAACCAGCAACTTTATCTTCCATTCTGTCTTTTGCTGTGAGCATTAACACTGGGAGAGGATTATTTTTAGCACGCAACTTACGCAGCAGATCTAATCCCGATATTCCTGGTATCAACCAGTCAAAGATAGCCAGGGTATACTGTGTTTTCTGGTCGTCTAGATAGTTCCAAGCTTCTGTGCCGTCCATCACCCAGTCAACCAGATACTTTTGCTGGTTCAGGATTCGCTTAATTGCTACACCGAGGTCTGGTTCATCTTCAACTAGCAGCACTCTCATAAAATCAACCTAGCAATGGTAAAACTAAATTTATTAAATACGCTTTTTTGAGCCTTTCAAATAAAAAGTATTTAATCAGCAACTTTATAAAGAAAAGCTCGTAGGCTCCTTGCCAAAATAAGTATGAGGATTAAAAGGTTAATCAAAAGGAGTGTAGGTCAGAAGCCTATTGAGCCATTATTTTCTAATTTAACAGGTTATTATGAAATTACGATGAAATCCCAGCTTTTCTTGAAGCTTACCTGAGTGTCACAGGCTGCAAACGGCGTCCCACTGATGGCAGCAATAACTGAATGTACTTTTGCCAAATGCTAGAAAGCCAAGGATACCATTAAAGTGGCGTCCTTGGAAAAACGAGCATTGCGCCGATACGAAATCACAGAAACTATACTACCGACCTCTGCATTCAAAACATGATATTACTAAAAATCCAAGACCGTAGGTGAAAATTGGGGTCTTGGAAATACATAATTGCAGAACTCCGCCTAGTTAAAAACCAGGCCAAACTTTCACAGAATTTATCGGCATTTTTCTAGCGACCAGGGGTTTGCATTTGAGCGATTCCGAGGGGAATTTGTGCATCTATGCCAACCATCTTGCCATAGACCATGTACTGCCAAAAGTGTCTATAACGTGGAGTATAAACGCCTTGTATTTCAATTGATAGTGTTGTTTGAGGAGGCACAGGTTGGGAGAAAACTAGGGTAGCTTTTTTGTCACCGATAGAAACTGTTGCTGGGATTTTCTGACCGGATTGATTTGTCACCTTGATTCCCCTATGAATGCTTACCTCCTCCGGCAAATCAATCGAAAGTTCTGAAAGTGCAGATCCCTGAACATCAATCTCAAGATGATGAGTAGCATCTAGGTTACGAGTACCAGTAGCGTGTACGGCGCTATGGACAATGCGAGAAGCTTTGAAATCACGACTGCTTCCAGCGGCATAAGCTATGGGAATCCAAGAGGCTAGCATTAGGGTAAATGTACTAGCATAAATTAGCTTTTTCATCACAATACTCCTTGTTAATTAACTTTCAGATTTATCATTGAGGAATTAACCTGGTATTAACTAGCTTGACAAGTAGTTATGAAATTAAGATGAAATTTTAGATTTCAAAAAAGAGTTATTATACCTAATTCTCTAGTTGATAAACTTTTCTAGGCGATAACGAACAACTTTGCGATAGCATGAAGGTTAAAGTTATAGTAAATGCAGTGAGAAGACGATTCATTTAATATTCTCCGAGCGCTAGTAGGTTTTAGATGTTGGGTTAGAAACAGACAAGGTAGGTTATGTATCCCACCTTGCCGTTTTAAGCTAATTAGGCAGCAACGGTAACCACCTGTCTATTTATTGAAACTAAAGCGACCGTTAACCTTTTCTGCGTTAACATCTGCGCTCATTTTTACCTGATACTGACCTGGTGCTGTTCCTGGAAGCAAAACAGTATAGTGTTTGCCCTCAGCATCATATTTCAGGTCTAGCGTTTTTTGCGTGCCATCGGGTAATTGAATTTGTGCTGTTACTTTGGCATTAGGTATGGCTTCGTGGTTGTCACCTTTTTGCAAATAGAAATCTAAATGAGTTCCGTTATCTTCCTTCTCAGGGACAAACTCTAAATGGTAAGCTCCCGACTCAACAACTTGACCTCCTTTTGAAGATTTGGAATGGTCTGATTTGGCAGATGTTTCTGTAGATGTGGCGGGACTGGAAGATTCAGGTTTTGAAGCAGCGGGAGAAGCGGTAGGACTGCTACTTTGATTGCTCGTTGTGGTTTCTTTAGTACAAGCTCCCAAAAAAAGCAATCCCACACTGCTGAGAACAATCAAACCTGATTTTAGCGATTTCATGAGCTTTACTCCTCTTTAGGTAATGTTAGTAGGTTAAAAATTTTTAAGCAAATCAAAAACATTATTGCTCAAAAACTGCCCCAATTGCTTTTCCATCTTCAATCAATGGCGTAGCTTTTTTGTCAACTAAAAAACTGCCAAATTGAGAGTATAAAGCTGGCAAAACTAACAAAGTTAATGCGGTAGAAGTAAACAATCCTCCTAGCACTACAACTGCTAGCGGTTGCAGGATTTCTGGCTCTTCCGTACTTACTATGCTATTTGAGTAGAGTGGGAGAGGGGGAGAGGGGGAGAGTGGGAGAGGAGAAAATCAATAAAAATGTTCTTAAGTGAACAAAAGCATAGCAACTCCGAAAGAGCCATTTCATTAAGATGACATCCTCAAATGAAATTAGGATGAAATCTCATTAGCTAGGAGAACTTTTCAACCAAAACAGCGGTGACTTTTCGATGTCTATTCAAGTGCGAGGGCAAAGCTTGTCTAATTTCTCAGTAACCGCAAACCGTTGAGGGTGACAATAACTGTAGACCCTTCATGCCCAATTACACCCAAGGGCAGGGTAATATCGCCAAAAAAATTGGCAACCAATAGCAGGACAATGAAACTAAGCGCAAATACAATATTTTGCTTGACAATTACCTGAGAGCGGCGACCTAATTGAATAGCGCGTTCGAGTTGTTCTAATCGGTCTGCCATTAAAACAATATCTGCTGTTTCTAAAGCTACGTCACTACCCGCTACTCCCATTGCAATTCCTACAGATGCGATAGCAAGTGCTGGAGCATCGTTAATCCCATCTCCCACCATTGCTACAGTTTGATACTGATTTTTTAGATGTCGAATTACATTTACCTTGGCTTCGGGCAGAAGTTCTGCGTACACTTGGTTTATCCCAATTTCTTTAGCCACAATTTGAGCTGTGCTATTGTTATCTCCTGTCAGCATGATGATTTGCTCGATGCCCAGGTTTTTTATTTTTGCGACAGCTTGTGTTGCCTCTGGTCTTACCGTGTCTGCTACAGCAATTAGCCCTAAGACAACCCCAGCATGAGCAATCCATACTACTGTTTTTTCCTCATTTTCTAACTGTTGGCTGATTTGAATTAGGTTTACTGGAAGTTCTTTTACCTCAGCTTGAACAAATCCTGCTTTACCAACTACAGCCTTTTGGTTATCGATAATTCCGATAATTCCCTGTCCGGTTGCAGCCCGAACTTCAACTGCGTCACTCCACTTTAATTGGTGTTGTCTGGCAGTTTGGACGATCGCGTTCGCAATTGGATGTTCCGATAAGCTTTCTAGGGCAGCAGCAACTTGGAGTAATTGGGCTTCTGATTCTTTGGCGACTGGGACAATTTTGACAACTTGAGGTTTACCAGTAGTAAGAGTTCCCGTTTTATCAAAAGCGATCGCTCTCACCTGTCCGATGGTTTCCAGTTGAGCGCCATTTTTAAACAAAATACCATTGCGAGCGCCATTGGTAATGCCTGATAGTAGTGTTGGCATAATCGCTGCCATTAATGCACAGGGAGAGGCAATTACTAAAAAAATCAGCGCTCGATAAATTGTAGTTTCCCAATTCCAACCCAAAAGAAAGGGCGGTAAAATTGCTAGCAATAACCCCGTCAAAACAATGATGCGAGCATACAGTCGCTCAAAGCGTTCAAGAAACTGCTGTGAGGGTGGGGCTTCAGTCTGCGCTTGCTCTACAAGACGGACGATTCGCTGAATTAAGCTACTTTCAGGCGGTTGATGTACTGTCAGTTTCAGGACACCAAAACCATTTATGGTACCAGCATAAACTTCATCTCCTATTGTTTTTTCAACTGGTGTAGATTCTCCAGTAATAGGAGCTTGGTTGAGGGTGCTGTAACCTTCGGTAATTAAGCCATCTGTAGGAATTAATTCTCCAGGCTTGACTAATACGGTATCACCGATTTGTAGCTGGTCTACTGGCACAAATTGCTCAATTCCATTGAGCATTACTCGTGCTTTATCTGAAGTTAAATTCATCAAGCTTTTGATGCTGCGCTCAGTTCGCTTCATGGCATAGCCTTCGAGTGCGCCGCTAATGGCGAAAATCAGAATTAGGACTGCACCATCAACGATGAAATAATACTCCCGCCGCCACAAACCTAAGCTGGCTGCACCCAATGCGGCAACAATCATCAGCAAATCGACATCTAATTCTTTTTCTTGAAATAGGGTTGTCAGCCCTTCACGGGCGCTAGAGTATCCGCCAATTACATAGGCTGCGGGTAGAATTAACAATCCCAATCCCAGCCAACCGACATGGAGTGCTAGCCAACCAAGGAGAACAAGTAGACCGCAGATAGTAGCGGCGATCGCATCTGGATGTTCTTTAAACAGTTCGGAAAAGCGAGGGATAGAGAGCGAAGGGGAAGACATAGGGTATCAGCAGTCGTAGATGACTCTTTCACCCTAAACATTGACATTAATGTCAATGTCAAGGCTTCTATCAATTAAAATGGAGGGCATGGTCAGCAAACATTTTACTATCAAAGAACTTACAGAAATTGTGGGAGGGGGCATCACTCCCAGAATGGTGCGGCATTACCACCAGCTGGGGCTGCTACCAGAGGCTCTACGCTCTGAAGCCAACTATCGGCTCTACAGTCAAGCTGAAGTGCAGCGATTGCGGCGAATTGTGGCGCTGAAGCTGCAAGGGTTTCAGTTATCCCACATCCGCCAGTTACTAGAAACCGAGCCAGAAGCGGTAGCTGGCAACAAGCTGATGAATCAGTTGCAGTTGCAATATCGCTCGGTGATGCAGCAGCTAGTGCGACTGCGACAAACGGCGGTGGCGTTAGAAGGATTGCTGGGACGCGATCGCTCTTGTCTTACTACTCAAGCTGAAGCTCTAGCCCAACTGAAATTATTTCAAGTTGAAACCTCTGAAGGGATAGGAGAACTCAAACATTTCTGGAATCATTTAGATGCGGCAGCTGACGATCACCCAGAAGCATTTGAGGAATCTTTGCAGCAACTCCTGCCGGATCTATCTGACCGCTCAGAGATTGAAGTAGATTTAATCTCGAAATTGGTATTGGCTTGTGGGGATGTTAGTTTGGCGCATTTTGTGCGGGTGAGCAAAGGAGCGATCGCGGCTGCCCGTAATACCCTAAAAGCTGGGTATCAAATTGTGGGAGATGTGCCAGCCGTCGTTGCTGCCCTCGATCGAACTAGATTGGCTCATTTGGGATGTCAGGTTGAAACTTTAATTGATGACCCCCATATCACAAGTGCAGCCGATGCGGAGCAAGTATTCTGGGATAAACAGGCTTGGAAAGAAAAATTGCAGCAGCTAAAAGAAGGATGCGTGCTGGTAATAGGATATGCGCCATCTGTACTTATGTCCGTTTGTGAAGCCATTGAGCAGGGTAAAATTCAACCCGCCTTAGTCATTGGAATGCCGATTGGATTCAGTCACGCCCCTGTAGCCAAACGAAGATTAGCACTTTCTAGCATTCCGTATATCACAATTGAAGGAACCTTCGGTGGGGGATTATTAGCAGCAATCGCACTGAATGCTTTAGTTGAATCCCTTCTAGAAAAACCAGACTGTCATTGTTATTTAGAAGTAGAACATCACTTCTCAAAACTTGCTTGAACTACTTTCCCATTTTCGACAACTGACTGATTTGGTTTAGTTAGTAAAAACTTCCCAAATTTGGCATATAAAGCTGGCAACACCAATAGGGTTAAAGCTGTAGAAGTAAACAAACCACCTAACACTACAATTGACAGAGGTTGCAAAATTTCTTTTCCAGCACCTCCCTCAAATACCAAAGGTGCCAACCCTAAAGCTGAGGTGAAAGCAGTCATTAAAATAGCGTTAAGTCGTTCCATCGACCCGCTAATGATAACTTCTTTAAAAGGCATACCTTCAGCAAATTTGCTATTGTAGTTGTCTACCAGTAGCAGTCCGTTACGAGTAGCCACCCCAAACAGAGTGATAAAACCAACTAGGGAGGCGATGGAAATAATGCCCCCAGTCAAAGCTACCGCAATTACTCCCCCCACCAAAGCTAAAGGCAAATTAATCATGATCGCGGCAGTAGAGGGAATAGATTTAACAGAAAGGTACATGATTACCGTAATGACTACAAAGGCGATCGCACTGGAGATTAAGATATTCTGCGTAGCTCGTTCTTCCGCTTCAAATTGCCCCGCATACTGAATATAATAACCAGAAGGTGGATGCACCTGTTGATTAACTTTTTCGCGAATTTCATTAACGACAGAACGCAAATCTCTCCCCTTAGCATTAGCAGCTACAACAATCAGACGAGAAACATTCTCGCGGTTGATAGTATTTGGCCCTGTTCCATAATTAATTGTAGCAACTTGAGCTAAAGGAATTTTAGTACCAGAAGGCGTATCAACAAGCAGGTTTTCAAGAGTATTTAAGTTGCTCCTCGCTTCAGGCTTTAACCAGACGAGGAGGTCGAAGGTTTGTTGATTTTCTAATACTTGAGATACTACTCGTCCGTTGAGCGCGGTTTCAATAATTTCGGAAAGTTGTCCGACTGTTAAACCATACCTTGCCGCTGCCGAACGATCGAATTTGATTTGTATTTGTTCGATTGGTATTTGAGGTTCTAGTTGCAAATCTACAATTCCATTAACGGTTTTCATTACATCGTCAACTTGTTGCCCAAGGGTGCGGAGTTGTTCTAAGTCGGGGCCGAAAATTTTGATAGCGATCGCACTCCTGACTCCAGACAACACCTCATCCATTCGGTGAGAGATAAAACCCCCAATATTAGGCGCTACCCCTGGTAATTTGGCAAATTCTTCCCGGAGTTTTTCTAAAGTTTTTTCCCGGTTTTTCATTCCTTCTTCACTTAACTCTATATCCAAATGCCCCAAATTCACCCCCGCTGCATCTGCATCTCCTGGCGCACGGCCCGATCGCAACTGTACAAATGGAAATCTGGGGTCACCCTTAAGTGCATCTTGGAGTGCAAAACCGGCGCTATTTGTAGCGTCCAGAGATACACCTGGATAGAGTAATAGGGTGTTCACCAAAGTTTGCTCCTGAAACTCTGGCAAAAACACTCGTCCTAACGAAGGAACAATGACCATTGTCGCCACCAAACTAGCAGCGGCAAGGCTCAAGATGATTCCAGAACCACGCAGAGAAAAGGTTAACAGGGGATGATAAAGACGCTTGAAAAATCTCGCCACCCAAGGTTCCCTTTCTGGCAAGCGACCGTGAGGCAAAAGAATAGCACACAAAGCCGGAGTTACAGTTAGTGCGGTCACACTAGAAGCTAGAACTGCCACCAAATAACCAATACCCATCGGGATAAAAATGCTACCTTCCACACCCGTTAAAGCAAAAATCGGAGAGAAGACAACTATGGTAATGATGGTGGCTCCAAATACCGAATCGCGTACCTCCTGACACCCTTCAAATACTACCTCTAATACCGGACGAGGATCAGGAGAATATTTATTTTCTCGCAAGCAACGGTAGACGTTTTCGGCATCAACAATGGCATCATCGACAGCCGAACCAATTGCTACTGCTAACCCTCCCAAGGTCATCGTGTTCAAACCCTGTCCCAACCAGTCTAGGGCTAGCACTCCTAGAAGCAAGGATAAAGGAAGGGCAGTTAGACAAACAGCGAGGTTACGCCAATTCATCAAGAACGGTATTAAGATAATGGCAACAATAATACTGCCTTCGACTAAAGCTTCTCTAACATTTTCAATTGAGGAATCAATGTAGTTCTCTTGACGAAATGTAGCAGTTACTTTAATATCCTTGGGTAAGCCAGCTTTAAGTTCTGCCATTGCTGCTTCAATAGCTTTAGTGACAGTGGGAGTATCGGTAAGAGGCTGTTTATTAATCATTACGATGATTGCCTTTTGACCGTTAAAGCTACCATCACCCCGTTTAATCGCTGCGCCGATTTCTACGTCTGCGACATCTTCTATCTTGACAGGTATGCCATTACGTGCAGTAATTACTGATTTTTTGAGGTCTTCAATAGATTCAATTCGCCCAATACCCCGGATTAATTTTTCTCGATCGGGCGTAATTAAATAACCGCCAGGAGCATTTACATTGGCGGCTGCTACGGCTTCAGTAACTTCTTTTAAGGAAACATCAAAAGCTTTTAATTTAGCTGGATTTACTAATACTTGATATTGCCGTATGTCGCCACCATACGCCACTACTTGACTAACTCCCGGCACAGCTAAAAGGCGATTGGTTACTTGCCAATCAACAATTCGCCGGACTTCCATTAAAGGAGTAGTTTCCGAAGTAAAAGCAAATTGAAGTACAGTCCCGATGGGGGAACTAATCGGAGAAATCTGCGGCGTTTCTACTCCTTCGGGAAGTTTGCTCTGCGCTTGTTGCAATCGCTCTGTAACTAACTGGCGAGCTTGATAGATATCGGTTCCCCAGTTAAAGATAACTTTGACTACAGAAATTCCCGCTGCACTGGAAGAACGTACTGCGGTTACTCCGGGAGTACCGTTAATCGCACTTTCAATTGGTAAAGTAACCAGAGATTCCAATTCTTCTGGAGCCAGTCCAGCAGCTTCAGTTTGAATTTCGACTTGGGGAGGTGCAAAACTGGGAAAGACATCCAGTGGCATTTGGATGATGGTGCGAAATATCCAAAATGTGACGATAACTGCACCGAGAATGACTAGCCAGCGTTGGACGATCGACCATTTAATAATAGAATTGAGCATGACGATTTTATATGTTAGATTTTGGCTCTCAAATTACAATCTTTTTCAAATTTAAAATCTGCCATTTTAAATCTGAAATTAGTTCGGCTTGTGAGGGTTTTCGCGCTCCTCAATTAGTGCGACTGATTGAGAAAAGGTTGGCTGTTTATGGTTGTTGAGAAAAGGTTCAATTTCATAGTCCATATTTTCATATTCTGGATGACCCGCTGCTACAGTACGGAAACGAGTCCGACGACCAGCCCAAAAAGCCACAGAAGCAACAGTAACAAGTGCTGTTCCTCCTACTACTCCCATCAACCACATCGGTAGGGGCAAATTGTTAGTTTTAACATCTGTTGTTTCTGAGTGAGCTTCTTTTGCTTCACCCTCTTTTGGCTTACTACCTCCCCGTAAAGATTGCGCGTAAAGTTGGGGTGCGCGTTGAGTGACGATCGAATCTCCTTCAAATAAACCGCTTTTAACTTCTACTAAATCTCCAGAAGTTTGACCTAACGTTACATCAACCGCCTGAAACGCATTCCCATTTTGGACGTAGACCACTTTTTTACCATTTGCATCTACCACAGCCGAACTGGGAATTGCCAAAATAGCATTAGCTGTCCGATCTGTGATTACTTCTAATTCGGCGAACAATCCCGGCTTGAGTTCCCCATCTGGATTATTCAATTCTGCTTGCACGGGTACTACTCGCGTTTCCCCGTTCACCAATGAGCCAATGCGCGTAATTTTTCCTTCAAAGTTACGATCGCCTAAAGAAGCAATTTTCACCCTTACCCGTTGACCAATTTGAACTTTATTTAGATCTTTTTCATAAATATTCGCGGTGGCAAAAACGCGGCTGTCATTGACGATCGTCATCAGCTTACCACCCGCGTCCTGGAACGATTGACCGAGGGTAACTTCACGATCGGCAACTTTACCAGAAATAGGAGCAGTTACCGTCACTAGCCCCTTATCATTAGCTTTTGTGCCCAGTTGTTGCAGCCGAGTTTGATAGGTGGTGTTACTCAGCCCAATCCGAGATTTAGCTACTTCAAGAGATGACTGAGCGCGCAGTTCAACCAACTCAGGTGCAGATACGACGGCGACGGGTTGACCTGCTTTTACCGATGTACCGGGTTCTACTAACAACTCAACAACTTTCCCTGGAATTGGTGCAGTTACTTCTACTTTTTGGCTGGGTAAGGTTTCAATTTGCCCGGTGGTTTTAATGCCAATAGCTAGCTGCTGCGACTTAGCTGGCTCCACTTGAATTAAGAGTCTTTTGGCAGTTTCTGCATCCACTTGAATTGAACCAGAAGACTCTGTGGCTTCGCTTCCTCCTTGAAATTCATCCCCGTGTCCGCCGTGGGCTAAAACGGCAGTAGGAGCCGTTAGTAGTATTAGGCTCAGGATTGTCCCAGAAACGCAAAGTCGCGCTGTCGATCGTTGAAAACGGTAAGAGTTGGGTATCATCGGGAATGTCCTTTAGTATACCGAGGGAGCAGGATTTTTGAGGAGGGCATTTGTACAAAGTAAGGCAGGTAGCTAGCCCGTTCCCCTGGAACAAGTTTCTTACAGAGCCTATAAAACTCTCATTCTCTAGTTTTTCATGGAGAAATGAAATCAGGATGAAATCTCAATTAAGGCTCCTAGCATTGCGTACCTGAAAAAGTCAGTCAGCAAATTAACCAGCAAATTCTCATGTTATTGCTGTTAGTTACTGAGTCCGCCCTAGATTGTCGCTAATGGCTCGTGCTAAACTAGCTCTTGCTTGGTTGTATTCCAGAATCGCCCTGATGCGATTCTTGAAAAATTTACTTTTTATACCAAGTTTGCCGCCACTGTTTCATTTGGTCAATTTCTACCTTTTGTGAAGTGATAATATCTTGAGCTAGTTGCTTGATTTGGGGACGTTTAGACTTACTCAGAGCATCTTGAGCCATCGTTATTGCGCCTTCATGGTGCGGTATCATTGCATTGATAAAGCGCAGATCGAACTCAGCATCAGCCGCTTCTAAGTTCATGTCCATCATCATGTTCTTCATCTGCTCTTGAGACATTGGCATCATCTTACCCATCTGAGCGTCGTACATCATTGGGGTGCTACTTGCTTGGGGATACCATGCCTTGCGCCACTGTTTCAACTGATTAATCTCTTTATTTTGAGCTTTGATAATGTCGTCTGCTAGCTTTTTAATTTCAGGGCGTTGAGACTTTTGCTGCGCTTCCTTTGCCATCTTTACTGCCCCTTGATGGTGTGGAGTCATTCCATCGATGAACCGCAGATCGTATTGAGCATCAGCAGAGCCTAAATCCATTGCTATGTTGTGGTTCATGTCACTGCTATGCTCCGTACCAGCGCTTTGCCCCTTGTCCTGCTTGCTACTAGCAGTGCTTGCAGGGGGAGTGTTTGGAGCTTGAACTTGGTTTTGGGAGGCAGTAGAACAGGCTGTAAGGATTCCGCCACTTATGGAAGCGATCGCTATAACGGTTGCTAACAAGCTAGTTCTCACTAAAATTGGTCGCATAGGTTTGAAGTTCATCTAACACACCTGGTAACTTTTTTACTATCCTTGACTCTTCAGCCAACGATCGGCACAACTTTAATCACCCGCGCCCAGTAGCTGGCTATTGATGAAAGACAGCAAGATTTCACAGCGTCAGGCGGTACTACTACTCAGTGTTTCACGCAGAAATGAAATTAGGATGAAATTCTCGCCCCGGCTGATGACTTGTCTATATCATCGAGAAAGTTTCCCAATACATTCGGTTTTTAATAAACAAATTAAATCTGGATTAAATTATGAGGTTTTATTAACCGGAACTAGGTACACTAGAGAGATGAAAATTAGCTCAAATCCTCGTACCGCACTGGTAGGAAATCATCACTATCTCCTAAGTGAGATAGGAGCGTACCTCATGAGTTATATCATGTCCGGTTGCATCGGTAGCGTAAGCGTGATGCGAGAAATTGTCTGTGGTCATCGAGAGTTAAATTTTAACCACAGATGAAGACAGATGAACACAGATGAACACAGATAAGAGAGTTATTTTTTTTAGACAACCGATGCCACTGGACATGATATTAAAGACTATTCTACCAAGCTGCTGCTTAATCCCATTAATCACAACGTCAAAAGCCTGCGTAGGCAGGCTTTGTTTGTGTAGCCCCAGGCTTTAGTCTGCGGACGTTTGGTTCTTTTGGGTCAAATATGCTGTAGGGTCACGGCGTAATTAAAACTTTGTAAGACCAAGATATTTATGATGCCGTGCCCCTACAAAAAAGTTTACTGTAAACATTAGTATAATAATTCCGAAAGACGCGGGGGTTCTAACCTTGACACATCCCCATCAATGTTACTTCCCAAACTAATCGGGGTTGAGCATAACTCAACAAACACTTTCGCGCTTTTTCCAACTTTTCTAACGGCGACTCATAAATCTTTCCTTCCAAAAATTGCTGCCAATAAGACTGCTGCAAATAATCTATTAACCATAACTGCGCTTCCGTATCCAACGCTTTATCAATCTGGCGAGCAAGTTCTAATGCTTGACGAAGTGTTTTGGGAATTTGCTTCACAGATGCTAATAATTCTGGGGGAATCGCTTGCAATTGTTGCCAAGATGCGATCGCTTCCCCAGGACTTCCCGCCGCTAACCCCAACACCTCTGGATGCTGCAAAATCTCTTCATGACCATTCTGCCGCAGCACTTTCTCCATTCGGGCCAAATCCAGGCCATAAAACGGTATCCGCTGACAGCGGGACACCAGTGTAGGTAATAAAGACTCGATCGCCGGAGCAATCAAAATTATCGTCGCCTGTCCCGGTTCCTCCAGCGTCTTCAGCAAGGCGTTTGCCGCCGCCTCTGCCATCGTTTCCGCTTGTTCGACGATTACGAGCGATCGCGACGCCTCCAGGGGCGGACGGCTCAAAAACTGGGCAATTTCCCGCACCTGTTCTAAGCGAATTTGCGGCGGGGCCTTGCGCTTCACCCCTTTTTCAGCAGCTTCAGCCGCAGACAGCCTGACTCCGTTGTGGAGATAAGTCGGCTGCACCCACAATAAATCCGGGTGATTGCTCAGCTGTTGGCGTTTGTGTGAGGTTAGTTGTTTGTCGTTATTACCATAAAATACCTCTTCTGTAAAGCATTTAGCCGCCAAACTTCGTCCTACGCCATCGGGGCCAGCAAAGAGATAAGCTGGAGCAATGCGGTTTTGTGCGATCGCCTGCTTGAGGATCTCTTGGGCCCGATCTTGCCCAATCAGCCTTTCAAAAGGATTCATCAAAAAATTTAATCAGATTATTGCCTCAGTCTGGTATCATTTGAGCAAATTCCGGCTATAAATCATTTGCCCCGGCAAATGCGACACTTATCTAGAAAACCTGTAACTATAAGCTGGAAATCATTCAAAACTCTCAACTAATGTTCGGATATCATAAGAGAGTCTTGGAGTCCCAGGCCGGAGGTTTTCTATGGCTCGCTATACTACTTCGTACACTGTTGCCCTTCCCCTCGATCGTCTTCGGCTGTTGGTGGTGGAAGTTCTAAAGACTTGTCCCTTGGACATACTTTATGAGACCGTTGACTATATAATGGCGCGAGAAGTCCCTGGGCAAGTCTCCTTTCCCAAATTAGTGACCGTCGAACTGCTGATCGATCGAACAACCGCAACCCCAACAAAAACTAGCATGACTTTGGTGATGAAAAATGAGGAATTGCCCCTGCAAATTGACAACCACTGCCGCCAGATGTTTGACATGGTAAATCAGGCGATCGAAAGCAATTCACCATTGGCAACTGGTTGAAAATGTAGCAGGAGAGCTATCCAGGATTTAGTCAAACCAAGCTTGGGTTAGTTTAGCTTAATCCGCAAAGATTCACTCTTCTAGCTCATCAAACATACTACCGGGGTTAATCAGCGTGATATCAAACTCATCTAAAGGCCCTGACGGCATGGTATCTCGCCGGAGCTGGTAGTATATAGCTCTTACCTGAGGACCAAAGACAACTTCGTCTTCATTTTTCAGGTCATGAGCTGGACTTTTTCGACCGTTAATTATCAGTCCGTTAGCACTGGTTCTACCTTTGCCATCGCCATCGACAATGCGGTAGTAGTAGCTTCCATCTTTTTTGGGTTGCTGTAGCAACGTCGCATGACGGCGCGAGACAAACTGGGAGGATAGACGGATAGTACACTCCTGATCGCGACCTATAGAATAAGCGGACTTAGTGAGTACGAACTCCTTGCGTCCCTTATCGTCCTCAACAATTAATAGATGGTTGTGTTCCTGTGGTAAAGGCATTGAATAATTTATCCTGCAATGAATTATTAAAGGCATCTGCAACCCTGGCGTCAAATAGTTCTCATGAACTCAAAGCGGCAGTGTCAACTTGGAAATAATACCATTTTAGATTTTAGATTGAAGGAACTCTTGCTATGAAAGAGTTTCAGTCAAGTCAAACCATGCAAGTCTAAGGCAAAATGGTATAACCGGAATTTCAGATTTTAGATTTTGATATTCAATTGAATCTAAAATCTGAAATCCACAATCTTCCCTTAATGAGATTTTACCGACGCCAAGGCAAACGACGCAGGAGGAGTGAGTTGGTTACAACGCTGACGGAACTAAAGGCCATCATTGCACCGGCGGCAGATGGACTGAGAACAACGCCTAAGCTAGGCAGCAAGACACCGGCAGCAATGGGAATTCCCAAAGTGTTGTAGGCAAGTGCCCAAAATAAATTCTGGCGGATTTTATTAAAAGTGGCACGCGAGAGCTGAATCGATTCCACGATGTCGGTTACAGCGTCGCGCATCAGGATAATCTGAGCGCTTTCAATGGCGATGTCAGTCCCAGCGTGCAGGGCAATGCCCACATCCGCTTGTGCTAGTGCCGGTGCATCATTTATTCCATCACCGATCATAGCCACTCGGTGACCCTGAGTTTGCAAAGTCGCGATCGCAGCTGCTTTGCCATCGGGACGGACTCCCGCCAAAACGTCAGCTGGGTCGAGTCCCAACATCCGCGCCACTTCTACGGCACTTTCGGGCTTGTCACCAGTCAGCATCATCACTCGCAATCCCAGACGCCGCAGCTCGTCGGCAGCTGCCTTAGCGTCCGGTCTGAGATTGTCGGTAACAGCGATCAGCCCTAAGCTCACTCCTTCAGATGCCACGTAAACCAAGGTTTTACCGGCTTCTGCCAGTGTTCTAGCTCGCTCTAGTAGGGGGGAGTCGATCGCAATTCCCGCCTCTAAAAGCCAGTCCTGAGTGCCAACAAGAACCTGCTGTCCTTCTACCGCAGCACGAACTCCAAAACCCGGTTGTGTGTAAAAATCTTGGCCAACTGGGATAGATAACCCCTGCCGTTGAGCTGACTCCACAATAGCGGTTGCTAAGGGATGGCAAGTGCCGCTTTCAACTGCCGCCGCCAGTTGAAGTAAGGATCGGGAATTGTCTTCTTCCCCAGTCAAGAGTCCCGAAACCGAGACACAATCGGTGACTGTAGGATGGCCGGTGGTAAGAGTGCCAGTTTTGTCAAACACCACCGTATCTAGACTGCATACCCGTTCTAAAACATCCCCGCCTTTGATTAAGAGTCCCGACTCGGCCCCGATGCTGGTGCCAACTAGGATGGCGGTTGGTGTGGCGAGTCCCAAGGCACAAGGACAGGCAACTACTAAAACTGCGATCGCCAACTTCAAACTCAATAGGAGTCCTGAGTGCTGGGTGCTAAGTGCTGAGTGGGCCATCTCTGTCATTCCACTCTGGATGGTGACATCAGGCCAAACGTGAGTGCCGATAAAATACCAAAAGATAAACGTTAAAGCCGCAGCTGCCATAACGCCATAGGTAAAATATCCTGCTACCGTATCTGCCAGCTGCTGCACTGGTGCTTTGCGGGTTTGGGCTGCTTCTACGAGGGCTACAATCTGGGCTAAGGTGGTATCCTTGCCAGTACGAGTGGCTCGAATTGCGATCGCACCCGACTGATTCAGCGTTCCTGCTTGTACCGCATCGCCGCACTGCTTCAGCACCGGGACTGCTTCACCAGTCAGCATCGACTCATCCACCGTTGTTCTACCTGCGATAATTTTCCCATCTACGGGTATTTTTTCTCCAGGCAAAACCTGCAAGCATTCTCCCACGCGCACGCGATCGGCGGGAATTTCCACCCCTAACTGTCCAGCTGCTGCCACATCCCCATCGGCAATTAAGCGGGCCATCCGTGGTTGAAGAGAAAGCAATGCCTCAAAAGCTGCTGCTGCCTTTCCTCTGGCGTGTTGTTCTAGCGTTCGACCCAAGAGGATAAAGCCCAACAGCATTACGGGTTCGTCAAAAAAGCACTCCCAACCCAACTGGGGGAATAGCAGCGCTACCGTACTGGCAGTATAAGCGGTGACCGCACCCAATCCCACCAGCGCATTCATATTGGGTGCAAGCCGCCGCAATCCCCGCCAGCCATCTACCACGATCGATCGCCCCGGCCCCAATAGGGTGGCCGTTGCCAGACCCCAGTGGAACCAAAATGAGGTGAGGATGGAGGGATGATCGGCAAACCAGGAGTGTTGAGCGAAATGGCCAATCCCAGATAGAAAAATCAGTAAACCTGCGATCGCAATCTGCCAAATAGAAGACTTAATTTCCTGGCGATGCCGTTCTGTTGGCGAAATCGAATCTCTTGTTTCAGAATACCGAGGTTGAGTGGGAAAGCCAGCTTCTGTCAATTTCTCGGCTAAACCAGCCGGGTCAACCGCACCGGCTTTTACCTCGCAGACTGCAACCTCCGTGACTAGATTGACACAGGCTGAAACAACGCCGGGATAATGTGTCAGCTGATTCTCTACAGCCTTCACGCATCCGGCACATTTCATCCCTCCCACGTCCAGAGTAATTGTCTCTACCGGGTCGGCTGGGTCAGCGTTAGCGCCGAACCGCCCAGATATCGCTGTCTGCGGAGACAGCGGCTTAGAAGATCCATCAACTGACTGCAACACTTCCATTCCTAAGCTCTAAGCACCTCCTTAGAGCGTAGGTCAAGTCAGGCGAAATCGCCGTAAAAACGTTAACTTTTCTTAAAAAACTGTCCTCGACTTAAGATTGGCGATCGCGATCGTGAATACAGCTGAGGTAGATCAGCGCAAAACCAGTTTGCAGAACTAGCAGCAACCCTTACCCCTTCAGGAATACGTTCATCTCTATGTTGGAGAAAACACTGAAAGCACCGCTGCCTAACACAGCTAGCAGCATTAAAAACATCAGCTTTTTGTACTTGGCAGTTGACATAACCATAAAACTATAAATATTTAAAATAGTAAATTTCCTAACGGTGAACTCAAAAATGCCACCGACAATTCCCCACTCATTGATAATTTATACAAGCGTGAAGCATGATAGATTAAAATCACAAATAAAACTCAGTATTTGTAACTTTTGATTATCAATCAATTGAATGTAAAACGCTTTTAAATGTCGTTTTGTCACCAACTCAATTGCCAAGTGAAGACTTGCCACCAAAAAGCTAGCAAACAGAACAGGCCCGAATAAGTTTTGGTCTATTGCTTGACTCCAATCTCCTTGAGCAATTGCTGTGAAAGATTAAATCAATTTTGGATAAAATAATTAGTCACCTTAGAAACCCGGTTTCTTTGAGAAACCGGGTTTCTGGATATTCAGTTTATTTACGTCCACCTATTTAGTCTAAATTTGGCATTAGACTAGACGCCTTCCTTCCTTATCCGGTAGCGAGTCAACGATCGACATAATAAAGTCAATCAGAGCCTAATTAGAGCCGCTACCCAAGATAAACAAACTTAACAGAGTGCCGCTATTCCAAAGGCTGTGGAGCAACATAGGAGCGAGAAGATTGCGCGATCGCGTATACACTACTGCCAATATTATTCCCAAAGTTGTCAGCGGCAGCACTTCGGAAAGACTGAGGTGTGCAACGGCAAATAGCAAGCTACTCGCCAGAATTGCACCCCAAACTGGCATATAACGAGTTAAGGATGGCAAGAGAAATCCTCGGAACAAGAATTCCTCAAACAAAGGCGCAGCAATAGCTGCGGTGACAAAGAAAATTGCGATCGCTACTCCATCTTTCCCCTCTAGCGCCAGCGACAACAACGGGTTACTCCCTCCCTGTCCCTTCCAAAGAAGCTGGTTAATCAGCGACACCGCAATCACCAGCGGTAACGCGACAAAATAACCGCCGAGCCCCCACAATAACCAGTTACCGAACAGATCGAAGCGAAACCATCCCTCTGGTAAAGGTAAAAATGATTTCACAGACAAATACACCACTAACACTCCACCCAGCGCCACTAGCACGTAACTAACTAAAACAGATAAAACCCTAGCCCTTAAATCAAAAGTAGAGGGTTGGAGATTTAGCAACCGAAACGCCACAGGAAGTAACAAAATCGAGACTAGCAGCTGGATTCCAAAAAAACCGACGACGAACACCTGCCAAACCGTCTCGGCATCCCACGGAGTTGACCAAGAAACATCGCTATTCTGAGATAACAGAGATTGCTTTCCCTTCAGCAACCGCTGCACCACTAAAAAAATCACCAGTCCGACGCCTATCAACAACCCTAACGTCGGTAAGGCACCCACAATTGCTAATTTAACAACAGATTGTTGAGCAATCTGCTGTTCTGCTGCTTGCAGTTTAGCTAGCGCCTCTTGGCGTTGCTGGAATGTATAAAGTTGGCTTAATGCTTGGTAGCGGAACCATCCGTCTAAATTTTTTTGAATTAATTCCTGGGCATCTGGTAGGATGCGGGGTGGATTGCTCCACAAACCAATCAAAATGGCAGCGGTTTTTGCTACGGCTTCTTTACCAGTTGCAGTTGTAGCGCGATCGATCTGCGCCTTCCAAGTCGTAAGCGCCGCCTCAGTTTGTCCTTGTCGAGCCTGTAAAATCCCCAGTCTTACGTCAAGCTCATTAATTAACTGTTCCAGCTGGTTGATAGACGCCTGCAAAGGTCGATCGCTGGGGTAGTCAGATCTGTCAGGATTTGCAGTGACTTTCAGCGGTGGTTCTCCAGCTGGTGAAGGCGTAGTATCTGGCTCCGGGAATTCTTTTAGTTTAGCTCTGGTTTTTTCCAGATTGGTTTGGGCTTCTTTACGCAGCACTTGATACTGCTTTTCGGCATTTTTGATAGGTTCAGTGCCGATTAGGGCTTCACGGGCCGATTTTCCACTGGAAACGTCGCCAATCTCGCCCTGCCACTCGGCTGCGTGCAGCAGAAAATTCGTTTGGTACAGTTCCAGACGACTTTGGATTTGCGGCTGACTCCAACTTCCTATTAAAGAAAGGCTAAAGACGAAGAGTACCGCAATTGTCAGCAAACCTAAAATCAACCGCTTCAGTGTCATTTCAATCTCCCCACTACCCCTACCTATTGAAGCGCATTTCTGGGGGGAGCGATCGATCTTGGCGGTTAGGGGACTTACCTAGTGGTACCCTCAACCCCCTTTAAAAACGCGGGCTTTTGAGCGAGTGTTAAGTTTTTTATCTATTTGCGAGATTTGCTTGCCCGGAGTGGAAATACTGGGGCTTTTTTTTATACTAGATACTGAGAAGATCGTTTATAAACCAGTGTTTTGAGTCGAAAGGAGTTTAAATATGAAGAGCGGACATTTATTAAAAGCCGGGTTACTGTTATTTACATCAATAACAGTAGGAACTATTTCTACAGAGAAAGTTTTGAGTAGACCAACATTGATTGGACGCTGCGACAGTAACGGTCAGTGCTACGTCTGCGACCCAACAACCCAACAAATTGCAGACAAGTAGAAGCAAGACTTTCTAATAATGCCCTCAGAAATCTTGCTGGGATTGTTCAGCAGTATAGATCGGGAGTACAAGACACAAGAGGAATACCAGTGTATTTATTTCAGGGAGACTTTGGAGGTGTTTTTTATGGTACGATTGTAGGGTCAAGAGTATATACTTTACACGAAGACACCTGGAGATCGACAACAGTATCACCAGCGGGATTTTATTCAAATTTAGTAATTGCTCGTGTCGGTTTTGTTTTCGGGGCTGCTTGGGATGACAGTTTTCAATATAGTGTAATTGAACCAGCAAATGACCAACGCAGACGAGAAACTTTTGAGAGATTGCGAGAACTAAGACAACAATTGCGATAATAATTAGACAGTCAGGGTGCGATCGCCCCTTTCCCCCCCCAAACTCCAAAGCGCGATCGCACCTTCTCTCCCACCAGCAAAAGAAACCGGGTTTTCTGGGATTCTCAAAGTTGACCGAAGTAGAAAGTGTCAGTACTTGGATCGATCGCAAACCTCATTCTCTCTAAAAATCCAGTCAATCCGATAAAACTAGGAAAATCTCCCCAATACTCTTCTACTTCTGGCACAAAAACAGTTGAGTCTACATCCAAATTTTCCCCTTCTCTTGCTACTAATCTTATATTCAAACGCACAATAAACCCGTCCAGTCGCATCCCTCGAATTAACATAGTTCTCGTTTCCAATGCTGAAGCTCGAGCGACTCCTGCTTCTAAAGCAACTTTTGGCGCACAGATTACATAAGGTGCGCCAGTATCTACCACAGCTATAGTTGGGATACCTTGAATCTCTACTTCAAGGATAATTCTATTTGTGTTTTCTGTTTGGGTTACTGGACGGTATTCGTATCCTGTCGCCCCGCAAGCAAAAGTTTCCTCGTTGGCAAAAAAAAGTAATGTCATCAGTAAACCGAAGTCACAAGTATACCCGTATTCTTGACAGCGCCCACCTGCGCGATTACTTCATCGCGGCTATTTCCCGATGCCAATAGCTGACCGTTTTTTAATGCCACCCATCTCCCTCGATATTCAGCCCGATTCTGCTTAGTCCAATTACGATTTCCCTGCACGTCTCTATTGGGATCTCGCTGCACGACTGTCACTTTAGCAGGAGCTAAAATATAAGCATATTTTTGGAGTTCTTTGTGTTCTGGATAATGCTTAAGACCTTCTGTTGCTATCTTCCACGCGGCGTTCCAGTCATAGCGATCTAATTCTTTGTCAGCAGCCCTGATAAATTCTTCTGGTGTGTTGTACATGATATAGATTTGGTAGCAGTACAAGCTTTTCTAATTGTAACAGATAGCGATCGTTCTCTCACAGTTGCCCAAAATAAAAAGTGTCGGTACTAGGATCGATCGCAAACCGAATCCTTTCCAAAAATCCAGTCAACCCAATAAAAGAAGGAAAATCACCCCAATACTCCTCTACTTCCGGCACAAAAACAGTAGAGTCAACATCCAAATCTTGCCCTTCTCTTGCGACTAATTTTATATTCAAACGAACAACAAACCCTTCCAGTCGCATTCCTCGAATCAACATTGTTCTCGTTTCCAGTGCCGAAGCGCGATCGACTCCTGCATCTGAAGCAACTTTCGGCGCTAAGATAACATAAGGTGCCCCAGTATCAACTACAGCTCTAGTTGGAACGCCTGAATCTCCGCCCGGATTATGATTCGATTTGTCGTCTCACCTTCAGTCGCGGGACGATAAGCATAAGGGATAGCACCCGTTGCAAAATAATCACCGTTGGAAAAGAGTAGTACCATTAGTAGATCGCCGTCACCAATATACCAGTATTCTTAACAGGCCCAACCTGCGCGATTACCTCATCGTGACTTTTGCCAGATGCTAAAAGCTGACCGTTTTTAATTGCCACCCAGCGTCCTCGATACTCCAAGCGATTTTTTTTCATCCATTCGTGATCTGCCTGTACTTCTGGATGACCCCCTCGGTCTACAGATGTTATCTTGGGAGGAGCTAAAATATAAGCATATTTCTGAAGTTCTGCGTGTTCTGGATAATGTTTAAGACCTTCTGTTGCTATCTTCCATGCGGCGTTCCAGTCATAGCGATCTAATTCTTTGTCTGCGGCAACTATAAATTCTTCTGGTGTGTTGTACATGATGTTAATTCTGTAGCAACCGAGTATATTATACCACACACCCTCTTTCATTTCAAAGTTGACCAAAATAAAAAGTATCTGTACTTGGAGCGGTGTATAGGATCTTTAAGAGCCTAATTCAGGTAATCTTTCTAGGATAAACTTTTTAACATTTTTATTATCTGATTTGAACTGGGATGTAATTTTATCTGATAGTTGCTGGATTATAAGTAATTTGATTAAATCTAAAAGCCCCCTCCCCGTAGACGGGGAGGGGGTTGGGGGCAGGGGCAAGGGTAGCCCCAGCGCATCCCAGAAAGGTTAAAATCTTTCTGATCCTGATTAACCATCCCAGTCCCCTACCTTTGTGGAGGATAAACCCCTGTCAACTCGCGTAATCCTTGTCCGTCACGGGCAAAGCACTTTTAATCAACAGCAGCGCATCCAAGGTCGTCTTGACGAGTCTGTCTTAACTGAGGCAGGTCGCGCCACAGCACGTCAGGTTGCCCCTGCCCTCACTGGCATCGCATTCGATGCTATTTACAGCAGTCCCCTGCAACGGGCCAAAGAGACAGCAGAGATCGTTCAGTCCTGTTTGTCGAATCCCCCGAAATTGCAGGTAGCAGATAAACTGATGGAAATCGATCTGCCATTGTGGGAGCGTCTGCAAAAAGATGAGGTAAAAGCGCAATTTGCCGAACAATATCGCCTCTGGAAAGAACGTCCCCACGAACTGCGAATGCCGATACCAGCAGCAGAGGGAACAAGGGAACATTTCCCAGTCTTATCTCTTTACGAGCAAGCTAAGCAGTTTTGGCAGGAAGTTTTGCCTCGCCATGCTGGTAAAACTATTCTCGTGGTGGCGCATAACGGTATTAATCGCGCTTTGATTAGTACTGCACTTGGGATTCCACCGTCCCGCTACCACTCGATACAGCAGTCTAATTGCGGTATCAATGTGCTGAATTTCCCTGAATCTTCCTCTTTCCCCCCTGTAGACGGGGGGGACGCAAGGGGGGGTGGATCGGTTCAGATGGAGTCAATGAATTTGATTGACCATTTGGGAGATCCTTTGCCGAAACCTCGTCCCGGTCATCAAGGCCCGCGTCTATTACTGGTGCGTCACGGGGAAACTGAGTGGAATCGCCAGAAAAAGTTTCAGGGACAAATAGATGTTCCACTCAACGATAATGGTAGAAAACAATCAGCAGCAGCTGGTGAGTTTCTCAAGGATGTGCCGATCGACTCTGCCGTTAGCAGTCCGATGCTGCGTCCGAAGGAAACTGCTGAGATTATTCTGAAATATCATCCCAATGTGGAACTAGAATTGCTCACAGATTTGAGTGAAATCAGTCATGGACTTTGGGAAGGAAAATTTGAAGGAGAGATTGAGCAAGCGTATCCCGGTCTGCTAAAAGAATGGCAGGAAGCGCCAGAAACGGTGCAAATGCCGGAAGGGGAAAATTTGGCGCAGGTTTGGGAAAGAGCGATCGCAGCTTGGGAATCGATCGTAGCAAAATACAGCAAACAGCCCAAAACTGTTTTGGTAGTAGCTCACGACGCTATCAATAAAGCCATTCTCTGCCATGTGTTCGGTTTGGGGCCAGAACATTTCTGGAATTTCAAACAAGGCAATGGTGCAGTTAGCGTGATTGACTATCCTCAAGGTTCGGATGGTTATCCTGTGCTGCAAAGTATGAATATCACTACTCACTTGGGTGGGGGTGTTCTCGATCGGACAGCAGCTGGAGCGTTGTAAATTAGTCATTAGTCATTAGTCATTAGTCAATTGTCATTTGTCATTTGTGAGTTCTTCTTACCCCTCTCCCTTATCCCTCCCGCTATGCTTGACCGATGACCAATAGCGAATTGCTGCAACAAGTACGAGTAATAGATCCGGTTTCTGGAAATGATCGGATTGCCGATGTTCTGATTGCAGACGGTGCGATCGCAGCTGTCGAAGAAACAATTTCTGATTTGTCATCCGATACATTGGTGCGGGATTGCCGGGGCATCATTTTAGGCCCAGGACTGGTGGATTTATACAGCCACTCAGGTGAACCGGGTTTTGAAGAACGGGAAACTCTGGAATCTTTGATGCAAGCGGCTCAAGCTGGCGGCTTTACCCGCGTCGCCATCTTACCCGATACGAAACCGCCATTGGATAACCCAGCGGGTTTGGCTCGGTTGCAGAAGTTAGCAGCAGATATAACCGACAAGTTATCAATTTCTCCCCCGCTCTCCCGCTCTCCCGCTCTCCCGCTCTATTTCTGGGGTGCTATGACTCTGGGCGTCCAAGGGCAGCAAATGACGGAATTGGCAGAGCTGGCTAATTCGGAAGTTGTGGGCTTTTCCGATGGTCAGCCGTTGCAAAATCTGGCTCTGCTGAGGCGTTTGTTGGAATATCTCAAACCTTTGCAAAAACCGATCGCTATTTGGCCTCAATACCTCGAACTGGCGGGAAATGGGGTGATGCGCGAAGGTTTCGATTCGATCCGGTTGGGGTTGCCGGGAATCCCTGCGATCTCTGAAACGTCCGCCCTCGCAGCTTTGTTGGAAGTGGTGGAAGCCATTGGCACGCCTGTCCATATCATGCGCGTTTCCACTGGGCGCAGCGTGCAGCTGATTTGGGAAGCGAAGGTGCGCGGCTTACCCGTTACGGCTAGCACTACTTGGATGCACTTATTGCTTGACACGGAAGCGGTTAGCAGTTATAATCCCAGTCTGCATTTAGACCCGCCTTTGGGTAGCCCAGCCGATCGCACGGCGTTGAGGCGGGCGGTACAGCAGGGCATACTGGATGCGATCGCCATTGACCATCGGCCCTACAGCTATGAAGAAAAAACCGTTGCCTTTGCGGAAGCGCCTCCAGGTGCGATCGGCTTGGAACTGGCTTTGCCCCTGCTTTGGCAGACTTTGGTGGCAACTGGGGAATGGTCTGCCTTGGAACTGTGGCGAGTTTTGAGTACTCAGCCAGCTTTATGTCTGAAACAAACCCCAGCTGCGATCGCTCCCGGTCAGCCAGCCGAACTCATCCTTTTTGACCCTCAGTTGACCTGGACAGTCGAGAAGCAAACTCTTAAATCTCGTTCCAGCAACACACCTTGGCTGGGACAGCAGGTGACTGGTCGCGTAGTCCAATAGCGGGAAGTGGGAAGTCAAAAGTCAAAAGTCAAAAGAAGGATTCTTCTCTCTCTTTCCCTAGCCCCTAGCCCCTGTTTTGTTTTGACTTTTGACTTTTGACTTTTGACTTTTTTAGCTCCTCTGCTCCTTTATTTTGAAGAAGAAGAAGGATAGAGTGGATCTGGATCGAGTTCTCCCATGCGATTTAGGGGCCAGAAGCGAACTATTGCCCGACCGATGATGCGATCGCGCGGTACAAAACCCCAGTAGTGGCTATCGTAGCTATTGTTACGGTTATCACCTAGAACTAAGTACTGGTTAGCCGGTACCGTTTTTGGGCCGTATTGGTAATCTGGCTTATCTTCAATATACTTTTCCTGTATAGGTTTATCATTGATATAAACCCTTCCTCCTTTGACCTGAACCTTGTCGCCTGGTAAACCGATCACCCGCTTGATGAAAGCGTCTTTGAAATTTTGCTCTTTGAGCGTGTCTGTTGGGGAAAATACCACAATGTCGCCCCGGTGCGGAGATTGGAAGTGGTAACTCAACTTATCAATGATCAAGCGATCGTTAATCTCTAGCGTTGGCAGCATCGACCCAGACGGAATATAACGAGCTTCCGCTACGAAAGTGCGAATTCCCAAGGCCAAAACTACGCTTAGACCGATGGTTTTCAGCCCTTCCAACCAGGGACTTTCGGGTGTAGATTGAGGATTTTTATCTGAATTTTGATCTTGCACGCGAGTCATAAGCTTTCAATCACTGGATATAATATACATTAGCAAATTAGTCAAGATAGGCGATCTGAATCTAATAATTACACTAAAAATATTCCCTCCTTTAATAACCATGTCTTCTAGTCAATACTTGTTTATCCGCCGTGCAACTATTCTCTTACCCAGTGGTGAATTTCTGGTTGGAGATGTAAAAACCTGTGGGGGCGAAATTGTAGAAGTCGCACCCATAATATCAGATTCTGCCACAAATACGGGAGATCGGGAAATCGACGCCCAGGGTTTGACATTGTTACCGGGAGTAATTGACCCCCAGGTACACTTTCGGGAACCGGGACTGGAACACAAAGAAGACTTGTTTACGGCCAGTTGCGCTTGTGCCAAAGGCGGGGTAACTTCGTTCTTGGAGATGCCCAATACTCGTCCTCTCACGACAACGCAGACTAATCTCGATGATAAGTTGCAACGGGCAGCCCAGAAGTGCCTAGTTAATTATGGCTTTTTTATTGGCGCAACGGCAGAAAACTTGCCAGACTTGCTCTCGGCTAACCCCACTCCAGGAATTAAAATTTTTATGGGGTCGATGCACGGCGCGTTGTTAGTAGATGGAGAAGCGGCGCTGGAAGCTATATTTGCTAAGGGATCTCGACTAATCGCGGTTCATGCAGAAGATCAAGACCGAATTAACCGACGACGGCAAGAATTTGCTGGAATTACCGATCCCGCCGTTCACTCCCAAATTCAGGACAATCAAGCTGCCTTAAATGCTACCCAGTTGGCGCTACATTTGTCCAAGAAATATCGGCGACGCTTACATATTTTACATCTATCAACCGGGGAAGAAGCAGATTTGCTACGTCAGGATAAACCTAGCTGGGTAACTGCTGAGGTGACGCCCCAGCATTTGCTGTTAAATACGGATGCTTATGCAAAAATAGGCACACTGGCGCAGATGAATCCGCCGTTGCGATCGCACCACGATAACGAAGTTCTCTGGCAAGCGCTACTGGATGGCGTTATCGATTTTATCGCCACAGACCACGCGCCGCACACTTTATCAGAAAAAGCTCAAGTTTATCCGAATACTCCATCTGGAATGCCGGGAGTGGAAACATCTTTACCGTTAATGCTGACTCAGGCGATGCAGGGACGCTGTACTGTGACACAGGTTTCTAATTGGATGTCTACCGCTGTGGCGAAGGCGTATAATATTCCTAAAAAAGGTGCGATCGCACCTGGTTACGACGCCGATTTAGTATTGGTAGATTTAAACAATTATCGGCCTGTTTTGCGCGAGGAAGTGCTAACAAAATGCGGTTGGAGTCCTTTTGAGGGATGGAGTTTGACTGGATGGCCTCAATTTACTATTGTCGGCGGTCAAGTTGTTTATGAAAAAGGTAAGTTGTACACCGATGTGCGAGGTAAAGCATTGACATTTGATGGTTAGTTTATGACTGAAGTCGCTCTTAATACTCAAACCGCTGAAATCGCCAGAAACTACATTGAGCATTTGTTAAAACAGTTAACTGTTGATTATAAAAATACCAAAGCAGAGCGAAAAAAAATTGCTTCTGAGTTTCCAGCTTCTGATGAAGAATTTACATTTTTAGAACAAATCGAACTGGTAACCGTGGATATCCGAGGTTATGCCAGTCAAATTCAAGCACGAGGTTGGATTGAAAATGAACAAGAGGCAATGGAAAAATTGCAAAATATGCAATTTTTGGATTTCTCTGCCGTCTCTCAATTATACTTTGCACCCGATGGAGAATACGAGCAAATTAAAGCTTATATTAGGATGCTGGATTATTTGCGCTTGGTGATGATTGAGTATGTGCGATCGCAAAGGGTTCAGGCGTAGGTTGAGTTTCGTTACCTCAACCCAACCTACAATTATTTTAACTATTGTCGGCACTGAGTTTGTTTATGGAAAACGAAAGCACTAATATTTGACGGTTAGGTACAACGTAAATCCCAAATGTAAGAAAAACGAACTTTCGTAACACTCCTACTATATAGCAACCGCCAAGGCGATTAGGGCAGTAGGGGCGAAGCATTCGGGCATATAATTTATTGGTTAAAACAGAAGATTTACTACCCGAATGCTAATGAACTCGGCACGCACTCGCGTTCGCCCCTCGCCCCTACCCCAGATTTATGGCTTAACCGCCAAGGCGGTTGCTATAATTTGAAATAATCGATGTTGAGCGTCAGCATCTCAATCAATCCCGCATCATCTGAAACATTGGCTTTTGTGCAGTGAGTGAAGAAGGGAAACCCAAGCGTGTCAACGGCTAGATGCCGCTTAATCCCATTGGTTGCTTTGTAGAAACAAAATCCCTTCTATAGAATTATTATTTCCACAGCTTAATCGCGAGCAGAGCGATCGCACAAATGTCTATCCTCCTCCTTCACCTCCGCATTAGTGAGCAGATAATCTCGCACCCAATCGCAACCCACTGCAACTACCTTATCTAGCTCTACAGACTGCTCTAAATTCCACAAAATAACCGTTTTGTCCTCAGAAGCCGAAGCCAAAGTTTTGCCATCAGGAGCAAAAGCTAATCCCTTCACCCCAGCGCTATGTCCAATCAGATTTGTTAGCAATGTGCCATTACTCTTCCAGAGTTTAATTATGCCATCATTACTGCCTGTAGCGATCGTCTGGCTATCACGGCTAAACGCTACACTCCAAATCCCAGAATCATGTCCCTTAAGAGTATGCAGTAACTTGCCGTCACGACTCCAAAGTTTAGCCGTTCTGTCTTCACCCACCGAAGCAATCAATTCACCATTAGGGCTGAAAGCTACACCAATGACTGTATTAGTATGACCTTGAAGAGTCTTGAATAAGCTATCTTCACTTTTGACCTCTGATTGAGAATTTAGTTCGCGCTTGTTGTTCAAAACCGCAGCTAAAGGCCAAAGCTTGACTGTCTTGTCGCCACTGCTGGATGCAAGTGTCGAACCATCGGGACTAAAAGCAACCCCCCAAGTCCCTGCTGTGTGTCCTCTCAAAGTAGCGATTTCGATGCCGTCGATGCGCCAAAGTTTGACTGTGCGATCGCTACTCGAAGATGCAACCATATTACCGTCAGGGCTAAAAGCGACTCGCTTAACACTACCCTGATGACCTTTGAGACTATGAAGCAATGTACCGTCTTTCCTCCAAAGCTTGACTGATTGGTCTGCACCAACAGTAGCGATCGTTTGGCTATCTGGACTGATAGCAACTGAGCCAAACCGTGGGCTTGGCCCTTTTAAGCGCTTATTGATCATTCCGTCCTTGCGCCAGAGGAGAGTCTCCTTCGGACTCGATGAAGCCACGAACTGTCCGTCGGGACTAAAAGCGATTCCCCAAATTCCAGCCGTATGTCCCCGCAGAATTGTCAGCAACCGATTGCGTAATTTCCATAGTTTTACAGTGCCATCCCAAGATGCAGAGAATAGGGTGTCGTCGCTGGGACTAAATGCAAGATCTTGAATGCCACTGTCATGGCCTTTAATAGCATTCAAAAAAGTACCGTCCTTGCTCCAAAACTTTAGCATCTTGTCGTCAGAGCCAGAGACAACAATCTGCCCATTGGGGCTGAATGTTAGGGCGTTAATTGCCGCATCGTGTGCGGTGAAAGTCCTTAACAAACTGCCGTCACGCCCCCACAGTTGCAGTTGACCGTCTCCATTGCCGGTTGCCAGGGTTTTGCTGTCAGGACTAAAGGCAATTGAGAAAACAGGAGATGGCATATCTGAAAGTGTTTTCAATAACGTGCCATCGGGCTGCCAGAGTTTTAAAGTGCCGTTGTCAGCAGCCGAGGCTATCAGCTCTCCATCGGGGCTAAAAACTACTGGTGTCAGGATCACGCCATGCTTCAAGGTCTTTAGCAATCTGCCATCGCCGCGCCAGAGTTTGATCGTACCGTCCCCACTGGAGGCAACAATCAGTTTTCCGTCGGAACTAAACTTGACTTTGCCAGCTGCAGCTTTAAACCCTGTCAACGTTTTTACGAGAGTGCCGTCACGTTGCCAGAGTTTGACGGTTGTGTCTCCGCTTGATGAAGCAATTAGCTGACCGTTGGGGCCGATGGACACTCCTATAACTGGGCCTTGATGTCCTTTGAGAGTACCCAGCAACCTGCCATCGCGCTGCCAAATTTGGACACCATCTCCCATTGTTGCCACAGCAATAATTTCGCCATCAGAACTGACATCTAAGGCGTTATTGACGGAGGCATAACCCGAAAAGCGGTTAGATTCAACAGCTCCATAAATTGATCGTCGCAAAGCTAACTCCACCATTGTTTCTGTCTGCGGGTCGCTTCGTGCCAAGTGTTTGAGTTCTCTTCTGGCCTTGAGCGCTTCAATTAAAGCATCTAACCTTTTATCTAAGGCAAAGAGAGCTTCCGAATATCTAGCCCTGCCTTGAATTTTTTCAATTTCTTCATTGCGTTGGCTAGTAAGCGCTTTCTGATACTGGGAGAAAGCGAAAATTCCCGCTGCGATCGCGTTTACTAAAGCGAAGGAAAGTCCAGCAATTAAATAAGTTTGGCGTTTGGCGCTTTTTTTCTTGAGTGCCAGCCTAGCTTCTACTTCTTTAAGACGTTCCGCTTCTAAAAATAATTGCAATTCTTGTCTGTCTACTTCTTGGCTAGCTGCTAAGAAATGATAGTCCAAATCGCTTAAACTTTTGCCCTGCGCCCAGTATGAAGCGTCTTTTAAGGCTTGTCCGCGCAACAATCGCGATTCATCTTTTTGCCCTGAAGCTACCCAAGCATCAAACGCCTGAGAGTAAGGACGCAAGTCTGCTAATCTTTTTTCAACCCATTGAAGATTAAATACTTGTTGATAGATGCGATTTTTTACCTTTAGTATTCCCTCGTGTCTAATAACTAAGCCACTGAGTAACAATTCAATCTGTTCTCGACTATCATCACTTTTTATTTCAATTCCTTGCAAAACTTGTTGATAAATGCCTAGTATTCTACCAGCCCGCTGACCGTTACGTTCAATGCGATCGCGAATGGTTTTCAGGTGTTCTGGTTCATCCTGTGATTGCCAACGTTCAATGATGCGAGTTTTGACTAAGTTCTCAATCCAGAACGATTCCGTACCGGGTGGAATGCCATTGAATCCATCGCCTTCCCTTGTCCGCTGGCTCAATTGCACGACTAAACGACACAACTTCTGAGTCAGAAATGGTTGTCCCTCCGTCCAGTCTAAAATTGCTCTCACAACCGATGCTGGCGCATCCACCGTCTTTTCCAACCCTTGAATTAAGGGAGTTACTTCATCCCACTCAAACCCTTTTAGTTCGATCGCTTTCCCAATATTAAACGGTGTCTTCGTTCTGTCTCGAATTAGATCCGAGGGAGTTGCTACCCCAAAAATGGCAAAGGTAATGCGTTCATATTCAGGGTTGATTGCTCGTTGGTTGTAGCAGAAGCGAATTAAGGCAAAAAAGTCATCAATCGAAAAGTTCAGCCCCAGCAAACTGTCAATTTCATCGACAAAAATAAACAACTGTTGTTGGGGAAACTGTACCAATAGCAATTCCTCAATAAACCACCGCAGCCGTTGCAGTAAACCGAGATCGTTGCGTTCTTGCCACCAAGTTTTCAGGTTTAAGGTTTCCAGTAGCCCCAACTGTAGCCACAAGTCAGCTACGAATCCCTTGTACCATTGCAGTGGAGTAATTTCTTCGCTGCCCACCACACTCAAATCCACAGCAGCGCAGCGAAAGCCATCTTGCTCAAGGCGATGTTTGGTTCGTACCAGCAGTGAGGATTTACCCATTTGTCGGGAGTTGAGGACATAGCAGAACTCTCCTTGCTTGAGGGCTTGATACAGTTGGGAGTCGGCTTGCCGCTGTACGTAACTAGGTGCATTAATGGTTAAACTGCCGCCAAGCTGATATCTATCTGGGGCCATAAACTGAAGAATCGCAAATACGATTTTCTAACTTCCTACTTTTCTGACTTGACTAATGGGTTCTATAACTGTTAGCCTAGAAATTCTAAGTTAAATTCTACCATTGAGGCTATTTTAGCCTGACGGCTATTATCTTCTTGATAGGCAAGATAGATATGTATGTGGCTGGGTGGCTGATACTGCAATCGATCGGGCCATTCGATCGCGACAATTCCCAAAGGCACTTCGACGCCTTCCCAGTAAGTTTCTAGATGCAAAGAATCCACTTCTTCAGGGGACAAACGGTACAAATCCAAGTGATATAGGGGTAATCGCCCTTCGGTATACTCGTTAATCAAAGTAAAAGTGGGGCTAACAATCGGATCTGCGATCGCCAGTCCTTCACCAATACCTTGAACTAGAGTAGTTTTGCCTGCGCCTAAATCCCCTGCGAGTAAAATTACGCTACCAGCGGTCAGAGACTGGCCCAAAGCACGACCGAGCGATCGCGTCGCCTCAGCATCTGCAAGAGAAATTGTCCTCGACTCTACCGTCATTTCCAATCCAAAATCAAAAAAAGAAAATCCATTAAGATTGAGCGCGACTGTACCAACGCAGTAAGACTCGTGCTAGTCGCTGGGAATTATGGCGCAACAGAGCAGTATTTTTATCCTCATCCATCACATTTGCCAAAACAATTCTACGTCCCAACAGTACGACTGCCTCGCGATCGAGAAAAACCGGGTGGGAATTTTCCAAAGCATAGCGAGTCAGCGCATTAGCCGATGGTGTTTTCCGCTGCATCAACACAGCGTTAAACAACTGCTTACCACCGCAAGCATTATCGATCGCACGGATATGGTCTGAAACAGTATAGCCCTGAGTTTCTCCAGGCTGAGTCATGATGTTGCAAACGTAGATACGGGGAACTTCTCGTTTGGCTATAGCCTCCCGAATCTCCGGTACCAACAGATTGGGAATCACGCTAGTGTAAAGGCTACCGGGGCCAACGATAATGTAATCTGCTTCCTCGATCGCCTGCAAAGCTTTCGGCAAAGCTGGTGAATTTTCTGGAATACAGCCAATTTTGACAATATTTCCGTTAGCTTTGGTAATATTAGACTCTCCCTCAATCCGGCGTCCATCAGATAATTCTGCCCAAAGACGGACATCGCTAAGCGTTGCGGGTAGCACCCGTCCTCTGATTGCCAAGACTTTAGAACTAGCAGCGATCGCTCTTTCCAAATCCCCAGTAATATCGCTCATCGCCGTCAGAAACAGATTGCCAAAACTGTGACCTGTCAAACCATCCCCAGCGTGAAAGCGATATTGAAACAATTCCGTCAATAACTTTTCCTCATCTGCCAGCGCCGCCAAACAATTGCGAATATCACCTGGCGGCAGCACCCCATTTTCCCGCCGCAGACGCCCAGAAGATCCCCCATCATCCGCCACCGTCACAATCGCTGTAATGTTGGCGCTGTAGGTCTTCAAACCTCTCAGCAATGTAGAAAGACCAGTACCTCCCCCGATCGCCACAATTTTTGGGCCACGATTTAAGCGGCGATGAGCCAGCAGCATATCAATCAGTTCTTCATCCCCTGCTGGGTTCAAAACTTCGGTAATCGCACCCAGACTGCGGGTGTGACCCCACAAAATCAACAACACGCCGCCGATTACCACGATCGGGCCGCTAATATAGCTGGGAACAATAATCGTAATTTTCTCCAAGATGTCGATGAGGAACTGAATCAGGCGATTAATGGGAGTCAGCTTTGTCCATATCGCCAATCCGAGACTGGTGATCAAGACGCCACCAGCACTTAAAAGCAACCACCGTTTTACCGACAAGCCAGGAGCCAACCACTTGAACCATGTGTTGACCCGCTGGGGAGTGCGACTGCGTGACTCATGCGACAGAACTAGAAGGGCTTGTTTGAATATACTGATTGACATAACTGATTTAGGGCACAGTATTCAAAGGTTTGGGCAGACAAGTATATAATAGAGAGTTTACTCTATTGATCGAGTACCTCCACTTGTCCAGCATATTCTACTAGGTATTTGTTACCAGAGTAGCTGCCTATAGATCAACCGTAGGCTTGTATCCCATAAGATTCAGCCTGCATACCGCGAAATCTGGGTGTTTGAGCAAAATAAAATTAGGGGCTAGGGGCTAGAAAAGTCACTCATTCAAAAGTCACTCATTCAAAAGAAAATAGGGGCTAGCGGATAAAGTAGATTTCAGATAACAAAATTGAAATAAAATCTAAAATTGATTCCTATGGGGCAGCGAATTTTGGGATTAGACCCAGGACTGGCAGTTGTTGGCTTTGGGGCAATTCTCTGCCCCGAAATTGAGCAGAGTCCTGTGACGCTACTCGATTTTGGCGTTATTAAAACTTCATCAGATCTGGAAATTGGGGAACGCCTCTGCATAATTTATGAAGATTTGCATACGCTAATGCAGCAGTGGAAACCAGATCTAGTTGCGATCGAGAAACTGTTTTTTTATCGCATGGGGAATACTATTGCTGTGGCCCAGGCGCGGGGCGTGCTGATGTTGGTATTGGCCCAGCATAAGATGCCGTTAGTCGAGTTTACACCGGCGCAAATAAAACAGGCGCTTACTGGGATGGGAAATGCCGATAAGCACGATGTGCAGCTGGCGGTAGCGCGAGAGTTAAATTTAGATTATATTCCCAAACCTGATGATGCGGCGGATGGTTTGGCTGTGGCGTTGACTGCGTGGTTTCAATGCCATGACTAAATAAGGCTCTTCCGTACTTACTATGCTATTTGAGTAGAGGGGGAGAGTGGGGGAGTGGGAGAGGGGGAGAGTGGGAGAGGAGAAAAGAAATAAAA
>NZ_JAIQZN010000064.1:0-10949 GCF_023333585.1 Argonema antarcticum A004/B2
GGGGGAGTGGGAGAGGAATTGAAGGTTTGATTGCCGGATTAGAAATATCCGAATTAGATGCGTGTTAGCTTATAACTGGAGATGTCACGAATGTGTTTGTCTTACTACTCACCCGCAGGGGGTTTGAAGATACTGTTGGTCAATTAACTGGGGGGTTAGACCCCTGACACCGATCGAATGATGACAGGACTTGGCTCTCCCACTCTCCCACTCTCCCCCTCTCCCCCTCTCCCTCTCGCCCCCTCTCCCCCTCCCCCCCTCTCCCTCTCGCCCCCTCGATTTCACGACAGTTGAGGTAATTCGCCAACAGTATCCTTGAGTTCCGGGCGGGCTGAGGGCGTTGTGAGTGGCTTTGTATTCAGTCCACAACCAACTTGCTTATGGACGGAATGGGAGAGTCTCTACAGGAATAAAAAAGCTCGATCGCAAACCCCAAACATTATAAAGCATCTCGTATGATCTCGAATATGACCCCAGTCATATATTTTTATGACTTTAGGCAATGCTGTTCAAGGGATAATTTCAGTATATTTGACTAGAGCGCGATCGAGCGTTTATTCGTAAGCCCGTTCTCAGAGCATATCGTCAATGATTTTGCAACATCACATATACTGATAATTGTGATTTTTTGGTTTTTTTCTGCTGTGGGGGGTGCGATCGCACTAGCGTTGCGGAGCAATATCGCTTTCACTTACCCCGTTACCGCACAGTCGAATTTAAATCCAAAGTTACTTAAGACTGCATAAGCTCTCAGAAATCTTACTCATATATCTTTATGAGGAAGTCCTGGCAATCCACTTACGGGTTGTCCGTAGAACCTCCCGTAGCGCAAGAGATGAGCGATCGACTAAATTATTTTTTTTCAAAAAAGAGATCGTATTATGGCATCTACCAAAAGAAGTATCTTTTTATTTTTCCCAGCTTTGGTGAGTGCATTTGCGCTCACGCACCCAGTTATCGCCCAGCCGATCGTTCCAGAATCGGGGAATACGAATACGATCGTCACCCCAGACGGAAACCGCTTGGATATCACCGGCGGGCAGCGTTCTGGGGATGGCGCTAATTTATTTCACGGCTTTAAAGAATTTAATGTTAATTCCGGGCAAATTGCCAACTTTATCTCTTCACCGCAAATCTTAAATATTTTAGCCAGAATTAACGGTGGCAATCCATCTTATATTAATGGTTTGATTCAAGTTACGGGCGGCAATTCCAACTTATATTTAATGAATCCATCTGGCATTGTGTTTGGTGCAAATGCCAGTTTGAACGTTCCCGCAGCTTTTACGGCGACTACAGCGAATGGTATTGGTTTTGGCAATAATTGGTTTAATGCGGTTGGAACAAATAATTATGCAAACCTGATCGGCAAGCCAAATGCTTTTGCCTTTACGATGAATCAACCGGGAAGTATTATTAATTACGGTAATTTAGCAGTTGCGTTAGGGCAAGATTTAACTTTACTTGGTGGCACGATAATTAATACCGGACAATTAACAGCACCGGAAGGTAATATTACCATAGCAGCGGTTCCCGGTTCTAGTTTAGTGCGATTGAGTCAGCCGGGATATTTGCTGAGTTTAGAAATTCAACCAATTGGAAATAGCAGCAATTTACCCAATAATTCCACATTGCCAGTTGCTTCTTTGCCGCAAATGCTGACGGGTGGAAGTGGGGGAAATGCAACGGGATTGCAAGTAAATAAAGATGGAAGCGTAGAACTAACAGGATCGGGAATTAGCATACCGCAATCGGGTAATACAGCAATAGCTTCCGGCAATATTAACGTAGCGGGTAAAACAGGTGGTTCGGTTAATGTTTTCGGCGATAAAGTTGGCGTTATTAGCGGTAATATTAATGCTTCCGGCACTAATGGCGGCGGTATCGTGCGCGTGGGTGGAGATTATCAGGGGAAAGGGGATGTACCGAATGCTTCGCGGACATTTGTCAGTAAAGATTCTGCGATCTCCGTTGATAGTTTGACAGTTGGAGATGGCGGACGGGTAATTGTTTGGGGCGATGAAGCTACCCGGTTTTATGGGACGATTACGGCGTGGGGAGGAAAGCAGGGTGGTGATGGTGGATTTGCAGAAGTTTCGGGGAAAGAGTTGCTTGATTTTGCTGGGATGGCAGATTTATCTGCACCGCAAGGTTTATGGGGAAATTTACTTTTAGATCCGACTAATATCGAGATTGTTGCTGGGGGAAATAATCCAGCGCAATTGGGTGCAAACGACCAATTTGCCGATCCGGGTACAAACAACACGATCAATGATAGCACTATCAATGCTGCAAATTCTAATGTAACTTTGCAAGCTACTAATAATATTACTTTCAGTTCGCCTGTTAATATTGCAGCGGCGGGAGTTGGGATTACAGCGGAAGCTAATAACGATATTAAGGTAAATGCCAATATTACGACAAATGGGGGAGCAGTTACTCTTAATGCTGATGCTGATAATAGTGTTGGAGGTACTCTTACTATTAGTGATTCTACAATTACTACTAATGGTGGTGATGTTACAGCAATTGGCAGAGGGAGTGTTGCTTTCCCTGTTGGCATTTCTCTCAACGGCGGCAACATTAATGCCGGGGGAGGTAACATTAATCTCACAGGTAAAGGAGGAAATTTTGGTGATAACAACTACGGTATTGATTTGAGCAACGGTAGTGTAGTAGAAACGATTGGCACAGGGACAATTACCCTCACGGGCACTGGCGGCAATGGCACGAATTTTAACGACGGGATATTCCTAGATACATCCAACCTCAATACAGCAGATGGAAATATCACCCTCTCTGGCACTGGCAATGGTACTGGACAAAGCAACTACGGCATCATTATTGAAAACAACACTTCACTAACAAGCACGGGTACAGGTGCGATCGATCTGACTGGCATTGGCGGCAATGGCACGGATAATAACTTCGGAATATCACTAGCTTTCAACTCCAACCTCAACACAGCAGATGGAAATATCACTCTCTCTGGCACTGGCAATGGCACTGGACAAGGCAACTACGGCATCAGTATTGCGAGTAACATTTCACTAACAAGCACGGGTACAGGTGCGATCGATCTGACTGGCACTGGCGGCAATGTCACGGGTTATAACAACGGGATAGTCCTATCTGGCTCCAACCTCAACACAGCAGATGGAAATATCACTCTCTCTGGCACTGGCAATGGGAGTGGACAAAGCAACTACGGCATCATTATTTTTAACACTGCACTAACAAGCACGGGGACAGGTGCGATCGATCTGACTGGCACTGGTGGTAATGGCACGGATTCTAACACCGGGATATTCCTAGATACTACATCCAACCTCAACACAGCAGATGGAAATATCACCCTCTCTGGCACTGGCAATGGTACTGGACAAAGCAACTATGGCATCAGTATTCAAAACAGTAGCACAGTCAAAAGCACGGGGACAGGTGCGATCGATCTGACTGGCACTGGTGGCAATGGCACAGATTTTAACATCGGGATACACCTAAATACATCCAACCTCAACACAGCAGATGGAAGTATCATCCTCTCTGGCACTGGCAATGGCACTGGACAAAACAACCGAGGCATCAGTATTCAAAACAGTAGCACAGTGACAAGCACGGGGACAGGTGCGATCGATCTGACTGGTACTGGTGCCAGTGGCACTGATTCTAACACCGGGATCGTTGTAGATACATCCAACCTCAACTCAGCCGATGGAAATATCACCCTCTCTGGCATTGGCAATGGCACTGGAGGAGGCAACGGCATCACTATTCAAAACAGTAGCACAGTCAAAAGCACGGGGACAGGTGCGATCGATCTGACTGGCACTGGTGGCAATGGCAAGGATGCTAACACCGGGATCGTTGTAGATACATCCAACCTCAACTCAGCCGATGGAAATATCACTCTCTCTGGCACTGGCAATGGCACTGGAAGAGGCAACTACGGCATCAATATTGCAAACACTAGCGCACTGACAAGCACGGGGACAGGTGCGATCGATCTGACTGGCACTGGCGGCAATGGCACGGATGCTAACACCGGGATATTCCTAGATACATCCAACCTCAACACAGCAGATGGAAATATCGCCCTCTCTGGCTCTGGCAATGGCACTGGACAAATCAACTACGGCATCAATATTCAAAACAGTAGCACAGTGACAAGCACGGGGACAGGTGCGATCGATCTGACTGGCACTGGCGGCAATGGCACGGATGAGAACAGTGGGATATTCATAGATCAATCCAACCTCAACACAGGAGATGGAAATATCATCCTCTCTGGCACTGGCAATGGCACTGGACAAATCAACTACGGCATCAATATTACAAACACTAGCGCACTGACAAGCACGGGGACAGGTGCCACTATTACCTTATTAGCTAACAAAGACATCACTATTAGCAATATTACCGCACCAGCAGGAATTACTATCACCAGCAATAACGGCAGTATCGATACGAGTGCAGGCACGCTTGATTCTAGTTCTACTACAGGTGATGGAGGCCCGATCGCACTTTCTGCTTCTGGTATCACCGCAAGCAACATCAGCGCCAGCGGCACTACCAGCGGCGGGAGTATTGATTTAACTAGCAGTACAATTAACTTAGTAGGTGGAACAGACTCGATATCCAGCAAAAACGGCACTCTCACTTTACAGCCATTTACATTTACTTCCAGTCAAAATTTACAAATCGCACTCACAAATATTGCTCCTTTACAAAATGGATTTACCTCGATTACTATTGGAAAATCGGATGGAAGCGGAATCATCTATATCGTTAATCCCATCACCTTCAACGATCCTACAACTATTCAATCTCCACAAGGATCGATCGGCATCGGCGGTCAAGTCACTGGCACAGACGACGCCTCAATAACCCTCAATGCTACCACAATCTACCTCACCGCAGGTATCGAGACAGCAGATCGAAATATTGCAATTAATGGTAATGCTATCCTGGGCAATGATGATGTTACCATTAGCACTGGCGCAGGCGACATCAGTTTTTCTGGGACAGTTGAAAGCGAAAACAACCAATTCAACCCATTGTTGACTGCTGATGCTGGCACTGGGAATGTTACATTTGAGGGTGCGATCGGCAACACCAATCCCCTCGGCAGTTTAAACATCAACGGTCAGAATGTCGATATTAATTCCACAACAAAAATAGCAGGAAATATTGACATTAACGCTACTGGGAATCTCAATTTAAATAGCACTGTAACAACTACTAATAACGGTAGCGTCACCCTCACCAATACAAAATTTTTAACTTTAGCAGCAGACAATTTCATCCTTGATGGTGCTTTTACCCAAGACGGTACTGGTTCTGTTTCCATTTCTGGTAATTTGACTACCACTGATGACGACATCAAGTTTAGCGCCCCAGTTACTCTGATTGGAAACACCACATTCAATCTCGGAACAGCTACAATTTCCTTCGGTTCCACTTTAGCGGCAGGCAACAACCCGCTGACTTTAAGGGCAGGTGAAATTGATTTTAATGGCGCGGTAACGGGTAGTAATATCATTGTACTCGAACCTGCAACAGCAGAACAAGATATTACTATTGGCGATTCTACAAACACCGCAGATTTAGACTTAAATGCAGCTGAATTAGCGAATATCAAAGAAGGGTTTAGTTTGATTACGATCGGTCGCACAGACGGCAGCGGTAAAATTACTCTAAACGGTAATTCTACATTCAACGATCCGGTAAAGATTCAGTCTCCCACAGGAGTTGGTTCAATTACTGGAACTGGCAATATTACAGGGTCAGGCGATGCCTCAATTACCTTGTTAGCTAACCAAAATATCACTACGGGCAATATTACCGCACCAGCAGGAATTACTATCACCAGCAATGGCCATAACAGCAGTATCGATACCAGTGCAGGGACGCTTGATTCTAGTTCTACCACAGGTGATGGAGGTGCAATTACCCTTTCCGCCCCTGGCCCTGGTAGTATCACCGCCAGCAACATCAACGCCAGCGGCACTACGAGCGGCGGTAGTATTGAATTAAATAGCTATAGAATTGACTTAGTAGGTGGAACAGACTCGATATCCAGTAAAAACGGCACTCTGACTTTACAGCCAGTTACTTCCTATCCAGATTTAACAATCACATCAACAAACATTGCTCCCTTCCAGGATGGATTTAAGTCGATTACTATTGGAAAATCAGATGGAAGCGGATTGATCTTCGTTCCTAATCCTATCACTTTCAAAGATCCTACAACTATTCAATCTCCACAAGGATCGATCGGCATCGGCGGTCAAGTCACTGGCACAGACGACGCCTCAATAACCCTCAATGCTACCACAATCTACCTCACCGCAGGTATCGAGACAGCAGATCGAAATATTGCAATTAATGGTAATGCTATCCTGAATAGGGATGTTACCATTAGCACTGGCACTGGCGCAGGCGACATCAGTTTTTCTGGTACACTTGAAAGCGAAAACAACGAATTGAACCCATTGTTGACTGCTGATGCTGGCACTGGGAATGTTACATTTGAGGGTGCGATCGGCAATACCAATCTCCTCAGCGGTTTAAATATCAACGGTCAGAATGTCAATGTTAATTCTACCACAAAAGTAGCAGGGAATATCGACATTAATAGTACTGGGACGCTCAATTTAAACAACACTGTAACAACAACCAATAACGGTAGCGTCACTCTCACTAACACGCAAGATTTAACTTTAAAAGCAGATAACTTTATTCTTGATGGCGCTTTCACCCAAGATGGTACTGGTTCGGTGTTCATTTCCGGTAATTTAAGTACCACCAATGATGATATCAGGTTTAGCGCCCCAGTTACTCTAATTGGAAACACCACATTCAATCCGGGAACTGCTACAATTTCCTTCGGTTCTACCTTAGCAGCAGACAATTACCCGCTGAATTTAAAAGCGGGTGAAATCGATTTGAACGGTTCTGTTAGCGGTACGAATACCGTCGCACTTGAACCAGCTACCGCCGAACAAAATATCGCCTTGGGTAGTTCTACTAATAGTACCGATTTAGATTTGACTGCCGCAGAAATAGCTAATTTACAGGATGGATTTAAATCGATTACGATCGGTCGCAGCGATGGAAGCGGTCAAATTGCGATCGGCAATAACCTTACATTCAATGACCCGGTAACAATTCAATCTCCTGTGGGAACAGGTGCGATCGCATTTAATGCAGGAAGTGCGATATCAGGCACAGGCGATGCCTCCGTTACCCTGCTAGCAAACCAAAATATCACCACCAACAATATTACCGCACCAGCCGGAATTACCGTCACCAGCAATAGCGGTAGTATCGATACCAGTGCTGGGACGCTTGATTCTAGTTCTACCACAGGTGATGGTGGCGCAATTTCACTTTCCGCTGCTGGCGATATTACCGCAGGCAATCTCTCATCCAGCACTAATGGTAAAATCACTCTGAATGCAGATGCCGATGCAAATGATGCGGGTGCGATCGACATTACCAATGCTAAGATTACTTCCGGTGGAGGGCCGATCGTTTTAGGTGGTGGAAAAGATCCATCAAGCAATCCAGCGGTAGGAACAACTGCAAATACTGTTGGAGTTAGGATTGATAATTCCACACTTAATGCTGGTGGTGGAAATATCTCGATTCAAGGTAAAGGATTAGCGGGTGGTACGAATTCTCACGGTATTTTGATTGATAACAGCAGTGTGGTAGAGACTAATGAGACGGGAACAATTACCCTAAATGGTATTGGGGGTGATGGAATTGATGGGAACACAGGAGTATTCATAAACAGTAATTCCAGAGTCAGTTCGCAGAATGGAGATATTAGTTTTAATGGTATTGGTGGTAATGGAACTGGAATTGGTAACGACGGCATTGCTTTTAAAAGCAGTGGTGTAGTGGAAACTACCGGAACGGGGAATATTATCCTCACTGGTATTGGCGGGAAAGGAACAGAGCAAATATTAGGGATAGTTTTAGATTCCTCCAGAGTCAGTTCAAAGGATGGAAATATCAGCATCAGCGGTACTGGTGGTGATGGAACTGGAAAGCAAAACCTTGGTATTAGCCTTCAAAACGGTAGTATAGTAGAAAGCACGGAGATAGGATCGATCGATCTCACTGGCACTGGCGGCACTGGAACCGATCAAAATAGTGGAGTATCTACAAACAGTTCCTCTAGAATTGACACCAAAGATGGAAATATCAGCTTGACAGGAACTGGTGGTAGCGGTGCAGAAGGAATTTTATTAGCGGACACCTTTATTAACTCCACTGGAACAAGCAATACTACAATTACCCTCACTGGCGATGAAATTAATCTCACTGGCACGACGCAAATTAAAGGCAATGGCGTTATTCAATTACAACCGCTGAATCCCAGTGTAGGTATTACTGTTGGCGGTACGACTGACGACGCAAACTTGAATCTAGACACCACCGATCTAAACACTTTACAACCGGGATTTGCTCAAATTATCATCGGACGGGATAACAGTAGCGGCGCTATTACCGTATCGAATCCAGTTACTTTTAACGATCCAGTTTTAATTCAGTCTCCTATAGGTTCAATCTTAGTAAATAATGCCATTACAGGAACCGATGACGCCTCGATTACTTTGACTGGAAACACAAGCTTAAACGCCAATATTACCACTGCGGAACAAAACATCACTCTCAACGGCAATACCACTTTAGCTAATAACGTCACCCTCAGCACTGGTACGTCTGGCGGTGGCGATATTCAATTCAACGGTACTATCGATGGCAATCGAAATCTCACATTAGAAACTGGGACGGGTAATATCAATTTTACGGATGCTATTGGTAGCAATACTCCCATCGGTGACTTGAATGTTGATAAAACAAATAAAGTCACCACGCAAGCAATTACCGCTACTAATATTTTTATAAGAGCAAGTGAAATTGATTTCAATGGCGCAGTAGCGGGTACTAATAATCTTACACTCGAACCGGGAACAACCGGACAAAATATCCTGCTGGGTTATGTTGGTGATACCGACGCTTTAGATTTAACGGCGGCAGAAATAGATAACTTAAAAGGTGGTTTTCGTTCTATTATTATCGGTCGCACGGACAGCACCGGAAATGTTACCATCAATAGCAGCACATTCAACGATCCGGTCACAATTCAATCGGGAAACGGAACAATTAACATAAATGGTAATTTAACTGGAACAGGCGACGCTTCAATTACTTTGAATGCTCTTACAAATACCTTAAATGGAAATATCACTACAGCTAATCAAAATATTACGATCGCACAACGCATCCTACTAGGTTCCGATGTCAAACTCAGTACAGGTACAGGCGCAGGTGATATTACTTTTACGGGTACGTTAGACGGTACTAAACAATTGCAGTTAGAAGCAGGTACGGGTAATATCCGATTTAATGCTGCTGTCGGTAATACCAATCCTCTGAGTAATTTGGATATTACCAGCGCTGGAAATGTTTTTGTATCAAGTGGAATTACAACTAATAACAGTCCTCTCACTTTTAACATACCCGTCACTATCACCGAAGATGCTGTTTTCAATACTGAAAATGGTAATATCACTTTTGGCAATACTTTAGATAGCGAAGCAGGAGAATTTAACGATTTAACTTTACGTGCTGGTAGTGGCAATGTGAATTTTAATGGCGCTGTTGGTGGAAAAACAAATCAAGAACTCGGTGCGATTTCTATAGAAAGTGCCGCTAGTTTGGCAGCTACATCAAATATTAATGCTGGCAGTTTGCGATATTCGGGAGGAACGGGTACGATTTCCTTGCAAGGAAATGTCACAACTACAGATACTGATGGTGTAATTTTAACTACTGGTGGGAATATCAGCACGGCTAATATTACTTCAAAAGGCGGTAATATTAATCTGACTAGCAATAATGGTACTGTCACAACTGCTAATCTCGATGCTTCTTCGACGACTGGTGCTGGCGGTAACCTCAGCATCAATAGTCAAAACGGAATTGTCAAAGCTGGCGACTTGGATGCTTCCGGTAACAGTAAAGGTGGAAATATCACCGTAATGGCAAAAGTTCAGATTACTGCTGGAAAGATTAATTCTAGTGCAGTTATAGGTGATGGCGGTAATGTTTTTATCGATCCAGAAAACGATATCCAAGTTGAGTATATCAATGCCCAAGGCGGTTCTAGCGGCACGGGCGGACAAGTTGACATTACCACGGATAACTTTTTCCGGGCCTTGGGGTCTTTCACTGACCAAAATGGAGTATTGTCCAGTATTTCCACTGCTGGAGGAACTGGAGGCGGTGCGATTACAATCTCCCATGCAGGTGGAGACGGAGGAGATCCGATCGCACCTTTTATCATCGGCGATGCTAGCATCAACGGAACTGCCGGAGCTATTACGAGTGGAACATCTACACTGGCGCTAGGCGATAATTTTCCGCGTTCCGACACGCGGGGAAATATTCGACTGGTGACTGACGACGGCGAGCCACAACCACAACCACAACCACAACCGCAGCCACAACCACAGCCACAACCACAGCCACAGCCACAACCACAACCGCAGCCACAACCACAGCCACAACCACAGCCGCAGCCACAACCACAACCGCAGCCACAACCGCAGCCACAACCACAACCGCAGCCACAACCACAGCCACAACCACAGCCGCAGCCACAACCACAACCACAGCCACAACCGCAGCCACAACCACAGCCGCAGCCACAACCACAACCACAGCCACAACCGCAGCCACAACCACAACCACAACCACAACCACAGCCACAACCGCAGCCACAACCACAACCACAGCCACAACCACAGCCGCAGCCACAACCGGAACCACAGCCGCAGCCACAACCACAACCACAACCACAGCCGCAGCCACAACCACAACCACAACCACAGCCACAGCCACAACCGCAGCCACAACCACAGCCGCAGCCA
>NZ_JAIQZN010000064.1:11049-42464 GCF_023333585.1 Argonema antarcticum A004/B2
CAACCGGAACCGCAGCCACAACCGGAACCGCAGCCACAACCGGAACCGCAGCCACAACCGGAACCGCAGCCACAACCGGAACCGCAGCCACAACCACAGCCACAACCGCAGCGATCAACTCAAGTCGATCGATCGCCCATACCCCAAGAAAACCCCGCACCCCAATCCACACCAACGAACACCACCACCACCGTAGAACTCGACGAATCCGTTGCTGCTATAGAAGAAGTCTTCACGCGGCAGTATGAAGCGTATTTGGGTCAACCACCTACCACTCCGATTCAATCCATACAACAGATTCAAAACAGACTGCAAGAAATTGAACGGGAAACCTCCATCAAACCCGCACTACTCTATATCGTGTTTGGTCGGCAGAATTTGGGCGCAAATGCGGCTTTAATTTGTCCCCTGTCTGAATCTGACGAAAACAGACATGAGCAAGAACCATTTCTTTGCGATCGCTCTCCCAATGACACCGTAGAACTCATCGTAGTAACAGGAAACAACGAACCCATTAGCTTGCAAATCCCCGAAGCGACGCGCCAAAAAGTGGAAGCTTTAGTTAAAGAAATGCGGGAAGAAATTACCAAGACAACGCGAGACATCCAACCCAACGATTACCGGAAATCCTCCCAAGAACTTTATCAACTGCTAATCGCACGCATTGAGCCAGTTTTGAAACAGCAAGGCATTACCAATCTGATCGTTGTTCCAGATGTGACAATTCGTTCTCTACCGATCGCAGCCCTTCACGACGGTCAACAATTTCTGGTCGAAAAATACAGCCTTGCCATCATGCCTAGTTTCAGTTTGACTAAACCCCACTACGTTAACATCTCCAATTCGCCTATCCTGGCAATGGGTGCGTCAACATTTCCCCAGTCAGCTAACCAAAAACCCTTACCATCTGTGCCGTTTGAATTATCTACAATTACAGGGAATTCAAATCAGAGCCAATTGTTTTTAAATGAGAACTTCACTCTTGACAACCTTAAAACTAAACACTCCACGGGAAACTTTGGTATCGTCCACCTCGCCACTCATGCCGCATTTGAACCGAAGGACTCCAAAAACTCTTATATCCAATTGTGGGATACTAAATTGCAGTTGCCCCAAATGAAAGAGTTGGAATGGAACAACCCGCAGATAGAATTATTAGTTCTATCTGCTTGTCAGACAGCAATAGGAGATCAACAAGCAGAGTTGGGGTTTGCTGGGTTAGCACTACAAGCTGGAGTAAAATCAGCAGTGGCGAGTTTGTGGTCTAGTGACGATATCGGTACACTAGCTCTGATGATTGAATTTTATCAGCAATTAAAGCAGGGGCAAACTCGTGCGGAAGCACTAAGACAGGCTCAAATAGCTATACTTACAGGTCGCGTCAGCATCGAAAACGGAAATTTGCTACTTTCCAACGGAACATCAATACCCCTACAAGAAATAGCTAAAAGCAACAACTTAAAGTTCGATCATCCTTACTACTGGTCGGCATTTACTGTGATTGGCAATCCTTGGTAACAAAAGGTAACAGTTGGAGTTGCCTTAATCGCCCTGGCGGTTGCTATATTGTCCAAGAAACCCGGTTTCTCAGTACCTCAGTACACCCCAGAAACCCGGTGAGAGCAGAAGTTATATCATGTCCTGTTGCATCGGTAGCGTAAGCGTGATGCGAGAAATTGTCTGTGGGGAATCGAGAGTTAAATTTTAACCACAGATGAAGACAGATGAACACAGATGAACACAGATAAGAGAGTTATTTTTTTTAGACAACCGATGCCACCGGACATGATATTACCGGGTTTATGTTAATCACCAATGACTTGATAAATATTAATGCTTCCTTCCCGTCCTTTAAGTTGCACGCAACCGATAAATTGGGTAGAAAATTTTCCTTCAATATGCTTATAAGTTTCTTCACCGATCAAGATCCGACAAATTCCACCGTCTAAAGACTTATCGTAACTTTCTAAACGGGCAGCTATATTAACAGTATCTCCAATAGTTGTATAATTAAGTCTTTGGTGAGATCCCAGACTTCCCGTTACCACAGTTCCCGTAGCAATTCCGACTCGCATTTGCACTGTAGGAAGCCCTTGTTGCTGCCATTGTTGATTCAAAGAAGCCAATTTTTTTCCCATTTCTACAGCACAAGTGACTGCTGCGATCGCATCTTGGGCAATTTCCTCTGGGGTAGTGCTGGGAATGGGAACACCAAACACCGCCATCACTGCATCGCCGATAAATTTATCTACCACTCCCTCACAATCCAAAACAACCTGAGACATAACTTTCATGTAATCATTCAGCCAAAACATTAAGGTTTCTGGATCGGTTTTCTCAGTAATAGTCGTAAAACCTTTAATATCCGTAAATAACACTGTTGCTGTGATCTTTTGTCCCAGTAATTGTCCTTCTCTAAGTAACTGATGGCGATCGCGCCACACTGCTTGGGCAATTTTCGGCCCTACGTGCTGTCCCAACAAACTCATCACCGTAAGTCGGTCTTGGCGTTCAATGTAATTAATATAACCAGTAATTATAATTCCAGATCCTACTAAAGCTAGTAACGGCGGTACAACAGGAATCCACCACCCGAACAGAAATCCTATGTAAGCGCTACCGACGAGAAACGCACCAACTAGCAGAATACTAACAAATTTCCAGCGCAGTCGCAGCAATCCAAAACCTAAGATTGCGCCTACAGAAGACGAAAGCCAAATCCACAAATTTTCGCCTGCTTTTGGCAACGCATTGATTAATGGACGATCGTTTAAAGCAGCGCTGATAATTTGGCTAGTAAGATGGGCATGGATTTCTACACCGGAGGTAGCGCTAAGGTAATTGTAAGTGTAAGGAGTAAAAAAAAAGTCTTTTACAGTTTCGGAATTTGAACCAATTAAAACAATGCGATCGCGGATTAACTCACGAGAGATTCGATTTTCTAACACTTCTGTCATGGAGACAGTTTTAAAGACATGACAATCATTTATATGTTTTTTTTGTGGACAGCGACGAGAACGAAAATTAAACAAAATTTGATATCCGCCCGTATCTACTCCCGCATAACCGCCAAAGTCTTTCGTCAAACGGGTAAAGATTGCCTTTCCCAAACTATACTTACCAGATTCAGCCTTAATTTCTCGCAGGTAAATGCCCTCTTTCTGCAAATACATCAAAGCCAGTTCCACTGATAAACTATAGGTCGTTTTTACCTTGGTTTCGTTGACAGCTAGCAAAGCGCGGCGTACCTTACCATCAGTATCCAATACAATATCGCTAGCGCCCACTCGATGGTTCTGCTTCAAAGTCGATGGAGTAGCAACCAAATCTCGATCGGTATTACTCACGGCTTTGGTAATTCCAATTAAGTTCGGTGTAGATTTAAAGACGGCAACTAATTCATCGTTGCCAGGTGGTACGGGTAAATCTCGATAAATATCCAAACCTATTACTCTCGGTTGCAAAGCTTTTAGTTTCTGCAACAACTCGGCAAAAGTTCTATCGGAAATTGGCCATCGATCGGCTTTGGCAATATCAGACTCGGAGATTTCCACTAAGACAATGCGATCGTCCATTGGTTCTGTCGGTCGCCAGCGAAAAAATCGATCGAGTGCAGCCCACTCTAAAAGCTGCAAAGCTCCTAAACTTCGCAGCATAATGATTAATAAAGTTACGCTGGGGACTGTAATTAAGATGCCACGCCATTCCCCAAGTAACTGTCGGAATTTATTAATTGTCATGTGCTGTTGAGGCTCATTGGTGTTCGATCCAAAACGATGAACTAAGCATAATTTTCAATTTGATGGTTTGCAGCACTCCACCAAGGGGGAAGAAACAATGTCATCAAGTTTTACAGATTCTGATTGTAGAAGTTGCCTCCACATAATTGTTGGCGTTGAATTAGTCGAAACTCTAGGTTTCTGTTCTGCTATAATTTTTAGAGCATCGTACCAAATGCCGTTTTCTGCATAAACTCGCGCTCGTTCACTTGGGTTAGTATTATTTGGCACTCTGGCAACTGCCGTAGGCGGGGCTATCCGCTTAATCCACCCAATTTTGGATGCGTCTGCGGCTCGGTCATCGGATTGGCAATGCAATAATAAGCGCCATTCATAGCTCTTACCGATTTCTAGACGAGGTTTATTGGTTGGGTATTGAATGCTGATGATACCGGGAATATTTGTGAGAGGAAATGTTGTTTGGTAAATTACAGTCTTCTGCGCCCGATCGTACAAAAGAAACTCTCCGGTATTTGCCTGAGTTTGAGGCACATAAGCAAAGAAGATCGGATGCTCTGCAACAGTTAAACCCTCTTGGCTACGTGGGAGCAACAGTGTCAGAATAGAAGATTGATTTGCATCTTGAGGACATCTTCCTCTTGTGCCGCCGCTAGCTGTACCGTCTTTAGGTCTGCCATCGTCAGGTGGTGACTGAAAGCGGATGAGAGTTGCATTTTGCAGCGTTTGATTATTGCGATCTGCCGCTTGAACCACAGAGTCAGTCTTTACAAACGGCTGCACGCCAAAAGCTAACTCTAAAGGAGTAGCTAGTAAAAGCACCGATAGATACAGATAAGACTTTCTAGTAAACATTTAAGAACTATTTCGTGTGTGAGTGTTCTGCCATCTACTTACCGTTATATCCCACGTTTCACGCTCACGGCAAACGTATCTAAGTAGGGACTAAATAAACTTAACACCCAGAAACCGGGTTTCTTGGAGAAACCCGGTTTCTAAGGGCATGGCAGTTTTAAGTTTAATGATGCCCACCTACTTAGTTGATGCTGCAAAAATTGCACGGTAGTGCCACATAAAACATTCAAAAGTGAATTAAAATCAATTGGGTATTGAAAGAGACTGTTACACTGGTAATTGATCTCTAGAGCCAGGTTCTATGTACAAGCGTTCCAAGTTCGAGACTACCCAGACTCAGATCATGTACAGGGCGGAAGATCTGATTGGTGCAGCTTCCAATCGCTACCGCATTACGGTTCAGGTTGCAAATCGCGCCAAGCGCCGCCGATATGAAGAGTTTGACAGTCTCGATGACCCGATGATGAAGCCGGTAATCCGGGCCATCATTGAGATGTCTGACGAGTTAACTCAACCAGAGATCATTGGCGAGTAATATCACATTTGTATTCGTGGTTTGTGGTTAGCAGTCAACAATGAACCACGAACTACGAACAATGCCCTATGCCCAACAAACTTTTTGCAGTAATAGCCCTGACAGTAGTAGGTTTGACGGTTTTTGGTTGGAGTTCGATATCTGTTACCAGTTTATTGACTCCAGCACCTGCTACAGCGCAGCAATTCAAACCTCAAGATGTTTGGCGGCAAGTTTATCAAATGCTGCCGGATTTGCCGTTGGAAAATCAATATATCAGTAGGGAGACTGGGAAACAGGCTACAGACAACACTTTGGTGAGTCGCTTGGTTCGCTATCACATCTACGTCAAAGGGCGTCCGCCGATGTATCGACTGGATTGGAAGCTGACTATGGCGGACTATCTGGGCGCGAATGATTTCATGGGGGAAGGGGCGTATCCGGGTAATGATAGTTTGCGGCAAAATCCGATCGATAACGATCGCGCTGTCATCAGTCGCCTCAGTCGCGCTCAGCGGGATGCCCTGATCAATGCGATCGTCAGTATCTTTAATCCCAACGTTGCTGCTGAGTCTCAAAGGCAGCCTAATCCTACCCCAGTACAACAACCACCAGCACCGAATCCCAACTCCCGCCCACCCCAACCCCAACCGGGAGACGCTCAGCTACTCAGGCAATAGCATATATGGATCGGATTGTCAAGAGCGGTGAGGGTTGGCGTATTGGCTGGAATCCCAATGCTGCTAAGTTTAAAGGTTTAGTGGGAGGGGATAACTGGGCGATCGAGCTAACCGAGGCTGAGTTAAATGATTTTTGCCGATTGCTGGAGCAATTGACAGTAACGATGAGCCAGATAGCTAGCGAGTTGATGGACGAGGAGAAAATAGCCTGCGAAGCCGAAAGCGATTTACTTTGGCTGGAAGTGGCAGGCTATCCCCACGCCTACAGCCTTCATTTGATTGTAAATTGCGATCGGCAATGTGAAGGCAGCTGGCCAGCCGATACAATTCCCGGCTTGCTTCAAGCAGTTCAAGTATTAAAAGTTTTCTAGTTGTCAGTTAATTTTTTTGTGCTATACTAGGAAAGCAAATTGAAATCGGGGCGTAGCGCAGCTTGGTAGCGCACTACTTTGGGGTAGTAGGGGTCGCAGGTTCAAATCCTGTCGCTCCGATATTTAAGAAAACAGCCAAAACCCCCACTGGCAGATGAATACAAAGATTCACTCTGGAGATCGTAGCATCTCTGGAGTGAATCTTTTTTTGTTTGTATATTGACAATTGGCTACAGATATCCACAGATGAACACAGATGTAAATTTAGATTTAGTCGGGGAGTGATGCTGGGGCACGACCTTTGTAATGGAGATCACTGAGATGTGTTAGTTGCCATCACTTAAAAAGCCAGTAATTCTCACAGGTTACTTGCCAAAGCGATCGCAGTTATCCTGGGGAAAACACGGGATATTAGAGTTGTAGAGTTCAGGGCGCTCCCATGATGTACCCAGTCAACCTTCCCGGTGCCATTTCCGAAATCCTCGTCTCCGTTACTGACACAGGTGTTCTGACCTTAGCCGATCGTTATGGACTGATGGCAGCTACCCTAGATGAATCCTTGGATGAAGAAGACAGAAGCTCTCTCAACAGACTACTGAGAGCAGTACTGAAAGGACGGGTGAAGATGGTGAGCGACCTCTCAGCTACTGCTTAATATCAAAGTCTAGATTATGTAAGGCTGCTGATGGAGTCATGAGCGTTGAGCTACAGTAGCGATCGCCTTTATAGCGGTTATCTTTCCCTGAAAACATAGGTTAAATGTTAGACTGTTTCCAGCCAGTCATAAATCTGCTCTAGTTGTTTGAGTGTCACCAGACCGTACTGCCAAAGAATCATTGGCAAAGGCCCTGGATCTTGCTCCCGATGCTTAAATACAATCGACATGGAAGCAGCAGAAATTGCCAATTCTTCTTCCAAAAAGCGAATTAATCGTGAATAAGTTGTCGGTGCCATTCGCACTTTCACCTCCTCTTTAAGACACCATTGTCTGATACGGAACTTCCGACTTTAATCAGTCGATAGACAGTCTTTATGCCCCTGCCGCGCTGTTCGCTATACCTCTTTTGTTGGATAACGGCAAGAGTAAAAAGCTATGCTTCTGGGAATAAGTTCTACAGCAGACTCGACGATCTACCAACCCAAATCGAACTAAGGATTGGGTGGAAATTAAACCCGAAGCTGACTAGCGCAGGGATTTTACCTACGGTCGCAGCAGCTTTCTTCGCTCCTGCTCTCCCAGGGTCGCTATCGGCTTATACCAAGGTCTTCTATTTACTTGTTGATTGTCTTCTACTTCAGATCTGTAACTACCCTCACCTATAACAGGGAAGAATTAATACTTTCACTTATGCCTCACACCTAGACACATCGGCATCACAAGAAATATAGCTAAGTTTGGGAAAACACTCCAAGAGCTTTAATGCCAATAATGCTGAATGACAGAAGATACTTTTTTACAACAAGTTATTCACCTTGACTGCTGCCAGTTCCTGAAGAAAGCACATCTTGTAGGAGTTGCCAATTTCAGGGATTCGCCCTTGTCCGAACTTGCAGGTGTCAGGATAGACTAGCAAATTCTTAGAGAAGTTTCTCAACATAGATATGAATGTTAACACTTCTGAGCAACTTTGATAAACTTCTTAACTTTATCGCTGCGATCGACTTGACTCGGAAAACTGAATTTCCACCTGCTGCCCGACTTTGACCCCCAGTTGGGCTGCGCGTCCACCTCGTAGCTCGATCACTTGGTCTACCTCTGTTTTAGGGCCGTAGGTAGGACAGGGTGTGGCGGTACAGGGAGGCACGTTAGCTGCGATCGCTTTCACAACTCCCCCTCGCAAAAAAATCATATCAAGAGAAATCCTCACATTCTTCATCCAAAAACTGACAGATTGGGGCGGCTGGAACTCAAACAGCATTCCCCGGTTATCCTGTAAAGATGCGCGGTACATCAACCCCAAAGCCTGCTGTTCCGGCGTGCGAGTCACTTCCAGTTCAATTACCTCACCTGCCATCTTAGCTGTGGCTGAAATAGGCAACATTTGACCCAAATCTGTTTGTGATTCCTTGCTGCTTACAGGTATTGGCGTTACCTGCTCTTGAGGTGTGGGTAGTTCAGCAGAAGAAGTGGGTGGAACTGAAGGGGAACAGCCTATGAGTAAAGCGCCCAACAGCAAACCAGCCAATTTTAGATTTTGGATTTTTCCCACTCTCCTACTCACTCTTCTAAGTTTCTCGTAAAACATATCCAACACCTCGAACCGTTTGAATCAAGCGTTTTTCGCCCTCGTCTTCTATTTTGAGACGCAGATAGCGAATATAAACTTCAATCACATTGGATTCTCCCATAAAATCATCGCCCCAGACATTTTCCATAATTTGTTCGCGAGTCAGCACTTCGCGGGGATGCTCCATAAAACATTTAAGCAGCTCGTATTCCTTCATTGTCAGATCGATCGTCCGTCCGTTGCGTAAAGCTCTGCGAGTAGCCAAATCTAAAACCAAGTCGCCAAAGCGAAACTGCTCGGAACTCTCCTTTTCAGGTTGTAGGTAGAAACGCACTAACTTCAAAAACGTTTCCGTTCGGTAAGGCTTGAGGAAGTAATCATCAGCTCCCGCTTCCAGACAAGCTACCCTGTCATCGACTGTATCGCGAGCCATCATCAGCAGTACGGGGGCCCGATTGCCCGCCCGCCTAAGATTTTGGCAGAACCCCAGCCCAGATTCTGCTGTTAGCATTCGGTCTACGACTATCAAATCTGGCTCTAGTTCCTTGGCTCGAAGCAAACCAGTGGCGACATCGTAAGCCACTACTGGTTCATAGCCAGATTCTTTGAGATCTAGACTGATATTCTGAGCTAGGGCTTCCTCAGTTTCAATCACTAAGACGCAAGGACTGTGGTTCAGGGTAACGCTAGTCATAGAGACAACAGATATATAACAAAAGTCAAAAGTCACTCATTCAAAAGTCACTCATTCAAAAGTCAAATGCTTGCTGTGAATTGGTTCTGTCATTTTAGGATGTCCTAACTACCTTGGCGGTTGCTATATAGGTGGCGATCGAATCTAAAATAGCTACAATTTTACCGGACAATAAGCATCCAAAACTTTGTTTAAATCCTCATCTGGTATTCTCGCCTGCTCAAGCATGGGTAACCAAACCGATGCTGGTGTAATCCAAACTTCTTTGGTGCCATCAGCTAGGTCTTGCCCTGTCCATACTAGCCCAACCAGCCCGCCTTTACGGTTAAACACTGGCCCTCCCGATGAACCGGGGCCGACTAGATCGCCTTGTCCAGGAGGAAGAGTGGCGACGATGGACATGGCGGCGTAGCGGTTTTTTACAGGAACGCGAGGATCGGGGTCGGTACGCAACATCGGCTTGTCATCTTGGACGGTGGCGGTGACTGTTACAGCGGGATAGCGACCGTAAGCATGACTTTTAATCGTCAGTTTTTCACCTTGCTTAACTGGTTGTATTTCCAGACAAGGGGGTGAAAGGTCGATCGCATCGAGTTCCTCTGGATCGAGTTTAACAACTGCAACTTCCAGATTGCGGTCTAGAAATAGCAATTGTTTCAGAGGGACAGTGGGAATTAAAGGTGAGGGAGTAGGTTGAGATGGACGAAATGACTGCCACTGAGTGAGATTGTATGGAATGCAGCCTTCTGTATTTGTAGGACTGATTCTGTATTGCAGTCCATCTGTGCTTGGGGAATTCGGACTTGGTTTAATTAAACAGATAGAAGCATTAATTTGTGAATTTGAACTGCGATCGATCTGATAAGTAAGTAGCTGATCTTCAGATTTTACGTCAACTCCTTGTAAGAGCAAAAGTGCCGCATTCGTAGCTATGTGCCAATTTGTCAGAATAACTCCCCGACCTAGATATATACCTGAGCCAATGGGATCGAATTGTTTCTGTCTCTGTGGTCTTAAAAGTATAATTCCAACAGGATCTGGATTTGTGGAGGGCAGTTGTGCTTGGCTTACGAATACAAAAAATATGCTGCAAACTGCACTTAATAACAAAACCCAAAATTTTTTTCTCATGCCGGGACTTTGTGACGATTTTAGAGGATGTTTTAAAAGTTGCTGGCGATACACCAAACCTTTGGAGATTCCCCTAAATCTCCCTTGAAAAAGGGGACTTTGAGGCTCTTAAAAAGGGGGGCTAGGGGGGATCGTCTGATACTTCTCAAACATCCTCTTAGATTCTAGATTCCAGATCCAATCTAAAATCTAAAATTTGGTTATGGTAGTTCAACGGAGGTGGGTTTGGCAATGTGGGGTAGACCCCAGCCTAATTTTTCGCGCAAAATGCGGAAAAATTCGGGTGGTTGTAAGCGGATGAAGCGGGCTCTGTGACGCGATCGCTCTACATGAACGCGATCGCTTGGCATAACATAGCATCCCGCATTTCCATCTACCACCATTACCAGCCGTTCCAGATTGACTGGAAAAATTGACACCGGATCGCTGTTAGCAAAAACCAAAGCGCGGGAAGCCATAGAATGAGGACAGATCGGCACTAACTGCAAGACCTGTACCCCCGGCGTAATCACCGGGCCACCAGCACTCAGAGCATAAGCCGTCGAGCCGGTGGGAGTGGAGATAATCACTCCATCTGCTGCAATATCGATCGGTGCGTGTCTGCCTACCTGAATTTCAAAATGACACATACTGGTCAGCGGTTCCCGGTGAATTACCATTTCATTGAGGCAGAGTGCTTCCCACAAAACGGTATCTTCGCGAAATACCCGCACTGTCAGCATACTTCGCTCTTCAATTTCGTATTCACCAGCCATAACCTCTTCTATGGCTTGCGGCAATTGGTTTACATAAGTTTCCGTGAGAAATCCCATGTGACCCGTGTTCACAGTCAGCAGCGGAATGCCACTGGGTGCCACCAGGCGAAATGCGGCTAGAACCGTGCCATCTCCCCCTAACACCACCGCAAAGCTCATGTTTTCGTCGAACCCAGGCGGTGTTAAAAGCTCGATCGGCGTGTGGTAAACTGGGCTATCGGGATTTGCATAGCCAAGTATGCCGCTACTACCAGTCGTCAAGCAGACATCCCACCCGGCAGCTGCTAGCTGGTTTTTTAACTCACCAGCAATGCGACAAGCTACAGGTTTAAGGTCGTTATAGATAATCCCAGCTTTGGGCACGCAAAAAAGTCCAGGTTTATAATCGAAAGTTGATGTATGAGAAGGGAGCCTAAAATCGAATGGCAGGCGAAGTTTTGAGGAATGTTTGTCGTTGATGGTTCGTAGTTCTTCCAACTCCTCATCAGATAAACCGCGAACCATGAGTAACATTAGAGACATTATCTCAATCTTCATGCCATTCGTCTAAAATCTTAAGGATTGTCTTTTTGATTTCTTTTTACTTTTAGCCTGTTCATAATCTAATTCTTTGAGTTTCTTCAAAATTCGACTGAAGTAATCTTGTAAGTACGCTTCTAGGGTAGTTGTTTCTTGGGGGTCTAGGCCGAATACAGTATAAACCTCTTCCATTGAAGCATTTAAGGGTTTATCAGATGCTAAAACTTCTGCAAAGGCTAGGCGATCGGCTAAATTCCAGCCCCACTGAAAAAACCGCGCTATTTGGCGAACAGCACGCATTAAGCCCAGGGGTAGGCGCGTTACCTTTGCTTCTTGTCCCGACAAGCGCCCGCACAGGCTAATTATTTGATCGGCACTCCAGGCCCTTGTCCCCACGATCGGAAAAGTTCTATTTTCAGTTTCGGGAACGGAGAGGGCGCGGATCGCAAATTTGGCAATGTCCTGGGTGTCCATGTAGGCAATCGGAGAGGTCTGGCTGGTGACCCATACTGACTGTTTTTCCAAGATGGGAACTGCGTACTGACCGATTAACCCTTGCATAAAGCCGCAGGGTCGCAGGATAGTGTAATTTAATCCAGACTCTGCCAAAAAGATTTCAGTACATTGCTTAATCTCCATCAAGGGGACGTGGGGATATTTCTCAGAGTCGAGAATGGAAAAGAAGATAAAACGCTCTATCCCGGCGGCTTTGGCGGCTTGGATCAGCGCTACTTTGCCTTGCCAGTCTACCTGTTTGATGCTGAGGGAATCTGTAGGTCGAGCGGTTGCAGCATCGATAACTGCTGTCACGCCTTCCAAGGCTGGCGGTAGGCTTTCGGGGTCGCTGAGGTCACCACGGACGAGCCCTGCGCCCCATTCTTTCAAGAAAGCTGCTTTCTTGGGGCTGCGGACTAAGCAGCGAACTTGGTATCCCTCATCTAGGGCACGACGGACAATCTGTCTTCCTAATGTGCCTGTGGAACCGACAATTAATAAGCTCATCCAAAAATTTAGTAACGAATCTTAACGTTTCTCTAAGATGTTATCAGAATGTAGGGGCTAGGGGCTAGGGGCTAGGGGCTAGGGGCTAGGGAAGAGGGAAGAGGGAAGAGGGAAGAGGGAAGAGGGAAGAATCCTTCTTTTGATTTTTGACTTTTGACTTTTGACTTTTGACTTTTGACTTTCCCCCTAGTCCCTAGTCCCCGTTGGCTAAAGCGACTATTCTTCAGCGCCTTGGATTTTTAGGAGCAAAAAGCCCATAGCTAAACCCACAAGAACTAGGGTGAAGGACAAAACTGCTGCATTCAAAATTTCTCCGCTCATTAGTTAAACGCTCCTTTGCGATCGCGATCGAGTGATCTGGGATGACAATAGTGACTTGATGCCCCAGGTGCGGTCTAGTATAGAACAGCTGGGCAATCGATACCTAGAAGAAAGGCACGCGATCGGGGTAGACTGGCAAGATGAAGGTTGGAAAAAGTTTCTTTACAGACACTTCTGTAAAATTAAGCGATGGCGATCGGCGTCCCCGATTGGCTGTGACGCTGGGTGACCCGGCGGGGATCGGGCCAGAGGTGATTCTGAAGGCGCTGGCAGATCCAGATGTTATCCAAGATTGCGATATTACGGTGGTTGGTAGTCGATCGCTTTTGGAAAAGATTTATGCAGATTTGTCTTATTCTGTGCAATCTGGCGATATTTTGGCAAATCCGGCGCGGTTATCTATCCTTGATGTCGAGTTAGATGGGGATTTGAATCAGATTATTGCTGGAACTGGTAATGCTGCTAGTGGTGCGGCGAGTTTTGCTTATATGGAAACGGCGATACGTTGCGCTTTAGCTGGTGAGTTCCAAGCTATTGTCACGGGGCCGATCGCTAAGTCGGCTTGGAAGGCTGCTGGCTATAATTATCCCGGTCAAACAGAACTTTTAGCGGCCCGATCGGGTGTCGAGCGGTTTGGGATGTTGTTTGTAGCGCGATCGCCTCACACTGGCTGGACTCTTCGCACTCTACTTGCTACCACACATATTCCCCTGCGTCAAGTGGCAGATGCGCTGACGCCACAACTGATGAGTGCAAAACTCGATTTGCTGGTAGACTGTTTGCGCGAAGATTTTGGGATTGACAAACCCACGATCGCAATTGCTGGTTTAAATCCCCACAGCGGCGAACAGGGACAATTAGGACGTGAAGAACTAGATTGGTTAATTCCCTGGTTAGAAGAGGAACGCAAGGCCCGACCATACGCACTTTTAGATGGCCCTGTACCGCCCGATACTATGTGGGTAAAGCCCGGTCAAGCTTGGTATGGGAACGGCAAAACAGCGGTAGCAGATGGTTATCTGGCTTTGTACCACGATCAGGGCTTAATTCCGGTAAAATTGATGGCTTTCGATCGGGCCGTAAATACTACGATCGGTTTGCCATTTATCCGTACTTCCCCGGATCACGGAACAGCGTTTGATATTGTGGGTAAGGGAATTGCCGATGCGACAAGTATGAAAGCAGCATTGCAATTAGCAGTTGAATTGGCGAATCATAGTAAGTGCTGAGTGCTGAGTGCTGAGTGCTGAGTGCAAAGGGTTATTTCGGGTCAAATATGCGGTCGTAGTAGCACAGCTAATTAAAATCTTGGTATGACCGACATATTGATAAGCTGTGCTACTACTTACTAACATATCGGACTGTAGCTATAAATGGAAAACTTTGACAGACAGCAAGTATTTGCATTTTTTTGTGCCTCTTTACTTAATGCCTTAATTCCCCAGATAGTTTCTAACGCTTCTGTATTTCCACCTGGATTTGATGTAGTTAAAACTTCTAGAGGCGTTACTCTTTACCAGAAAAATGCAGAATATGTACAAGTTATTGATTTGAGCAAAGGTGCATCTGTAAAATTGCTTTATGGGGATATTACTGAGTCTGGTAAAAGTCAGGGTGCTTATGGAGGAGACGATCCTCAATTACAACGTCAAACTCTAAACCAAGCTTGGTTTAATTTCCATTTATCAAATCAGAATGCTTTTTGTATAACTAACGGTCAATTTTTCAGCGATGATACTAAACCGGCTACTAATTTAGCCTTTCCAGTTAAAGTAAATAGCAAAATAATCAGCGACGGTTATGCTGGAGAAAGTGAATATACAACAGAAAAGCTAAAGCTTGAAATATGGAATGATCGCGCCGATATTACAGCATTTAACGGTAAAACTTCTCTTTACTCATCTTCAGCACCAAATTTGATTGTGGGATTAAAGGAAAATGCTGATAAATTAATCAACAAAAAAGTTGGCAGAACATTTCTAGGTGTTAAAGATGGTGACGCCAACGGTAATTACGAAACTATTTTAATTTTTAATTCTAGAGCTTCAACTCAAGCACACGCGGCTCTTACGCTCAGAAGTTTTGGCGCAGATAAAGTAATAATGCTGGATGGTGGCGGTTCTACGCAATTGCTTTGTCAAGGAGAAAGTTACGTTACATCTAGAAGAACAATACCACAAATGATTGGCGCGATCGCAAAGCCGTGATCAGCTCGAAAAGTTGCGGGTCTTCCGTACTTAGTGTGCCAAATGATTAGTTTTTTTGTACCCTACGCGCAAAGCTTGCTAAGGATTTCAAGGTGATTGCTCTTTACCGCAAGTTGCCATTATGCAAGCTTTGGGTGTAAATAATCTCAACGCCTTACCTAGCAAAGCCTTGAGTATAAATTTAAGTTAACTTAGCACACTAAGTACGGAAGAGCCGATCTTTTGTAAAATCCCTGAGATTTTTAATTTAACCTTCTTAAATTCCACTATAAATTTAGCGAGCGCTAGGAATACATTTTAGAGTAATCTGCTTTCATTGGCAAAGAGATTGCAAACTCCGTTCCCTGTCCTGGCTCTGATTTTACTTCAATTCTGCCCTTGTGCTTTTCCACAATCTGGTAGCAGACGTAAAGTCCCAGTCCGGTGCCTTGACCTATCGGCTTAGTCGTGAAGAAGGGGTCGAATAGCTTGTTTTTTATCTCTCCTGTAATCCCAGAACCATTATCCCAAATCTTTACTAAAATTCGGTTAGCGTTAACCTTTTCTGTCCTAATTACAATCTGCTTGTTGGTTGGCCTTTCCGTAGATAGCAGCGCATCAACGGCGTTAGAAAAAATATTCATAAACACTTGGTTTAGCTGAGCCGGGTAACACTCAACCAAAGGCAAATTACCGTAATGCTTAATTACTTCAATATTATTGTTTAGCCGATGATTAATAATTACCAGAGTGCTGTCAATTCCTGTGTGGATATCAACAAATTTCATTTCTGCTTCATCCAGTCTGGAAAAGTTTCGCAAACACAAAACAATCTGACGGATGCGATCAGCCCCGATTTTCATTGAAGAAAAAAGCTTAGCTAAATCTTCAGTCAGAAAGTCGATGTCTATTGTGTCAATCAGGTTTTGAATTGTGGGAGTAGAATGGGGATATTCCTGCTGATATAGCTGGATTAATTCCAACAAGTTTTCTGTGTAGTTGTTGGCGTGTTCGATGTTGCCGTAAATGAAGCTAATTGGGTTGTTAATTTCATGGGCGACACCTGCTACCATTTGCCCAAGAGAGGACATTTTTTCGGTCTGAATCAGTTGCGCTTGTGCTTGATTTAGTTCGTCGGTGTAAGTGGCAATCTGTTTAATCAATTGATTGAGAGAAGTTGCTAGAATTCCAATTTCATCTTCACTGGTAACTGGTGCTTGGAGGTTAAAATTAGATTCCTGAGCGACTTGCTGGGCTATTTGAGTAACAGCTTGGAGAGGACGAGCGATCGCACGACTGGTATAAAATGCCAAAACAGCCGCTAGAGCCCCTGACAGACACATACTCGCCATTGTAATCCAGAATCGCACTGCTGACGCCCGCTTCAGAATTCCCGCTCCTTGGTTTTCTTGAGATCGTGCAGTATCGATCAGCCTGCTTAACCGATCGGCAAGGCGATCGAACTTGATCGACACCTCGCCGCTGATAGTCCTCAACAGCACCTGCTGCGCCCCCTCAATCTCTTCTGGCTTTAAATCCGAAACATTGATTTCCTTTAAAATGTATTTGACTAGCTGAGAATAAGATTCGGTTGTGTTTTCGTAATCGTTCAACAAGGCTATTAACTCGTTTCTGTTTGCTACTGAACCGTTAGGATTGCTGTCAGCAAAGTATTTAATTCTAGTTAACAGAGTCTTAGAATTGGCAATATTCCGATCGAATTCCAAGACTTCATATCGCAACCAAACAGAATTTCCCAGTACGGGAACCAGCCGTTGTTGATGCAATCGCGCCTCTAGAGAGGTATTTCTTAATTGATTGAGGAGATTGTGTTGTTCGTTGGCATAAGCTAGATGCTCCTTTGCCTGTTTCTCGTAGTATTCTCCAGTCGCCAACCCAGCAACTGTTCCCAGAATAGCTATACCAATTGCCAAGCCATAACCATAGCTAATTTTCTGATTTATTCGCCAGCGACTTATCAGTCGCGACATCCCTTTAGAGGTATGTTTTGGGGTATTAATTTCGCCCTTTAGCTCTACTTTATAGTCAACCACGCTACTTTCTTCCCTAGAAAGGGAAGTGTTAGGCTCTTTTTAGATCCCCCCTAACCCCCCTTTTTAAGGGGAAAAGAAACTCAAAGTACCCCTTTTTAAGGGGGATTTAGGGGGATCTCAATCGTCAGAAACGAAGCCGATCGAGTTTGAAAACACGCCCTACACAGCCAGAAACCTTTGAATCACATCGTGACTGAGTTCGCTAGTCGCGCCAGAAGCGACAATGCCGCCCTTTTGCATCGCATAGTAGCGATCGGCTTGCCGCACAAAGTGTAAGTGTTGCTCAACTAACAGCACAGAAATGCCCGTCGATTGGACGATGCCCCGCACTGCGGCTTCAATTTCTAAAATGATCGAAGGTTGAATGCCTTCGGTGGGTTCGTCGAGTACGAGTAACCGGGGGCGTCCCATCAAAGCGCGTGCGATCGCCAATTGCTGCTGCTGTCCCCCGCTCAAATCCCCACCCATCCGAGAAAGCATCGATTTCAAAACTGGAAATAGGGCATAGATTTCCTCTGGAATTTCCTGGCTGTTGACCCGTTCCCGTCTAGCCTCCAAACCCAGCAGCAGATTTTCCTTCACCGTCAAACGCGCAATAATCTCGCGTCCTTGCGGGACATAGCCAATTCCCAGCTTTGCTCGCTTATCGGGAGACTTGTCTGCGATCGACTCACCCCCAAAAATAATATTACCCCGGCGCGGTTTGAGCAAACCCATAATCGTTTTCAGCAGAGTAGTTTTGCCCACCCCATTGCGTCCGATCAGGCAAACCATCTCCCCAGCAGGCACGTTCAAATCAACATCCCGCAGAATGTGACTTTCGCCATAATAGACATTTAAACCAGAAACTTGCAGCATATCAAGTTTGGATTTTAGATTAAAGAATTTTGATGTTAACAATACTGAGAATTATATACCCATCTGGTTCAAAATTATGGGTTGTTATCCAAAAAAAGATATAAACCCCAGCCCAGAGGCTGGGGTTTTATGAATACCCCCATAACAGTCACTCTAAAACGAGCGCAAGAAAAAGGAGCCAGCGATAACTGATACCACAACAGCTATCAAAACGTTGTTGAAGAATGCCCCTACTTCCGGGTTATCGCCCAGCGCGGCATCATCGCGACCGGCGGTAAAAAACAGCGCCCAAGCTTGGTTTGCAGAGATGTTTGCAAAGGTGTTGAACTCGCTATTAAAGATAGTGGCGGCAGAAACATAGCTCCGCGCAATGTCAAAGTCAGTTTTCATCTGATATCTCCTGGGTTTTTTTACGAAAAAGCTATTAATTATACAAATCACCTAGCTGACAGCAAACGCAGTCAGCACCACAGCAGCCAGCAATGCTAGAGCTGCTACACCCTGAAACAAGTAGCTGCGCTGCTGCTGTTGGGTTGGGTATTCCGCAAAGTACATCTTTGGTTCCTTAGCAAAGTTGTTCAGGATGCCTCTTTCTTCTGTGATGTAACTCATGTCTGTTTCCTTTTTGTAACCTTATGTAAACTAATGTAAACAATTTGTAACAAAGTGTCAAGACCGAAGCGATAAATTACTATAAAGATTCCTTATGCTAGCAATAAGTATTGCTTATCTTTACGCCAGGAGAACGCTAACCCGCACAGGCTCAAAACCGCAAGTGTAGACTGAAACCCTGATTGCTACGTGCAAGCGACCTACTCACAAAAACACCAGTAACAAAGGATGAGGGCTCTCCCGTACTTATGGTGATAAGAGCAACTTATTTAAATAGACAAGCTAACAGCTTTTCTCGTAAAGACTTAAAGCTTTTAAAGCCATAGCTTTGCCGAATAATTAAGTCAAAAAGCAAGATATTCATCCAAAAACCGTTGAATATCACAGCATAGTCATCTACCTCGATCGCTGTAATACTTACGGCATCTAACTTTTTGATATGGGCGATACTGGATTTGAACCAGTGACCCTATCCGTGTGAAGGATATGCGCTACCACTGTGCTAATCGCCCATGAATTTTTAATATAACACAGGTAGCGCGAATCCACAAGAAAAAATAAGCTAACACGCATCTAATTCGGATATTTCTAATCCGGCAATCAAACCTTCAATTCCTCTCCCACTCCCCCACTCCCCCACTCTCCCACTCCCGCTAAACATACAAATTAAATGCGTAGCAGCTTATTAATCTCCCTGGGGACACTCATCCCACAAAGTTGTGGTTTCTCGCAAACTTAAATGGTCGCCATTTCCCAAAATTAAGTGATCGAGTAGAGGTATAGCCAAAAACTGCGCCCCTGTTAATAGCTGCTTCGTTAAATTGATGTCTTCCTGACTTGGCTCAACGTTCCCAGATGGATGGTTGTGCGCTACTATAACCCGCGTAGCTCCTTGTCTGATTACTTCTCGGAAAATCTCTCGCGGATGCGCCAATGTCTCTGTCGCTGTACCAATGGTAATTACCTGCGTCCCCATCAACCTATTCTTGACATCCAGCAACAAAACAGCAAATCTTTCTGTTGTTTGCCACATTAAATCGTTGCTGAGTGTAGCGGCGGCGGCGGCTGGACTATCAATTGTGGCCCGATCGAGCGGTCGGGTGGCAAAAGCTCTTTTCCCTAATTCGATCGCTGCTAAAATACTTGTCGCCTTGGCTGGGCCAATGCCAGGGATCTCCATCAACTCGGCAGCACTAATATCCCTCAATACCGCCAGAGGGTCTCGTCCGTGCTGGCTCAATTGTTGCAAAATATATTGTCCTAAGCCTACCGCAGACAGTTTACCAGGCCCCTGACCAGTACCCAATAAAATTGCCATCAGTTCGGCAGTGGCAAGACTCTTAGGGCCATGAGTCATCAATCTTTCGCGGGGACGTTCGCTGGTTGGTATGTCTGCAATTCTCAGGCAATAAGTCATAGATAGCACCGGCAATACTGAAACGGGTGTGGTCAAAAACAGTTGGTGATAGGGGGGACAAGGGGGACAAGGAGGACAAGGGGGACAAGGGGGACAACCAACTACTTATGACCGCACCCTACTGAAAAACAAATATATAACTACAGACGGTTGTTGCAAATAAGTTAAAAATTATAAGTTTTAGATTGGGAATGGGGTATTTGAGATGAAAGACGAAGGAAGATAGATGACTCGGCGAGCGCTGTTGTTAGTGAACCGTCACTCCCGGCGGGGTAAAGAAAATCTCTCGCAGGCGGTTAGCCAATTGCAAGCATTAGGGTTTGATGTTCTAGATAAATCTACCGATCAGCCCAAGCTGGCACCTTCTGTGATTCGTAAATATAGCGATCGCGTCGATTTAGCAATCATTGGTGGCGGCGATGGCACCCTCAATGCTGTAGCAGAAGCGCTAATGGAAACACAGCTTCCCTTGGGTATCCTCCCTTTGGGAACAGCTAACGACTTGGCGAGGACGCTGGGAATTCCCACAGATTTATCCCAAGCTTGCGAAATCATTGCCAACGGTCAAGTACAACGCATCGACTTAGGTTGGGTGAATGGCAAACACTTCTTTAACGTGGCCAGTCTGGGCTTGGGCGTGAAAATCACCCAGGAGTTAACGAAAGAAGTAAAACAAAAGTGGGGTGTGCTGGCTTATGCTGCAACGGCCATACAGGTAGTTTGGCAAGCGCGACCCTTCTGGGCAGAGATCCGTCAGGGCGATCGCACAATTCGAGCCAAAACAGTGCAAATTGCCGTCGGCAACGGCCTATACTACGGTGGTGGTATGATTATTCGGGATGACGCTAAAATCAACGATCGAAGACTAGATTTATATAGCCTAGAAATTAAGCACTGGTGGGATATCGCGGTCAGGCTACCAGCAATCAAGCAAGGAAAGCACGCCTTTTGGTCTGGTGTTCGCACCCTGGAAGGTCAGGAATTTGAAATAACGACGATTCAACCCCGCCCCATCAACACCGATGGCGAGATAACGACATATACTCCTGCTAAATTCCGCCTTATACCGCAAGCTTTGCCAGTTATCGTGCCCAAAACATCAGAAATTCCAGGTTTATCTCAAGAGACGTTGGGCAACGCAGCGATCTAAGAACAGCGGTTGGCGCTCTTAAGGTAGCATCCGCTCATCAAATTAAAGCCTTATGATTACCTACCAAGACTATGTTAACCTTGAGTAAAGAAATTCAGTGCTAAGAATGGCAAAGAAACACGGGCATCAAGTAGGGATTGAGGCAAAAATAGAATATCATCCTACGCTTGAGATTCTGGGTTTCAGGTATGAATCTTGGCGTAGAACTGCCTTGAATTGGTTTCAATCAGGATTAACTGAAGACGAAGTAGAAAAACGCCTTCAAAAAGAGTTTGATGTAGATTGGGCTTGGGCAGATTCTATAGCTACTGAAGCTAAGCAATGTCTCGCTCAATTAGAGTCGGCCAGGGCAAGCAATATTGCTCGGATCGAAGAACTCATCAAGAAGAAAGAAAACCGAGCGAAAGCTCTTCAAAAATTACTAGAGAAGCAACTTGCTTTACAATGAAATGCTTTCTAACCTCAGTACCAGCATATTTAGAACTTCCCTAGAATCGCGATGCAGAAGACATGGCGTTGAGTTAATTAAAGTTAATCCAGCCTTTACCAGCATCATTGGAATGATTAAATTCATGGCTAAGTACGGGCTAAATAGCGGCACATCAGCTGGAATGGTAATAGCTCGTAGAGCCATGAACTTAACCGAAAAACCACCACATTGCTTAGTCAGACCAGAGGATTTGACTAAGCATCACTGGAGTGTGTGGAATCGGGTTGCTCGTTTCATTAAACAGCATCATATTCCACGTACTCAACTTTTTCAATGGGTGAAAACCTTTGAGGGTATCCTCACCTTGTCTCTTGTAGATAAGACGGAACATTCTCCTTCTTTGTCGGTAGCCATTGAAACGGGTGAGTCAGAAAATCCTCACCAGTCACCGAGGGGTGAGGTTAGACAGGATGGCAATGTCCCGCTTTGTCTATTTTCTTAGAAGGTGGCATACTCAGGAAATCGATCGAAAGCTGCAACTCCTCAAAAGGGATCTGGGTTTAACCCAGAATTGCGTCCCAAAAGACAACTCTGAGTTTACTACCCAGGAGGTGTCAGAGTCGTTGCAGAGCTAAAAACCCCAATCCAACCCCCACTTCCGCTATCTTGGCGGATAGTTGTGCTGTTGGGAAAAAGCGCCCAGTCGTTTTTTCCCCGTGAGATACAGAGTAGAGAGGTAGATGTGAATAAGACAGGTTTACTGATAGCCGCAGTGCTGTTCTCCTTGATAGGAATTAGTGCGACTTACGCATCGGGATATATAGTTTGCAGAGAGTTAAGCCAGCAGTGCGTTTTGATTACAGGGAGTACCAGTCTTTCGGATGCACGCGGTATTGGAATTAACCTAGTTGCAGCGAAAGTAATTAAATCATTACCTATAGTCTGTTTATTGCTGGGTGGAGTTTTCTGGGTACTCGGTTTGCTCAAATCAAATCGCAGACTCTCAAGAGAGTTAGGTGCAACACCCAGATCCCCAGAGTCACAAGATTTAGCAGTAGCTTGGCACTCCTTGGATGTTGAGAAGACACTGACTAGGCTAAATAGCGATCGCAACTCTGGTTTGACTTCCCAGGAAGTGTCAGCGCGTGTGCAGCGCTATGGCACCAACGAACTCGAAGAAACAAGCGGTCGCAGTGCTTGGCAGATCCTGCTAGACCAATTCACCAACATTATGCTGTTGATGCTGATTGGCGTGGCACTTATCTCTGGCATCCTTGATGTGGTATCTCTGCAAACAAAAGGATTATCCCCTGGTGAAGTTCCTTTTAAAGATACGATCGCAATCTTAGCAATCGTGATCCTCAACGGCGTCTTGGGTTACCTCCAAGAAACCCGCGCTGAAAAAGCCCTTGCCGCCCTCAAGCGCCTTTCCTCCCCCAAAGTGCGCCTAATTCGCGACGGTAGAACTCTGGAAGTAAGCGCCAAGGAGCTTGTACCGGGGGACATCATGCTCCTGGAAGCCGGGGTGCAACTGGCAGCAGACGGGCGTCTGATCGAAGAATCGAATCTCCAAATCCGGGAGGCGGCGCTGACTGGGGAAGCCCAAGCAGTGAATAAGCAAGCCGACTTAGATCTGCCTGAAGACACATCCTTGGGCGATCGCATCAATTTGGTGTTCCAAGGCACCGAAGTTGTCCAAGGACGCGCCAAAGTTATCGTCACCAGTACGGGGATGGGTACGGAACTGGGCAAGATAGCCACCATGCTGCAAGGGGTGGAGAGCGAACCAACCCCCTTACAACAAAGAATGGGTCAACTCGGTAATGTCTTGGTGACAGGCTCTTTGGTTTTGGTAGCTGTGGTAGTTTTGGGCGGTCTGATCAAAAATGGCTGGAATTTCAACAATTTCATCGAACTGGTAGAAGTTTCTCTGAGTATGGCGGTGGCTGTAGTTCCAGAAGGCTTGCCAGCTGTAATAACAGTTACTCTGGCACTGGGAACCCAGCGCATGGTACGCCGTAACGCCCTCATTCGCAAACTTCCAGCAGTAGAAACTTTAGGTTCGGTGACAACCATTTGCTCGGATAAAACCGGCACACTTACCCAAAACAAAATGGTAGTGCAGCAGGTTACCACTGGTAACCAAACATTTCGCGTCACTGGCGAAGGTTATACTCCCGAAGGCCAGTTTCAACTCGAAGATCGATCGGTAGCATCAGATCGATATCCAGAACTGCAAACGCTACTGCTTGCCTGCGTGCTATGCAATGACGCAGAGTTACAGTGTCAGCCCCAAAACACACCGGGCTCTGAAGGCGGAAACTGGATAATTTTGGGAGATCCAACTGAGGGGGCATTGCTCACTTTGGCCGGAAAAGGCGGGATCGCAAAAGAGTCGCAAAGCTCGCAAATGCGTCGCGTTGCCGAAATTCCTTTTTCCTCGGAACGCAAGCGCATGAGCGTGATTTGTCAGGGAATAGGAGGGGATTCTTCCCAATCTCTGTTCTCAATCTATACAAAGGGTTCTCCAGAACTGATTTTGGAACGCTGCACTTCATCTCAGGCGGGCGCTAGCGCTGTTGGACTCACAGATACCGATCGCAGGCAGATTCTAGACCAAAATAATCAGATGGCGGCTCAAGGATTGCGCGTACTGGGTTTTGCCTACAAACCCTTGAACAGCCAACCGCCCGCAGAACCAGATGAAACGATCGAGCAGGAATTAATCTGGCTGGGCTTAGTGGGAATGCTGGATGCACCGCGCCCAGAAGTGCGGGGGGCAGTAGCCAAATGCAAGCAGGCGGGAATTCGGACTGTGATGATTACCGGAGACCACCAGCTGACCGCCAAAGCGATCGCCTACGACCTGGGTATTGCCTCAGAAGGCGATCGCGTCCTCACCGGCCAAGAATTGCAAAAACTCAGCCAAAAAGAACTGGAGGGGCAGGTAGACCTCGTGAGCATCTACGCCCGCGTCTCCCCAGAACACAAACTACGCATCGTACAAGCCCTCCAAAGTCGCGGCAAATTTGTGGCTATGACGGGAGACGGCGTTAACGATGCCCCCGCCCTCAAGCAGGCTGATATCGGTATCGCTATGGGTATCACCGGCACAGATGTCAGCAAAGAAGCCAGCGATATGGTGCTGCTGGACGATAACTTTGCCACCATTGTCGCCGCGACAGAAGAAGGGCGAGTCGTCTACACCAATATCCGCCGTTTTATTAAATATATTCTCGGCTCCAACATCGGGGAGGTGCTGACAATTGCCGCTGCTCCGATCCTGGGTTTGGGAGGTGTCCCGCTGTCACCCTTGCAAATTCTCTGGATGAACCTGGTAACAGATGGCGTTCCCGCCCTCGCTTTGGCTGTGGAACCAGCAGAACCAAATGTGATGAAACGTCCTCCTTTTAGTCCCCGCGAAAGCATTTTTTCACGAGGATTGGGGTCTTACATGATCCGGATTGGGATTGTTTTTGCTATTCTCACCATTCTCCTGATGGAGTGGGCTTACCACCACGCCCAAGCGTCAGGCGATCCCAATCGCTGGAAAACAATGGTGTTCACTACTCTCTGTCTCGCTCAGATGGGGCACGCGATCGCAATTCGCTCCAACACCCAACTGACAATAGAGCTAAACCCCTTTACCAATCTTTTCGTTTGGGGAGCGGTGATCTTCACCACCATATTGCAGCTAATGCTGGTTTACGTTCCACCCCTGCGAGCTTTCTTTGGTACCCACGTACTCGATTGGATGGAACTCTTGATATGCGTTGGCTTCAGTATGTTGATGTTTGTTTGGATCGAGATGGAAAAGCTCTTTATTCGCTGGCGAAGCACAAGGGCTAGGTAGAAAAGTCAAAAGTCAAAAGAAAAAAGAAAAAAGAAAATGGGGTAATAGGGTTGAGAGGGGCTAAGCTAACGCGCATCTAGTTTTACGCGCCGAATGCCTCATAGAAAGGGGTTCTGGCTCCAAAAAGTGCAACTTTGATGCGCGACAGCTTAGTGAGTAAGAAATGATGTTCAATTCTCGATCGAAATCCTTCTTTTTATTTCCCCAGTCCCCAATTCCTATTTTCTTTTGACTTTTGATTTTTGACTTTTGACTTTCGACTTTTGACTTTTGACTTTTGACTTTTGACTTTCAGATGTACCTAAAAACCCTTCACCTCTTTAAGTTCCGCAACTACCTGGATCGGAGGGTGGAGTTTAGCGCCCCCAAAACGATTTTGGTGGGTAATAACGCTCAGGGTAAATCAAATTTGTTGGAAGCGGTGGAGTTGCTCTCGACGCTAAAGAGCCATCGCGTTACGCGCGATCGCGATTTAGTTCAAGAAGGAGCCGAAGCAGGTAAAATCGTCGCTACCCTAGACCGACAGACAGGCATAATTGACCTCGCTTTAACACTGCGCTGTAACGGACGCCGTACCCTTGCTCTTAGAGGCGAATCCCTCAAGCGTCAGATGGAATTCTTAGGTACGCTAAATGCCGTGCAGTTCTCCAGCTTGGATCTAGACCTGGTGCGGGGTGGCCCAGAGTCCCGCCGCCGTTGGCTGGATACCCTCGTAATTCAACTCGAACCTTTCTACGCGCACATTTTGCACCAGTACAATAAGATTTTGCGGCAGCGTAACGCTCTCTTAAAACTCAGGACTCAGGACTCAGATATCGGCACTCAGGACTCCCAACTCGCTCTCTGGGATGCACAATTGGTAGCAGCCGGTTCCCGTGTCACCAGGCGTCGAGCCAGAGCCTTACAGCGTTTGGCTCCTATAGCACAAACTTGGCATCAAGCAATTAGCGGCAATAAGGAGGTACTTGAAATCAAGTACCTTCCCAACATTGCTTTAGAACAAGACAACCCAGAAGCCGTGCAGCAAGCTTTTTTCGAGAAAATTCAGCAGCGTAGCGTCGCAGAACTTCACCACGGTACTACACTTGTCGGCCCTCACCGCGACGAAATCGAGTTTTCGATCGACCAAACACCAGCTCGCCAATACGGTTCCCAAGGTCAGCAGCGAACTCTGGTTTTAGCGCTAAAGCTAGCAGAGCTAAAATTAATCGAAGAAGTTGTTGGCGAACCGCCACTTCTGCTGCTTGATGATGTTCTAGCCGAACTTGACCCCAACCGTCAAAATCAACTGCTGGAGGCTATTCAAGACCGATTTCAAACTCTGATTACGACCACTCATCTGAACTATTTCGATCGATCGTGGCTAAACGCTTCTCAAATTCTTTGCGTCCAGGCTGGAGAGATCTCAGAAATAAGGGCTAGCGGCTAGGAGAAGAGGGTTTAGGGGCTAGGGGAAGAGGGGCTAGGGGCTAGGGGCTAGGGACTAGGGGAAGAGGGGAAGAGGGAAGAGGGGCTAGGGGCTAGGGGCTAGGGACTAGGGGAAGAGAGAAGAGGGAAGAGGGAAGAGGGAAGAAGATTGTTCGCCCACTCAGCACTGAAGAAGCACTCAAGAAGCACTCCCCACTCCCCACTCCCCACTCAGCACTCAGCACTCCCCACTCCCCACTCAGCACTCAGCACTCAGCACTCCCCACTCCCCACTCAGCACTCCCCACTCCCCACTCAGCACTCAGCACTCCCCACTCCCCACTCCCCACTCAGCACTCAGCACTCAGCACTCAAGAAGCACTCAGAACTTTGCTATAAGGATAAATAGACGAAATGGATGCTGCTATGGATTTGAATGAGATTAAAGATCTGGGATTTTCCTTGCGGCAAATCGATCAGACGCTACTGAAATCGGGAAAGGATAGTAGCATCAAACGAATTTGGTATCAAGGCGATGAGTCTTATTTTGATATGTTTTTTGACATCCAAAATAATCAAATTGTTTGGTTTCAGTTTACTTTGCGTGGCAAAGTGGTTTTGTGGGATAAAGATAAACTGGTCTTGTATACTGGCACAACGGGTGAATTAGATCCGGACGATGTTAACTACTATCCGTCTAGTAAACTTATTAAAATTGACAGCAAAGTTGACTTTGCTTTTGTGGAATTGGTACGTTCAATTTTGCAAACACGATCGGGTGAAGACAACTTTGAGAAGGCATTAGCTCTCTTTGAGAGTTAGGTAGGAATTATAGGGCACTCAAAGGATTTTTGACTTTTGAATGAGTGACTTTTGAATGAGTGACTTTTCAGTGATGGATTTCTAAACTTAAGATGTAGTGACCCAACTGTACTTTCTCTGACCACAGTTCGTATTCGAGCCGTAGATGCTCCGGTAAAGGTCGTCCTTCTAACGTCAAGCTAATGGTATAGTTACGCAGGCGTATCTGCCCGTTTCCGTGTGATAATTCATTGTTCAGCCAATAACGGCTAAGACCGTAAATACCCCGTTCCCAAAGGTGACGATAACTCAACTTGCCGTTTCCTTGCATGGTCATAATCACGCGCTGGGGGGAGATTTCTAACCACAAAAGACGAGGTGATGCAGCCGTCGCTCCAGAGGCTGATGCTACGGGAAAGGCGGGTTCTTGTTCCTCGATCGCAGGTTCGGTCAAGAGCAAATGGAAGCGATCGCGGTCTTTTTGATAAAGTGTAGCAGCAGTTTCCACCACAGACCAAATTGGCAAATCGGTGGAAACTAGGGATAAACAAACGGGCTTGCGATGATGCGTCAGCATAAAAGGTGTGGAGAGGAATAAAAGTCAAAAAAAAAGACTCGGCAGGACAGGGAAAACGGTAGGATCTAACTTCGGAGTCCTCCACCAGTCTATCCCAATGTCAGTTCCGGTTGTTACGCTGAAGGTTACAGAAAGTCAGCAGTCTTTACTCATTCAAAAACCCGCCTCCGGGCTGTCTTTACAAGGCAGTATAAGGGTTCCGGGCGATAAGTCGATTTCCCACCGCGCTCTCATGTTGGGCGCTTTAGCTGAAGGAGAAACCCAAATCCGGGGACTTCTTTTAGGGGAAGACCCCCGCAGTACGGCTGAATGTTTCCGCTCTTTGGGGGCAGAAATTTCCGAGCTCAATACTGAATTAGTGCGGGTTAAAGGGATTGGATCGGGCCAACTACTAGAACCCCATGATATTTTGAATGCGGGTAACTCCGGTACTACTTTGCGGCTGATGCTGGGAATTTTGGCTTCTCACTCAGGGCGATTTTTTGCGGTGACGGGGGATAGTTCGCTGCGATCGCGTCCGATGTCCCGCGTCGTGCAACCACTGCAACAGATGGGTGCTACAATCTGGGGACGCAAGGGCAATTCGTTAGCACCGCTAGCAATTCAGGGACAGCAGCTAAAACCCATTACCTACAATTCTCCCATTGCTTCAGCCCAAGTGAAATCCTGTATTCTGCTAGCTGGTTTAATGACGGAAGGACAAACGACGGTTATTGAACCTGCTCTTTCCCGCGATCACTCAGAACGGATGCTGAAGGCTTTTGGGGCTCAAGTCAGCCAAAACCCAGAAAATAATAGCGTTACCGTTACTGGCCTTGCTAAACTTTCAGGACAATCGGTGATTGTACCTGGGGATATCAGTTCGGCGGCTTTCTGGTTGGTGGCAGGTGCGATCGTACCAGATTCTGAGTTATTAATCGAAAATGTCGGCGTCAATCCCACCCGAACTGGAATTCTGGAAGCTCTTGGTATGATGGGAGCGGATATCCAGTTGGAAAATGAGCGGGAAGTTGCTGGCGAACCAGTGGCAGATTTACGGGTACACCATAGTAGACTGAAGGCTTGTCAAATTTATGGAAATATGATACCGCGTTTGATAGATGAGATTCCGATTTTAGCAGTAGCGGCAGTATTTGCGGAAGGTACGACGGTGATTCGGGATGCGGCGGAGTTGCGGGTGAAAGAGAGCGATCGCATTTCTGTGATGGCGTCTCAACTCAACCTGATGGGTGCTAAAGTCACGGAATTACCGGATGGTATGGAAATTTTGGGCGGTACGCCTTTAGTTGGTACGGATGTGGATAGTCATACAGATCACCGAATCGCGATGAGTTTAGCGATCGCAGCCCTCAACGCTTCTGGCACTACTATTATTAATGGTGCCGAAGCTGCTGCAATTTCCTATCCAGATTTTGTCGGTACTTTAAAACAAATTTGCGGTCAAGCGTAGGTTGGGTTAAACGATAGCGAAACCCAACACTTCAGGTTAGGTTTCGTTACCTCAACAAACTTTTTTTGTTAAAGCTATGTCTTACAGCGATTTTACTTCATTAGATCTGCTAATCCCTTTAGGCATTAGTCAGATTACAACTGTTGATAAACTGATTGATTTTGAACCGAGCGCTCCTAGCCCATTCTTAACTGAAGCTTTAAAACGATTCGTGCCACTTGCTACTGCTATTAACACCGAAAAAGCTCGCTCTGAATATTTAATTGCTCCTATTTTGAGTGAAATTGTCACTTTTAACCCTAACACTTCCTTATTTTCTGGCAAAAACTTGACAGCAGATCCCAGTTTAGGGCTGAACGGATTTGTTGATTTTATGATTACAGCCAACTCGGACAAGCTAGCAATTAAAGCTCCAGTTGTAACTATCATTGAGGCAAAAAATGAAAATATTAATAATGGTTTAGCTCAATGTATTGCTACTATGTACGCGGCTTTTTTAATCAACCGACGCGACCCGAATGTGGGGGCTAAAACGGTTTATGGTACAGTTACCACCGGGCAAGTTTGGCGTTTTTTAGCTCTCACTCCCAATTTGGAAGTTTCGATCGACCTTACCGATCGCTATCTTACTCCCATTGATGAATTACTTGGTTTATTGAATGCCCTTGCGATCTCAAGTCCGGCTGAACACTTAGGATAAAAGCTATTACAGCGGGAACTGCTATAAGATTTGGGGTACTTTGAAAAAGTCGCCATCTTGGTCGGGCGCACAGCTGAGAATAGCTTCCCGGTCAGGATAGGGGCGCAGATCGTCTTTTCGAGTAATGTTGCTAACATCGATCGCTCTTGTTGTAGGCTGGACGTTACTAACATCTAGTTCGCTCAGCTGTTCAAAATACTCCAGAATGCTGCCCATTTGAGTGGTAAATTGTTCCTCTTCGGCTGGTGTCAGTTCTAGGCGGGCAAGATTAGCGACTTTGTGGACTTGTTCGCGGTCAATCATGGCATTGATATAGCTAGGGGCTAGGGGCTAGGGTTTCAGGAGTTAAGAACGTGCTAACTGCCGAGAAGGTTGCTATAATTAATAATTGGTGATTGGTCATTAATCATCAGTCATTTGTAAAGAATTAATGACTAATGACTAATGACTAAATAGCTAAAAGAACACATCCATCTGCGATCGCCCAGTCGTCTTCAGCCAGTTTTGGGCTTCGATGTAGTTGTTCGGAGCTTGCTGAATAGCTTGCTTCCAATACTCAGCCGCTTTATCGTAAAAAGCTTCGGCTTCTTCAGATTTACCAGATTCCTTAGCCTTGTCTCCCAGGTAGTGATAAATCACAGCAATATTGTTGAACGCTGAAGGATGGCGGGGGTTGAGTTCGATCGCTTGATAATAGTACTCCAAGGCCCGATCGTGTTCGCCGTTGCTGGCATGGATCAGCCCAATATTGTAGAGTATATAACTGCGATCGTAGGGATCTTCTTCTAGCTTTAGCGCTTCGTAATAGTTGTCTAGGGCTTCGGCGTATTCTCCATCCCCTTGAGCAGACATACCATCGCGGTAATAAACGAAAGCTTCTTTTGCTTTCTTGTTGGTTGGCATAATTTTCAGAATTATGTCTGCCATGACGGTAAAACTTTTGTCGATGAAGTTGTCGTTGCGTTGCGTTCTTGGCATATTTGCCTCTGTTTAACCTATTTTCTTTTGAATGAGTGACTTTTGACTTTTCCAGTTAACCGATACATTTTTGCTAACGTTTGCTAACAAATACACTCTCTCAGAGAGGGCGTATCAACCAATGCACGAAGGAAA
>NZ_JAIQZN010000206.1 GCF_023333585.1 Argonema antarcticum A004/B2
GACAAGGGGGACAAGGGGGACAAGGGGGACAAGGGGGACAAGGGGGACAAGGGGGACAAGGGGGACAAGGGGGACAACCAACTACTTATGACCGCACCCCCAGAAAAGTCCCACTACAGCGTAGTGGGATTAGTTAGCATTTTGCCAGAACCAACTGTGAAAAGTGGCCCAGGGGCAAAAGGCGAAAATTTCAGATTTCAGATTTTAAATCTAAAATCTAAAATCTAAAATTCCCCTAGTCCCTAGTTTTAACGATAGATACCGTTATTAATCCGATCGGCTCCTTGTACTAAGGCGTCTTCTACATCCGTTACCGTAAAGCTATCCAGGTTAGCTTGCAGAATTTCTTTCTGGCGATCGGAAAGCCCAGGAATGTTTAGCACATCCTCTACTTTTCCGTAAGGAGCATTTTTGACAATTTTCCCAGCCAGGGTAGGATAAAATCCTGAAAATCGCCTGAAAGCTCGGACATTCGTGTTGTTCAAATCAATTTTTCCGTGTATCTCGCCCAGCTTTTGGTCTACCCGATTTCGCAGAACTTCTGCCGATTCTGCTGCCAATACTGGCGTTGAACGTAACGCCACACCACTCAAAGAAGCCGCCATTGCCTCGGTCGGTTGCCCCAGCCATCCAAAGCTACCGAGTACCAGAGCGAATATCATCAACAAACGCAGCAATCGTTTCATAAATAAAAACCTCCCTAAAAGAGCGGATTGAATCCACACACAGCTTTATCAAAGATTATTATCCGGTTTATAGCGCCCTAGTAAAGCTACTCTTGCTTTACTTGCGCTTATTGACCTTGGGGCTGCCTTTCCAACAAAGTATCCAAGTCGGCAAATGTGCCTGCATAAGTCAGCGTAGGCTTATCATATCCCTTCAGATGCACGGTGTATTGCTTGAATCCAGATTGCTCTGCACCCAAAGGCAAGAGATATTTGTAGGTAGTTTCGCCCAAGGCAAGATCCAGGCGCAGTTCTTTGGTAGAGGATTCCAGGCGAAAGGCAGCATTCACCGTATCGCCCAAAGCAGTGTAATCGGGGCGATCGCCACTTCCCGTATTCCCCACCATTGCATACCCAGTATTGATGCCCGCCCCAATCCGCAACGGGAAAGGCAAAGGATATTGATTGTACAAATCGTCTGTCATTTTGTGGAGGGCGCTCAGAGCATGACAAATGCTGCCGATCTCCTCGTTAGAAATGCCCCTACTACCGTGAAACCAAACCGCCATAATCGCATCGCCGATGTACTTATCAACCCAACTGCCATGTTCCCGAATAATACTGCCGGAATGACGAAACCATGTGCCAATCAACTCCGAGAGAATCTTTTCATCAAGTTGTCGAGTTAGCCCCGTAAAGTCGCGGATATCCACAACCATCACCGAGATCAGGCGGCGCACGTGCAAAGTGGAAGTTGCCGTCAACTCATCCGAGTGCGAACTGCTAGGAGCGTTAGCCTGGTAGTTGACGGTGGGCGAGAAAAATTCCAATTCAGTTTGACCGAAAGTGAGGCTATCGCCATGTCGCAGTGTTACGGGTACGCTTACCCTGCGCCCATTCACGAAGGAGCCATTGCGGCTACCAAGATCGATCAGATAGAATTCTCCCGTTTCCATGCACTGTAACATCGCGTGGTTACGGGAAATCCAACGATCCGGCAACACAAAATTGTTGTCGTCACTACGACCAACAGTCCAGCAATAACTGCCCACTAATGGAAGGTAGCGATTACCAGATTCGGTCCGAAGTAAAAGATAAGGAGTGGTAGTGGGTTGCAACGTCACCACATGACTAAAGAAGCGACGAAGAGCCAGTCAGAGTTTTAATTTTGAAGCAATTCAGGCACTATTAATGCCCGTCATCCCTCACAAGAGCGGTGCTGTTCGCGATAAATCGCTCAGGCGACTCTTGCAGCCAACCAAAATAGGCTATCTACAAAAATTGTACTCAATACTGCTCCACTAAACGCCCACCAGTGTAGCTGTCTGGAGCGTAATGGTAAAGTACCCACGATTAAAAGAACACCGACAAGTACAACAGCCCATGCGATCCCCCAAGGTGTCTGAACTTGCGCTAGAGCATTTTGTAAAATTGGTGTCGCCAAAGTTGGCTCTACCTGCATCAATTGCCGCCAAGAGGGCATCAGATCGACTACGTAAAAGTATATATCCGTTACCGCTGTTCCAAACAGGGAACCCAAATAAAATAAACTACCCACTTTCCACCTATTTTGCGTCAAACACCAAAGTGCTAAGGGCAGGCAAATAGCTTCTACTGGCAAGTGGATTGGCGGTTCCCAGCGCAACCAACCCCAATAAATCGATCCTGCTAGCCAACTCCAGCTAAACCCCAGCAGCAAATCTCCCCATATCTGCGTTCTCTGACGCCTCTGCAACGCGAAACTCAATCCCACCCAGCCCGCAGTTAAAAATAAACTTAGCAGTGGCAGCAGCCGCACTAATGGCGCTTGCATAAACACTGGCACTGAAACCAAAAACGAAGCCGCCCCAAAAACCAACCAAGCTCTTTTGGCACCAAGTCGCGATCGCGAAGACGCAGACTCGCTTTGCCCAGACTGGGCTGGGGAAATACAAGCGGCAACAGGTGTGAAGGCTGACAAGGTATCGTTTAACAAAGTATTATTAATTTTTGTTACTAAAGTTTATCTTATTCAAGATATCACAAAAAATATCCCCCCCCTGGGCATTGTTTTTATTTTATCGTAGTTTCTCAGAACTGGGCACTGGGCAAAAGGTGATTAGTGATTGGGCATTGGTCAGTGGTCAGTGGTCAGTGGTCAGTGGTCAGTGGTCAGTGGTCAGTGGTCAGTGGTCAGTGGTCAGTGGTCA
>NZ_JAIQZN010000207.1 GCF_023333585.1 Argonema antarcticum A004/B2
AATTCCTCTCCCACTCCCCCACTCCCCCACTCTCCCACTCCCGCTAAACATACAAATTAAATGCGTAGCAGCTTATAACATCGCATTAAATGTTAGGTAGGGCTACAGCAGAATTGCTGAGTTCCCTTTTGGCAGCTTGGGCTAGAACACAAATCGTCTCGAAATCGGGAGCCGAGTTTGGGCTCTCCATGCCGAGCCACAAAAGATACTCTATATTACCAGCAGGGCCGGTGATTGGCGACCAGGTTAAGCCGCGATATTGCCAGCCAATTTTTTGGGCTGCTGTGTATACTTGCGCGATCGCACCCGCTTGGTCGTCAGTATCGCGCACAACGCCCTTTTTGCCAACCCGCGATCGCCCGACTTCAAACTGCGGTTTCACGAGCAATATTGTCTCACGGGGAGCCTGAAGCAGCTGCCATAAGGCAGGCAGGATTTTTGTCAAGGAAATGAACGAAACATCAACTACGCCCAAATCGGGAAGTTCTGCATCGCCATAAAGCTCATCTGGGGTGAGATATCGCAGGTTAGTGCGTTCCCGCAGAATCACTCGCGGATCGTTCCGCAAACCCCAGTCTACCTGTCCGTAGCCCACATCAATACCGTAAACCAGTTTTGCCCCAGATTGCAGCAGACAGTCGCTAAAGCCGCCTGTGGATATGCCGCCATCAAGGCAAATGCGCCCTTCAACTTTAATGGTAAAGATTTGTAGTGCTTTGGCTAGTTTTTCGCCGCCTCTGGAAACGTAGGGCGATCGCTCTTTGATCTGAATCTGCGCCGATATCTCGACTTCGGTTCCCGGTTTGTCGATGAGCTGCTGATTCACCCGCACTTCCCCAGCACGAATCAGCCGCTGCGCCAACTGCCTAGAGGAGCATAAGTTGAGTTCTACCAACAAAGTATCCAGTCGTTGTTTTGTCATCGTTTCATCAAATTGTAGAGATTTATGCAGTTAATGCACACAAATATGGCTAAAACTGTCGCGTATGTAACAATTGTCTTAGATATCTGAGAACCCAGCGGCCTAGTTTCCGCAGTCGAGAGCTACCTATGTTAGAAACTAAACTGACAACCTGCGCCAATCTACTGTACCAATGGCTTTTACCGCGAACTTCTGGCGGAGGCAAATTTACGGTAGATTTACAAGATTTTCAAGCATGGACGGCGGAGTATCGGGACAAACCATTTAGCGATCGCGAAATTGTCGAAGCACTCAGACAGTTAAAGGAACTTCAGCTAATTACCGTTAGTAGAACCGAAGTAACTCTGGAAGTAAAACCAGAGAATAATCTATTTTTCAACACAGAACGACCCACAGAAAAGAGCGCAAGGCCCGATCGACTCATGCAGTTACTGCGAATTATTTCAGGCTCTTTCTTTTTCGGGTTAATTTCGATTACCTTTAGTTTAATTTTAGTACAGATACAACCGCAAGTTTTATCCACACCTAACCAATGGAGTGTTTTCGGTGAAAGCAATAGTATAGGTAGGGACTAGGGGCTAGAAAAGTCAAAAGTCAAAAGTCAAAAGTCAAAAGTCAAAAGAAGATTTAATTAGCTGTGCTACTACAGCATATTTGACACAAAAGAACCGAATTATACCTCTTACTCCCCCCTCTCTTCCTCCCCCCTCTCCGTTGCGGAGAGGGGGGTTGGGGGGGTGAGGTTCAATCCTGCTGCAATATCAGATCTAATCCTCGATTCAGGATTTCCTCTTTGTTAACCAATTCCTCTAATTCTTCCGGTTCGTAACGTCCTTCTGCCACTTCTAGTGAAGCTTCGTTAATAGCTTGTGAATAAGCTTCTTCCAATGCAAGGCGTAATTCTTCTGGCGTCAAGTAAGAACCACCCGCCTTACGTCGCTTATTCTTTTTCTGGATTTGTTGAACTGAATTTCGGATCGAAACTTCCCATGAGCGAGTTGTGCGGTTTTCTGCCTGTTTTTTAATCAGATGTAGGAGCAGAATAATACCATAGCTGCTAATATTATTAATTTTGTCATCTTTGCTCATTTCTTCCAGTTCTTCAACAATTGCTAAGGAACCTTTGAGATCGCCTTTGAGTAGAAGTTCTTTGAGATCGAGTATTTCTTCCATAGCAGGCTTTTCCGAATTCGGATATTTGTATTGTAGCTGAAAGCGAAGATGAATAGTATAGCTAGGGCTTGACGAAGTAAGGGATTATGAACCAGAAGTAAGAGTTGGAGTTGCCCTAACCGACTTTCGTCGGTTGCTATAAAATAAAAGCTAAGGCCCGATCGATAATTTCCTGTTTGTTAACCAATTTCTCTAATTCTTCAGGTTCGTAATGTCCTTCTTCCACTTCTAGTGAAGCCTCGTCAATAGCGTTCAGATAGGCTTCTTCTATAGCTTCCAATAACTCTTCTGGAGTTAAGTAATAACCTCCAGCTTTCCGGCGCTTATTTTCCCTCTGAATTTCTCGAATAGAATTGCGAATTGAGACTTCCCAAGAACGAGTGGTGCGATTTTCTACTTGTTGTTTAATCAGATGTAACAGCAGAATTACGGCATAGCTACGAATCGCCTTGATTATATCTTTTTTGCTCATTTCTTCAAGTTCTTCAACAATTGCCAATGAACCTTTGATGTCACCTTTTAGCAGTAGATTTTTGAGTTCTAGTATTTCTTCCATAGCGGTTTTTGCAAAGGCGAATATTTTTTATATAGCAACCGCCTTGGCGGTTAAGGCATTCTTAATTTCTGAAACCCTTGATAATAAACCTTTCTTACCCTAGCCCCTAGTCCCTAGCTAAGCTGCTACGCATTTAATTTGTATGTTTAGCGGGAGTGGGAGAGTGGGGGAGTGGGGGAGTGGGAGAGGAAT
>NZ_JAIQZN010000065.1 GCF_023333585.1 Argonema antarcticum A004/B2
GCTATGGTTTTCACACCAAGTAAGCTTTAGCAACCCGCACCAATCAAGCGTTTCTCTAGCTTATCATGATTGCCGCGTTCTCCAGTCAAAACTTGAAAAATCTAGATAATTCTAGATTTTTAGGCTACTGCTTTAAACCCCTGACCGATTTACCAATTACCAATTACCAATTACCAATGAGCATTTTTAAGAGTTTCTTTATAGGTGGGTTTGAATGTTCCACCCATCGCTTGCGTAACGGAAAACGTCTCGACCTAGTTGCAGCTACCGAACACGATCGGTTTCTTGCTGCTGACTACAAACGCTTGCAAGAACAAGGCATATTAACTGTTCGCGAAGGCATTCGTTGGCACCTGATCGAGCCCATACCAGGAAAATACGACTTTTCCAGCGTGCTGCCCACAATCCGCACAGCGCGGGACATGGGTATGCAGGTAATCTGGGATCTCTTCCACTACGGATGGCCTGACGATCTTGATATTTTCAGTCCAGCTTTTATCGAACGTTTTGAACGTATGGTGCTTGCCTTTATGCAAGTGCTAAGTAGCGAAACTGACACAGTACCTTTTATTTGCCCTGTCAACGAGATTTCCTTCGTTTCTTGGGCAGGTGGCGATGCAGCTTATATCAATCCGTTTTGTAAAGGACGGGGAGATGAACTGAAAGCACAATTGGTGCGATCGGCGATCGCAGCCATAGAAGCAGTCTGGCATATTAATCCTAGAGCCAGAATTGTCCATATTGACCCGGCAATCAATATTATTGCCGATCCCAAAAAATTGAAAGATCGTATTCTGGCGGAGGACTACCGCTTATCGCAGTACCAAGGATGGGATATGCTGGCTGGGCGTCAACGACCCGAACTGGGCGGCAAGGAAAAATATCTGGATATTATTGGGGTGAATTATTACGATCGCAACCAGTGGATTCACAATCAAGACCCCATGAAGCTGGACGACCCCCTGTATACCCCCTTCAGGTATATGTTACAGGAGGTTTACGAACGTTACGAACGCCCTCTGTTCATAGCTGAAACGGGGACTGAGGATGATTTTCGTCCTACCTGGTTTAACTATGTATGCAGTGAGGTAGTCGCCGCCATTCAGATGGGTATTCCCATTGATGGCCTGTGTTTGTATCCGATTGTTAACCATCCGGGTTGGGATGACGATCGCCACTGCCACAATGGGCTTTGGGATTATCCTAACGAGGTAGGCGATCGCGAAATCTATGAACCTTTAGCTATTGAGTTGCAATACCAAAGACAGCAAATTGAGCCAATGCTGAGCAAGAGTTAGGACAAACCCTTAAAAAACTCGATGGATGCAGTTATCATGACGGAGTTCATAGTTGTTTTGGAAGATTACGAAGGGCGCATAGCACCAATGCGCGATCGCCTCAACGAGTCTTTCTCAAAATGGTCGCACGTATTCTTCGACAATGCCCCGGATATGATAGAGTGGCTCTCAAACCACTTGCACGACTGCATCCTCATCAGTCTCGATCACGATCTAGGCCCCAACAGAAAACATAATGGGGAAGTATTTGACCCTGGAATTGGTCGTGATGTAGTAGATTATTTAGCATCAAAACCTGCACAATGCCCTGTAATTATTCACTCTTCCAACAGTATTGCTGCCATTGGGATGGAAATGGCTCTCAGTTACGGCCATTGGACAGCTGAAAGAGTGATTCCCTTCCATAACTTGGAATGGATTGACAGCGATTGGGCTTTTGCGATCGCCAGATTATTGGAAACCAAAGATAGAGAAAATCTGAATGAACTGGATATTTTAAATTTGATGGGTACAGCGAGCGCTGACAAAATTCGTGGTATTATTTACGGTCAAGCAATTGGCGATGCTTTGGGTTTAGGGACAGAAGGTTTATCAAAATCCCAAGTTGGAGAATATTATCCAAATGGATTAAGGCGGTATAGTGAAATTGTGCGCGATCGGTATCGTTCGGCGTGGGTAGTAGGCGATTGGACAGATGATACCGATCAAATGTTGTGTATTCTAGATAGTCTTGTGGAAAAACAGCAAGTCGATGTCTTAGATATCGGACTGCGTTTTTATAAATGGGCATCCGCCGCTAATCCCGGCATTGGGAGAACAACTTACGAAGTGCTTTTTTCCCGCCATTTTTTCCAACCTGATGTTTATCGAAACTATTATATAGCCGCCCAAAAATTCTGGGAAGATTCCGAGCAACAAGCAGCTGCCAATGGTGGCGTAATGAGAACATCTGTATTAGGAATTTGGGAATATCCTTTTCCCGAAAAAGTGAAACAAAATGCAGAGCAAGTTTGCCAAATAACTCACTATGACCCCCGCTGCGTTGGCTCATCTGTTGCGGTTAGTTTAGCAATTAGTTACCTATTGCGCGGCGATCTTAATATTGAAGATATGATTCAAGAAATAGCACTAGAAGTAGCACCCTATTCTCCTCTAATTCAGGAGTATTTTGACAAAGCAGCAACAGAATCATTGGATGCACTTGAACTAGGGGAAGCAAACAAAATGGGGTATACTCTCAAAACAATGGCAGCAGGATTTTGGGCGCTGTCTCACGCCGCTTCTTATGAAGATGGGGTGCTGCAAATTATCCATGAAGGCGGAGACGCAGACACCAATGCAGCCGTTGCTGGTGCGTTATTAGGAGCGAGGTTTGGATATTCTAGCATTCCGCAACAGTGGGTGGAGGAGTTGGCATATAAGCAACAACTGGATAGAAAAGTAGAGCAACTAATTACTCTAGTTCAACAGTGGGAAACTACTGGCTGCTAATTACTAATGGTAGGGCAGGTTGGGTTTTCTTACCTCAACCTAACCTACTATGTCTAACTATGGACAAAAAGCGGCAAATTATAAACGAAGTGATTAAACTGGCATGATATTACTGGCTTTTCTGCCTGCATAGTTTCGTCAGGCATGATAGTTTTATCCAGCTTTGTACCAGTCAGATTGGTATTATGAAGGTTGGCTCCGCGCAAGTCAGCCCCCGTTAAATCTGCACCGCTCAAATTTGCCCAACTTAGATCTGCACCAGTCAAGTTAGCTTCAGTTAAATTAGCTTCTCCTAGCCTCGCCCCCCATAGTTTTGCTCCACTCAGATTGGCTGCAAAAAGATTTGCTCCAATCAGCGATGCTTCAATCAGTGATGCTTCTGTTAAGTCAGCTTCGCTCAAATCTGCTTCGCATAGAGACGCTGCCCATAGGTTAGCTTTATATAGTTTAGCCTTCCACAAGGAGGCAGAACAGAAATTTGCCTGCACCAAATCAGCTTCATTCAGCTTTGCTTTAAATAGATTTGCCTCCCGAAAGTCTGTTTCGCGGGCATAAGATAGAGATAAATTCGCAGAACTTAAATCTGCGTAATTCAGTAACGCTCCATTAAGATAAGCTTGGGAAAAATTTACTTGAATAAGTATGGTTCCACTAAAATTGGCTTCTTGCAAATTAAAGCCAGTAAAGTCGGCATTACTTAAGTTGGTACTATTCAAGTTAATCCGGTTGAAAGATTTCTCAGCTAGGATATTATTCAGTAAAGTTGTTTTATCCATTGTTGTTTACCGTCAAGTTTTTGAAAGTGTGTAAGTTGAACTTACATTATAGAAGTGAAAAACTGGTGAATGACTGACACTCAAAGGATTTTTGACTTTTGAATGAGTGACTTCCGCGCTTCGGCACTAGGCATACGCATCTGCGACTCTAGGTAGGGGCAAACGAGAAAGCTGGGCAGTTATACTTTCAGGAGTTGAAGCCGGACGATCGCTAAACGAAGATGTACAGCCAGATACTATTAAAACCCGATGGTCGCCAACTCACCTTATATAGCAGGTATCCTATCGAACAGGGAATTATAGCGCCCAGCCCCAGCCATGAGCCAATTCAAGCAAATCCACACCTGCGTTGGCATCCCTTACGGGGAGAATGGGTTGCTTATGCCAGTCACCGTCAAGGGCGCACCTTCATGCCACCTCCCGAATATAACCCCCTGGCACCTACCAAAGATCCTGAATTTCCCACCGAACTCCCGCAAGGACGATACGATGCCGCCGTTTTCGATAACCGCTTTCCCTCAATGGCGGTGACTGCACACCATCCGCCTGCTAGCGTTGTGGAAACTATCCCGGCAAACGGTGCCTGCGAAGTGGTAGTCTTTACTCAAGACCCGCAAGCTTCTTTAGGTTCGCTGCCACTGGAGCATCTGGAATTGATATTGCAAGTTTGGGCTGACAGAACCCGCGTATTGGGAGAAATTACCCAAATTCAGTATGTATTGCCGTTTGAGAATAAGGGTATAGAAATGGGGGTAACTTTGTTGCATCCCCACGGGCAAATTTACGCATATCCCTTTGTGCCATCAGTTCCAGCAAAGATGTTGGAGATGCAGCAGAGGTATTATCAGGAACATGGGCAGGGATTGTTAGAAGATTTGATTAAAAAGGAGATTGTAGATAATTCGCGAATTATTTATTTAGATGAAGATGCAGTTGCCTTTGTACCTGCCTGCGCCCGTTACCCCTACGAAGTTTGGGTTGCCCCGATACAGCCCGTTGCTACATTTGTGGATCTTAGCGAAAAGCAGCGTCTAGCACTTGCGAAAGCTTTAAAAACTGTTCTTCTCAAGTATGATGGTTTGTGGAATCGCCCTTTTCCTTATTTGATGGCTTGGTTCCAAGCACCTACAGATGGTAATCCGCATCCAGAAGCACACCTGCACGCAGAATTTTATCCACCTTATCGGACAAAAGATCGTTTGAAATATCTGGCGGGAACTGAATTGGCAGCAGGAATGTTTGCTAATGATGCGCTTCCAGAAGAAAAGGCGAAGGAATTGCAGGCGGTAGTCGTAAATATAGTTTCAATCCCCGATCGGGATTTAAGGTTAGATCCTGCTGCTGAAGATTGAATATTAATTATAGATGAGTTGCCATGTCCAATCAAAACGGCGGTGCCCTCATGAATGCTGTAAACGAAGAAGTATCCTCCAAGCTGGAGTTAATCCGCAACTCCGTGAGTAAGATTGGGGCGATGGGTGTCCGTTTAAAGGGCACAGATTGGTTTGCTTGGGCAACTGCTGGCGGTTCAAATACGGTGTTGCTGACAGCTGAAACGGGAATTGCGGAAGTGTTGGTAACTGCTGAGGATGCGTGGGTTTTGACTGATGAAATTGAAGCCCAGCGTTTAAAAGATGAGGAACTTCCGGCAAATTTCAAGTTGCACATCCATCCTTGGGCAGATGTTGCTGCCCGCGAATCTTTTGTGCGAGAAGTAACGGCGGGGGGAAAGATTTTAAGCGATCGCACTACTAACCAAGAAGGTTCGTTGCCTTTATCGCTTTTTAAGCACAAACGAGTAATGATGTCAAGCGAATTGGAGCGATATCGCCGCGTGGGGCGTTTAGCCAGCGAAGCTATGACAGAAGTGCTTTCAAAAGCCAAACCTACATGGACAGAATACCAGTTGGCGGGTATGGGTGCAAAGGCGTTGTGGGCGAGGGGGCTGCATCCGGCGCTGACTTTGGTAGCTGGGGAGAGGCGTTTGCCACTTTATCGTCATGCTACACCCAGCAAGGAGCCGATCGGACAAGAAGCGATGATGGTGTTTTGCGCTAGGGGATATGGTTTGTATGCAAATCTTACCCGATTTGTTTCTTTTGGTGGGATGAAACCGGAACACGCAAAATTGCACGCTTATCTCCGCGAAATTGAAGCGGAAGCGCTGAATTTGTGCCAACCTGGAACGTCTCTTAATACTATATACGATGCGTTCAAACAAGCTTATCAAAAATACGCATATCCGAATGGAATTCACGAACATCATCAGGGGGGAACTACCGGATATCTAGCGCGAGAAATTGTGGCAACTCCTGCTACTAGCGATACTCTGGCAGAAAATATGGCTGTGGCGTGGAATCCCAGTTTACCTGGTGCCAAGATTGAAGATACTTTTGTGATTCTTGAAAATGGAGAGTTGGAAAATATGACTTTCGATCCGAAATGGCCTAATGTTGAGGTTGAAGGAAGATTGCGTCCTTTACCTTTGGAGGTTGGGTAACGAAACCATGACAAACTTTGAAAAAATATTCACTGAAATACCAGAAACAGAAGCCAGTGCTACAGGACGAGTTAACTTACTTGGCGAACACACTGACTATAATGATGGCTTCGTGATGCCAACTGCTATTCCCCAAAGCACGACAGTGCAATTGGGTTTAAGCAATGATTTACAGCATCACTTTTACTCTGAAGATTTAGACGAATTGGTGACAATTTTAGAAACCAATCATACGCCGTCTGGTTTCGGCAGTTATATATTTGGCTGTCTGCAACTTTTGGAAAAAGAAGGACACAAAATACCGCCTCTGAATATATACGTTAAATCTTCCGTTCCTATAGGTTCGGGTTTGTCTAGCAGTGCTGCTTTGGAAGTGGCGACGCTGAGGGGAGTGCGATCGCGTTTCGATCTCCCTATCGATGATATCCAAATCGCGCAACTCGCACAACAAGCCGAAATTATTTATGCTGGCGTGCAATGCGGCATCATGGATCAAATGGCGTCAAGTCTAGCCGATCCCGAACATATCCTATTTTTGGACACCCGCACGCTTGAGCGTCAAGTCTTGCCTTTCCCCAGTGGTGCAGAAATTGTGGTGATGGATAGCGGTGTACCTCGTACTCTAGCAACTAGCGGATATAACCAGCGTCGCGCCGAGTGCGAAGAAGCTGCACATTTACTCAGAGTTAAAGCTTTGCGAGATATCACCGATCCGAATATGGTGGAAGAATTACCCGAACCGCTGCGGCGTCGATCTCGTCACGTTGTCACTGAGAATAACCGAGTGCTGGAAGCTTTGCAAGGAATTTCGGCACAGCGTTTCGGCGAATTGATGAATGCTTCTCACGCTAGCTTGCGCGATGATTACGAAGTTTCCGTGCCAGCATTGGATACCCTGGTGGCGATGTTGCAAGAAACTGCGGGAGTATTCGGCGCAAGACTAACTGGTGCTGGTTTTGGGGGTGCTTGCGTTGCTTTGGTAGAAGCTGGGAGGGGAAATGCGATCGCAATAGACGTACTCCAACGATACAACAGCGCCGGGAACAACGGACGCATCCTAGTTCCACAAGTCACTTAGTCTATCAGTAACAAACAAAGAATTGACATTTTGTATGGTTTAGTTATAACATTAAGAATAACTAAACCAGATTAATCTGGGAAATATTTGTATGAGCGAAGCATTCGGGCAGGAAATTTATTTTAACCGCAGATGAAGACAGATGAACGCAGATAAACGCAGATAAGAATAAGAACACAAATTTTTTAGGTAACCAATGCGTAATGACTAATAGACCTCTCCAGAAATTAAAGGTGCGTTGCCTAGAACCCTTGTAGAGACGTTGCATGCAACGTCTCTACATTCTTTTTTGGAGAAGTCTAATAACTAATGAGCAAAAACGCCGTGTGCCCAACCAAGGTGGTTAGGCACACAAGAACGGAATTATCGGATTTTTCAAGTATCGATCGTCAAGAAACTAGACGAAGAGTGAACAGTTAACTAACTAGGGTGGACAATTATTGCAGCCTTCTATGACGGCTTTTCGCATTATTTTGTCTTACCAGACAGTTGGTTTGGCTTTGCTCTAGAACTAAGAGCGTTGCGCCACTTAATGGGTATGCCTTTTATTTTTGCTGCAACTGGGTCTTTGACCGGGGATACCTTGTCTTGACCCTTTGGGTTGTTTTTTTGGTATCCAATATCAAATTAACATGGCATCTATTGAGTGGGTACAGGTTTTTACGGAAATTTACGAGTCTTTACACTACTTAGTCATTGGTCATTGGTCATTAAGTAGGTGGGTATAATTAAACGTAAAACTGCCAGGCCCTTAGAAACCCGGTTTCTTGGAGAAACCCGGTTTCTTGGAGTTCAGTTTATTTACGCCCACCTACTTAGTCATTAGAAACTCTTGCCAATACCCATTCCCAATCCCTATTTCTTTTGACTTTTGACTTTTGACTTTTGACTTCTCCGAGTCCCCGCATTTTCAACAAAATGTAAAAATTAGAATGTTGACTGACACGATTCCCATATAGATCCATGCCTTCCTCTCCCCAGTACCTCAGCGGTAACGAAATTCGCCAAACATTCCTAGACTTCTTTGCCCAGCGGGGGCATCAAATCCTGCCCAGTGCCTCCCTAGTGCCAGAAGACCCGACAGTGCTGCTGACGATCGCTGGGATGTTACCATTTAAGCCCATCTTTCTCGGACAGAGAACACCAGAATTTCCCCGCGCCACCACGTCTCAGAAGTGTATACGCACCAACGATATCGAGAACGTTGGTAGGACGGCGAGACACCACACTTTCTTCGAGATGCTGGGTAACTTCAGCTTTGGAGATTATTTTAAAGAACAAGCGATCGCGTGGGCATGGGAACTGTCAACCAAAACCTTTGGATTGGCCCCAGAACGCCTCATCGTCAGCGTCTTCGAGTCAGATGACGATGCTTTTGCAATTTGGAGAGACAAAATCGGTATCCCAGCGCATCGCATCCAACGCATGGGAGAGGCGGACAACTTCTGGGTGTCTGGCCCCACCGGCCCTTGTGGCCCTTGTTCGGAAATGTATTACGATTTCCACCCAGAACGGGGCGACGACAACATCGATCTAGAAGATGGCACCCGCTTTATCGAATTCTACAACTTGGTGTTCATGCAGTACAATCGGGATGCCAACGGCGCACTGACGCCGCTACAAAACCAGAACATCGACACCGGGATGGGTTTGGAGAGGATGGCGCAAATCCTCCAAAAAGTACCGAATAACTACGAAACAGATTTGATTTTCCCGATTATCAAAACGGCGGCTGAAATTGCTGGCATTGATTACAACCAAGCTGATGAGAAAACCAAAGTTTCTCTCAAAGTGATTGGCGACCACGTTCGCGCAGTCGTCCACATGATCGCCGATGAAATTCGGGCATCAAATGTGGGTCGCGGTTATGTGTTACGCAGGTTAATTCGTCGCGTTGTGCGTCACGGGCGACTGATTGGAATTGAGGGAGAATTTACGACTAAAGTAGCCCAGAGTGCGATCGCACTTTCGGAATCTGCTTATCCCAACGTGCGACAACGGGAAGCGCAAATCAAAGCAGAACTGCAAAGAGAAGAATCTCGCTTCCTCAAAACGCTGGAACGCGGCGAAAAACTGCTGGAAGAAATTCTCGATCGCGTCAAACAGCAAGGGAAAACGCAAATCGACGGACGCGATGCCTTTACTCTTTACGATACTTACGGTTTTCCAGTAGAACTAACTGAAGAAGTTGCCGAAGAACACGGACTTACTGTAGATAAAATCGGCTACGCAGCGGCGATGGAAGAACAAACGCAGCGTGCTAGGGAAGCCCATGAAACTATCGATTTAACTGTACAAGGTTCTCTCGATAAATTAGCCGAAAATATCCAAGTTACTCAATTTTTGGGTTATAGCCAACCAGTCAGCCAAAGCGTCGTCGAAGCCATACTCGTAAACGGCAAATCGGGAGAAGAAGCGGAAGCAGGAACACAGGTGCAAATCGTCCTAGATAAGACGCCATTTTATGCGGAATCGGGCGGACAAATAGGCGATCGCGGTTACATTAGTGGCGATGACATTTTAATCCGAATTGAAGATGTCAAAAAAGAATCGGATTTCTTCGTACACTTCGGACGCATCGAACGCGGTACGTTGCGCGTTGGGGATACCGTTACCGCCCAAATCGATCGCTCTTGTCGTCGTCGCGTGCAAGCTAATCATACCGCAACCCACTTATTGCAAGCCGCGTTGAAGAAAATAGTCGATGATTCGATATCGCAAGCGGGTTCGTTGGTAGCCTTTGACAGACTGCGTTTTGACTTCAACTGTCCTCGCGCATTAACAGGGGAAGAAGTGCAACAAGTTGAGGAACAAGTTAATACTTGGATAGCGGAAGCACACGCTGCTAAAGTAGAAGTTTTACCGCTAGCTGAAGCAAAGGCAAAAGGTGCGATCGCTATGTTCGGCGAAAAATACGGCGACGAAGTGCGAGTGCTGGATTTCCCCGGCGTTTCGATGGAACTTTGCGGCGGAACTCATGTCAGCAACACCGCTGAAATAGGCGTTTTCAAGATTATTTCCGAATCGGGTGTAGCTTCGGGAGTAAGACGCATTGAAGCCGTGGCGGGGCCATCTGTTTTGGAATACTTGAACGTGCGAGATAAAGTGGTGAAAGAGCTTAGCGCCATTTTTAAAGCCAAACCGGAAGAATTGCCCGATCGCATCAATAATCTCCAAACCGAACTAAAATCAACCCAGAAACAATTAGACGCACTGAAAGCAGAACTTGCGATCGCCAAATCCGACCAATTCCTATCACAAGTCGAAACAGTTGGCGATTACAAAATCCTCGTTGCACAGCTGGGAGACGTTGACGCCGAATCCCTCAAAACAGCAGCAGAAAGATTACAGCAAAAACTCGGCAATGCTGCTGTAGTGTTAGCGTCAGTTCCCGAAGCACAAAAAGTGAATTTTATAGCACTTTTTAGTCCTGATGTCAACAAAAAAGGGTTACAAGCTGGAAAATTTATTGGTGCGATCGCTAAAATTTGCGGAGGCGGCGGCGGCGGACGACCCAACCTAGCTCAAGCTGGCGGACGCGACCCCAGCAAGTTACAAGAAGCCTTAGAATTAGCTCGCACGCAGTTACTTGAGGGTTTGCAGGCGTAAATTTGGACATTGCTAATCCCTGACAATAACTTTTGGGTGAGTTACACTGCGTTAACGCACCCAACTTTTTTTTGCAACGAGTAGCTCAGGGTTTGGCCGTATTTTAAATTAAATTCATCTACAACCTCAAACCTTAAATTTGAAATTACCTTCACTAATTTCATGAAACTGCGTCAAAAGACACTGCTGGTTATTGGTCTAAGCCTCGTAGGGCTAGTTGGGGTTTTGTATGCCACCGCATACATCCATCTCATGAAGCATACCCACGACTTGGAGGTAGATTATACTACCCAGGGAGTGAAACGCGCCTTAGATGCCTTGGATGAGGATGTTAGCAACTTGAGTATCGTGGTTCGTCAGTTAGGTGCTTGGGACGACACCTACAACTTCATGGTAGATTCCAACAACCGCTATCTCAAAACGAATCTTTCTAATCAGACTTTCGCCGATTTTAGGCTTAACACAACTGTATTAATCAACACTTCCGGTCGATGGGTCTTCAAAAAAGGCTTCGATTTAAAGTATAATAAAGAGATTCTCGTATCAAAGGGACTGCAAGAGCATTTGAAGGCTAAGAGTCTTTTGCTACAACACACTACACCAAAAAGCAGTCATAAGGGAATCGTCTTGTTGCCGGAAGGACTCTTGCTGATTGCTTCCCATCCTGTCGTCACCAACAAATTCGACAGCCCAATTCACGGCACCTTGGTCATGGGACGCTACCTAGACGCTGAGGAAATTCAGCGTTTAGCCACTCTGACCCAGTTATCTATAAGTATCCATCCTTTAAATAATGTACAGCTACCTCCCAACTTACAGGCAATGAGTAGCGCTCTGGCAGAAAAAGAGAAGCAAGAGGTGGTGGGAGAAATCCCAAATCCGAAATCCGAAATCCAAAATGGGGAGATTCTCGTCCGACCGCTAGATGAAAATGCGATCGCAGGTTATACCATCCTGAAGGATATCTACGGCAAACCCGCTTTACTAATGGAAGTGAAATTTCCGAGAATTATTTACAATCAAGGAAAAGCTAGCCTAATTTATCTCCTCTTCTCACTCTTGGGAGCAGGGTTTGTGTTTGGTATAGGCAATCTATTGTTATTAGAAAAAATGGTTTTATCGCGGTTGGCTCGTCTCAGCGATGGAGTCAAAAGCATTGGTAAAAGCGGCGATCTTTCCTTGCGCGTATCCAGTGCTGGAGAAGATGAATTGTCCAGTCTTGGAAGAACAATTAACTGGATGCTAGAAACATTAGAATCTTCTTTAAAACAACTCAAATCAGAACAAGAAAAAGCCGAACACCTACTGTTAAATATCTTGCCATCGGCAATTGCAGAGCGGTTGAAAAAAGAAGAATCTATCATTGCCGATAGCTTCGCAGAAGCTACCGTTCTATTTGCTGACATCGTTGGTTTTACCAAACTGGCAGCTCGGACATCTCCGGTTGAACTGGTAAGCTTACTTAACCAAATATTTTCGGCATTTGACCGACTGGTTGAACTACATGGGTTGGAAAAAATTAAAACAATAGGCGATGCTTATATGGTGGTTGGAGGTTTGCCTACACCAAGGCCCGATCACGCCGTAGCGGTCGCTGAAATGGCCATTGATATGCAGGAGGCAATCAAGCAATTCAACGTTGCAAATAATGTGGATTTCAGTATCCGAATTGGCATCAACACCGGGCCTGTTGTCGCCGGAGTCATAGGTATCAAAAAGTTTATCTACGATTTGTGGGGTGACACTGTTAACACTGCTAGCCGCATGGAATCTCACGGTTTGGCAGGCTGTATTCAAATGACAGAAGCAACTTACAAGTGTTTAAAGGACAAGTTCGATTTTGAAAACCGGGGTGTAATCCAGGTAAAAGGGAAAGGAGACATGACCGTTTATCTACTCCTTGCCAAGAAAGCTATAGCTAGGGGCTAGGAAAGTCAAAAGTCAAAAGTCAAAAGTCAAAAAAAAGAAAATTCGGCTCTTCGATGCTTACTATGCTATGGCAGAGGGGCAGGGGTAAGAGGGACAGAGGGACAGAGGGGAGGGGGTAAGAGGGGCAGAGGGGAGGGGGTAAGAGGGGAAAAGAAATAAAAATGTTCTGATTATGAACAAAAACATTACAACTCCGAAACAGCCAGAATTTCAGGAATCATCTCATTTGTCTTTGTAGCTGTAGGTAACTTATCAGCAGACTCAACAAATATGAACTTTTCCTGGTTAAAATCCTCAAAGAAAGGCTGGATTTTTGCTTTTTGGTTCTACTTTGCTGTTTTAATCACAATATCTATCTCAGCATACTTGAAAGTTCTCCCCGTTAAATCCTCTACCATCCCTTATTACGATACGATCGGGCATTTTATATTGTTAGGTATGGCTGCTTTCTTCGGTCATCTAGCCCTAAGCAAACGAAAAATTTCTGTCTGGTCTATTTCAATACCGCTGGCTCCACTTCTAGTGGCAATTTGTTGCATAGCTGATGAGCTGCTCCAGACACTTTCACCTAACCGAAGTGCTAGTTTTTACGATCTAGCGGCTGACTGGGTGGGCATCGCGATCTTTTATTTATTAGCAGAACGAGTAAAATTGAAAAAGTCACTAGGTGAGGAAAAACTATGAAATGTCCTGCTTGTGAAAATCAGTTAACCCAGATAGTTGCTGGAAGTATAACGGTTGATGGTTGTGAAGGTGGTTGCGGCGGAGTTTGGTTTGACAGATTTGAACTTCAAAAGGTTGACGAACCACACGAGTCAGCTGGGGAAATTCTTCTGGAAATTCCCAAAAATGAACAAATAAAGGTCGATGAAGCTAAAAAGCGGCGTTGTCCCAGGTGCATAAATGTTGTGATGATGCGCCACTTTTTTAGCGTTAAAAGACAGGTTTTAGTTGATGAATGTCCTAAGTGTGGAGGTTTTTGGTTAGACAGTGGGGAATTGGCTAAAATCAGGAGTGAGTTTAGTTCTGAGACAGCTAAAGAAGCGGCGGCAGAACAATATTTTTCCGAAATTTTACAGGAATACGGAATGGAAAGTTGACCAGTAAACAAAGATGGGGGAAAGCTGCGATCGCCAAATTCATAAAATATCGCTCAACTAAATAAACTGTTCGGAAATTTTGCTTGCTTTGTTCCAGCTACTATGTTATGTAGTTTGGATTTAGGGCATTACTTGTAATCGGTAAAAGTCTTTAAATGTTCGGTAGCGTGAACCATGAAATCCGATGAGAATTGTCATAATTTCGCTCAAAGTCAAGCGCGTTTTTGGTCGGCTTTGACCCACTACTTCTGGTAACAACAATAGTTTTATATGTGACGTGAATGCAACTTTTGGGCTGGCTCGAGCCAGTCCCAAAAGTCGCTTGTTTGTGGCTCGAGCCAGTCCCAAAAGTCGCTTGTTTGTGGCTCGAGCCAGCCCAAAAGTCGCTTGTTTGTCGCTCGAGCCCTCCATCGAACTCACGTGGGTAAAGGAAAGTGGGGGAGGAAAACACCTTCAAAAGGTTGCTGGATAAGCGAGATAAAACTGATAGAAATATATTGCCAAAAAACATAAATTTGGTTTCTTGCGAGTCAATTATGCTGTAGGGACACGGCATCAGAAAATCATGTCTCTCATCCAAAATTTTAATTACGCCGTGTCCCTACAAAAATGTTCTCGGCACACCATGATAATTCCTCTAGACCCAGAAACCCCATTTCTAATGGTGAATACTTTTAATAAAGGGATAGACTCAAGTTAAATCCAGGTAATACATTTTCACCCGATAATTCTGTGGGAAGATTTCGCACTTCCACATCTTGTCCTTGGCGATAAATTTCTACTTGTTGCTGTTGGGGATTAATCAACCATCCCAATTGCACTCCTGCATCCATATATTCCCGCATTTTGTCACGCAACATTTCTAAATCGTCTGTTGCTGACCTTAATTCTATGATAAAATCGGGTGCGATCGGGGGAAATTTGCGCCTTTGTTCGGGAGTGAGTGCTTCCCAACGTTCCCTGCGAATCCAAGCGGCATCTGGAGAACGATCGGCACTATTGGGCAACTTAAATATAGTTGAGGAACTGAAGGTAAAACCGAGTCGCGTTTGCCGATTCCAGATTCCCAAATCGATAATTAAGTCGGCTTCTCGATTGCCGCTTTCTCCTCCCACGGGTGACATAATAATTAATTCTCCTTTGGCAGTACGTTCAAATTTAAACTCGCGGTTATTTTGACAGATCTCGTAGAACTGTTCGTCTGTCAGGTGAACGGTGTCTAGGTTTAATGTTAAAGCACTCATAATTTTACACCTAGCCTGAATAGCCATAAAAAATATATCATATCAAGTCCGGTGGCATCGTTAGTACATGAGTGATATCGTCAAATTGTCTGTTGTCATCGTTGGTTACATTTTTACCGCAGATGTAGGCGCTTCGCCTGACCGTAGGGTAGACAGATGAACGCTCCGGAACGCAGATAAGAATAATGACCAGAATTTTTTAGGTAACCGATGCGTAAGGACATGATATCATTCTACTCCTTGCTTGAGAACGCCATACTGGTGCGGTTATACAACCAGATATCAAAGCGGATTTGGTATCGGTAGGTTAAGCTACTCTATGCAAGTCGCTAAGTTGTAGTTGTACCTTGAGTAAGTTACTTTTTGAAGAATATCAGCCGCTAGCTGCGATCGCAACCACCCCCACCGCAGCTAAACGCCTATTGCCTCTCACTCAGTCGGTTGGTGCAACCCTCTGGGTGCCAGAATCCCTAACGGGAATAGAGGGCACGCAGGTTTACAACGGTTCCCTGAAAGATCATTTGACTAATATATGGCAGGAAAACCGGGGTTTTATGTTCTGTTTGGCGACTGGTGCGGTTGTGCGGTTGATTGCACCTCTGCTGGAGAATAAATCTCGCGATCCCGCCGTGGTAGTTATTGATGAAGCGGGTAAATTTGTCATCAGCTTGTGTAGCGGACACCAAGGCGGCGCTGATAAACTGGCAAATGCGATCGCACTCCAACTCAACGTCACACCAGTGATCACAGGTGCTTCTGCCGGATTGGGATTACCCGCCGTAGATATTTTAGGGGTTCCTTTTGGTTGGCATAAAGGTGACGGAGATTGGACGAAAGTAGCTGCTGCAATCTCCAGAGGCGAACCAGTACAAGTAATTCAAGAAGTCGGTTCTATTTTGTGGCAATCTCATCTTCCCGAAGAACATCCATTTCATTTTGGATTTCCAGAATATAGCGCTACAACTAAAGAGGAATCTATCTCGTCAAAAGCTAGAATTTGGATTAGTTTTACGCAGCGACAATTCGCACCAGAATCGGATTTGCCAAAAGTGCAATGGCATCCCAGAGTATTGTGGGTAGGGATAGGATGCGAACGAGGAACGCCGAAACAACTAATAGAAAAATCGATCGAACAAGTTTTTCTGGCGAATCATTTGGCTTTGGGTGCGATCGCAGGTATTGCTACGATTGATATTAAAGCCGATGAAGTGGGATTAGTGGAAATTTGTCAAGAAAACAAATGGCCTTTACGCACTTTTTTACCCGAAGTGCTGCGTTCCGTTACCGTTCCCAATCCTTCAGCGGTGGTAGAAGCAGAAGTAGGTACTCCCAGCGTAGCCGAAGCTGCTGCTTTATGTGCGGCAGAAAACGATCGTCTTTTAATTCCCAAACATATTTTCTGCTTTGATTCTGAAGGAAAACCAATCCAAAATCCCCAATCTAAAATTCCAAATCGCATGGGTGCAGTCACAATAGCTATTGCCCTAGCGGAAAAAGAATATACCGATCGCAGCGGTAAATTATTCCTAATTGGGACTGGCCCAGGACAATTAAATCAGATGACGCCAGCAGCGCAAACTGCGGTTAACCAAGCAGATGTTGCGATCGGTTATTCTCTCTATATCGATTTGATTTCTCCTCTGTTGCGTCCCGGTCAAATTGTCGAAGCTTTACCGATTACTCAGGAAGTGCAAAGAGCAAAACGTGCGATCGAACTTGCGAATTGGGGATTAACTGTAGCGGTTGTCTCTTCTGGAGATTGCGGCATCTACGGAATGGCTGGTTTAGTAATGGAGGAACTACAAGCACAAGGTTGGGATGGTAAAATTCCTGGGGTGCAAGTGTTTCCTGGCATTACTGCATTGCAATCCGCTGCATCTCGCGTGGGTGCGCCTTTGATGCACGACTTCTGTGCAATTAGTTTAAGCGATTTGCTCACACCTTGGGAAGTAATTGAGCGCAGACTACGCGCGGCGGCGATGGCAGATTTTGTCACGGCTTTGTATAATCCAAAATCGAAAACCAGAACCGAACAAATTGCGATCGCGCAAGCTATTTTCTTGCAATACCGCGATCCTAATACACCAGTTGCACTTGTCAGAGATGCCTATCGCCAAGATGAGCAGATAACTCTCACTAAACTGGATAAAATGCTGGAAGAGTGCATCGATATGCTGACAACTGTTATAATTGGTAATTCCAATACTCGCACCCACGCCGAATGGATGATTACTCCACGCGGTTACAAAATAAGCAAAGTCATTAGTCAGTAGTCATTGGTCATTAGTCATTAGCTTTGTAGGTTGGGTTGAGGTACGAAACCAAACAAATGCGTTGGGTTTCGCTTCACAAGGGCTAAACCTACAAAGAAATGGCGAAGGTATTATCATGAAATAAGTATGTAATTATAACCGCTTTATTATTAAAATTAATACTTTTAGTTTCAGCATAAATACAGTTGTAATTTTACCAGATTGTAACTAATGTAATATAAAGTTAAATTAATTAATATAAATTAATAACATTTTGCTTAAATTTTTATTAACTATAAAATTACTCAGCATTTTTTAAGTAGTATTAAATCTTATTATAAACCTTACAGAGACTCCTACTAAGTAATAATACATAGGTGAATCGATGCCGGAATTTTTGCGAAGCTTTTTTGCTCAAGGGCCATTTATTCCACATGGCCATTGCTACCTTTGGAAGCCAGGATTGGTGTGGCTGCACATCGCGTCGGATAGTGCGATCGCGTTAGCATATTACTCCATCCCGATCGTGCTTTTCTACTTTGTCCAAAAGCGACGGGATTTGCCATATTCAGGCATATTCTTGTTATTTAGCGCGTTCATAATTTTTTGCGGCACAACCCACATTATGGAAGTGTGGACGCTTTGGCACCCCGACTACTGGCTATCCGGCGTTCTGAAAGCCTTTACTGCTGTACTTTCCGGGTATACATCGATACGACTGGTGTCAATAATTCCCCAGGCACTGGCGTTACCGAGTCCCGCACAATTGGAAGTTGAGATCGGCGAACGCAAACTGGCAGAAGAGGCGCTGCGAAAAGCTTATGATGAGATGGAAAGCAGAGTCCAGGAGCGTACCGCCCAATTAAGCCAAGCGATCGAGCAATTGCAGAACGAGATTGCCCAAAAAGAGCGGACATCTCAAGAATTAAGAGCAAGCGAAGCGCAACGCAAACAAGCTATTGAAGAATTGCGAACCACCAACCAAACTTTGCAAACGTTAATCGCAGCTTCGCCATTAGCTATTGCTACTATCAATAACGATGGAAATGTAACGATGTGGAATCCAGCGGCAGAGAGGCTTTTTGGCTGGAGCGAAACTGAAGTTTTGGGCAAGCCTCTCCCCATTATTCCTCCTGAGCAACAGGAGGAGTTCCGCACTATAGTTCAGACTGAATTGCAGGGCGAAGAACAGACTGGTTTGGAATTACGCAGACAAAGAAAAGACGGTTCGCCAATTGATATCAGCCTCTGGACAGCACCGTTGTTTGATGGCAATGGAGTTGTGACTGGCTGCATAGGTTTATTTGTTGACATCAGCGACAAAGTGAGAGCCGAACAAGCGCTGCGAGAGAGCCAACAGCAGCTTATGGCAATTATGGATAATTCTCCAGCAGTTATCTTTGTGAAGGATACTCAAAGTCGATACAATCTGATCAACCGTCGGTTTGAAACTCTATTTCACATTGACCGTGAGGAAATCAAAGGCAAGACTCAATACGATATTTTTCCTTATGAAATAGCTGATAAATTGCGGGCAAACGATCTTAAGGTACTCGCGGCTGGAACTCCGTTAGAAAGTGAGGAAGTTGTTCTTCAAGATGACGGACTGCATACGTATATTTCTGTCAAATTTCCTCTTTACAACAGTAGCGGCGTCCCTTATGCAATATGCTCCATTTCTACCGATATCACCGATCGCAAACGAGTCGAGGAAACATTGCGGGAAAGTGAGGAGCAATTCCGCATCACATTTGAGCAGGCTGCGATCGGCATCTGCCATTGGGGACTAAACGGTGAATTTATCAAAGTGAACCAAAGGTTTTGCGACATTGTTGGTTACACCGAAGCGGAATTGCTGAAGCTCTCATTTGAGGATATTACCCATCCAGATGATATGGCCGACTTGACGCAGTTTCGATCGCTAATCGCAGGTGAAATTCCAACTTACTCAATGGAGAAACGTTACCTGACTCCGTTAGGCAGAATTGTTTGGGTAAATCTCACTGTGTCGGTTGTACGTTCTCTAGCTGGAGAGCCGAAATATGAAATTGCAGTAATTCAAGACATCAGCGATCGCAAACAAGCGGAGGAGGAACTCAAAAAATCTCTTAAGAACTCATCCGACCTCAAATCAGCTTTGGATCAAGCTGCTATTGTCGCTATCACTAACCGCCAAGGAAAAATCACCTACGTCAACGATAAATTCTGCGAATTATCTAAATATTCCAGAGAAGAAATAGTTGGACAAGACCATCGAATTATCAATTCTAGCTATCATTCCCAAGAATTTATCCAAAACCTGTGGTCAACTATTAAAAGCGGGAAAATTTGGAAAGGAGAAATTAGGAATAAAGCTAAAGATGGGAGTTTATACTGGGTTAATACCACCATTGTTCCCTTGTTAGGTGAGGGAGGAAAACCTTTGCAATACTTGGCGATTCGCTTCGATATCACCGATCGCAAGCGAGCAGAAGAAGAACAACAAAAATTAATAGCCGTTATAGAAAGTTGCTCTGACTTTATTGGCATGGCCACGCTTGACGGGCATCCTATCTTTCTCAACGAGGCCGGTCAAAATATGGTAGGGATTGAGGGGATGGAAGAACTCAAGCAAAGTACGCTATTTGACTATTTTATGCCAGAAGATTTAGCAGAGTTTAGAGAGGAAATTCTACCAGTTGTGATGGCAGAGGGACGCTGGCAAGGAGAGTTCCGCTTTAGGCACTTTAAGACGGGCAACAGCATACCAATTTATGCCAATGTCTTCAGTATCAAAGACTCTAAAACAAGTCAGCCGATAGCTATAGCTACGATTACAAAAGATATTACCGAACAAAAGCGTGCTGAGTCTGAATTACGGCAAAGTGAAGCAAAATACCGAGAATTGGCGACTAGAGAAGCACTGCTCAACCGACTTGCCAGTCAAATTCGCAGTTCTTTGGACATCAACACAATTCTGGAAACAGCTGTGCAAGAGATTCGGAATATGTTGCAGATCGATCGCTGCGTGTTCATTTGGTATCGACCGGAAGAAGGAAAAAGTGAAGAAGAAAAATTGATTCATCCTTCCGGTAGCTGGGAATTTGTTCAGGAAGCTAGGAATTTAGCATTCCCCAGTTTGTTAGGTCACTCGGTTCCTGTGACAGCGCTTGGCTTATTGGCAATTAAGGTTTTTAATAAGGAAATAACTCGTGTGGACAATGCTAGAGCTTTGACCGATCCAGTAGAGCGAAGATTATTTTTTAGCTTAAGCTACACGGCTTTATTGGCACTGCCAATACATACAAAATCCGGCGAAATTGGTATAGTTAGTTGCAGTCACTCTAGCGGTTCTCGACCTTGGCGCGATGCTGAAGTGGAACTGCTACAAGCAGTTGCCGATCAATTGGCGATCGCGATCGATCAAGCCGAACTCTACAAACAAACTCGCATTGCTGCTGTGAAAGCCCAAGAGCAAGCGACTAAGCTAGAACAAACTCTGCGCGAACTTCAACAAACTCAAGCTCACCTCGTGCAAAGCGAAAAAATGTCCAGTTTGGGTCAATTGGTTGCTGGTGTCGCTCACGAAATTAACAATCCCGTTAACTTTATTTATGGCAATATTACCCCTGCTAAAGAGTATGCGGAAGACTTGCTGAAGCTACTTTATCTCTACCAAGAAAACTATCCAAATCCCGTCAAACAAATTCAACAAGAAGCTGAAGCAATTGACTTGGATTTCATCAAGGAAGACTTGCCAAAAATCATTGATTCGATGAAGATAGGGGCCGATCGCATCCGTGAGATTGTTTTATCCTTGCGAAACTTCTCGCGACTGGATGAATCCGAGACGAAAAAGGTGGACATTCACGAAGGGATTGATAGCACTCTGCTGATTTTGAAAAATCGTCTCAAAGCAAAAACGAATCGTCCAGACATTCAAATCATTAAAGAATACGGCAACCTACCGCTAGTGGAGTGCTACGCCGGACAGCTAAATCAGGTGTTTATGAATATCTTGAATAATGCGATCGATGCTCTGGAAGAGGCAGCGGGGCAGCGGGGCAGCGGGGCAGAAGAGAAATCTAAAATCCAAAACCCGGAGATTCGCATTCGTACAGAGATTAATGAGAGCGATCGCGCGATCGTTCGGATTGCCGATAATGGCCCAGGAATGACAGAAGAAGTACGGCAACGGATTTTCGATCCATTTTTTACAACTAAACCAGTAGGTTCGGGTACGGGTTTGGGAATGTCCATTAGCTACCAGATTATAGATAAGCATAAGGGCCAATTGGCGTGTATTTCAGCGCCAGGACAGGGTGCGGAGTTTGTCATTCAGATTCCGATTCAGCAGCAACGTTAGTTATGAATGCAAGCATCAAGCTTGGTAGCATTGTTTTTGTATAGTTGAATATACAGAAACCAATTCTTTATCTGCTCACTAAGTTTAAATTTCCTGTAACCTGTTTTTAACTTTACCTTAATAAAAATACTATAAAATTTTGGTATTAACTTTATAACGCTCACTAAAATAATATGAAACGGCGTCATTTTCTATGGAATTCCCTATTATTAATAGCAGGTTGTACAGCAGCAACTAGCAATCCCAATGGTAGCTCTTCCAATTCAGTTACAAAAAGTTTGCCTGAAAAGCTACGATTTACAGTAACAGATGTTCAAAAACTGGAAGACTTACAGCGGGATTATGGAGCATTGCGGACGGCACTAGAGGAGGTATTGCAGCAGAAAATTGAGTTTGTCCCCGTCGAAAGTTACACAGCAGCAGCAGCAGCTTTGCAGTTAGATCGGTTGGACTTAGTTCTCACCGGGCCCTCTGAATACGTGGTCATGCGTGCCAGGACAAATGCTGTTCCTATTATGGGCATCACACGACCAAATTACCGCACCGTTATCTGTGTTTCTGGAAACAGCAAAATCGCGTCGGTAGCAGAGTTAAAAGGTAAAAAATTGGCAATGTGGAAAGTAGGCTCAACAAGTGGTTATCTTGGGCCTACAAAACTTTTAATTGATGCTGGATTAGATCCTAAATCGGATCTAAAAATCCTCACGTTGGGAAGTGACGGACTATCAGCGTTAAAAAAAGGTGAAGTTGATGCTTGGGGAGGATCTGCTGTGAAATACGAGAAATTTCTCCAAGATGAAGGTTTATCTGAAAGTGCGTTTCCCGCGATCGCAAAAGGGCCACTCCTCCCTGACGATCTCTTTGTTGCCAGCAGCAAACTTGATTCTGGTTTGGTTCAACAAATTAGCTCGCTCATGGTTAAAAATCAGGAGAAACTGCTCCAAAGTCTTTTGTCCGTCGAGGAAGGAAAGTACAAAGGATCTAAGCTAGTTCCCGCGAATGATTCGGATTACAATATGGTGCGGGAGGTCTATAAAGCAATTGGACAAGGCAGTTTCATTCAGTAGAGACTAAAACGCTAATTTTTACTTAAAGTTAAATTTTGTTTTAACTCATTTTAAAATAAAATTAAATTTTTCTTAACCTATTGAGTAGATAGGCATTAAAAGAATATGTAAAATTAGTGTGTAGACTAATTTACGTATAGAATGTTACTGAAAAAACAAGTAGGTCTTTTCTAAGTATCAAGCCTTAATTTATTACGTCAACAATACCCACCCTTTTTAAATGGTAAAAACCCGATCGAGCAGATGGGTTTCAAAAAGGGCAGATAATTACAAGTTGGCGTGGAGCAAGCTTAACAATCGGAAGGTTTTTCTATGCAATTTCATAAATCTAGACTTTCCCCAGAGAGTCTAAAAAGCTACCTTGTCCTGCCTAAATCTAATTCAGAGAAGCAAAGGAATACCTCAAAATTTAACTCAAGCTGGATAAAACGCATTATCCCGCGCTTGAGTGTCGCCAAAAAGATTGGGTACGGCTATTCTTTAGCTATCGGTATAGCAATTTTAGGAACAACTGTGGGACTGGTTATTGGAGATTACTACAGAAAACAGGCTTATGAACAGCTAATCATTGCCGATCAGCAGCAAGATCTTCTGGGTGAGTTAAAAGAGGCTGTAGGCGAAGTGCGATCGCATCCCCAACGACTGGTTACGGTACTGGGAGAATCAATCTGGTTTGAATACGAAAGCGCCAAGTTTTTTGGAGATGTTAATCGGGTTAAAACAACACTCTCTAAATTTATTTTTTTTATAGACAACAACCACCGTAACTTAGTAATAGACTCCACCGATTTAAAGGATTTATTGAAGGGTTACGAAACGAATACAGAATCATACACTCAGTTAGTTAAGTTACTCTGGCAACAAATCGATCCGTCTAACTTGAAACCACAAGAAATTGAGGCAGCACAGCAAAAATTATTGACTTTTCTCAGAGGTAAATCAGCCACTGGTGTAAGCGTTAAGTTCGATCGCCTCTCGGAGAGTTTAAGCCGGATCGAAGAAGCAGCTAAGACTCAACAGCTACAAGCAAATAGCAAACTTGAGCAAGCAGAGTTATTGAGATTGCAAATTATTGTTAGCAGTATGTTTCTGTCAGTAGCAGTCGCCACAGCGCTGGGGTTTTATACCAGTCGTCAGATTGCTCGTCCTATAGAATGGGTGAATCAAGTAGCTCAGCAAGTCACCCAGCAATCAAATTTTCAACTAATAGTTCCCGTCATGACAGAAGATGAAGTGGGATCGTTAGCTACCTCCCTCAATCAGCTGGTAAAATGGGTAGGAGAGTACACTCACGAACTGGAACAAGCTCGTCAGACATTGGAACAACGGGTAGAGGAGCGCACCCAGGAACTTCAGCAAACAGTTCTTGAACTCAAAGAAACTCAATCTCAACTAATTCAAAGTGAAAAAATGTCCAGTTTGGGACAATTGGTTGCTGGAATTGCCCATGAAATTAACAATCCAGTAAACTTCATTTACGGTAATATTGAATATACTAAAATCTATGCAAAAGATCTGCTTGAGTTGGTAAATATGTATCAGCAACATTACCCTAATCCAATCCCGGAAATACAAGACAAAATTGAAGATATCGATCTTGACTTCCTCGCAGAAGATTTGCAGAAGATACTGTCTTCTATGAAGATGGGGACTGAACGGATACGGCAAATTGTTCTATCTTTGCGTAATTTTTCGCGGCTTGATGAAGCTGATATGAAACCAGTGGATATCCATGAAGGAATTGAAAATACGCTGTTGATTCTCAATAGTCGTCTGAAGCGAGACATTGAGGTGATCAAAAAGTATGGGGATTTGCCTTTGGTAGAGTGTTATCCAGCTCAGCTAAACCAGGTATTTATGAATATTATCGCTAATGCGATCGATGCGCTAGAAGAAGTACACAAATCTAGGCAAGAGGAAAAATTTAACTTCTCGCCTCAGATTATAATTCGGACAGAAAAAGTAGATCTTAACTATATTCGTGTGGGAATAAGCGATAATGGATCGGGGATTTCTTCAGCAATTAAAGACAAATTGTTCGATCCGTTTTTTACGACAAAACCAATTGGTAAAGGAACAGGTTTAGGACTGTCTATTTGCTACAATATCATTGAAAAACACAAGGGTAAAATTGAGGTTATTTCGGCACCGGGAGAGGGAACGGAGTTTGCGATCGCACTTCCGATCCAAACACAAAAGTAGTTTCGGCCCGATCGCACAACTTCGGGAATTGGGAGAGGAATACGGCCCGATCGCTAAACTAGAGATACTTGCTACCCATTTTAGATATAATAAAAGAAAAAAGCACGATCAATTATGGTTGAAACTGTTGGAATTACCAAAGCGATTACTAATCTGAACGACATTCGCAGCAAGTTTAATCTCAGCGAGGCGACTGACCCCCAGTTTTTCACAGAATGGTATGAGGAGCTTCCTGAGATCGGCGAGAGCGAAAAACAATCACTGAATCGGCTTAAAAATCGATACCTCTATTATGCAGCAGAGGGACCGATAACAGAAGGCACGGTCAATATTATTATGCTGTCTCCGCTTTTAGAATTAATGGGATTGTGCGATCCGCCTTTTAAGGTTCTGGGAGAGCAATATGTGAAGGTGGAAATTGAAGGGGGAGGCGAAGAGGAACCCATATTAGAAGGGTTTATTGATGCTTTGGTCGTGCGAAATAAACTTTGGGTGGTGTTAATCGAATCCAAACGCTCTAGTTTTAGCGTTTTGCAGGCTCTTCCGCAAACTTTAGGTTATATGATGGCAAATCCCACTTCAGAAATGCCAGCTTTTGGGATGATCACAAATGGTGAGGACTATATTTTTATTAAGCTGAATAAACAGGTGCGTCAGTATGGTTTATCAAATAAGTTCACAGCACCATCTATTGATGAAAACAACAATCTATGCAGGGTGATGCGGGTGATGAAGCGAATTATTGGTTTGGTTCTACAGTAAGGATAGGTATGGGCGATCGATCTTGACCCACAAGTATAATACGATCGGGAAGGCGATCGCAACCGTGAGTCTTTTGGGATGCTGCCAAATATAGAACGATGAGCTTATAGCCAAAATTGGCGATCGCCCTGCAACATACTCGGATAAATCCCGTTTAACCGCAAATAAGCCATGCGATCAGATCCATAAAGTGGCATCGGCAACCGAGGCGTTTGTAGCGATCCATGATGCAGTAACGTCAGTTTAAGAGTGGTTTCTACAACATCTTCAATTGATGCTTGATGTCCATCCTCATGCACTGTCAAACGTAGGGGACGAGCCAACCCAACCTTTTCAGAAACCTTAGTTGTCACTACAACTGCTTCACGAGAGGACAAACGAAACGCTAAGCCTTTTTCCGGTGCTGTGACAATTTTATGATTCAGGTTGTATAGTCGGGGAATACAAGACTTGCGACACTCCACCAAAATAAACTTAGCTTTAATTGCGTTTGCCCATTTCCTTAAATGCTCGACTTCTTGACCACAAAAAGAACCATCCCGATAAATCAAGGTAGTTTTGTCCCTCATTTCACCAGCGGGAAGCAATGTTTCTAGAAGTCGTTGAGGGATTTCTTCACCTTCAATTAAAGCATCTTCGATACGATAGCGAATAAACTTCCCTTGGGTATCATAAAGTCGCACACTAGCACAAGCATTAACTGTTCCGGGCAACCTTTCCTTGGATTCTCTGGAAACATCCAAACCAATGAAATAGTGAGCAATCTTTAAAGGTTCAGCCAGAATGAAAGGCAAATTTCCTAACTTCGCCAAAATTCCTGGAATCACTTGATTGAGTATTTGGCGGGGTTCAACACTGCTCAATGTATGGGCATAAATTACTTGGCTAGCAAGCTGACGGCGGAGCAAGCGTGAGTAAACCCAATAATACAGGCTGCCTCCGTCGTCCTTATCAGTGTTGCGATCGCTCTGAGGTAAAAATGTCAATACAATGTCAGTCGGAATTTCCATTAATTCATCAACCGATCTCTCTACTTCTGCTCTAGCATCAGCCCCTATCAAATTGTTAACCACTACTGCTTTTCTGGTAACTATCTCACTATTAAAACCATAGCTTTTTAAACGTTTAATAACTTCGTCTAAAAAATAATTTACACTTAAATCGCAAAGCTTTACAGCTGCAATGCGAATTGGTCTTGAGGGATCGCGATAATCATTGTGACGGCTATAAACACCACCGTTGCGTTCAGAGAGTCCCTTGAGAACATCTCCTCTTTTGCCAATGAATTTCTTTCCAAACTCCAGTGGTGTTTCATCAAGCGGCTTCAGCGGTTGCCAAAATAATTCTGGATATTGACGGCTGTTGATACTACGCTCCATTTGAAATCCATAAGCATCTAGAGCCATTTCAGCCGTTTGTTTGTAGGAAGCCAGGAGGTCTGTTCGTTCTTTATAACCAATCTTTGTCCCCTTAAGCAACTTTCCATAGTCTACTTCAAATCTGTCAGCTGTTTCAGATGTAACGCAGGGGCGAAGAAAGGCCATAGGATAGTCACGTTGCTCTCTGTTTCTGAACTGTACGGTAACTAGAGTTTGGTCGTCTGGAGCGTTCAATAAAGCTTTTTTGCTGCTTTCACGGTTTGCTTTCTTGATTAGTTTTTCTCTATGTTCACCCACATTCCCCGGAAAATTACTAATAGTACCGTAACTCCAATCAAATTCAATATCTCGAACTTTTAGACCTTTCAAAAGGGTTTTAAAGTTTTGCCGATAAGGATGATTTTCATAGAAATCTTCCAAATTGCTCCGATAGAGTATACTGCTATGAACTGTTAAAGCCAGAGCAGGCTGTAAACTATTTTGCAGTTCGATAGTTTCTGGCCAATAATCTATTTCTCGCCTAACTTCAACCTTATTATCAGACAGAATTAGCGGTTCTTCAAATTTAGTTCTCCTCAAAACCTGAAAAGCTAGTTGCGCCTTGATAAAAGGTGTCAAGTGTCGCTGGCGCACCAATTGGACTGAGTAGTAGCGATCGCCAAAACCCTTTAATTTTTCTTGAACATCCGCTAGTATATCTTTCCACTCTTGTAGGGAAGGCAAGGATATATTCGGCATTCCCAGAGCATAGAAATATGGGTCATTCCAGATAACAACTATACTGGTTAATTCCCGACTGAAATGAAAACTCAAGCGGTTGCCATCCTTCCGTTCAATTTCAGGACTCAGCCGGAAGCACATGAAATTAGGCTGTGAGATGTCTAGCGGGAAAATCTCGCTCAAAAATGTGGGAGTTTGAGTAGCTTGAAAATTAGTCATGGCCTCACCTAAGAGACAGAAAATTCACAAATTGAGTTAAATGGGCAGTATTGGCAGTTAATACCCGAATTGGGTGGAAAGATTTGGGCAAAATCGTCTGGATTTTGCCTGTAACGTTTTTTTTCCAAGTCATGCAGCTGGGCTATCCGCGCTAACTCAATCTGGATGGCATTAAGCTGGGCAGCGGTTGCAGAAATTGGCTCTGACCACTTACCGGATTCCAAGTTATAAAATGAGGCAATAGCTTTAGAGTGCGGGTAGAGATAGTTAGCTGCCAGTAGGTAAACAAATCCCTGTCGGCGATCGAAGTCAGATTTACCCGTCTTGAAATCTAAAATGTGCAGTGTACCATCTGGCTCTGTAAAAATGCAGTCGATAGCAGCAAAAAAGTTGAAAATATAACTCCCCTGCTGGATAGTAATTGGTGTAGGAAATCCCTCATCCCCTCGGTTCAGATGAATGATTGTCTTTCCAACTAAAATTGGATTAGTCTGGTAATTTTTCAGAATTGAAATCACTCGCTCCTGAACTTCATCCGACTCTTGGTACAATTCCAAAATCTCTGCCACTCGCGCCACACCGTCTGACTGATTTAACAGGTAAGTCTCTTGATGAAATTCGTAGACGACCCTTTGCGCTAAATGACCAATCCGCTGGGGTGTGTTGTCTTGCTCTAAAAGAGCTGCAACAGATGGTTCTTTCTTTCGAGCCTTTTGGAAACCCCGCTTCATGTCACAATGCCAGCGTTCTTGGCCTACAGGTGGAGCAAATAAAGACCAAAGATTATAGCTGGCAAACGGTCGCCAAATAGTCTTCACTGTAATACTCCAGGAAGGGATAGTTGCAAATATTTTGTTGGCTCTTTCCAGCCTTGCTGAATTGCCTCCTTTTTCAGTGCAGGTTTGATGAATTGCGGGGAAGCCGAAGACATCAAGATACTGGGGTAGACGGCATTACCCCAGCTAGGGTGAGTTATTATAGAGCAGTTACCAGTAGTGACTGGGAAGCCCAGTAACGCCGTAACTACAGCTGTGTCATCGTGAGGGATTTCTCCTCGACGTGAAAGCCAGGGATAACCATCGCGAGGATCTATCAGATCGGCCAAGAATCCTTGGTCGCGAAGATGGGAAACCACCGTGCAGCCAAAGCGCATGAACCTTTCCCGCAACCGATCTTTCTCTCTCTCGATGTGAGTTGCAGTCTCCCCTAGTGCAAATCGGGATTGCTGCAACACAACCACAACCCAGGCAACAGGCAAAGTCCAATCCGGTAAGACTCGCTCTAGGTTTTTAGACATGAACGAACTGGGTTGGTGAATAGAGATCTGAACTTCTTGCCCCGTTTCTGTGACTAGCTCGATTGGAGAGCTTTGCTGAAATGTATAAACTTTTGGAGAAGTCATAAGGTTCTATAGTGTTTTTGGGACTCTATGTTCTACATGATATCCGCCAAATCGACGCTTAATAGAAGTTGATTTTTTAGTCAAAGTTGCCTATTTAGTCAAGCTAATTGCTATTTTTTTTCGTAGTTTCAGGGTAAGATAGTACAAAAATACTAACTAAGAATATGAACCAAACAAGCTTCGGTAAAGTTATCCGAGACGCTCGTAACCAAAAGGGGTACAGTCAGAAAGAACTGGCGAAGGAAATCAACGTGCATTTTACCTACTTGTCGAAACTAGAAAACGATCGCCCTGACAACCCCCTCAACGAGGAATACATTCGATCTTTAGCACACCACTTGGATCTGGACGCCGAAGAGTTAACTTACCTCGCTGGTCGTATCCCCAAGCGTGATGAGGATTTTTTTAAGCAAAACCACAAGCAGATGCCTGCTTTATTCCGTCGATTGCAGGAAGATCCTAATTTTGCTCAAAAAGTCTTTCAGGAAGCTGCACAACCAGAAGATGAGGAGAACCAAAGTTGAGCGTAATCAAACCGCATCAATATTATCATAAGGAAGAAATTGAGAAGCAGGCCAATGACCTTCTCAGGCGGATGCAGGAAACGCCCAAGTTCTCTCCCAGATGGCCTTTAGATGTCACTCGTGTAGCAGACTTTCTGGATCTGGCTGTTGTTTGGGACAGCATACCTCCTGAAAACGGAGAGCCGATATCGGCTAGGATTCTGCCGTTAGAACGTCTAATTGAGATTAATGAAGATATTCTAAACCTATCCGAAGGATATGCAGCATCGACCATCGCCCATGAAATTGGTCACTGGGTACTTCATGTTGACCAAGATAAAGCTGATTGTCTTGTAGAACAGATGGAGCTAGGTCTACTAGATAATGAGTTAACTGTAGAGCCGTCCTTGTGCCGCCATACTAGCGTTGGGCTTAATAAAAGCAGTGTTAACAATCAGATTGATTGGAGGGAATGGCAAGCTCAGTATTTCGCTAGCTGTTTGCTAATGCCTCGACACATCTTGGAAAAGAAACGAGTGGGGCGTGATTTAACCAACTGGCGTCACCTATACGCAATGGCAGATGAGATTGGTGTGACAATATCTAATCTTACAAATCGATTACAAAACCTTGGCTGGATTCACATTCCTGAAGGGTCTCGGCAAATTTATCTGGGTAGTGCTGCACCCAGTCGAAAGAAGTCGAAAGAAATAGGCGTTGGGCTAGAGAGCGATCGCTCCTCATTCACTGAACTACCCATACTTGGATTTAATGAATATGGAGTTAATAATAATCATCATTGCGATCGTACTGATTTTTCAGTTTTTTAGAACAAATCACGACAGCGATTCTGGTTCTACCCAGGTTCGCAGCTATAGACGCCGGGATGGAACTCCCGTTCGATCGCACTACAGGCGTAAGCCAAGAAAGTAAATAGATGATTAATAACCAATGGCCCGATCGCTCTAAATAGTTACGAATGGTTTAAAATTTTATTTCCTCATACAACCTCTGTTAATCAACTAAAACCTCTTCCGCCAAGAACGCAGAATACTAATAATTAACCACAACCCCAAAAAACTGGCCGCAGCAAATAAGCCCGTACTCAAAATAGATAGCTGACTCCCCTGCGCGTTAGCAGAGATAGTTGCCGCCCCCATAATCAGCGAACCAACCAAAATACTAAACGAAAGCCTATTAGCAGAATCATCCAAACTGCGGCGCAACGGTTCCAGTTCTTTTATCGTTATATTCCATTTTATAGTTTCAGATGTTACCCGTTCTAACAATAACTCAACCTGGCGCGGAGATTCCAGCGACAAACTTTTGAGATCCAAAGCAGTTCTCAATAAAGTTTGCAGCGGATTATCTCCAAACAATTGCCTGCGGAACAAATCTGTCAGCAACGGCTTAACTTCGTCTAACAGGTTAATCCCTGGGTCGAATGTACGTCCAGCGCCCTCCAAATTTGCGATCGTCTTCGCATATAAACCCATATTGCTGGGCAATTTAATTTTATTGTCGCGGGCAATTTGCAGCACTTCATAAAATACCTGACTAAAGTTGATTTCCGACAAACTCCGGTTATAATACTTTCTTAGCATCCGGTCATAATCATTTTCCAACTTAGCCACATTGCCAAGCTGATTAGACTCCGATAGTTGCAGAGTTAACTGACTGCAACGTTGAGCATCAATATCGACAATTGCTAACATCATTTCCGTCAAAATTCCCTGAGTGCGCGGGTCTAAACGCCCGACCAAACCGCAGTCAAGCAAAGCAACTCGGCCATCTTTTAGATAAAATATATTGCCGGGATGCGGGTCTGCGTGAAAAAATCCATTAATAAAAATTTGCTGAATGAAAGCGCGGAATAAAAGTGTTGTTACCTGGCGTCGGTTTAGAGCCGTAGAAACACCGCTTTTACCATTATTTTCGCTTGTGAAAGTTGCTGACAAAAGCGGCACTCCATCCAGCCACTCTAAAACCAGTAACTTTTCCGTCGTAACATCCCAAAAAACTTCTGGTATTACCAATTGCTTGGGGTCAAACCAGCGACTGGTAGACATATTCCGCCGCAGTAGATCTGTGTAGCTGGCTTCTTTGGTAAAATCCAACTCATCCCGCAGCGCATTAGTAAATTCTTCGGCTAAGCCTTTGAAATCGTAGGTTTGACCGAAGTCGGTGCGAGCGGCTAAATCCGCTACACCCCGGATTAAACTGATATCTTGGTCAACAATAGTATCAATTCCAGGACGTTGAACTTTTAATGCTACTTCCCGTCCATCTGCTAGCGTCGCTTTATGAGTTTGTGCGATCGAACCTGCCGCAACTGGTCTAGGATTAATAGAGGCAAAAACTTCTTCTAAAGGCTTTCGCAATGCCTGCCGCAGGACAACTTCGATATCTACCCAAGCAACTGGCGGCACATCATCTTGGAGAGTCGATAATTCTTCAATGTATGATGATGGCAGCAAGTCGGGACGAGTACTCAGCAACTGTCCCAATTTGACATAAACGGGGCCTAATTCTATTAATATTTTCCGTAGAACTGCTGGCGGCGGTAACTGAGGTTCATCGGCTTTGCTACCAGTCAGCAACCGTCGCATATAGTCCCAGCCGTTGCGTAAGAAGACTTCGATAATATCGCGCTGACGAGAAACGTTTTGAGTTAAAAACATAGTTGGTTAGTTGTTAGTTGTTATTGGTCATTAGTGATTTGGAGAATTAGCCTAATGACTAATGACCAATTACATAGTTAAAGTGGAAAACAACAAGGAAGAACGATACACCTAAAACCGGCGTTAGTATGTGCGGAAGTTAAGGTTTTGCTGGCTAAGGCGCAATTCCTGAATCTTTGGATCGAAGATTCCAGGGCGGAAACTAAACTTTGTTCTGTGAGGATGTTTTTGACATAATCAGAACAAGATTCACCACCATGCAATAGTCGATGAGGACAAGCAAAACCTTTTTTGGGGGAAATGGACTTTTGATAACCGCTAATCAAATTAATTAGTGTTATCTGGGTTACCGATTCAAAAGTGCTGGTTTGCATAACCATCTATCTACAAAAATGAAGCACAGTTAATGTGTAGCTAAAAAAGTCACGATCGCGCATCTGCCAATAGTTTTAATTTTCACAACAAGTCGGTGAATTTTGGATCGTCTTGCAGTTTTTTAAGTACTTGCTTAATCTCCTGGGTGCGGTCTTTTTTGACAATTAGGGTGACGTTTCGATCGCGCACGATCACCACATCCTCCATCCCAATGGTAACAATCACCTCCGACTCATCGGCGGCGTAGAGAATTGCCCCCTGCGTATCTAACCCAACATGAGTAGCTAATTCTACATTCTGGTTATCGCCTTTGAGTAAACGTTCGATCGCATTCCAATCCCCCAAATCGTCCCAACCGAAAGAAGCAGGTAACACATACGCCAGGTTCGTTTTCTCCATCAAAGCGTAATCGATACTCTTTTTCGGCAACTGGGAATAAGCAATTACGCCTTTTTCTTCTAGCGGATTCATAATTTCCGGTGCGTGGGTACGGAGTTCTTTTAGCACAACCCCAGCGCGAAACACGAACATTCCGCTATTCCAACTAAAACGATCGGTTGCTAAAAACGCTTCTGCCGTTTCGCGATCGGGTTTTTCCGTAAACCGACTCACCTGGTAAGCAGGTAACTCCCCAAACGTGGCAATTTGTTCCCCTTGCTCAATATAGCCGTAGCCAGTAGACGCATAGCTTGGCTTAATCCCCAACGTTACGATCGCATCTTTATCGGCGGCTAGTTGAGTGGCGGCGGCGATCGTTTCCTGAAAAGCCGCCTCATCTGCAATCCAGTGATCAGCCGGGAAAAAGCCCACTACAGCGTTCTCGCCATAGCGTCTGGCGATTTCCAGGGTTGTCCAAGCTACAGCTGGCGCGGTGTCGCGTCCCTCCGGTTCTACCAGCAGGTTGTCAGCTGGAAGTAGGGGTAATTGCGATCGCACTCCATCAGCCAACTGACTGGACGTACAAACCCACAACTTCTCCCAGACTCCCGCCATTGCCAAAAGTCGGTCAGACGTGGCTTGCAGCAAGCTTTTGCCACTTCCATCTAAACTTAAAAACTGCTTAGGCCGATGCTTGCGGCTGAGGGGCCAGAAGCGTTCCCCTTTCCCACCAGCCAGAATAACAGGAATCAAAGAGTTATTCATTGTTTATTTTTTTGCCATTTCCCCATATCGTACAAGGTTTTTCCTTGTTCAGGGTAACACTTGATTTTGGGGTTTGGTGATTAGATTGAGGACAGGTGTTAATTCCTCTGAAATACCTGCTAACCTAATGGCAACGCAGCCATGCTGATAAGCAACTTCAACGGTTTGCCCATCGCCTAAAGCTTTGTAAAATCCCTCTGCAAACTTAATCGCCGCTTTATCACCAATTGCCCGATTCATACCGACGACATAGTTGATGTATTTGGCGATCGCCTTTGCTTGTACCTCCGAGTAACAGCCGTTAAGAACAACACAATCAAGCTGGTCAGCAAACAGTTTAAACAATCCCGCTAGGGCTTCTCCATCGACTAACTTTGCTTGCCCAGTTTCATCCTCAAATACCAGACCGTCATCTCCCGTACCATGCCCAGAGAAATGAACAATTTGGGGATTGTGCTCCAGCATTGCCTGCTGAATATCTCCTGGTCGCACTGCCCACTTCTGCACTAGAATAAACCGATCGCGATTTTTAGCTTGCTGTAGGCTTTCATCGATTTCACGGACTTCCTCACCCAAACGCACTGGTGTTGTGCCTTTTGGGTTAGCTGCTAAAATCAAAATCTTTCGCTTTATCTCGCCTTTGTTAACTATACCTTCGTTAACGTCTGGTTTGGCTATTACACCGATTGTTGATGTTTGATTGATTCCTTCTCCTACAGCAAATTGTCCGCTATTGTTACCAGAAAAATTGATATTGTAACTGGTTGATTTTGGTTGTTCGTTCATGGTGTTTTCCTGATAAAAGTAAAATGAACTAAGTTAAATTGTTAACCATCATTATCGAAGGGATATGCCAGGTGTTGATGTTTCAGGTTTCGGTTCCTCTACGGTAATAGTAACTGTGGCAGTAGCTTCTCCGCCTTTACTATCGCTAATCCTGTAGGTAAATGTATCTGTACCAGAAAAGCCCCGCTCAGGTGTATAAGTTATAGTTTGATCGTCATTAATTTTCGCCGAGCCTTTTTCACCTTGAGAGGTGCTTATAATTGTGAGTGAATCGACGTCGGGATTATCGTTTTTTAGTACATCAATAAGTATTCCTTCTCTGAGAGCAGAACTGTTAATATTTATGCTGTCATTATTTGCAACTGGTGGTCTATTTTCTGGTGGTTTCGGTTCCTCTACAGTAATAGTAACTGTAGCAGTAGCCTCTCCACCTTTACCATCGCTAATCGTGTAGGTGAATGTATCTGTACCAGAAAAGCCCCGCTCAGGTGTATAAGTTATAGTTTGATCGTCATTAATTTTCGCCGAGCCTTTTTCACCTTGAGAGGTGCTTATAATTGTGAGTGAATCGACGTCGGGATTATCGTTTTTTAGTACATCAATCAATAAGTATTCCTTCTCTGAGGCAGAATTGTTAATATTTATGTTATCATTATTTGCAACTGGTGGTCTATTTTCTGGTGGTTTCGGCTCCTCTACAGTAATAGTAACTGTGGCAGTAGCCTTTCCGCCTTTACCATCGCTAATCGTGTAATCAAACTTGTCGCTCCCAAAGAAATCAGGATTGGGAATATAAGTTATATTTGTACGGTTACGGTTAATTTCTACTTTTCCATGTTCACCTTGAGAGGAACTTGTAATTGTAAATGGATCGCCGTTGGGATCTGTATCATTAACAAGCACCTTAATCTGAATGGGCGTATTCACTTGAGTGGTTATTGTATCATTTTTCGCTACTGGGGATCGATTGATTCCAATTCCACTCAAAAGTAAGGATTTCACTTCTTTACCTTCGTTGTCGGTGATAGTCAATCTGGCACGGTGTTCTCCTTCTGTTTTAGGATAAAACTTGATTGATATTTGGCAACTATTTTCCGGAAAAATAGTATTAGGACACTTATTAATCTTCTCAAAGTCGCCTTTATTGTCAATGGGGGTAATCTCACCAACCTTTAAAGGTGCTGTACCTTGATTGATAATAGTGACTGGTTTCGATTGCCATCTATTTACTGATTGTTCTGCGAATTCCAAACTGTTAGGATTTAAACTAACTTTAAGTATCGCTGTTGGTGATGATGGCGGCGGTGTAATTATCGGTGGTGATGATGGCGGCGGTGTAATTATCGGATCTGGAACGACCTTTGGCCAAATAGACCAAATCAGCGATCCACCGAATATTAAAACTAAAATACTAATTGCACTTTTAAACACAACTGAAAAATCTGATTTTGCAGGAGGATTTGGCTGGGGTGTTACTGGTACTAAGTTTAGGTTATGGCGGGTAATTTCTGCCCCAATTTTGTCACCTAATGATTCTCGGATTTGCAATGCTTGATTGAGAAAATTGTCAGCAGTCACATAATCTTCTAAACAGAGAGCACGAGTTCCAATTTGATGCAAAGCCCAAGCTTCAGATGGTCGATCTTTCAATCCCTGTGCGGCTTGCAATCCCCATTGCAAAAATTGCTGCCATAATCCCCATTTTTTACTCAAAGCTAATCTGCTTTCTACTACTTTTACTAAGTACAATATTTCTGTCCAACGCCCAACTCCAATGGCCCACTTTATGGTTAGCAAGAGCAGATTAATTTCCAATAATAAACGACTAGGCTGTTGAGCAGAAAAAGTTGTAAAATAAGTAAGAGATTTTTCTAACCAGGTTGTTAAATCCCACTCCGTTTGCAAAACTTCAGCTAAACTGTGGTTGATACTATAGCGATCGCCATCAGTTTCAACTAAACGCAATTGCACTAATTTATGCAAAATAGTTTCTATATTATCTGTAATTTCTGTCAAAGCAGCCGCCTGTTGTGGTAGGATAAATATTCCACCTAAAGCAGCTAACAGGTGCAAAATTTTTTGTTCTGATTTCGACCGGAAAGATAAGATTTTATTTAGTAATGACTTGGTTGGAATAGTAGGTTGGATTTGACTGACTATTTCTGCAAAAGATTCCCCTTTTTCCCTAACTCTTGCTGCTGCTAAAAGTAACTGTAAAGGATGTCCTTTTAAAATATTACAAAGAGTTTGTGCAACAGCAATTTCTTCAGAAGTTAATGCTCTTTGCAATTCAACTTCTAATAAAGATAAAGCATCTTTTGAAGTAAGCCCTGGCATTAGAATAGCTTTCCCTTCTCCCCACAAGCAACGTTCTGATGAAGCCATTAAAAAAGTGCTATTTGGAACCGCATCCATCAGTTGTTGGAGTTCATTTTGTGCGAGGTTATTATCATCTAAAAGAATAAGAGCTTGTTTATTTTGTAGCGCAATACGAATTTGGGTTTCCGTAGGTTTAAACGTAATTTCGCTTTCGTAAAATGCGTCAAAAAAAGATTGTAGGAAATCGCTTACAGGTAAATAGTTAGTGGAAAAGCTGATCACTCCATCTCGAAATGATGAGGAGGCTTGAGGATGATAAGCTAGATGACGCAAAAGGACTGTTTTACCTAATCCAGCTTGGCTGTAAAATTCTACAGATTGGTTAGATTGAAGGCTGGCGATCGCATTTTCAATCTGTTCTTTCCTTCCCACTAAATTAGGAAAAGCACGCGGACGCAAAAATACAGGTGTGGGGCGTAATTTGGGATTGGATTGCTGTTCGTTGGAAGCAATATTTACTATACCGCCGTGAACTGAACCGATCTGAATGATACGACTTCCGATCGCTAACTGACCGCTATTTTCTCCTTCAAAGTTAACATTAAAACTGGGAACTGGCGGCGCGACAACTTTCAGATTTAGTTCTTGCTGCCAAACGGGATTGCTATTTCCTACTTGCCGTCCGGAAATTTTGGCAACTTCGATCGACTCATCTTGCAATTTTATTATTTCTTGACGAATCAATTCAACTAGAGTCGATCGATCGGGAACTTCAACTGATACAAGGGATACGTACAAACAACCATCTTTTAACCCAACATAGGCAGTAATACCTAATGGTTGTAAAGATTGGTTAAGCGGGGTAGCGATCTGCTGGAACATAGTTGCAGCCTTACGAGTTAGTTTTATTTCTCTCTGTCAGCCGTCGCACCCTCACTCATCACCAGCCGGAAATATACCTTCACAACTTCCCAGAAGTCCCTCACTGGTGATGAGTGAGGATGGGTTAATTGCTTGGAAAAATCAGATACTTCATTATCAGAAGCCGGTGAGAGAAACTGCTTCACCAAAACGGGTGACTTTATTCGATATTTGCCAACTGAGGAAGAAATTTTTAATGCTGAGTGTTTACCCTCCGCACCCTCCGCACCCTCCGCACCCTCCACACTCGCAGCAGAGCAACAGCCCTATATGGAGTTCGTGAATCTCCAGGGGAATGCAACGGTAGGGTACTTTAAGCTGACCCACGACGGCGAAATAAAAAACTGTTATCTCGGATGCTCCAGCCATCGCCTAGCAAACGAATGGGCAAAGATGATTTCTCTATTCTGCTTGTCAATGCCTTTCTCTATATGATATTCAAACGAATTTCACCATAGTAGAGATCCCAAGTTATAATCACCTTGACTTGTGTGTAGATAAAGATACACTCAAGCTGTGGGTTTTCTGGTGTGGTAGGAGTGTGACGAGTGTTAGACGGAGTAGAATCGATTAACGGTGGGTCAGAATCTCAACCATCGAATTTTTCTCAAAAATCTCAAGAGTATTCTGGGACAGTTTTTAGACAGCTGCAAGGCTTGACAGGTCGTTTGCTGAATACCTTCAAACGCCCTCCCATACCCAGGTGGTTGTTTTGGAGTTTGGCTTTAATTGCCACAACGACGGTTTCTGCTACTTTTGGGGCAACTGTGGCGCTGCTTGCACCCCTATCGCAGCAAATGCTTCAGGATCGAAGTCTGTCGCTGCACGAGTTATGGCGCAACGCTTTTGTGTATCGCCTGTCACGACCTGTCAATATTTTAGTGATGGGGATCGATCGCGTTCCCGATGTATCGTCAGACTCAGCCGCCAGCATGAACGGTCGCAGCGATACGATGTTGCTGTTACGAATAGATCCCAAAGCCAATTCGGTCAAAATGCTTTCGATTCCACGAGATACCCGTGTAGAAAATGCCGAATTGAGTATCAAAAAAATCAACCAAGCCAATGCTGATGGAGGCCCTTCTTTGGCAGCAAAAATTGTCAGCAATACGCTTAATGATGCGCCGATCGATCGTTACATTCGCGTCACTGCTGATGCTTTTCGAGAATTGGTAGATCTTGTGGGCGGCGTTGAAGTTTTTGTTCCTTATAAAATGCAATATGCGGACGAAACTCAACATCTAAAAATTGATTTGGAACCGGGATGGCAAACTCTAAATGGAGAACAAGCTGAGCAGTTTGCGCGGTTCCGCCACGATGATAAAGGCGATATAGGTAGGGTGCAGCGACAGCAGTTTTTGCTGAAGGCTTTGCAGTCACGTCTGACGAGTCCAACTATGTTACCGCGCTTGCCTCAAATGATGCGGGTAGTGCAAAGATACGTTGACACTAATATCAGTTTGGAAGAAATGCTGGCCTTGGCAAATTTTGCCCTTAAGCTGGATAAAACTGATATCAAAATGGTGATGTTGCCCGGTCGTTTCAGCAATCCAAAGGAATACAGCGCTAGCTACTGGGTTATGGATAAATCTGGGCGCGATCGCATCATGCACGACTATTTCGGTCTGGACTTAAAGGATGTTGCCACAAATGCCAAACCTTCCGATAATTCTGTTCGCATTGCCATTCAAAATGCTTCCGGTAAACCTCAAATGAGTCGTCACGTTGCCGACTATTTGAAAAGTTTGGGCTTTCGCAATATCTATCTAGTAAAGGATTGGCCAGAACAGGAAAATCGAACTCAAATTATTGTGCAACAAGGTGATTTAAAAGCAGCCGAAAGACTAAAAACGGCTTTGGGTTGGGGCAATATTGAGGCGGCTTCTACTGGTGATATCGAATCGGATTTGACGCTTCGTGTGGGTGAAGATTGGCTTAATTCTTTGACTGGTAACTGAATTATACTGAGAGGTTATACAGACCAGAAACCCGGTTTCTGGTCTGTACCTCACTCATCTGAAAGGCGCTGTATTTACGCCGACCTACTTTTCACAACTGTTCTGGCTCGATTCCCATTTCTCTTAATCGAGCTAATAAGGATTGCGATCGCACTCTTTCCTGTTCCAGCAACTCTTCCGCCGACTGGGCTCGTTGGCGTTCCTGTTCAGCGCGTTGGCGTTCCTGTTCAGCGCGTTGGCGTTCCTGTTCTACTTGTTCTTCTGACCATAGCAGAATATTCCCTTGGCCATCCCACCACCGCAACCAGTAGCCTGTTCTCCCGTCGTGGGTTCCCTCCCAGACTCCCAGAAATAAGTCTAATCCGGGTATCCAATAATGCCCAAACTCGTCCGGTGTTTGGATACGATAACGCTCCGACTCTAAAGCATAGACCTCAACGCGCCCCGTATTCGGTCGAAAAATAACGTAACGGGGAACTTGAATTACTCGCTCATAAAAGAACCATTTCCCAACACTCTCACTAAACTCGACCGAGTATTCTTCCCCATAAGTTGCAGAGAGAAACTCCATTACCACTTGAGGAACAGTTCCTTCTGTATGTGGGGTGTAACTGCGACGAGGTTGGGTTGATTGCCAAGGTTGCACTGGTCGCACGTACATCCAATCCGGCGCTTTGCAGATAGTTCGATCGTCAATTGCAGCACACAAAGCAAAATTAGAAACAATCAGCGCGTCTTCGCACAGTTCGGGAAATGCCATTAAAGGCTGGCGCAGTGCGGCTGCGAGTAAAGGCTGGTCGGTATTTTCCACAGGGTCATCGGGTAGTATGAAGTCATCTGGCAATAGAGGCCAGGTAATTGACATTTGTGGGACTGGTGTTTGAGCGATCGTCTGCATTATCTCGCCTCACTGTCGCCTATACTTAAACAGTTAATATATATCTTAGTCCAATGCTGTGCGAACATTAATATATAACTCTCGATTTATTCCCATCTTAGTATGCTTTCACAGTTTCCCATTACCGTAAAAACAATTTGGCAGCGTTTCTTAGCTCTAATTATAATGTTGAGTCTGGCATTTTTGTGGATAATGCTGGGTGCAACACCTCTCGCTTTTGCACAGTCAAATACAGTTAATTACACCAAAACGAATCTAGAATATCGCGATTTTTCCAACAGTGACTTAAATGGTGCCGTTTTCGCGGCTGCCCAAATGCGGGGTGCTAACTTACAGGGGTCTAATCTAAGCAATTCTATTTTGACGCAAGCAATTCTATTCGAGGCGAATTTAGCAGGTGTTAACCTTTCAGGTGCATTAGCAGATCAAGTGATATTCAATGATGCCAACTTGACTAATGCTATTTTCAGAGAAGCACTGATGATTAGCTCAAGATTCAACGGTGCAACGATCACTGGGGCTGATTTTACGGATGCGCTGATCGATCGCGCTCAGGTGAGACAGATGTGCCAGCGTGCAGATGGTGTCAACCCAATTACCGGCGTTTCGACGCGGGATAGTTTAGGATGCCCCTAACAGCCCCACAAGGGTGTGGTCTCTCACCAGTTGGTGATGTAGGGGACAAGGAGGACAAGGAGGACAAGGAGGACAAGGAGGACAAGGAGGACAAGGAGGACAAGGAGGACAAGGAGGACA
>NZ_JAIQZN010000066.1:0-35696 GCF_023333585.1 Argonema antarcticum A004/B2
CAAGGGGGACAAGGGGGACAAGGGGGACAAGGGGGACAAGGGGGACAAGGAGGACAAGGGGGACAAGGGGGACAAGGGGGACAAGGGGGACAAGGGGGACAAGGGGGACAAGGAGGACAAGGAGGACTCTTTCTGCCAACCAACTACATATCACCTCAGCCCACAAGCAGAACAACCGACGAGCGACCATTTTACATCAGCGTCAAATATAGCAGAATCAGCATCAAATTCCATCGCGAATCGGTCACAAGAGTTAAACAATCTAGCATTGCTGTTACTTGGGGAAACAGAAGCAAACGAGCCGACGCTAGAACCTGTTTTATCTAGCACCAAATTAACTGATGCTCATGATTTGATCGCGAATCATGAGCAACAAGAAATCTCGCTAGCCGAGCGTTACCGCATCGAAAAGCAAGACCGAGAAAACTTGGCTCAGTCAAATTCATCCGAGCGTGAAGACGAAAATTTAGAAGAGTCATACGGTGCGTTGAAACGTTTGCAAACTCTTCTACTCGAATCAGAACTGGCTGACTTTAGCCAGGTGATAGATCGGTTTGAACAGAAAGTAACAAATATTGAATATCAGATTCACGAACCCACAGAATTAATCAATTTATTGCTGCCTATTATTTCCGAGCTTCTGAATCGCAAAGTAGCTGAATCAAATGAGTCAAGAGACGCAGTTGCCGATTCTCTTTCTCCCATCATCGATCAAGTGATTTTGGCGAAAACAAGGGAAGATAGGGTGGCGATGGGTAATGCTATCGCACTCGCTATGCCAACAGCAATTTCCGAACTTGTGCGGAATTATCCGACGGAAGTGGGGCACGCCTTAGCGCCCGATATCGCCGCAGCAATTAAGGAGCAAATAAGGCTGAATCCACAAGCGATGGTGGCGGCTCTTTATCCGATCATTCATACAGTGATTGACAGCAAACGCCAAGAAGATATAGATGCGCTCAGCGCGGCTATAGCCCCCTTGCTCCCGCCAGCCATTAAAGAACAAATTCGCAGCTCGCCGCAGGAAATCGCCCAGGCTATAGCGCCAGAAATTGCATCAGCCATTAAAGAACAAATTAGACTGGAGCAAGATTCGATCGCCTCCGCGCTAGCGCCGGAAATGGGCAGAGCCATCAAACAACAGATTGAGATTGAGAGGGATGCGATGGTAGACGCCCTCTATCCTGTGATTGGCAGCACAATTGCCAAATACATGGCAGACGCAATTCGGACTATCAACGAAAAGATCGAACACACCTTCAGTATGGAGGGGCTCAATCGCAAAATTCGCTCTAAAGTGCAGGGAGTTTCCGAAGCCGAATTAATTCTCAAAGAAGCGATTCCCTTTACAGCCCGCGCTGTTTTCTTGATTCACAAAACTTCCGGTTTAGTCATGTCAGAAATCCAATCTTCTGAAGAACAGAAATTGGAGTCGGATATGGTGGCGGGTATGCTGACGGCTATCCGCAGCTTTGTGAATGATTGTATCGCTCAATCTGGAGATGTTTCGGAAATTGATGCGATCGACTACGGAAATTCCAAAATCATCTTGGAAGTGGCGGGATACTGTTACCTCGCTGTGGTTACTCAAGGAGAAACGCCCCAGTGGTACAGCCATAGGGTGCAAGAAGCGCTCCTAGCGATCGTCGAAAGCTACGATCGCCTCATCAAGTCGTATCAAGGAGACCCTGCCAGCATCCCCGAACGGGTACACAATATCCTAGAAGGCTTAGTAAAGATCAAGGACACAAGTACCAAGGATAAAAAGTCTAAATTTACTGGTTTGCTAGTTGTCGGTTCAGTTTTGGCGGGTTTAATTCTCCTGCCTTGGGGATATCATCAGTATCGTAATGCGATCGATCGCCAGATTGAGAAAGACACCGCCCAACGCTTGGCATCTGTACCGGAATTAGCCGTTTATCGTCTCTCCATCAATGCTCGTGAAGGCAAGCTGGGGCTTTCTGGAAAATTGCCAAATCAGGAATTGCGCTCAAAAGTCGAACAAATTGCCAAGGAAATTGCACCTGCTTACGCATTAAAAAATCAAATAGTCGTCCAACCGCCCCCCGATCCTGTGCGGACAGGATCTGACGTAAAACGAGTCACATCGATTTTAAATCAGATGAACGGCACTGCCATTTCATCCCAGTATCAAGCCGGTAAAGTCTCGGTAAAGGGAACAGTAGCCCAGGTTGGCGATGCTGAGAAAATCACCCAAGCTTTTAAGCAAATACCGGGGATTGTCACTGTCACCAACACCGTACAACTACAGCAATTCTCCGTCCCCATCCGCATTTACTTCGAGCTTGGTTCAACTCAGCTAAAAGCAGGAGATCGAAACAAAGTTCTCCAGGTCAAGGCATTTCTGAATCGCTATCCGCAAACAGACCTTACAATAGTAGGTCATAGCGATACGATCGGCAACTCTCTGGAAAATCAGCGCTTGGCACTGTCGCGGGCGGAAACGGTGCGACTCGCCCTAGTGGCAGAGGGCATCGATCCCAAACGGTTACAAGCTGTTGGGACGCCCAATCCCCCCCTCGGTCTAGATTCTAGTCAACCATTATGGTTAAGTAGATGTGTACAATTTCAGCCGATACCCCCTGGCTTCAAACGTAAATAATATGTCCACGATCTCGAAAAAAATTTGCCTTGTTGGTGACTTTGGCGTAGGTAAAACCAGCTTGATTCGTCGTTTTGTAGAGCAGCAATTCAGCGATCAGTATCTTTCAACTGTGGGAGTCAAGATTTCTCGCAAAACTGTTGAATTAGAAGGAGTAAAAGAGCAAGAAAAGTTGAATTTACAGATGATGATATGGGACTTAGAAGGTCATACGAAATTTAAGGGGATCGCACCAACTTATCTAGCTGGGGCTGGCGGTGCGATCATCGTTGCCGATGTCACCCGTCAAGAAACCCTAGAACGGATCGGCGAGCATATCGATTTGTTTTTTTCCGTCAACCCCAAAGGCTTTATCATTATTGCCTTGAATAAATCAGATATGTTCGAGGAGGAAAAAATAGATAAACTTCTCAGCAATTATCAGTTTGCAGAGGAGAAGCGCGTATTATCCACCCATTCAACTTCTGCAAAAACAGGCAAAGACGTTGACCTAATCTTTCACAAATTAGCTGACAAAATGGCAGGACTAACCTGAATATCCCATTCTCAATAAATTCTCAAACCCACCCACATCATTATGAACTATCACGTCCTCGATAAGATTTTCAACCAACCTTCTATACTCCGCCACATAGAATACTTGATAGTAGATAAAAACCTCCAAATCTTAGATATATCCGAGTCAGTGCAACGGTTTGCTGATTCTCCTACTCGCGTCGTAAAAGCCAATGATGTCCGCGAGGGGTTTCCCGAATTAATAGGATATGAAGATATCTTAATCTCCATCATTCAAGGACAGCAAGAGGCTTTCCAGTTAAAAGGAGTTGCCCGGTCTTTAGGTCAGCTTTCTCCGCCATTATATATTGATATCTATGTTGTTGGCGATCGAGACGAAAAGAATTATGAAACTACATTGATAATTATCATTGAAGATGCTACAGAAAGAATGGTGATGGAGCAAAGTTTAGTCCAGAGAGTAAATGAAGCAAATCTTTTATTGAGTGCGTTGGCTGTTTCCAAAGATTATATCGATAAAATTATCACTTCAATGGCAGATGCGTTGTTAGTGACAACAAAAACAGGAAAAATCAAAAGAGTAAACCCAGCAGCAAGCAATTTGTTCGGTTATAGCGAATCAGAATTAATCAACAATCATATTTCTACGATCGTTCCTGACGAAAAATTTCTGCCAACCGCGAATCATCGAAATGGCTTATCCACAGGGGAATTGTTCAAAAATGTAGATTTTGTTTGTAAAAACATCAAGGGAGAAGAAATCCCAGTAGCATTTTCTTGCTCAACAATTAACACTGAAATAGAGGATTTTCAAGAATTTGTATATGTAGGACGGGATATCACCGAGCGCAAGAAAGCAGAGGCAGAAATGCGTCATGCTCTGGCCAAAGAAAAGGAACTCAACGAATTAAAATCCGAATTCGTTTCTATGGTTTCCCACGAATTTGGCAACCCGTTGAATACAGTAATAATGTCTGCTGAATTACTGGAACACTATGGCGATCAATCTACTGAAGAAGAGAAAATTGAGTATCTCCATCACATTCGAGCAGCTGCTAAACAGATGAGTCAACTATTAAAAGATGTCTTGCTCATAGGTAGGGTAGAAGCAGGGAAAATAGACTTTAACCCAGCACCAATTGATTTAATAAAATTCTGCACTGATGTGGTAAAACAAATAAAATTTGGTGCGGGGGGCAAGCGAAGGATCGACTTTGTTCATAACGGAATTTTTAAAGGCCCGATCGCATCTGACGATCGGCCACAAGACTTGCCCCTCATGGATGAAAAACTCTTACAACATATTCTCACTAATTTACTTTCTAACGCGCTCAAGTATTCACCTCAAGACGGCAAAGTTTATTTTAACCTAAATTGTCAAAATGGAGAAGCTATATTTCAAATTAAAGATGAGGGCATTGGTATCCCTTCAGATGACTTAAAGAAATTATTTGAAACATTCCATAGAGCCAAAAATGTTGGCAAAATTCCTGGAACAGGACTGGGGCTGGCTATCGTCAAGCAATCAGTAGATATCCACGGTGGCACCATCACGGTGGAGAGCAAGGTAGGGATGGGAACCACATTTACAGTCACGATTCCATTAAACAACAGTCAACCTAATATCGATTAAAATAAAATCTATTATCATGATAAGATGAGAGATTGAGTGAATTTTAAACCCGTTAGCTGACAACTCAGAAAACAAGGATGAATCCACTTCTAAACAAACTTTTAGCACTGATATCCCCGCCCCGCCGCATGGAATATATGGCAGTGGATGAGGAATTTAAAATTTTAGAGGCATCCTGGGATGTGCAACGGTTTGCCGATTGTCCCGAACGGGTAATGAAGGGAAAAGATGTTCGTCTCGGCTTTCCTGAATTTATCGGAATTGAAGATATCCTAACTGCTATTCTTAAAGGAGAGCAGTTACGTTTCGAGTTAAGAGGGCTAGCCCGTTTTTTGGATCGAAACGAGCCTTTATATATTGATATTTCCATTGTCGCAGATCGGGATGAAAAAACATTGAAAGATCGTCTAATTATCTTATTAGAAGATGTGACAGAAAAAATGGTTTTACAGCAAAGCTTGACTCAAAGAGCTAATGAAACAAGTCTTTTGGCACATACATTAACAGAATACAAAAGATATATTGATAAAGTTTTTACTTCGATGGCAGAAGCATTATTAGTTACGACAAATTCAGGTAATATCAAAAAAGTTAATCAAGCAGCACAAGATTTATTTGGTTATACCGAATGGGAATTAATTAATCAGCCTATTTCGAGGATTATTCTTGATGAAGATTTTTTACGACAATCTAGAGATCGATATTCCATAGAACGCGGAAAAGCGTTGAAAAATGTAAAAGTAGTTTGTCAAACTCAAAGAGGAGAACATATTTATCTCGAATTTTCTTGCTCAGCCATTGAAACGGATATAGAGGACTTTCAAGATTTTATTTATGTTTGTAGGGAAATCGGCTAACGGCGGCTTAATTTTGCAAGCAGCAGCTTAACCAATGCGTAATACCAAATCGGCTTGCCTTGACCCCTTTCTACTTCCGCGTATATCTGTGCTTAACTCCAACAGGAAAATACTCCGGGTCGCCTGTTGGTGCGAGGGAAACTTGCAGCATCTGATATGCTGGCGGAACATAGTTAGCAAACTCGCTGTTGAGTCGCCGCAGCTGAGAAAGGATGGAAGATGCGATCGCCTCCCGTTTCCCCTCGCTACCTTCCACTCCCGGCGCTAATTCCACGATCGCAGACAGAAATTTATTTCGATCCGCATCTTCCTTAACTTGCAATACAAACTTACCCGTTACCCAATCTTTAATAACAGCTTGTTCTAACCCCACCGTCACATTTTCTGGGTAAATATTTGCCCCAAAATAAGAAACCGTAAAATTAGAACGTCCAAACACATACACAAAAGGCAACTGATGAATACCTCTGTCACTAGACAAATCTGTGACTGGATCGCATCCCCATTCTGACAGGAACTTCAGCATTTCATCATAACTAATTATCCCCCCAGTATCCAAAATGTTATAACGAATCAACGGAATGCCGTTATCGCCCGAAAACAGCAAATTTCCCTCACGAACTTCAAAAAAACGACTGAAAGGATCGTACTGTACCAGCGTCGGTAAACGCGATTCACCAAATAGCGCCCGCGCCGCATCTGGAGTATTTGCCAAAAAACGACGAATGCAAATACTCAACGGTGTTTCATTGCCCAAAACACCCGCATCGGCAGTTCCATAAAGTGCGGCAGAATCATAACAGAAATTTGTCGAACCAACTCTTTCTCCAACCAGACTCCGCCACTCTTCGCTAAATACTTCTCCAGCAAAAACCATTTTTAGATGATATTTTTGCCACTCTACATTACGGGCAATACCGCTATCAATGACATCTTTAATAAATGGCGGATATCCCAATAGCACAACTTGCTCAAATCCCTCACCGAGTTCCTGCACAACTCGGAAAATTTCTTCTTTGTTATTTCCTGGAGAGATAACAGTGATGGGATAACCTTTACTGGCAAGATAGCGACAGCAATTCATCGTATAAATCCCGCCTACCCACGTTCCCAAGGTGAAACAAATCACGGCTAAGGTGCGGCGAGTTTCGGCATAAAAGCTATTGTGGAATATTTGCTCAAAACGAGTGGCTATCTGAAGTTCATCTGCAAAAAAACGCGGCCAAAATGTCGGTTTTCCTGTCGAACCGGAGGAAACTGCGATCGTATCGCAGCTTGACAATTCTCCATTGCGGCACAATTCGGCTAACGGGTGAAGCTTGAGGTAATTCTCTTTGGTAATTGGCGGTAGTTTTTGGAAGTCTTCGTAAGTTTGGATGGACGCAGGATCGATGTTATGTTCTGCCAAAAATGCGCGGTAGGCGGGAACTGTGGCAGCAACCGAGTGAAACAAAGCTAAAACACCTGACTCTGCACTACTGTTGGCGTGTCGTTCGAGTAGCGTTTGCATTGGCGTTGTCAGGAATTCTGCAAACGCTTTGATTGCCCGTTGACGTTGTTCTTCTCGCATTGCCGGTACTCAGTTGCATCACCACAAATTGTAGCGGATTCTCGAATTGCATGATGCTGTTGGCTTTGTCGGTGGTGTCGCTTCGAGCCCGCCAGCGATTTGAATCGCTGGCGGGCTCGAAGCGAAGTCATATCATGTCCGGTTGCATCGGTAGCGTAAGCGTGATGCGATAAATTGTCTGTTGTCATCGAGAGTTAAATTTTAACCACAGATGAAGACAGATGAACACAAATGAACACAGATAAGAGAGTTATTTTTTTTAGACAACCGATGCCACCGGAAATGATATCAGTGGCTTTGTGTAGAATTAAAATCTCATCAATTTACCAACAACATCATTACATTTCCAGGCAGAGGCTGGAAACGAGCCACTTGAAGGGTTTCACCCCTCAATCGATTCGCCAACAGTTTTAATCATTTTGCATCATCAATAAATCCTCATCTTCTTCATCTTCTTCATCTTCTTCATCTTCTTCTTCATTTTGACTTTTGACTTTTGACTTTTGACTTTCTATAACCCGTAGCACAAACTCCTGGCATTTGGTGCTGGGATCTACTTGCCGCTCAAATAGCGGACTATCTTCTCCCTGACATTTTCCAGAAGTGAAAAACTGGCATACCGCACAGCAATCTTCTCCAGATGCGATCGCATTCTCGATCGCTAAATGTTGCTGTGAAAGTGGGCTCAGCTTCAGACGATAGCCGTCCCACTTAGCTTTGAGTATGCCATTGGCAGCTAACATCTGCCAACGCGGGTCTGATTCCACCACCGCTTCTGGTATCCTGATCCAAGCACCCTCCACTTCTGCTTCCACAGTCACCTCAAATTCAGAAGGTAACTCCATCTGAGCAAGTTTGGCACGAGAAATTTTTTCTGGAACCTGCCCGTATTCGATCGCCTCTCCGACGCTGGGAATATGGACATAATATTTCTGTTGTAATTCTCCCGCCCTCGCCAATTGGTGCAAAGCATCCAGCGATCCGTGAATCAAAATTAAATGCTTGGGATTAACCTTAGCAATAACTTGGGTTAAGCCAACTTTATCAGCGTGAGCGCTCAAATTAAATCGTTTAATCTGGGCGCGAACAGTTAGCTGTTTGCCATCTAATTCAACCGTATCTCCAGTTTTTAAACTCTGAAGTAAACGACCCGGACTTTCTTCATCGGTGTAACCGCTGATAAAAATAGCAGCGTTTTCTCGCTCCAGCAAAGTAGTAGCGTAGTAGATTGATGGGCCACCAGTTAGCATCCCCGAACTGGCAATAATTACGCTGGGTTTTGCCATTGCTAAAGGTCGTTCTTTGGGAGAACCAATCGGAATAATGGGAGAAGCAGAATTTAGATCGAAGAATGGTTCCTGTCTCTGCTGAGCAAAATTCTGCACAGACTGGGGTAATAAAGCCAGATTGTCTCGGAAAACATCGGTGATCGCTCGCACTAAACCATCTACAAAAATAGGAATTTTGAGTTTGTGAAATACAGCGCTAGTGCGAATAGCGAGGATAATTTCTTGCGCTCTTCCTAAAGCGAAAGCGGGGATGAGAACGTTACCGCCTTTGGTAACAACTTCTGCGATCGCTTCTAGCAATGCACTTTCTTGCGACTTCCTACCTGGATGGGTATCTGCTCCATAAGTTGACTCGGTAATCAGAACATCTGCTGTGGGAAGATCCGCCAATTTCAACCCTTCAGTTGTACGGCTGGAAGTAGTATTGTAATCTCCGGTGTAAAGCAAAGAGCGCTCCTCGTATCGCATATAAATACAAGCAGCACCCACAATATGACCGGCATTGATAAACCTCACCTTCAATCCCGGTAACGGCTCAAAATCAAAGCCGATCGGTTGCGTCTCCAGCCGAAACAAGGTACGCTCTAAATCAGCTTCATCAAACAATTCTGGCGAATCTTCGTTCAATTGCTGAACTTTCAGGCAATCCTGCAACATTACGTGAGCAATTTCCCTCGTACCTGGAGTACAAATCATCCGCACACCAGGGAAACGATTGTGAAAGACTGGTACAGCGCCTAAATGATCTTGGTGAGCGTGGGTGATCAGCAACAAATCTGGGTTTTTCAGGTTATCCAATGCTGGTAAAGGATCGTAACCCTTCGGTCGAGTGCCGCAATCCATTACTATTTCATAAGGGCCAATAAAAACTTGGAAGCAGGAAGCACCAATTCCCTTAGCAGCTCCCAAAGGCGTTACTATTAATTTTGGATGTTGGATTTTGGATTTTTGATTTTCAGATTGATCGTCAATTTCAGCAACAAGAGCTAATTTGGGATTTTGGATGTTGGATTTTTGATTTTCAGATCGATCGTCAATTTCAGCAACAAGAGCTTCCTCATCCGCACTCGACTCCAATCCAAAATCTGAAATCTGAAATCTCAAATCGGTTGCCGATCGCGGATATTGGTAAACCTTGACTCTTTTACCGCGCACATACACCCTGGCGCGTTGTCCGCTAGCTGGCGAAACAGCTTCCCACTCCCAACCGTTGCGGCGTCGAATTGCTGGCGCAAGTTCCCATGTTGTCTCTTCAGTTTCGGCTGTTAGTGCCGCCAAAGCAATATCATTTGGCGGAGTGGGTTCGGGTAAAATCTTTGTAGCTTCTGCCTTTGAGTCTGAACTTTGCTGGGGTGCAGGGGAGAGGTTTAATGCAGATTCTTCTATGCTCTTTTGCTCTTCTGCTTCGCTACTTCCATCTTCCTCCTCAACAAACTGAGCTGCGAAAACTTGCAGTTCGGTTCCAACCCGGCGTGCTTCAACCTGCAACAGTTGTCCCACTTTTATATTAAAAGTGCTGGAATTGAGCAAGGTGAGCTTGAGGGTTTTTTGTTCCGTTCGCTTGACCTTAAACTGGACGGATGGGTTGCGTCTACCTATTTGTAGCACCCGACCGATTAGCTGACATCTATCCTCATCAGAACCACCGGATATGGGTTCGGAACCAACCACGCTCACAAGCGAGATTTGACCCGTGGAATCGGTGCTGGGGATGACGTTCCACGCACAAACCTGTCCTTCTGTCCACTCTGCCAGTTTTGGTGAAATGCGAAAGCGAGTGTTATCCGCACAAATCAGGTGGGGTATCCCTTCGATCGCACAAATATGTCCTGTGATGGTGAACTGGAAGGTCTGGCTATCAGAGGATTCAGGAGAGACGGTGGCGTTGATGCAGTCTGCCGTAGGCATCGCGGTTCGATCGGTCATGGTCATGTTCAAAGTTATTGCCCAGAGTGGCACTGCAACGACTTTAGCATCCATAGGGCAGGGGTAGACGGCATACCTACCTCGGAACGTACTATATTGCAGCATGATTCATTTTATTCTACCTCCTAAAAAGGGTGTAAAGTTGAAGAATCGGTATAAAAGGCGATCGCTATGATCCAGACTCAAGTAGAAGTGTCTAACTCTTCCGAACTGTACGAATCAGATTTCTATGCTTGGACTGTTGAGCAAGCGAAGTTTTTGCGCGATCGTGCTTGGAATAGTTTAGATATTCCAAATTTAGTTGAGGAGATTGAGTCTTTGGGCAAACAAGAGCGCCAAAAATTAAGAAGTCGTTTGGCTATTTTATTAGGGCATTTACTCAAGTGGGAGTTTCAGCCAAGCTATCGCTCTAATAGTTGGCTTGGTACTATTCGAGAACAGCGGCGACGTATTATTGAACTGCTTGAAGAAAACCCTAGTTTGAAACCTTATTTACCTGAAGCTAAAGAAAAAACCTACCAGGACGGGTTGGACTTGGCTGTTCAAGAAACATCGTTAAGCTACAAAATTTTTCCATCTGAATGTCCTTATGATTTAGAGCAGGTCTTAGATTCTAAGTTTTTCCCCGGCCTACAACTTGATAATGACCCAAAAGTAGATTAAAATGAGCGCCCAGTTTCCAGTAGGAAAAACAGCACTATTACCGCTTTTCGTACCTAATATTTCATGGTTATAAGAAAATGAAAAATCAACGCGATCGCTCTCAATGGGACTTAGGCAGATTCTTTCAAACCCTTAGCTATTTTGAAGTAATCCCTTTTTTCAACTGCCTACAGCGGTTATTCCAAGGTACTCCCAAGGATAATAGAGATAGACCTAATGGAGACAAAAAAATGGGTGCAATCCTGGTAGCTGGTGCAACAGGCGGTGTCGGGAAGCGAGTCGTGCGGCGACTTGTCGATCGCGGTTATCAAGTACGTGCCTTAGTTCGAGACTCCCAGAGAGCAAAAGAAATGCTCGGCGACAAAGTGGAACTGTTCGAGGCTGATATTACTATACCAGAAACCTTGACTGCCGCACTGATGAGCGACGTAAGTGCGATCGTCTGTTGTACTGGCGTCCGTGTACAACCAGTCGAAGGAGACACACCCGATCGGGCCAAATACTATCAAGGCATCAAATTTTATCTGCCAGAAGTAGTTGAAAGTCCAGAAATAGTTGACTATCAAGGCATCAATAACTTAGTACAAACTGCGGCGCGACATCTCGATAAATCAGACGAAAAATTAATATTTGATTTCACACAAGTAACCGACGACATAAAAAACACTTGGGGTGCTGTCGATGATGTCGTCATGGGTGGCGTCAGTCAAAGCGGTGTACAGTTGGTAGATAACACAGTTTTATTTGCTGGCAATGTATCAACTGCCAATTCCGGCGGTTTTGCTTCCGTTCGTACCCGCAATTTCGATACCCCCCTCGATTTGTCTGGATACGAAGGCGTCGAATTGCGCGTCAGAGGAGACGGAAAACGATACAAATTCTTCATCCGCACCGAAAGTCAATGGGATGGCGTTGCTTACAGTTATTCTTTCGACACAGTAGCAAACACCTGGATAAATGTGCGCGTCCCTTTTGCTGACTTAATTGCCGTCTTTCGCGCCAAAACTTTACAAAATTCTACTACTATCAATTCCAACCAAATTCGCTCCTTCCAGCTGATGCTGAGTAAGTTTGAATATGACGGAGGACTCAACCCAAATTTTACACCAGGTGGTTTCGCCTTGCAAGTTGAATCTATCAAAGCTTATGGCAACTACCGTCCGCAATTCGTAATGGTTAGTTCCGCTGGCGTTACTCGTCCCGGTCGTCCTGGAATAAACTTAGAAGAAGAACCGCCAGCAGTGAGAATGAACGACCAGTTAGGCGGCATTCTGACTTGGAAATTGCGCGGCGAAGATAGCGTGCGGTCAAGTGGCATTCCTTATACTATTGTCAGACCTTGTGCGTTGACAGAAGAACCGGGTGGCAAACCATTAATTTTCGACCAAGGTGACAACATTCGCGGCAAAATAAGTCGAGAAGATATCGCCGAACTATGTGTGCAAGCGTTAGAAGAACCGAAGGCGTGCAATGTCACGTTTGAGGTAAAAGAGACAGAAAATGGCAACGGCAGTAAAGATTTGCAGACTTTGTTTGGTAGGTTGCAACCTGCTGCTTTAGTTAAGCGCTGATACTGTAGGGTGCGTTAATAACGCACTCTGCTACTGCAAGTAATTTAACTCAATGTTACTAAAGGAAGCTCTGGAATATACCTTACAACTTGATGACTCTGATGATGAGAATTCAGAGCGAGCAAATTAATTTATAGGGAGTGTTTTCTTGATGATATCGCGTGCGATCGCACCTCTCTACAGAAGCGCGATCGCACTCTAACAAATCTGAATTTTTACATCGCCCTGTTTAACCTAAAGCCAGATTTAATAGACATCTCCAAAAAACTTTGTAGAGACGTTTCATGAAACGTCTCTACAAGGGTTCTAGGCAACGCGCCTTTAATTTCTGGTGATGTCTAATGAAGTTGCGCTCGATCCAACACAGGTTCTTCGCCAAAAAACATCAGATCTGAGCAACTTTAAAACGAGAGATTTCCAGGTGCAAATTCTGTGATGCATCGTCCAGTTTACCCATCGCACCGTTAATATCCCGCAACACTTCGACAATTTGTGAAGAACCTTCACTCAATTGCAGCATAGAATCACTGATTTGTGACGCTTCTTCTGATTGGGCTTCCATACTGTTACTCACCTGTTTAAACTGGGGGGTTAGGCTTTGCACTTCGCGGATAATCGACTCTAATTTAGGGCTGATACTACTGACAACTTCAACGATCTCTTTTACTTGTTGGGTAAAGTTATCCATTTCTCTGACCCCGATAGAAACCGCCCCTTGCATATCTTCGATCGTATTCTCGATGTCTAGGGTAGCAACTGCCGTTAGATCGGCTAGGCGAGAGATTTCTCTAGCTACTACACTAAACCCTTTGCCATACTCGCCAGCTTTTTCTGCTTCGATCGCCGCGTTTAGGGAAAGTAAATTGGTTTGATCTGCTACTTTGACAATTGTGATAATAATGTCATTAATGTTTTTAGCTTTTTCGCCGATCGCTCCCAGTTTCTCCGATATGGTATTTGTTGCATCTGCCAATTTAACCATGCTTGTTTCCATCTGCATCAAGTCTTTTTGACTCTCAACTGCCGCACTAGCCGTTGTTTGCGACTTGTACTCTACTTGATTAATTGTCTTCACCAGTTGCGAAGAGGCGGCAGCAATCTGCTTAGCTGTAACAGCTACCTTATTCGTAGTGCTATACTGCTCTGTTACCGTTGCTTCTAATTCCTTGCTGGAAGCAACAATAGAAGTGACAGAGCCACTGACTTGAATCCCAGACTCCTGTACGTGGCGAATTAAGGAATTTAGTTTTTGGGTCATGATCTGGAAGGCTTTCAGCAGTTGACCGATCTCGCTTCCATCGTCCGCGACTTCGATGTTCTGAGTGAGATCTCCTCGTGCGATCTGTTCGGTAGCGCCGATCGCGATCGGCAACTGTTGTTTCAATGGCAAGGTAATCGCTACAGCGGTAACGATCGTGCCGATGATAGATAACAAAATACTCACCGCAAGGGTCACTAACAGGAGTTGCTGGGCTTGTTCGAGCGCTTTGGTCTTTTGGTTCAGCAGATAATCCGACCTGTCGAGGAAGTCATTCCGTGCCTCGTCATACTCTGCGAAGCGGATCGACTTCAGCATCTCTGTCCCCTCAGCAACTTTTTTTTCATCAAACAACCTAAAAATTTCTTGAGATTTTTGATGGTAATTTTCTCCTTCCGAAATTAACACTCCAATTGCTTTGTCTTGAGTATAATTTGGAACAATTCTTTTAAGCTCTTCAGCTTTTTCTCGAAAACTTTCATATCCAGAATTGTAGCTTTTCTTGTAAGAATCCCGCGTCTCCCTGTCATCAAAAAAAACAGCGTAACCACGAACATTCCGCGTCATCCTTGAAACTCCATAAGTTAATTCCTCCTCCACTCGGATCATTTTGTACTGCTCCTGAATTGCCCTCTGTGACTCGGAGAATCTTTGAGTCGTTAAATACACAATGAAGCCAACACCAATCATAAAGATCAGCGGCGTCGAATATCCAAGTAAAATGCGGTTGGTAATTTTATTCAACATGGTTGAGATTAATAAAAGACCCTCTAAGAGTTTTCGGTTCTGGGATTGCCTCACTTATTGGGAACAAAGCAGGCCAGTTTATTGTCAATAACTTATCTTATTGACAATAGCCAAGATTAAGTATATCTTACCAAATTCTAATTAAGCCAACAGGATTTAGGCCAGCCCCGCAGAAGTAGCAATTCATACTCATAATGAGTATGGTTTAGTATTCAAAGCGATATGGCTAACGCCACGCTATGCGCTCGCGTCGCACGCTACCCGAACCCGAACGCACCCTCACCCCCACCAGCACTAAATTTGAGTATTGCGGTACACAAGCAAGATCATAGAGATGGGGCTCTTCCGTACTTACTATGCTATTTGAGTAGAGGGGGAGAGTGGGAGAGTGGGAGAGTGGGAGAGTGGGGGAGTGGGAGAGGGGGAGAGGAGAAAAGAAATAAAAATGTTCTTAGGTGAACAAAAGCATAGCAACTCCGAAAGAGCCAACCGATCGCAACGGAGGCTGAAAACGATCGGACGATCGCTCTGGCACAAGAACTTGAACATCGTTCGCCACGCACGGTGGAGGAAGAGGTTTTTCTGGAGCTTTTGCTCGTACTGATTGAGAAGTTTGAAGAAGAAAACTATCCTATTTCTACAGGAAATTATAGCTCAATGATGCGACATTTAATGGATGCAAGGGATTTAGAAGAGTCTGACTTGATCCCGATTTTAGGGTCAGCAATACCAGTTTCCGAAATTTTGATGAATGAAAGACCGATTAAGCATGATGAAGCCAGAAAATTAGCTGAGTTTTTTCGAGTTGAGATGGATTTATTTCTGGAATCAGAATGAAACAAATGAACTTAAGTTGAATGCGATCGCCTCATTCTCTCCAATTCCACAAACACGATGCAAAAGCGATATGCCTACGGCACGCTGCGCGATCGCACTCTCCAATTCCCCAAACACGATCGCTAATCGAGCTTGGGCTTACAATCGGCAAAGGCTTTCTAATTCTGATGATAGCTGTATCCACTGAGTAAAATCTAATTGGTAAAAGGCGATTCGGATGTCTGTGGCGTTCAATTCTTCAATAAATGCCCAAAGTAAAGCTTTGTGACCACCACGAAAGCGATCGCGTAGCGTGCCGTAGGCGTATCGCGTAAAGTTCTGGTTTTGCCAATGTAGAGGATTTCAAGGGTGCGGTGCTTGACAGCGTAGATACAAGCACTCATTGGGAGTTCCCGAAATTCTTTGTCAAGGGCTATCTAACCAATTTATGCTACAATAATTATTAATATTGCTGTTTAGATCTTATTTATGCCAGAAGTTACAAGATTTTATGGAATAGTCCTGCAAAATTTTCTTTGGAGATCACCCACCGCCTCATTTCCATGTCATTTATGGTGAATATAATGCTTTAGTCAGCATTGAGTCTTTAGAAATTATTGAAGGAGATTTACCGAATCGGGCTGAAAAAATGGTATTAGAATGGGGGAAGTTGTACCAGAAAGAACTGCTGCAAATGTGGAATACCCAAGAGTTTATTAAACTTCCACCTTTAAAGTAATTGAGAGTTTTTTATGCAACCTTATCGGATTGTTTCTGCTCAAACTATTGACGATCGTACTTTGCTGGTTAAGTTTAACAATAATGAAATCAGAAAGTACGATATTTCTAAATTATTAGAAATACCCATGTTCGCGCCCTTACGTAATCCAGGTTTTTTCAGAAACTTTAAAATAGAACCTGGTGGTTATGCTTTGGTTTGGAATGAGGACATTGATATCAGCGAATATGAATTTTGGCAGAATGGAATCAGTTTCACAGATGGGTAAATCCAGCCTCATCTTGAATCTACACATCATATTATTCACTAAGAAATAAGCGCGGTTTGCCAAAAGTCTCAAGACAGCTTCAACTTTGGGCTGTAGCTCTGGGTGTTTGCGGATGAGGGCTTTGTAGGCACGTTTAAACGAGCGAGCAAAAGTGATAATTTTCAACTGTTTAGCTCCGCGATCGCTTCATTAACTTTGCCTCGAAAAACGTTTCCTTTCTTCCCCAAACACGATATGCCTACGGCACGCACTCGCGTTCGCACTCTCCAATTCCACCAGCACGATTGCCTACGGCACGCACTCGCGATCGCACCCACATCCATCCCCTTGCATCGATCGCACTCTCCAATTGAACAAGTACGATTGCGCTAACGCGCACGCTACGCGATCGCACTGTTAAAAAAATAAGTTAAATTAAGCTTTAACCTTGACTCGCTGTAAGGGAAAAACTTGTTTTCCTAACGCTACAATTTCTTGCTTTTCTTCAGCAGTCAAGCAATCTTGTCCATTCAGGCTACCACCTGGACGTTTCGGATCTCCTCCTGCATCTAAATATCGCTTTCGTGCTGTAGCAAAGATTTCTCGCAGCCTTTGATATTGTTTTTGTTCTAACTCAGTTGGTTCTCTCACGGTTATAATCTCCAATTAGTAGGAACTATTTCGCCATTGGGTAGGACAACTGCGATCGGTAAAATGGGGCTAGGAGTAGCGATGTACCAATCTCCACTGTCTCTATCATAAAATTCGTACTCGATTAAGTCTAACGTTTGCAGAGCATTGATAACCAAGTATTGAGATTCGGTGGGTTCCACAGGTTGTAATTTTGTATCTGAGCAAGGGACATCTTAGCAAACAACGCGATCGCACCCTCTAATTTAACAAAGGCGATATGGCTAACGCCGAGCTTCACGATCGCACTCAATACCCCACCAGCACTTACATCCCAAAAAGGGCGATAATGCTACGCATCGCTACGCGATCGCACTCTCATCCCCATCAGCACTTACATCCCAAAAAGTACGATTGCGCTAAGGCGCACGCTTCGCGAACGCACTCTCACCCCCACCAGCACTGACATGAATCTGAGATGATTGTAACTGTTTCCACATCGGTTCTAGAAGTGGAAAATAATCAGGAAATTTCTCAATGCTGTAGATAACGATCGCAGTATCAACATACACAATACTGGCGGCTGGAATATTTAACTGTCCCATGAAGATCGCTCCTGTTGCAGATACCGATCGACTTCTTCAGAAGTTTGGAAAAGTTGTTGTCCAGGGGATTGTTTGAGAATGTCGATAACCGATTGTTTGGGTGGAGTGGTTTGTGTGTTGGTTTGTGGGAGGTTGGCTAGAAGTCGCGATCGCACTAGAATTTGCTCTGCGGGTGAGAGTGCTTGGATCGCTTGAATCAAGGATTCGACGAGTTGCACATTAATGTTTGTATTACTGAATGCGCTATTCATTCATTTCCTCCTTTTCTGAATATCTGTTTAGATATTTATATGATAGAGCGACTCATCCCCACTAGCACTCACATCCGAAAAAGGGCGATTGCGCTAAGGCGCACGCTGCGCGATCGCACTCTCACCCCCATCAGCACTTACATCCGAAAAAGAGCGATTGCGCTAAGGCGCACGCTGTGCGATCGCACCCACATCCATTCCCTTGCATCGATCGCACTCTTCAATTCCAGAAATACGATTGCCTACGGCACGCTACGCGATCGCACCCACATCCATTAGCAAATGCGATCGCGAAGTTAGCGCACGCACTCGCGATCGCACCTACATCCATTCTCAAAGGGCAACTACTGACCCCGCCCTGGGAAGCAGTCTGCAAAGCCTAATGCTTCGGAATCGAGAAAGCTGGCTATAGCCATTTCGACAACGGTTTCGATCGGGTATTCAATTTCCGCAGCGCGTGCAACTAGCGCCAGTCGGATTCGTTCGGGTAAGCGATCGAGGATAGCTTGAGCGTCAGCAGCAGATAGTTGTTCTAAGCTAGTAGTCTGCATGGATCTATTTTTCTGGAGGAATTTGGACGTTGTATGGTGGCTCAGTTGCTCGTAAGATGACTGTTTCTAGTTCTAATAGTAGCGCTTTGTCTATAATCCAATTATGACTGTTATTGAACAAATCTACGCGATCGTCAAAAGCCTTCCCCAAAACCAAGCTAGGGAAATTCTCACTTTCGCTGAGTTTATTCGTGCCAAGTACCTGAATGCTAACCAATCCACCGATACAGTAGATTCTTTAACTTCCTGGGAGGAATTGGTTTATTCGCTTGCTGGAGCGTGGGCAGATGACTTTCCTACTCTGGAAGAGATTCGTACCGAGTCGGGGGAAGACATTTTGCGGGAGAGTTTTTAGATGTACATTTTGGATACAAATACATTAATCTATTACTTCAAAGGACAAGGACAAGTTGCCCAGAACCTTGCCAATGTACCTCCTCAAGAAATTGGCATTTCCACGATCGTTTTGTTTGAATTGCAAGTTGGTATTGCTAAATCTACTGCGCCTGCAAAACGCACACAACAACTTCAGCAACTCTTGAGCCGAGTTAATCTTATTCCTTTCGATCGCGATGCTGCTGTTGCGGCTGCCACAATCCGCGCTCAATTAGAGCAACAAGGCACTCCCATCGGACCGCTCGATGTTTTGATTGCAGGGACAGCCGCTTCTTTGCAAGGAACTCTTGTTACTCACAATGTCAAGGAGTTTTCGAGAGTTTCAGGACTTGCGATCGCGGACTGGTATTGAAGATAACGAGCGATCGCACCCTCATCCCCACCAGCACTGACATAGCGAAAAGCGCACTCGCACTCTTACCCCCACCAGCACTTATATCCGAAAAAGAACGATCGCACTCCCATCCGCACCAACACTTACATCGCAAAAAGCGCGATTGCCTACGGCACGCTGCGCGAACGCACTCCCATCCCCACTAGCATTTACATTGTGAAAAGGGTGATTGCCTACGGCACGCTGCGCGAACGTACTACACTTTTCAATGTTTATGAATATATTTATTTTTTTACTTCCTCAAGTATTTTATAAGTATTACAAACTACCTCTATTAAAATATCTCCGCTCAACTGAAAATAAATCAGTGAATCAGAAGCTGTCGCAATTGTGCCATTTTTATTCCTAAATGGGTATGATAAATAAGATAATATTTTATCTGCATCTGCTGATGTGAGTTTTCTAAGTTCTATCTCTCCTACCCAGAAGCAGAATTCTTCTTTATCTGCATCCAAGGGTTGAGAAAGAACGATGTGTAAAATATGGTAAAGTTCGAGGGAAACATCGCCAGCTTCTGGGCCAAAAGTAAAGTCTAGGCGCAATCCCAGATTTTGAGGAAGTAAACAAATTCCAACTAAGTCTGCACTTTTTAAATCTTCTAGAAAGGTTTTCAGGTTTTGAGTAATGGTGAAAGTCATAAACTCAGTTGTTCTCCTGTACTATGGGTGTTTGCTCCTGGCACAAATTGAATTTGGTTTCCAAATTGGTCGTAACGACGACGATAATATTTTCCATTGGTTCCCACCAGCACTTACATTACAAAAAGGGCGATAATGCTACGCATCGCTCCGCGATCGCACCCATATCTATCGTAAAATTAGTTGCAGTTTATGCCTAAAATTAATAAGGAACTCAACTATGTGAATATGGCAAAAATACCTAGAGAAGTTACTGCGACTATAAATAACTTAAAACAGCAGGCTTTAAACATTGTTGAAGAAGCTAGCGCCTTGGAATCAACACTTTTTGAAGCTTTGGGAGAAACAGATGCAACTATCTCCTATTTGGATGAAATGAAGAGTGTGGCAGATTATGCAGAATCCTCATACTCTCAGCTGTCTACTCTCCAACTTCAAATTGCCAAAGCTCAACCTATTGCTCCTCGTGATATGCTAGAGTTATTAGCACAAGCTATCGCACGAACCGAGGCTAGAATTCCCGCGCTTGAGCGTAGTATTGAAGAAGTGAAAATGGAATGGAACTTGCCATGACTAAGCAACCGCGTATTCCCGATCCAGAAACGTCTAAACGCCTACTTGCTAATCTGCGTCGAACTCGCCTGGAATTAGGAGAAGTTAATCAAGAATTGGCAGAAATTAATGCGATGCTGGCACAATATATTAGCCAGCAACAGTTGCAGCGAGTGCGGCGATCGCTTAGTGTTTTAACAGAATTACAGGAATCTCCATGACAAATCCCTTGAGTGAAAAAGGTAGCGCGATCGCACTCTCAAATCCCACAAGTCCGATTGCCTACGGCACGCACTCGCGTTCGCACCCACATCCATTGCAAAAACGATCGCACTCTCCAATCCCACAAGTACGATTGCCTACGGCACGCACTCGCGTTCGCACCCACATCCCTCACCAAAAGCGATCGCACTTTCAAATCCCACAAGTACGATTGCCTACGGCACGCTGCGCGATCGCACCGACATCCATCACCAAACACGATAATGCTACGCATCGCTGCGCGAACGCACTTTTGAATTCCAAAAGTACGATCGCTCAAGAGCTAATTGAAACAACATCGCCAGCATCATTAAGACGAACTTTCGCACTTGCTGGCAGAGAACCTATCATAGCGCTAACTTTCCTCATCAAAGGTACAAGATGGTCTGGTCTTATACTGGTAGAATCTAATACCACAATTCTGATAAAACGACTCGCTAGATTTTGTTGATATGGAAGATTTTTATCGGCTGTGATAAAAACATCAAAAGGATGCTTTTCGGCTCTATCCAAAATTTCCCTGTCTTTTAGACCTCTCCATCCCATATCATAAACATTGTCGATCGAATGACCCTCGTCTATGAAAGGCTGCTTGAGTTTTTGGCTTAAGAGATTTTCATCAAGCAATATAAGCATTTGAAGTATTTTCTATAGACAACATCATCTTAGTTACGTTTTCTAGCACTTTAATTGCCTGACTTTCTAGGTAAGGAAAGTCATTAATAAACTCTGCCAAACCTCTTTCACCTTCCAGGTAGTCGAAAAAAGTTTTTAAGGGGACGCGGGTGCCGACAAATACCGGGACACCGCTCATAATTTCTGGATCGCGGTGAATAATTCCTCTGATGAGTAGTAATTCTTCTATTTTCACGGGCTTTACTCCTTTAGAGCGAAAAAAGCGAGTAATTTTAACTTTTGCTTACAGGTAATTATATCATAAAATTTAGCAGAAGCGATCGCTTTTTAATATTACATAGAAAAAAGAAGCAATAATGCTACGCATCGCTGCGCGAACGCACTCTGCAATTTGAAAAAAGCGAACGCACTCTCCAATTCCACAAGTACGATCGCACCCACATCTATCCCCAAAAACGATATGCCTACGGCACGCTGCGCGAACGCACTCTCCAATTGAACAAACACGATCGCACCCACATCCATTATCAAATACGATATGCCTACGGCACGCTGCGCGAACGCACTCTCCAATTGAACAAGCACGATTGCCTACGGCACGAATAGCGAACGCACCCACATCCATCCCCTTGCATCGATCGCACTCTCCAATTGAACAAGCACGATTGCCTACGGCACGAATAGCGAACGCACCCACATCCATCCACAAAAGCGATAATGTTAGACATCGCTACGCGAACGTACTCACATCATTAGTCATTTTGAGAATTAAATGCTATAATATTTGAATATTTTTTCTAAACTTAGGATGAAAAGTTGAACCAGTTTACAATAGAAGAAATTTACGCAGAGCTTGGCAATATAGTCAAGATGTTTTCTCTTCTCCAATGCGATAAATGTGCTTCTTCTGTAGTAGCCTGGTTAAAACAGAATAAAATACCTTATAAGATTATTAGATTGAAAACTAGATATGACGATGAGGATTTTATAATCAGCGAACGTTTAGAACGTCAGGGTATAACGGAATCGATTACAGTCAATGGAAACCATTATGGGGTGGAAATTCAATGCCGAGTTTTTGATAATATTTCATCTGAGGGAATGTTAAGGGATGAGTGGGTGAATGATTTTCACTGTCCTAGCGAGGATTTTATAGTTGAAGAGGTAGAAGAGTTATAATTTAATTTGAGGGGAAAAGCGGAGAATACATAATGAGTGGATTGTTTGAAATACTGAAAAAAATCGAAGCTAGACCAGGAATGTACATAGGTTGTGCTTCTATTAGCAACTTATTTATGTTTTTGGCTGGGTATAAAACGGCTAGGCGAGAATTAGGAATTGAACCGAATGAGAAGGAATTTGAGTTTTATCGAGAGTTTCAGCCTTGGATACAAAAAAGGTTTAATGTACAGACTGTGAATTCGTGGGCGAAGATTATTTTACTTTATTCTGTGGATGAGAAAGAGGGGTTTAACTATTTCTTTAAGTTGTTAGATGAGTTTTTGAAGAGAGATAACAATGAAATAGTTGAAAAGGAAGGGGCTTATGGTGTTGAGGTTAGTAGTGGTGTAAAAAGTTGAATGAGTGGTTGATTTTGGGAAAAGGCGATCGCTTTTTAATATTCCATAGAAAAAAGAAGCGATCGCACTCTCAAATCCCACAAGTACGATCGCACCCACATCCATTAGCAAAAGCGATCGCACTCTCGAATTCCACAAATACGATCGCACCCACATCACCAAAGACGATCGCACTCTCCAATCCCACAAGTACGATCGCACCCACATCCATCCCCAAACGCGATCGCACTCTCCAATTGAACAAGTACGATCGCACCAACATTCATCACCAAAAGCGATCGCACTCTCCAATTGAACAAGTACGATCGCACCAACATCCATCATCAAAAGCGATCGCACCCACATCCATCCCCAAACACGATATGCCTACGGCACGCTTCGCGAACGCACTCTCCAATCCCACAAGCACGATCGCACTCTCCAATTGAACAAATCCGATCGCACCCACATCCATCCCCAAATCCGATAAAAGCTAGTAAACTTTATATATGGCTTAGACGTGGGTTGGTACTTATGAAATTAATGACGGAGTATACCATTGTTCTTCAGCCTGATGACAATGGTACTTTTGTCGCCTACATCCCAGCAATTCCCAGTTGTCATGCTTGGGGACAAACGCCTGATGAAGCGCGTGCGGAATTGGTGAATGTTTTCGATATGATCCAAGAAGAATATTCCGAACAAGGTCGCGAATTACCTGATGATGTTAAATTGGTGATTGCCCATGCCAGAAGATAGCAGGTGATTTGGAAAGAGTTGCTAAAAAATTGGGTTTTGTAAAGGTACGGCAGAAAGGAAGTCACGTTCGTTGGAAACATCCAGATGGACGATCGACTACTATTCCTATTCATGGTAATTCCGAAATCGGTAGTTGGTTATTTTATGAAATTCTTAAGCAATTAGGTATTAGTGAAGAAGAGTTTAATCAATTTTGATGAATAATGCGATCGCACTTTATTTTGAAAGGCGATCGCTTTTTAATATTCCATAGAAAAAAGAAGCGATCGCACCCACATCCATTACAAAAACGATCGCACTCTCTCATTACAAAAGTACGATCGCACCCACATCCATCATCAAACGCGATCGCACTCTCCAATTCCACAAGTACGATCGCACCCACATCCATCCCTAAAAGCGATCGCACTCTCCAATTCCACAAGCACGATCGCACTCTCCAATTGAACAAGTACGATCGCACTCTCACCCCACCAGCACTTACATTCCAAAAAGGGTGATCGCACCCACATCCCCACCAGCACTCTCATCCCAAAAAGAACGATCGCACTCTCATCCCCACCAACACTCTCATCCCAAAAGTACGATCGCACTCTCATCCCCACCAACACTCACATCCTAAAAAGGGCGATTGCGCTAAGGCGCACGCTTCGCGAACGCACTCATATCCCCACCAGCACTCTCAGCCCCAAAAGCACGATCGCCTACGGCACGCTACGCGATCGCACCCTCACCCCCACCAGCAAGATATGCCGAGAGGCACGTCATAGATCGCACTTTATCCCTAAAATGTTGAAAGGTAAATTATAATTAGGCAAATATGGCCAAGCTACCAGGGGAAACCACCTCAATCATCAATAGCTTAAAGCAGCAGTCGTTAGACATAGTTGAAGAAGCCAAAGCATTAGAAACCAAGATTTTCGATCTGTTTGGAGAAACAGAGGGAACCATATCTTATCTGGATGAAATGAAAGGCGTAGCAGATGATGCAGAATCCTCATACTCTCAACTGTCTACTCTCCAACTTTATATTGCCAAATCTCAACCCACAGCCCCTCGTGATATGCTAGAGTTACTAAGCACAGCGATTGCACGGACTCAAGCTAGGATTCCTGCCTGGGAGCGTAGCATTCAAGAGGTTAAAATGGAATGGAACTTCCTATGACTAAGCAACCGCGTATTCCCGAAAAAGAAACATCTAAACGCCTACTAGCAAATTTGCGGAAAACTCGTTTGGAAATGCAGGAATTTAACCAAGAATTAGCTGAAATTAATGCTGGTTTGGCACAATATATCAGCCAACAACAGTTGAAGCGAGTAAGGAAATCGCTTGAGGTTTTAGCAGGAGAGTCACAGAAATCTCCTGAAGAAATTAGCTGAGGAAGCAAGAAGCGCGATCGCTTTGCTGTTATCTTATCTGCGATCGCACTCTCCAATTCCACAAGCGCGATCGCACCCACATCCATTAGCAAATACGATCGCACTTACATCGATCTGCAAATGTGATCGCACTCTCTAATTCAAAAAACGCGATCGCTAATCGAACTTAGGCTTACAATCGGCAAAGGATAAAGCCTCTTCATCAAGATAACCTGCGATCGCCATTTCAATTACTGCCCAAACTGGATAGTTCATTGTTTTAGCCCGCATTTCGAGTCCGTTACGAATGTTTTCGGGTAATCCTTCCAGAAAAATTTGTGCTAATTCAGGGGAGAGATGTTCGTTGATAGCAGGCTGAGTTTGCATAGTGTTAGTCCCTCGCTGGAATTTTCACGTTATAGGGTGGGTTAATAGCTTGGATGATTAGGCTTTCTAATTCTGATGATAGCTGTATCCATTGAGTAAAATCTAATTGATAAAAAGCGACTCGGATGTCTGTAGCTTTCAATTCTTCAATAAATGCCCAAAGTAAAGCTTTGTGACCCCCACGAAAGCGATCGCGCAATGTTCTAGTTTTGCCAATGTAGAGGATTCCAAGAGTGCGATGCTTGACAGCGTAGATACCAGCAGTCATTGGGAGTTCTCGAAATTCTTTGGAAAGAGCTATACAATTTTCAAAGGGAATGGATGCAAGAGTATCCAGAATGACTTGGGCTTCTTGCTGGATGGATTGGGGCATAGCAATGAGAGATTTGGCAGTTTTTCCATCCTACAATGCGATCGCACTCTCGAATTGAACAAGTACGATTGCCTACGGCACGCTACGCGAACGCACCCACATCCATCACTAAAAGCGATCGCACTCTCCAATTCCACAAGCACGATCGCACTCTCTAATTCCAAAAGTACGATCGCACTCTCCAATTCCACAAGCACGATCGCACTCTCCAATTCCACAAGTACGATCGCACTCTCATCCCCACCAGCACTAACACCCAAAAAGGGCGATCGCACCTGCATCCCCACCAGCACGAACATACCAAAAAGCACGATTGCGCTAAGGCGCACGCTTCGCGAACGCACCTGCATCCCCACCAGCACTCAAATCCTAAAAAGAGCGATCGCACCTGCATCTATCCCCAAACACGATCGCACTCTCAAACAGATGCAGCAACAGCAAGCTCGATGAAACTTCCCGTTTCAGGATTTAAGATTAACCTTTCTCCTTCTAGTAACTGAATTAATAAATTCTCATCCACAACTGACATTCCGATTGCTTGCTCTGATAAGTCTTCAATTAATCTGACAGTTCCTCCAGGATTAAAAAGCAGCACTGACCATTCAGTAAGTACGGCAGTTACTTTTGACAAAGTTATGATTTGAAGAATGTAATTAGGGAATGGCATTGCTATAATAATTCTACCATTTTGCAGGTTAATAGCTGCTAACTTTTGATCTACTCCGATCCAAACTATTTGTTCATCCGGTGTTTTTTTGACGATAGGGCTGATGAGGTCACTTCTCCAACTGATTGCATAACTTCCTAAATGTTCACCCAGTTCTATAACTGCAAATTGGCGAGAGTGGTCATGGGCAATTATTTGCCGAGAACCATCTATTTGGGCGAATTGTGATTTGTTGATCGGTTGAATTTTCATATTTCTCCTATTGGTATATCTTAGGAATAATCGAGGTAACTTGTGGAATAGTATTAAAATCGCCTTGGGGATAAAAGTAACAAACTATAATTGCTCCTGTAGCTTGTTCATTACTCACTTCTACTTGACGAGCGATGCTAATCCCATATTTGGTAGTTCTTCTATACTCTATTACTTCTGGCGCGTTTAATCCGGCTTGAAATATTTGTAGTAAACGATCGCGCCCTCCCGCTGCTTCATTAATTCCTAGTCTATTTAATTCTCGCAGGTTTTGTAACGACCTTTGGGTGTTGTCTGGATCTGAGGTGACTCGACCAAAAAAGTAGTCGAATTTGCTTTCATTGATGGTAAAACCTTCTCCCTGTATCACTTTGTCCTGTTGGTAGCTATGGTTGGATGGGCGTTTTGGGCATCTGTAGCCGCAGTTATTTTACAATCGTATTTTACCTGATTTGCAAATGCGATCGCACTCTCATCCCCACCAGCACTCTCACCCCCACCAACACCCACATCCCCACAAGCGCGATCGCACTCTCATCCCCATCAGCACTTACATCCGAAAAAGGGCGATCGCACCCACATCCCCACCAGCACTGACATCCCAAAAAGTACGATCGCACTCTCCAATCCCACAAGTACGATCGCACCCACATCCATCCCCAAACACGATCGCACACACATCCATCACCAAAAGCGATCGCACTCTCGAATTCTACCAGCACGATCGCACCTACATCCATACTCAAACACGATATGCCTACGGCACGCTGCGCGAACGCACTCTCCAATCCCACAAGCACGATCGCACCCACATCCATTCCCAAACACGATATGCCTACGGCACGCTGCGCGAACGCACTCTCCAATTGAACAAGCATGATCGCATCCACATCCATCACCAAACACGATCCCACTCTCCAATTCCACAAGTACGATCGCACGAACATCCCCACCAACACTCTCATCGCAAAAAGTACGATAATGCTACGCATCGCTGCGCGAACGCACCCACACCCCACAAGCACGATCGCACGAACATCCTCACCAGTACTTACATCCCCAAAAGAGCGATCGCACTCACAAGCTTCGATTTGAATTTGCCAGTATTTTCAATACACCTCATCATGACTGCCAATGTCGAGTAAGAGAATTTCTTCATCTCCTGACTCTGGATTCGCAACAAAGTCAAATACAATCCGGCAGTCATACTCCACAGTACAAGCCCAAGATCCAGCTAACTGACCTTTGAGTTTGTGTGTTTGGAGTGATGGATCGAAAGAGTTTTCTGCCAAAAGCCTCAAGACAGCTTCAACTTTGGGCTGTAGTTCTGGGTGTTTGCGGATGAGGGCTTTGTAGGCACGTTTAAACGAGCGAGCAAAAGTGATAATTTTCAACTGTTTAGCTCCGCAATCGCTTCATTAACCGTGCCTCGAAAGACGTTTCCTTTTTTGTAGTCTTGTTTTCCTTGTGCAATATTAGCGGCAATTTCGGTACGTCGGCGATCGCGAAGCCTTCGCTGCATAATCCCAAGCAGGGCAGTTTGTTCATCTGGAGACAAGGTTTCGATCGCGTCTAAAATGCTGTCAAATGTTGAGGTTTGCATGGTGAGTTAGCTTTGGAGGCTCAAATGGCTCTGCCTTATTTTACTATTCCTTTCATGCGGTCGCTCTTGACTATGAAAGAGGGAAAAAAGCGATCGCACCCCCATCCCCACCAGCACTTAGCTCCGAAAAAGGGCGATCGCACCCACATCCATTCCCAAAAGTACGATCGCACTCTCCAATCCCACAAGCACGATCGCACCCACATCCATTCCCAAAAGTACGATCGCACTCTCCAATTCCACCAGCACGATTGCCTACGGCACGCACTCGCGTTCGCGCCCACATCCATTCCCAAACAAGAACGCACTCTCCAATTCCAAAAGCACGATTGCCTACGGCACGAATAGCGAACGCACCCACATCCATTCCCAAAAACGATATGCCTACGGCACGCTATGCGCTAAGGCGCACGCTACGCGAACGCGAACGCACTCTCCAATTCCACCAGCACCAAATTTGAGTATTGGCGTACAAAAGCAAGATAATAGAGATAGTGGTGCGATTGAAAAGGTTGGTGTGATGCGTGTCATTAGCCGAAAAATCTTTCGGGAATTTAGTGAGGAACATACAGATGCAAAGGAAGCCCTTTATGCTTGGTATAGAGTAGCAAGTAAAGCGACATGGCAGAACTTGCTTGATGTTCAGCAGATTTACCCCAAAGCCGAGGCGGTGGGAAACTTCACAGTTTTCAATATTAAGGGAAACCGATATCGGCTAATTGTCGATCTTGTTTATGTTTCTCAAAGAATCTACGTCAAATACGTTCTAACTCACGCAGAATATGACAAGGATGAGTGGAAAAATGACCCGTACTTTTAATGCCAAATCTTATACAGAACTATTAGTTCGCTATCAACCAAAACCGATCGTAACGGAGGCTGAGAATGATAGAGCAATTGCTCTTGTACAAGAACTTGAACACCGTTCGCCACGCACAGTGGAGGAAGAGGTTTTTTTGGAGCTTTTACTCGTACTGATTGAGAAGTTTGAAGAGGAAAACTATCCTATTTCTACAGTCAATTCTATTTCAATGGTGCAACATTTAATGGATGCAAGGGATTTAGAAGAGTCTGACTTGATACCCATTTTAGGTTCAGAGACAACCGTTTCAGAAATTTTGATGAATAAAAGACCGATTAAGCATGATGAAGCAAGAAAACTAGCTGAGTTTTTTTGCGTTGAGATGGATTTATTTCTGGAATCAGATTCAACGGATTAAACTTAAGTTGAGTGCGATCGCACTCTCCAATTCGACAAGCACGATCGCACCCACATCCATCCCCAAACACGATCGCACTCTCCAATCCCACAAACCCGATCGCACCCACATCCATTCCCAAACACGATCGCACTCTCCAATTCCACAAGCACGATCGCACTCTCCAATCCCACAAACCCGATCGCACCCACATCCATCCCCAAACACGATCGCACTCTCCAATTGAACAAGCACTCCAGCACCCACATCCATCACCAAAAACGATCGCACTCTCTAATTCGACAAGTACGATCGCACTCTCCAATCCCACAAGCACGATCGCACCCGCATCCATTGCCAAAGGCGATCGCACTCTCCAATTGAACAAGTACGATCGCACCCACATCCCTCCCCAAACACGATCGCACTCCTATCCCAACGAGGGCGATCACACCCTCTTACCTCGTTTGATAGGTAGGGATTAAAGTGGATTTAAGGAATGCTCGATTAAGTCAACTCTCATTTCAATCACGCCTGATTCTCACGTTGAGATTGTACCGCTTATCAAGAATGCCATTAGCCCTAGCGATGCCAATAGTTTTGCGGGGATCTTCTACCAAATTGAAAGTGAGAGTACCGTTTGTCACAAGTTGTGCGTCTTCATAAGATCTTAGGTCAGTCCGAACTTCAACATGAGTATGGTTGCCAGTAGAAGCACCTGTTGAACCCTCAATCCCAAGAATATCTCCTGGGTTAACCCAATCTCCTTGATTTACTCCAACCTTATCAAAGTGAAGATAGACAAATGCCCTCTGAAGATCTGGATTCCAAATCACGACAACATTATTGTACCGATAGTATTGGTAAACATCCCTCGTTTCACCAGTCACAGGATCTTTACCGATTGTTGTTTTATACTCACCATTATCATCATAAATATCTTGAAGATTTATAAGCGTTCTCCCATCGGACTTTACATAGGCAATTTTTCCGCCAACCAGGGCATGGATCTGAAGATTTTTATCTTGATCATTTGAGTCAATACCAACGTGATGATTTTTGTAGCCAGGATGATTTGTAAGATCCCGTTTTAAGTTGTTTGAGTCGTTATCAAGGTAGAGACGACGTATATATTCGTCAATACTTTGTTTTAGATATTCTTGATTACTCATATTTTGGATAGAAACTGTAGGACGACCATTGGCATTTTCTTCCCAAGAATCAGATGCTCCAATAACTTTATCTACGTTCAAAGTTTCTCGTGGGTCTTCAGGTCTGTTAAGGATTATACCCATTTCAAGACGAGCGCTTATTTGAGCGTTTTCTAAGCTTTCTACTGTTGTAAATCTTGGTACTGAGTCAGAATAGAGTTTTTGGTAAAGTACAGCCAGTCCTCCTGAAGGAATTACCTCCTCTTTAACCCATTCCATTTGACCCCAGTTTATTCTGATTCTGTGCCTTGTATTTTCATTGCCAGGTAGTGGTCGAACTAGAGAATAAACTGTGCCAATGTAGTCTTGTGGATCTTGAGAAGAAATTTGAGAAGCATTTACTCCTACTGTATTCTCTCCTCCAGTCCTGGGCAGAGTATTTCCTCTTGGATCGCCACCAGAGCTTCCGCCCGTACTAATTCCACTTGCTACTTCCTGAACATTGTCAGCCCAGAAATATCCTTCTCTACCATCATTGAGTCGTACTCGATACCAATTACGATAGGCAACTGTGGAGTCATTTGTTGTCACTTTCTCCAACAACGTGAAGGTTGTACCAGTAGATATTGCTTGAATTAACGTGCTTGAATTCGCCCAAGGGTATGTACGGAAGTTAGTGTCTCCTGTTAGTCTACCTCTTCCGCTTTCAGGCGTTTGGCTAAGAATCGAAGGAGATCCTGTTGGCTGAGGTTGAGGATTTGTTGGGAATGGCTGAGTTTCTTCTAGGTTGACATTAATTGTAGAAAAGCCAGTTCTATCGTAATACTGGACATGAAAATCGTATTCACCCGATTCATTAACTTTGAATTCAATTGTTTTTGCAGGTTCAGTAGAACTGCGATCGCGCCAATCTCCTCCAGGATTAAACCACTCATTAGTCCGAACATTTTTGAGCTTGAAAAATGTACCGTCATCAGATTGGGTTGTGATTTTGTAAGTTTTTCCAGCCTTTAAATCTGTGCGAGTCCATGCCACCATTGCAAAGTTATCATTCTGCACACCAGTTGCTGGACTTCCCTCGCCAAAATCTTTATCCAGGCTTATCAAATCATTGCTATTCTTTTGATATCCAAGGTCAACAACTGCCGCCGGATTATTCTTGAAATCGTAGTCATAGGTACTGTAATCATCTACATTCCCTTGATTGCGGTTTATAAACCTTGCATTCCAATGGTTAGCTGAAATATTAGGCCAAATATCTTGACCTTGCCAATTTCTTTTAATGGTACGACCATCATAAGTTTCGGCAATAAAGCCATTTTCAAATTCTTGATAAACTTTATAGCCATTAAAATTAGACCGCTCCTGTGACATTGTGGGGAAGCCTAAAATTCCATCTTGCCCACCCACAGAACGATAGGCATTTAGAATACCGCCCTGAACTCGGTATGGGCCACCAGTAGTGATTTGCTGCTGTTGTCCGTTATTGTCGATGTATTTCTCCAAGCCTCCCAAAGCTGATTGACCATCTTTGAGCAAGAAAATACTATCCCCATCTCCTTTGGGGCTAGCTGTAAATTCTTGAACCCATCCATTATTAATGCGACGCACTGAACCAGTTGGTTGTCCTACACTTCCCGGATTCCAGTATCCATAATCATTCTTCCATTGCAACTCCGTACCATTGGGCGCACCTTGACCTACTAACTCAAAATATTTAGCATTCTGGTTGTAATTTGGCGTAACAACCCCATTACGATTTGTCAGCATTCCTCCTTCAAAATACGCTACTTCACTACCATCAGCCTGTCTGATAACAGATGAAATCGGTACGCCTAAACCAGAGTAAATGCCAAACAATCCATCCTGTAAATAAGGATTTTTGCCAGAAGGGTCATCGTATTTTCTGAAATAGTAATTCGTGTAGTAGTCAGCAATTGACCCTGATAGCGAGAAAGTTCCGTTCTGGCTCTTGTAGAGCGAAGTGTATCCTAAATTTTGGCTTGGGAAGAAAGCTCTTTGAACGTCAGTGCCAAAATAAGATTTTGCTGGTGAAGTATCGACAAAGCTAGGATTACCTAAATAATTACCCTGACCTACAAGCCGATTATATTCAGCCAGCATCTCACCACTTAGCGTCTTGCCATTGGAGAACCACTGAGTAGCATTATTATCAAAAGGTACTGTCACCTGGAATGCACCAGTAAAAGTATTACTTTCAGCACCAGACTGGTCATAAGCTGTCGCTTTCAACTCATAGTTACCAGTTGCTAAATCGTCCACGCTCAAAGAGAAATTTGCCCATTGAGCATCCCTGTTCAAACTTTGATTGCGGCTGAAAAATTGCCAGTCATTACCATTCTGTTTCAGCCAGAAATCTACTCTAGAAATGTCACTGGCACCATTGCGATCGAAAACTTTGCCATTTAGCTCAACAGTTGAGCCTACGTTGTAGCTGTTACTCGTTAAGTTAAACTGCAAGTTTTCCGGTGCAGTGTTTCTGGGAATAGCAGACAAACTAAAGTTATAGTTAGAACCACCAGAGGCAAAAGGTTTCAATCGGATGTAGTAAGTACCTGGAGTTCCCGGATATGTACCAGCCATATCTGAGCTAAAATTCGGCGCAGGAGTATTTGTACTCCACTGCAATTTAAAATCATTATTATACAGTTGAAAATCTACGCCAGGAGTTAACCCATCTACGCGCCAATTCAGGTTGCTATCATTATTCAATTCAAAGCGGTAATAGTCAGATGGATCGGCATCACCCAAGAAATCTTGAAAAGTTTGAGTGCCATTAAGTACACCGATATTGCGTGCTTGATTAAAGCTATTTCCCGCATAATCTGGCGGTACAGTTGCCACTGGGGTAGCAGTTCCCAATCCTAATGTAGAAAATGGCGGAACTGATGCACCGGGCTGTGTTGCCCCTGGAATTGTCGGTAAAGGAACACCTGCACCATAACTATACCAAGTTGCATAACCACTCGGCTGCACGCTCAAGTAGCCATTAGCATAATAATGAGTATCTACCCCATTACTTGTAACAGTCTTAGAAAATCCTCCGGCATTACTTGGAACTTGTCCTTCACCTGGATTTTGTGCTTGTCGAGAGAAAATCCCATTAATTGTGAAAGGTTGTGTATATGGCTGCTTAATCCATTGCCGATTAATACTATCCCAAGAAGGACGTGGCAAAACTTCTAAAATATAGCGCCCTTTATTGAGATTTTTTAACTCTATTGGCTGAGTCAAATCGAGGGCAACAAAGCCAGTATCTACTAATACTTCTCCAGCACCGTTTTCACCTTCAAGTCCTACTAGCTTCTTAACTTGTAGTTGAATCCGATCGGCAACAGACGAGCTTATTTTAAGGCTTAAATTCCCTGGTTCGTTTACATCTAGCCAATAATTTACCCCTGGTTGAGTAGAATTAGTCGGATTATAGTTAAGCAGATCGGAGGTATTTAGTTCAGCTACAGTTACTCCCGATGGAGTTTTAAATTGTGCAGCCCCAGAGAAACTAGAAGGTCGATCTGGAATAAATTCAGATGCTAGGTTATAGTTCTGTAAATTAGTATGATAAACAACAGGCTCATCTCCAAAAGGATCTAAAAAGTTGTTCTGGGAATCCTCTAGATTGAGTTTGAAATAATACGTACCAGGATCGACAAACATCTCCTCAGTGTTGGAAACTGGGGCGGTGTATGCACCCCCTGCATATCCACCTCCCATCGCTGAGCCTGCCCCTACGTTGTATAATTTGGAGTAAGAAGAGGAAAATTGACGCGATATTGGTTTACCATCTGTTCTCAACCACTCTACATTTGGCAACCATTCTGTACCGTTAGTGCGAGTAACTGTGTAGCGTAAATAACCCGGTTGCTCAATAGTAACTTCATAATATTTTTCGCGATTATTGATATCAACTATATCGCTATCGGAGAAGTTAGGATCTGGTTGTACCGCCGCCGTAGCTAGGGTATTCCCTCCACTCGCAGCCCGCTCGACTGGCGTTACTTTCCCTTCTCCATCCCAAGTAAATGGCGCTACCCAAGGGAAAGGCGTGTAATCTTGCGGTGTTGTTTTCTTCGCTAATTCGAGCGCACCTACTGCATTTAATAACCCAGCGCCCGTTTCTGCATCCCATCCCGGCGTTTTCACATCCACCGCCGTCAATTCGAGAATATCAATAACTTGTCTGTAGCTAAGATCGGGATTTGCTGCCCATATTAAAGATGCCACACCCGTTGCCCTCGCTGCTGCAACGGAAGTCCCCGCCATCATACCTACGCCATCTTTTACCGTAGACAGCACGGGATTATCCGTATTACCACCTTCAGTTAAAATATCTAAACCCGCACCATAGCTGGAATAGTTGGCCCGATCGAACTCATTCGATGCGCCAACAGTAATAATATTGTCAAACTCCTGGGAAGCTTGTCCCAAAACCGACATCACGCCGCCATCGTTACCAGCAGCAGTGACAATTAGCACATGATTTTGACGTGCAAATTCGATCGCTTCCCGTTCTTTTGGCGTCAACTCATACCGCGTAGTAACACTACCATCTGGATTAACTTGCGTTAAATCTAAACTGAGATTAACAACGGCATTTTTGTATCCAGAGTATTTCGCCGTACCCACAAATTCGTACAGCGAAGAAGCCCAATTTCCACCACCTACCGCACGCCCCAACCAAATTGGTGCTTTATCGTTGATACCATCAATCCCAATACCATTACCTTGGGTAGCAGCAATTAATCCTAAAATATGAGTTCCGTGTTCGTTTCCTTCACCGGGAGATAGGAAAGGATTGCCGTCATTGGAAATGCGATCGCTTCCCAACTTAAATCGGCGATAATCAAGATCGGGATTATTTGCACTAAATCCAGTATCAATTACACCAATTAAAGGTTGATTTGGATCGATCTGTGGTGTCGGATCGACTACTGGTGGCGGAGTCACAGGTGTTCCCGGATCGACTACTGGTGGCGGAGTCACAGGTGTTCCCGGAT
>NZ_JAIQZN010000066.1:35796-41235 GCF_023333585.1 Argonema antarcticum A004/B2
GCGGAGTCACAGGTGTTCCCGGATCGACTACTGGTGGCGGAGTCACAGGTGTTCCCGGATCGACTACTGGTGGCGGAGTCACAGGTGTTCCCGGATCGACTACTGGTGGCGGATTAACAGGTGTTCCCGGATCGACTACTGGTGGCGGAGTTACAGGTGTTCCCGGATCGACTACTGGTGGCGGAGTTACAGGTGTTCCCGGATCGACTACTGGTGGTGGAGTTACAGGTGTTCCCGGATCTACTACTGGTGGTGGATTAACAGGTGTTCCCGGATCTACTACTGGTGGCGGAGTCACAGGTGTTCCCGGATCGACTACTGGTGGTGGAGTGACAGGTGTTCCCGGATCGATTACTGGTGGTGGGGTGACAGGCGATTCTGCTTTCACATAATCAATCAAATCCTTACCCAACTTAGAATCCCGCCAATCTTTAGCAGGATCTATCACCTCATCCAAATTAACCGCTTTCCCCGTCGCACCACTCAACCTAAAAATTACATCGTTATAATCTTTATCTGTTCCGGTATCGACGCGCAGATCTTCGATCGCAAATGCGCTACCCGTCCCGTTAATATCTGCAATTTGTCCGACATGAAAAGCTTCGTTGGGATTCGCTGTCACCAAAGAAAATAACGGACGCTTTGCACCACCAATATTAGGATTATCAAATACTTCTTGCACTTTCCCATTTGGCACTAACATCACGCCAAATGTATCCCCAGGTGTCATCGCAAACGTCTTGACACCTTTGTATTCTCCATCGTTATCGGCATTTGCCAAACCAACATTAAATTTTGCTGCTTCGTTGGGGTCAGAAATTACCACATAACCTAAGTTTGAATTACTCTGCGATCGATTTGCTGCTTCTTTAATAAACTCTTCCGAACCGGGAACAAATTGATCCATTCCGTCTAAACTAAAGATGGCTAATTCGCCTTTATACCCGCCGCCATCATTAATAAAATCAACTCCAACTTGTCCGGTTTCTCCGACTGTAAAATATCCCGATTCCACTTTCAATCCGGTAATCGGATCGACTTGCTTATTCTCAACTGTCAAATTCAGGTCGTATTTCGCTTCGCCGCTAATTTGTTTGACTCGAATCGTGTAATCTCCGGCGGCTAAGTTGTCGATCGCAATTACTTCATCACTCAAATCGCCGTTCGCATAATTATACAGTACACCACCCCGATTGTCAAGTACCTCTAGGTCAGCATTTGCACTCAGTCCGTTGAGAGAAACTCCCACCTTTCCCGGAGAGTTCAAGCTGAACTTATAGAGGTCAAACGGGTCGGAATTGCCAACGAAACCCGCATAATTTTGGTTGCTATTCAAAACGCCGATATCCAAATCAGACATTGCACCCTCCCAGAACCTGCAAATTTATGCTTCTATCTATCTCTCAGGATCGAACTTCCGCTTTTATGCGCTACTCGATGTTTTGTTGCAAAACTTTACAGTTGCCACTCAGTCCTAGCTCCTTCCCTATTTGTCGTTGGCTTTCGTTCCAAAGGCCCAACCCACAACTTTCAACGTCCCCCTTTTTAAGGGGGATTTAGGGGGATCTCCTGCGAGATAAAACTAAAAAAACCTTTAAATCAGCCCTTAATCTACCAGATTTCATCTATCTATCCGTATAAAATCCTCAATCTTCACCAAAGCTTCAAAATATGCCAAATTATATGAAATTTCCATAAAGAGGCTACTAACTATCGCCGGGACAAACCTCACCCCCCTACCCCCTCTCCGCAACGGAGAGGGGGAGTAATAGTCTCCCCTCCCGTTGCGGGGAGTAATAGTCTCCCCTCCCCGTTGCGGGGAGTAATAGTCTCCCCTCCCCGTTGCGGGGAGGGGTTGGGGGTGGGGTTCCACTGTTCCGGCGATAGTTAGTAGTCCATAAAGACAATCTTCGCCATTTAGTTGCAACTCATAATCATAACGACTATGATTTAAATAAGACAGCGCAAACCATATTAGGTAGGTAAGTAATACCTACCCTAGAGAAATCTTTTTGCAAAAATAAGGACAAACAAATGAATCTTATTCGTTTTGAACACATCAATCTTTCCTGCAAAGATATCGACGCCACCAAAAATTTCTATCAAACGGTTTTTCCCAATTGGTATGTGCGCGTCGAAGGCGTAAACGATGGTAGTCGCTGGATGCACTTTGGTGATAACCAATTTTATCTAGCACTCAACGATACACCAAACGAAGAGCGAGTGCATAATATTTACGAGAACATCGGCATCAATCACATTGGATTAGTCATTGATGACGGCGATGCCATGAAAACACATCTCGACAAACATGGCATTGAGTATTATACTATGACAGCGCCCGAAACAAAGCATCGCATTTATGTCACAGATCCCGACGGAAACGAAATCGAATTAGTCGAGTACAATCAAGATTACCAATTGAAGTAAATCTTTGTAAGTAAGGAGAAAAAACAATGCCACCTCAGACATTAGCAGCACTCACTGACTATCGGTTACTGGGAAAAAGCGGTTTGCGAATATCTCCCCTCTGCTTAGGTACCATGACATTTGGCACAGATTGGAATTGGGGCTCTGATAAAGAGGAAAGTCGAAAAGTATTTGATTTGTATGTAGAGCGAGGCGGTAACTTTATTGATACCGCAGATGCCTATACCAATGGCACTAGCGAAACATATTTAGGGGAATTCATGGCATCCCGCCGAGAGCAACTTGTAATTGCCACTAAATACAGTTGCAATACTCGTCAAGGCGATCCAAATGCAGGTGGAAATCATCGTAAAAACATGATCCAATCTTTAGAAGCAAGTCTGAAACGTTTGAAAACAGACTATATCGATCTCTACTGGTTGCATATTTGGGATTTCCTCACACCGATTGAAGAAATCATGCGAGCTTTCGACGATTTAGTTCGAGCCGGAAAAGTCCTTTATATAGGAATTTCCGATGCGCCTGCGTGGAAAGTTTCGCAAGCAAACACCATTGCCGAACTGCGAGGATGGACTCCTTTTATTGGTCTGCAAATAGAATATAATTTACTGGAACGAACTGTCGAACGCGACCTCACACCGATGGCGCAAGAACTTAATATCGGCGTTGTTCCCTGGTCTCCACTTGGCGGCGGAGTACTGACTGGAAAGTACAACAAAACGCAGCCACAAGATGCTAACGTTAATCCAGAAACGCCAAGCCGTAAAGAATTTAATCAAACATTCGGTAAGTTAACCGATCGCAATCTGACAGTTGCAGAGGAAGTGCAAAAAATAGCCACAGAAATTGGTCGTTCTCCCGCACAAGTCGCTTTAAATTGGTTACTCCAAAAACCAGGTGTCGTCAGTCCGATTATTGGGGCACGCACGATCGGACATTTAGAAGATAATCTCCAATGTTTGGATTTTGTGCTTTCATCAGAACATATAGCTCATTTAGATGACGTGAGCAAGATTGAGTTAGGATTTCCTCATGACTTTCTCAGCAGCGATATGGTGAAAAATGTCGTGAATGGTGGAGCAAACATTAAAGCCTAAGTACTTCTCTATTTCAGTGCCGGGAATGCACCCAGTTGTTGCACAACTTGCAAGTCACTCATTTCGCACCAAAGTTCTTGAACTTTATCATTCAGAATCATGAAAATCATAATTCCCGTTTCTAACACCCGCTGATTCCGGCAAGGAATGTCGAGTAATCCACCTCGGTAAGTACTCCAACCGGAGTAGCGTACTACAATTTTATCTTGTGAGGTAATCACATCGTGAATTGTCCATTCTGGATCTGTGAAAGTGGCTCGATACCAGCGCAACCACGCCTTAAAATCCTCAATTCCAAAGGGATCGACGGCATTGCCCTGACCGTGTGCAATGAAGCCAGGGGCAACTAGATTGTCTAAAATTTCTTCTTTACCTTGGGTAAAAAGGGTTTGAAACCAGGTATCGACGATCGCTTTGGGTTCAGAAAGTAACATTGAGGTTATTGCACAGCTTTTGATAAGAGACAATACCATTTTCTTGGTAGTACTGGTTGTGCAACATCATCCCAACTGAAGAGTAAACTCGATGAAATTTGCTAAGCAAGTCACCCGATCGCATCGATCTAGTGGATGAGGTGCGATCGCGCTACTTCGTAGTACTGTCATCCTTGGGACTTTTTTTGGAACTATGGACTGAGTATTTGCCGTCAAGGCTTTGAGCGATCGCAAAACAACCTCACTCATCAAATCAGGGGAACCAAAATAATGACTTATGCCATCTTTGACGAAACCTACTACCTCAACAGTTACCCCGATATCAGGGCAGCCGTCGCCTCTGGAGCGCTTGTTTCTGGATTGGAACATTTTCAACGCTCTGGTATAAATGAAGGCCGCGTTCTCGTCTCACCGCTTTGGAACGAAGCCCAGTATTTAGCGGCTAACCCCGATATCAGGAACGCTGTCGCAGCAGGATCTTTGCGTTCCGGTTTGCAACACTTTATCTTGTACGGAGAAGCCGAACGTCGTCCCGGCGCACCTGTTGTTCCCACCAGCAGCGGCTTCAACGAAGATTATTACTTATCTCTTTATCCCGATGTCGGGCCTTTAGTTGCCTCCAGACAGTTCCCATCTGCCGAAGCGCACTACATCCGCACAGGACAATTTGAAAACAGATTGGCTCTGTCCTCTGGAACCAATGGCAATGATATTGTTACTGGGAATGGGCCCTTAACCGGCATCGTGGGAGTGGGGTTGGACGTTTTCGCTGTCAGGGGAGCCCCCGACCCCAGACCGACCAGTCTCGGAGTCGGCGAGACAGATATGCTGATTGGTGGACTAGGGAACGATGCCTTCATATTAGGCTTTGGCAGAACAGGCGCGAATCCAGTTGCCCAAAGGTTATATGTGGGGGGAGCAAATGGCGACTACGCTTACATCAAGTATTTTGAACGCTCCAAAGATTCTATCCAGCTAACTGGAACGGTGAACGACTACGTTCTGAATGCTGGTTCGTTTGCCGTGACAGGAAACAGGGCTTCTGGTGTGAGCATCTCCACCAACACAGGAGATTTGGTAGCTCTGGTAGAAGGTGTGCAATCTCTACAGCTAGTCGATCAAGACACCAATCAGGGAATCTTTTTCTTGGGCTAGAAACTACAAAAGTCAAAAGTCAAAAGTCAAAAGTCAAAAAAATCCGGCTCTTGCGTACTTAGTGTGCTAAGTTAACTTAAATTTATCCTCAAGGCTTTGCTACGTAAGGCGTTGAGTTATTTACACCCAAAGCTTGGTTATGGCAACTTGCTGCGGATGGGCAATCACCTTGAAATCCCTGCCAAGCTTTGCGCGTAGGACACAAAAAAACTAATCGTTTGGCACACTAAGTACGGAAGACCCAAAAATCCTTCTTTTGACTTTTGACTTTTGACTTTTGACTTTTGACTTTTGACTTTTGACTTTTGACTTTTGACTTTTGA
>NZ_JAIQZN010000067.1:0-25834 GCF_023333585.1 Argonema antarcticum A004/B2
CTTAGGGGAGTATTTTTCCCCCCTCTCCGAGGTCGGAGAGGGGGGTTGGGGGGGTGAGGTTTGTCTTGGTAATCATAATTACCTCAAGATAAATCTGCGGTGTTTAAAGAGGACTCTCGCTCCAGCAGCAGGGTGACGGGGCCATCATTTTCGATCGCAACTTGCATCATCGCCCCAAACTGACCCGTTTCCACCCGCAAACCTCTTTGGCGCAACTTATCCACAAAGCGATCGTACAAATCTTTCGCCACTTCGGGTGCAGCTGACTTATCAAAAGAGGGACGGCGACCTTTCCGACAATCCCCGTAGAGAGTAAACTGACTTACTACCAGCAGTTCGCCGCCAATTTCTTGGACAGATTTCTCCCAGCGACCCGAACCATTTTCCTCTTCTGGAAACAGTCGCAATTCCAGACATTTGCGAACCATCCAGTCGAGTTCTACTTCCGTATCCGTGCTGGAAATACCCACAAGCAAATTCAGTCCTCGACCAATTTTGCCGACGACTTCACCTGCAACTACAACTTGAGAAGATTTAACTCGCTGAACAACTACTCGCATAGCAATTTTAGATTTTAGATTTTAGATTTTAGATTAAGTTTGTCAATCCAAAATCCAAAATCCAAAATCCAAAATTGATGTTATTTCCCAAACCCTTTACCGCGATTGATAGAAGGCAGACAGACGCATTTTTGGATTTGCGCGAGTAAAGTTTCGCGATCGAGATCTTGCCCAATCAGCACCAACTGATTTTTCGGTTCACCTTTCCAATCCTCATCCTCAATCGTAAACCGCTTACCGCACAAGTGGAATACGTGACGCTTCGGACTTTCATCAAACCAAAGAATTCCTTTGGCTCGAAAAACATTGGCAGGCAATTGATTGTCTAAGAAATTTTGAAACTTCTTAATAGCCAAGGGCCGATCGCTTTGGAAAGAAATTGAGATAAAACCATCATTTTCTAAGTGGTTGGAATGATGGTGATGTTCGTGATGTTCGTGGTCGTGGTCGTGGTCGTGGTCATGACCGCAAGCAGAATGGTCGTGATGTTCGTGGTCGTGATGTTCGTGGTCGTGATGTTCGTGATGTTCGTGATTATGTTCTTTTGCCTCAGATTCAAAATACTTATCCGACTCAAATAAACCAACACTGAGGATCAGCGGAAGAGGAACTTGCGATTTCGTAGTTCGCAAAATTCTTGCCCCTTGCTTGATATCGCGAATTCGCACTTCTAGGGCATCAACATCAGTTTCATCGACCAAATCAGTCTTATTGAGCAGAATGATATCGCCATAGTTAATCTGACTGTAAGCAGCTTGGCTGTTGAACAAATCGAGGCTGAAATTTGCGGCATCCACCACCGTGACAATAGAATCCAGACGAGTCAAGTCTCGCAATTCTGTGCCTAAGAACGTGAGCGCCACGGGTAGCGGATCTGCCACTCCCGTTGTCTCCACCACTAAATAATCTATTTGGTCTTGCCGTTCTAAAACTTTGTATACTGCATTAACCAAATCGTTATTAATGGTGCAGCAGATACAACCATTACTCAGTTCCACCATGTCCTCGCCGGTGGTTACAATCAGTTCATTGTCAATGCCAACTTCGCCAAACTCATTGACCAGAACAGCTGTCTTAACGCCCTGCTGATTGGTCAAAATGTGGTTAAGGAGAGTAGTCTTACCGCTACCGAGAAAGCCGGTAATAATCGTCACCGGCAAACCGTGTTTTGGGGCATCGATTGTCTGGGATTGGTCAGGAGAAACTGCTGATTTCATAGCTGATCTGTGGAAAACGTCGGAAAATGAGAGGATAGAATAACAGTACGTTATGTACCGACACGAGGATGCTGGCAAACATCCCCGTCGCTCTCCCCTATTATTGCCGATTTATGAGAGGTTGTTATTTACTATGACCCTGACGCTTTACAATACGCTGACTCGTCGCCAGGAACCCTTTGAACCGCTGGAACAGGGTAAGGTGAATATGTACTGCTGCGGCGTGACGGTGTATGACTACTGCCATTTGGGTCATGCACGTTGCTACATTGTCTGGGATATGGTGCGACGCTATTTGGAGTGGCGCGGCTACGATGTGCGTTACGTGCAGAATTTCACCGATATTGACGATAAAATTCTCAATCGGGCCAGGGAACAGGGAGTATCGATGGAAGCCTTGGCTGAGAAATTTATCGATGCGTATTTTGAGGATATGAAACGCCTCAATGTGATGGAAGCGGACGAATATCCCCGTGCGACGCATACGCTGGATGGGATTAAGCGGTTGATTCACGAGTTGGAACACAAGGGTTACGCTTATCCTGCTGCTGGGGATGTTTACTACAAGGTGCGGCAATTTGCGGAGTATGGGAAGCTTTCGGGTCGGAATTTGGAGGATTTGCAAGCTGGGGCTAGCGGTAGAGTGGAGGAGGAAGACCCGGATGCGCCGAAGAAACAAGACCCGTTTGATTTTGCTCTCTGGAAGGCGGCGAAACCGGGGGAACCTTTTTGGGAGTCGCCTTGGGGTGCGGGTCGTCCGGGATGGCATATAGAATGCTCGGCGATGGTGCGTCAGACTTTTGGCGATACAATTGATATCCACTGCGGTGGTAATGAGTTGGCGTTTCCTCACCACGAAAATGAAATTGCTCAGTCTGAGGCGGTGACTGGTCAGCCTTTAGCGCGTTACTGGCTGCACAACGGTATGGTAAATGTGGATGGGAAGAAGATGTCCAAATCTTTGGGCAATTTTATTACGATCCGGCAGTTGTTGGATGGGCCGAATGCACCGGAGGCGATCGCAATTAGGTTATTTGTTTTGCAAACGAATTACAGTAAGCCGATCGATTTTACTCAAGATGCGATCGCATACGCCCAAAATAGCTGGCATACTATCAAAGAAGGTCTGCTGTTTGGCTCTAGGCACGGTTCTGAGCTAGGTTGGGAGAAAGTAGAGGAAAGCCTACTCAGCACTCAGCACCCAGCACTCAGCACTTTTCAAGAGGCGATGGATGATGACTTCAACTCGCCAGCAGCTTTAGCAGTCTTGTTCGAGTTAGCCAAAGAATTAGGCAAAGAAGGCAATATCCTCGTTCATGAAGGGAAAACCAAAACTCCGCCCGAAGTGCTACAACAACAGTGGCTCACTCTTGTCAGCCTCGCACAAGTCTTGGGTTTGTCAGCTAAGCCAGAAGAAAAAACTACTGCTACTGGTGGTTTAAGCGATGCGGAAATAGAAGCTTTGATTCAAAAGCGACAAGAAGCAAGAAAAGCTAAAAAATTTGCAGAAAGCGATCGTATCCGCAATGAACTCCAAGCCCAAGGCATTACCCTAATTGATACCGCAGAAGGTACGCGATGGCATAGAAACTAAACGTTGTCAGTTGTTAATTGTCAGTTGTCAGTTGTTAATTGTCAGTTGTTAATTGTCAGTTGTCAGTTGTCAGTTGTTAATTGTCAGTTGTCAGTTGTCAGTTGTTAATTGTTAATTGTCAGTTGTTAGTTGTTAATTGTTAGTTGTTAATTGTCAAATGACCACTGACCACTGACCACTGACCAATCACCACTGACCACTGACCACTGACCACTGACCACTGACCAAAATCCCCAATACCCCGATGATATTCGATCGCCGCACTGGTATTACCTTATCTAACCTGTTGCTGATTGTCGCCACCAGCTTGCTGCTAGTGCTGCTGTGGCAACTGCGGAGTCTGCTGATCATCCTGATGGTTGCCGTGGTAATAGCTGCTACGATTGCACCCTTCGTCGATGCTACCGAACGCCTGCGACTGCCTCGGTGGTTAGCAGCGATCATAGTTTATTTAACGCTAATTGCGATCGTCACAGGAGCGGGCGTGTTAATTGGCCCCACAGTAATCGAGCAAATTCAACTTCTCGCCGTCAATTTGCCCATTTATTTGGAAAATCTGCGATCGCTCATCGAGAATTTGATGGTTAAATTTAATAACGAGCGACCAGAATTAATCCGCCAACTTCTAGACCCCCAAATTTTAACAAACGGGGTAATTCGTTCCAGCCAACAGCTGTTGCTGCGCTCTTACGGTATCACCAAAGGAATTGTAGGCGGCGTTTTGAGCCTGATTTTAGCTTTATTAATTTCCGGTTATATGGTAGCAGATAGTAAAAACCTGATTAAAGGTTTGGTGCAGCTGTTTCCCTACCCTTGGAACGATCGTCTGGAAGCTCAAGTCATGCCAGTCAGCCAACGAATGGGGGGTTACATCCAAGGTAGACTTGGCGTTGCGGCAATTTTGGGCTTAGCAATTAGTGTAGGCTTAGGTTTCTTGGGACTATCCGAATTTGCATTAGGATTGGGCGCTATTGCTGGCGTCACCGATTTGATCCCCTTCTTCGGCCCAGTTCTCGGAGCGATTCCCGCTTTAATTGTGGCAATTTCCCAAGGCGGTTGGACGTTTCTGTGGGTGCTGTTATTGTTTGTAATTATCCAGAATTTGGAAACTTATCTGCTCGATCCTCTACTGGTGGGTTCTTCCGTGAGAGTACATCCACTGTATCAACTTCTAGCTGTACTGGGAGGAGCGCAAGTTTTAGGTATTATTGGCGCTTTGATTGTTCCCCCTTGGGTTGCAGGTGCATCGGTTGTACTGGAAAATCTTTATTTGCAACCCAAACGGATCGCGGAAAAACAAGCGGCGATAGTAACATCCACCGAAGATGATGATAGCGCCACCAAACCATCTCCAAGTTCTTTATCGGTTAACCGTTAAACGTAAAATGAGTTTTGTAATCTTATAATCAACAAATAAAAAGCCCCAGAGGATTCCTCTAGGGCTTAACCAGGGTGCATCTACCATTCTTTTCTTCTCCCGCAATTAGGTGCTATCCGGAAGGAGGGCAATTTAAGATTTAAGATTTAAGATTTAAGATTTAATTTCAATCAGCAATTGGAAAGAAGCAATTCAGCTTTTAGCCCCCACTCCCCCACTCCCCCACTCTCCCACTCCCCCACTCCCCCACTCCCCCACTATGTCCCTTTCCTCTTCTCTTCCTCGTCTCGCTCCGGCAGTCTATATTGTAGGGGCTGGCCCAGGCGATCCAGATTTGTTGACTGTCAAGGCACAGAAAATCTTGGCGCAAGCGGATGTAATTTTATTTGCAGATTCTCTGGTGCCTAAGCAGATTTTGGAGGGTGTCCGTGGGGATGCTGAGATTATCCGCACGGCAAATAAGACGCTGGAAGATATTCTGCCGGTGATGATCGAAAGGGTGCGATCGCACAAATCTGTCGTTCGTCTCCACTCCGGCGATCCCAGTCTCTACAGTGCCGTAAACGAGCAAATGCAAGCTTTGGTGGCAGCGGATATTCCTTTTGAGGTAATACCCGGAATTAGTGCTTTTCAGGCAGCTGCCGCTAAACTCAAAGTTGAGCTAACCGTACCGGAATTGGTACAAACAATTATCCTGACTCGTATTAGCGGCAGTGCTTCCGCAGTACCGGAACGGGAAGAATTAGCATCTCTGGCAGCACATCAGGCGAGTTTGTGCCTTTATCTAAGTGCGCGTCACGTAGAAGATGTCCAAATAAAGCTGATGGAACATTATCCAGTCGATACACCTGTGGCGATTTGCTTTCGATTGGGTTGGCCTGATGAAAAGATTTTACTGGTGCAGTTGCACCAAATGGCAGAAGTGACGCGACAAGAAAATTTAATCCGCACAACGCTTTATGTGATTAGTCCGGCGTTGGCAGCAGCTGAGGGGCAATCTGATTTTAGCCGATCGCGTCTTTACCACCCGGAACACTCACACTTGTTCCGCCACAAATCGGCTAAAAGTTAAACTCATATTTTGCGCCAGTGCCAGAAACCGGGTTTCTGGCAACTACCCAAAGCTTACAGCCTAGATTTTTCGTCTATAAACCCGGTTTCTCAGTACTTTCGCGACAGGTGTTTTGGAGGAAACTTTCAATGAAAGAAATCACGCGCCGGGAATTTATCATTGTCAGTACGCTGGCAGCTGGTTTTGCGATCGCAGTTCAGCCAATTTCTGCCCAAGTTATCAATACAAATACTCAAGGTTTGGTTGCTGGTGAAGTCAAGATTCCCGTAGAGGATGGCGAAATTCCGGCTTATCGGGCGATGCCTGCAAGGGGAACGGATTTCCCCGTGGTGCTGGTAGTGCAGGAGATTTTCGGCGTACACGAACACCTGCAAGATATCTGTCGCCGCTTTGCAAAATTGGGTTATTTAGCGATCGCACCTGAACTTTTTGCCCGTCAAGGCGATGTTTCCGAAATGAACGATATTCAAGAAATCATCGCCAAAGTTGTCTCTAAAGTTCCCGATGCTCAAGTTATGTCCGATTTGGATGCAACTGTTGATTGGGCACAAAAATCAAGTAAAGGAAACATCAACAAACTGGGAATTACAGGTTTTTGCTGGGGTGGGCGAATTGTGTGGCTGTATGCCGCTTACAGCCCCAGAGTAAAGGCTGGAGTTGCTTGGTACGGACGCCTGGTAAGCGATTCTACTTCTTTAACTCCCAAGCACCCGATTGACATCGCACCCTATTTGAAAGCGCCAGTACTGGGACTTTACGGCGGCAAAGATAATGGCATTCCCAACGATACGGTAGAACGGATGCGTCAGGCACTTAAACAAGGAAACAGCGGTTCGGAAATTGTCCTTTACCCAGATGCGCCGCACGGTTTCTTTGCCGACTATCGCCCATCTTACCGGAAGGAACAAGCTGAGGATGGCTGGAGAAAGCTACAGACTTGGTTTAAGGAACATGGGGTTGGTTGACAATTGCAAATTTCAGATTTAAGATTGCAGATTGAAAATTTCAAGATATCTTAAATCTCAAATCTCAAATCTGAAATTTTCTATGAGTTAGCAGATGCGATCGTTGCCTTGATTGCACGCAACAATTAAATGTTAAGGAACTAAGGATTGCTAAACTGAGCGATGTAGTCATCATCAGAGGGTAGACCATTGTTAGACGAACAAGCTAAAAAGACAATTCTGCGAAAGATTCCTCACGGACTCTACATCTGCGGAGTCAAGGATGGCGAAAATGTCAACGGCTTCACAGTCAGCTGGGTGATGCAAGCTTCTTTTCAACCGCCCTTGGTGGTAAATTGCGTTAAGCAAGATTCGGGATCGCACGCCATGATCGAAGCCAGCGGCGTCTTTGCCCTCAGCGTCCTGGAAGCCGGACAAAAAGACTTAGCCCAAAAATTCTTCAAACCCCAACGTCGCGTCGGCAATAAGTTTGAGGATGTGGACTTCTACTTGGGAGAAGAAACTGGTTGTCCCATCATCACAGACTCTTTAGGCTATGTAGAATGCAGGGTGATCGGCGCAGTCAAGCACGGCGATCATACCGTCTATGTCGGTGAAGTTATTGCCGCCGGAGTTCACGGGGAAGGCGAACCCCTGTTGCTAGAAAGTACTGGCTGGCAATACGGCGGGTAATCGAGGCTAGGGGCTAGGGGCTAGGGGCTAGGGGAAAATGTTTGTTCATCCGATACATTTTTGCTAGCGTTTGCTAACAAATACACTCTCTCAGAGAGGGCGTATCAACCAATGCGCGAAGGAAAATCCCTCGCGCACCATTCCAGTCCCGTGGCATATAAAGACCTGTAAGCTTGGACTTAATGATTTTTGCTCCCCCTAATTTGGGGACGATTTCACCAGTCCAACTCACTGTTTTGGAGGTATAGGCAACGTTTACATCAAGCACCACCTTTCCTGTTTCAAACGCTTTATGCTTAAGAAACTGTTTAAACTGGTAGTGAGATAGCGTCAGCATTTGTCTGACAGACTTTGCTCTAATTCTACGTTTTGCCTTAAGAGACATTTGAGATGTCTCAAATGTAGGAAGTAGAATAATGTCAAAGTTATCAACCAAGAATCGAGCTATCTTTTTGTGTAACTCCGAAACTAGGTTTGCAGAGTTCTGGAAAGGCGAGGATGAGTTAAACTGATGATGCTATAGCAACCGATGAAAGTCAGTTATGACGTTCTTAAGCTATTACGCATCTAAATCCAATCCAAAGACGGGCTTTCCTGCCCATCCCACAAGAAGTTCAGAAAAACTGACGGTCATTTTAGATGCGTAGCAGCTTAATTCCACCAAACCGTTCGGCTGAGCGCTCAGGGCTTTGCCCTTGATTCTAGTTCCTTCTTCCCCTAGCCCCTAGTCCCTAGCTAGATCTCTCTGTGCCGCGCCAGGTGATGGTACTACTATGACGCAAGCTCCCCTTCTCACTCCGCCTTCCACCGACCAGCGCCTTGTCTATTCCGGCACTACCTGGCAACAGTTCAAGCTGATTCAGGCTGGTTTTGCTGACTCTCCAGGCATTCGGCTGGCTTACTATGACAGCACCATTGAGATTATCATGCCGGGACGCGAACACGAAGTTTTTAGTCGGCTCATCGGCTTTTTGATTGGGTTATTTTGCCTGGAAAACGCCATTGAATTTGAACCCACGGGTTCCATGACCCAAGAACGAGAAGAAGAAGTCTCTGCCCAAGCTGATGAATCCTACTGTTTTGGGGCATCCAAGCCAATCCCCGATCTCGTCATCCAAGTCGTGTTCACCAGTGGCGGACTGAACAAGCTCAAGCGGTATCAAGCATTAGGAGTGCCTGAAGTGTGGTTTTGGCAAGACGGTCTATTCAGTCTCTATCGCCTACGCGATCGCCATTACGACAAAATCACCCACAGCGAAATTCCCGAACTGGCAACCCTCAGTATTGACCTGCTCACCCGCTGTGTGTTGATGGCTCAGACCTCTCGGTTGGAGGCAGCTCAAGAGTTTCGCAAGGCACTCAAATCGCCATCTCCTTAAGGCTTTGCCAACTCATAGCTAATGTCGGACTTACGCTTTTCGCCCCCCTAGCCCCCCAAATCTGGGGGGAGAAGAGTCTTGTTCCCCCCAGATTTGGGGGGCTAGGGGGGCGAAACCTTGGTTAGTGCGTAAGTCTTGTAATCGCTACTGCGCTTCCCCAATCAGCGTAAACGCCGCCCAGTCTTTAGGGTCGGGGTGTTGTTTGATTATCGTTAGCATGGCCTGACGCAGCGCCTGAGCTTTATCGGGCTGTTTTTGAAGATTTTGATAAAATTCGGTCATCAACGATGCTGTAGGGGCATCTGGCACTGACCACAGCGATACAAGTACGGTGGGTACACCGGCTGAAATCAAGGCGCGAGACAGCCCGATCACGCCATCCCCGGTAATTGTGCCTCTCCCAGTGTCGCAGGCACTCAAGACAACTAATTCGGCATTTAATTTCAAATCAAGGATTTCGCTGGCGGTAAGTAACCCGTTATCATTGCCAGAAGGAGCGAGAGCGATCGCACCAGGTACGCCCAACCCTTTAAAATCATCCAATAATCCGTGAGTTGCTAGATGAACAATCTTTGTAGTCGGTAACTTTTCCAAAATAGCAGCTTTGGTAGCTTGGTTACCAGTGATAGCTTTAGTATTCAATATTTGGGCAATAGCCAAAGCTTCTTTTTCCGCACCCGGTAAACTCGGCAATTGTTGCGGCGGTTGTCCGGGTGCAGGCGGTAGGCTGGGCATAGTAGGATTGCCAACAACTAGGAAATCTTTTTGTGATACTCGTTGCCGTTGTTGATGAGTTAATTCCAAAACCTGAATGGCAGGTGCTGTTAGGATGGTATGTTGTTGAATTAAATATTTTCCAGATGCGTCTTGAAGTGCTGCAAAGGGAACTAGAAACAGTTCTGCTTGTGGAATGAATATAACACGGGCGTTGGGATCTTTTGGGAGAAAATCAACAATTGGTTTGATGATAATTTGATAGAGTTGCTGTAATTGTTTAGTTTGGCTTAACCCATCCGATCGAACTTGCACTGTTAAACCGCGACCTCTGACACCGATGGAATCACGGCTGTTAATAACCAGGTCTTCTAGCGGCGATTTACCCCCGATCGTCCGCATGGATTTGAGGTCTACGCGCTGAAATTCTACTTTACCTGTCGGCTGAATTACCCATATATAAAGTTCATATTTATCAACGATCGAGTATTCAATTAGCGTAGCATTTTGTTGTTTGGCGATTTGTTTAATTTGTTCGATTGTGGGTGGTTTGATAATTTGTTGAACAGTCTCTTTAGAGGATAACCGTTTTGCCAACAACTCCACAAATGCCCGTGACCTTCCCCTTTCGGCAATTTCCAGTGCAGCTTCAATTTTATTCTCCGCAATGAGAACTTTTTGCAGCATTTTATAAGTACTAGATTGCGTTTCAAAGATGGATACTTTATTTGGATCGCTCAATCCCGGTCGCAAAGATTCTAGAACTGTAATTGCAGCGGATAGACTTTTTTCTGCTGATCCTAAATTGCCAGATTTAAAGAAAGCATTACCGATATTGTTTAAGGTTACGCTTTCCCCAGGTTTGTCGCCTATCTCTTGACGAATAACTAATGATTGTTGGTAAAAGTCTAATGCTTTAGGATACTGAGCCAGACCGTCGTAAATCGTGCCAATATTGTTGAGAGCTACTCCAACGCTTAGGCGATCGCCAATTGACTTGACAATGGCTAAGGCTTGCTGGTAAAAATCTAATGCTTTGTCAGACTGACCTAGATTATTGTAAGCTCTCCCAATATTATTGAGGCTTTTTCCTTCACCGGATTTGTCGCCAATTTCTCGGCGAATGGCTAAAGCTTGCTGATGAAATTCTAGTGCTTTATCGCTTTGACGGAGAGTATCGTAAACCACCCCGATGTTGTTAAGGGTTGTTCCTTCGCCCTTGCGATCGCCAACTTCTTTGCGAATGGCTAAAGCTTGCTGATATAATTCCAATGATTTGTCATACTGACCCAGATGATTGTAAACAAATCCAATACTGTTGAGTGTGTTGCCTTCGCCCTTGCGATCGCCAATTTCTTTGCGAATAGTTAAGACTTGCTGATAAAACTCTAGTGCTTTAGCATACTGCCCCTGATTATCGTAAAGCAAGCCAATATTGTTGAGGGTAAGGGCAACACTTGCCTTTTCCCCACGTTCTTGAGCAATTGCTAAAGCTTGCTGATATAGTTCCAGTGCTTTAGGATACTGACCCAAATTGTCATAAACTGCCCCAAGGTTGATGAGAGTAGTTTCTTCACCTTTCTTATTGCCAATTTCTCTGGCAATAGCTAAGGCTTGCTGATAAAATTCTTGTGCTTTGGGATACTGACCCAGACTAAGGTAAATTACCCCAATGTTGCTGAGCGTAACCCCAACGGTTTCTCGATCGCCAATTTCTTTGGCAATGACTAAGGCTTGCTGATAAAATTGCAATGCTTTGTCATACTGACCTAAATTGCGGTATAATCTGCCCATGCTGTTGAGGGTTAGTCCAACACCTTGCCGATCGCCAACTTCTGTCAGAAGAGCTAAGGCTTGCTGATAAAACTCTAGCGCCTGGGGAGATTGACCCAGCTTGAAATAAACTGCCCCGATATTGATCTGGACTCGCCCTTCACTTTCGCGATCGCGCAATTCTCTGGCAATATCCAAAGTTTGCTGATAAAACTCCAGCGCCTTGGGATACTGGCTCAAATTCTCGTAAACAAGTCCAATCTCATTGAGGGTTTCTCCAACGCCATTGCGATCGCCCATCCCCCGGCGAATAGCCAAAACCTGTTGAAACGTCTCAAGTGCTTCTTGAACTCGACCTTGGCGATGCTGGCGTCTACCTGCTTCAAAAAGCCGATCGGCCTCTGCCTTTGGATTTTGAGCCGTTTGTGCCTGTGCTGGTCGATCTAAAGTTACAGGGGTAAAGCTGAAACCCAGAAACAGGGTTGCAGTTACAAAGCCCACAGACATCAGACGAGGGTGCATAGCGCGATCGGAGATTCACATTTTTCATTCTAATCGTTATAATCTCCAACAGAGACTTTGACAGCCCTACTTTGTGATTGCAATCTATCCCGGCAGCTTCGATCCGATTACCCTTGGACACCTCGATGTTATACAGCGCGGGTGTAAACTATTTGAGCGAGTGGTCGTAGCAGTACTACGCAATCCCAATAAAATGCCCATGTTTACGGTGCAAGAGCGGCTTGACCAGATTCGCATATCCACGCAACATCTGCCTAATATAGAGCTAGACAGCTTTGACGGTCTTACCGTAAACTATGCCCAAATACGACAAGCCGTTGTAATTATCCGGGGTCTGCGGGTGCTTTCTGACTTTGAAAAAGAGTTGCAGATGGCGCATACCAATAAGACACTATCGGATAAAATCGAGACAGTTTTTCTGGCTACCTCGACTGAATATGGTTTTTTAAGCAGTAGCGTGGTAAAAGAGATAGCAAGATTTGGCGGCTCTGTCGATCATCTTGTTCCCAAGCACGTTGCAAAAGATATTTACAACAAATGTTACGCCAAAACCCACCCCGAATCAGCCCCGACATCGACGAACCCAGCTCTCAAGATGAACTGTCCCAACGTGGAACTGGAGGCGTAGATATTCAGCGAGAACTCAACCGCATGGAGGAGATGATTCTCGATAGTCCACGCATTCCCCTGACTCGTCGCACGTTAGTTGATGAAGAACATCTGTTAGAACAACTAGATCTCATCCGGCTAAATTTGCCAAATGCTTTTGAAGAAGCAGAAGCGATTATCCGGGAAAAGGAAGAGTTGCTTCAGCAAGCGGAACAATACGCCCATAAAATTATTGAGACGGCCCAGCAACGCGCCGCTCAGATTTTAGATGAAACGGGTATTGTTCGGCAGGCAAAACAAGAGGCGCAGCAACTCTGGCAAATGGTACAGAATGAGTGCGGTGCTGCACAAGAACAGACTCTGGCTGAAATCGAACGTTTGCACCGGGAAGCTCAAGCGGAACTGGAGGAGATACGCGCTAAAGCCATTTCAGAAGCCGACGCCATTCAAAACGGCGCTGATGAATATGCCGAAAGGGTTCTCAATAACATTGAGCAGCAGTTGAATGATATGCAGCGTATAGTCCGCAACGGACGCCAGCAGCTGCAACAAGCGGACTCCCCACCGCTTGTAGTAAAAACGCCTCCTGGTTCTCTGTTTCCACGCTCATCATCCCCAATACCACCGAAGAAGAGCTAGGGTAATTTTAGATTTTAGATTTTAGATTTTAAATTGAAATATATGTTCAATCTAAAATCTGCAATTCTTCAATTTGCTGGCTCTTTCGGAGTTGATATGCTTTTGTTCAATTTAAGAACATTTTTATTTCTTTTCTCCTCTTCCCCTCTGCTCCTCTGCTCCTCTGCTCCTCTGCTCCTCTGCCCGGTCATAATTGATGAAGTTACTTTGCCTGAGTAATGGTCATGGGGAGGATGCGATCGCTGTTCGGATATTGAAAGAACTACAGCAGCGTCCCAATGCCCCAAAAATAGCAGCCCTACCTATAGTTGGCGAAGGCCAAGCCTACACTGAGCTAGGAATTCCCCTCATCGCACCGACGCGAAAAATGCCCTCCGGTGGCTTTATTTATATGGATGGGCGTCATTTGTGGCGAGATATACGGAGCGGCTTACTCCAACTGCTCTGGTGGCAGTTTAGGGCAGTACAGGGTTGGAAACAACAGGGCGGAATTATCTTAGCCGTGGGGGATATTGTCCCCTTGTTGCTTGCCTGGTTAAGTGGGGCTCCTTATGCCTTCGTCGGCACCGCTAAATCGGAATATTACCTGCGGGATGAAGCTGGCCCGCTGCCGAGAAGATCCCAGGCGCAGCGCTGGGAAGGTTGGTCGGGGTCGGTTTATCTGCCTTGGGAACGTTGGCTGATGAGTCGCAAGCGTTGTAAAGCAGTGTTTCCTAGAGATAGTCTGACGGCGGAAATCTTGCAAAAATGGTCAATTCCGGCTTTTGATTTGGGAAATCCGATGATGGATGACCTTGAGCCTGAGACTCCACGGGCGGTTTTTTATGCCTCAGATGCTGAGAAAGTGGAGCAAGCGCGATCGCTCACCATCACTTTAATACCCGGTTCCAGAGCCCCAGAAGCCTACGCCAATTGGCAACAAATACTCCCGACTCTAGCTGGGGTGATGGAAGCCTTTCGCGACCGCACAGTGCTGTTTCTGGGCGCGATCGCACCAGTGCTAAGCCTAGACCCTTTACGTGAAGCCCTGGAAGCAGAAGGCTGGCGTTTAGTTAATCCTGAATCGCCTGGGCACTTCCTGGGCACTCAGCACTCAGCACTCAGCACTCAAGCCGCATCGGTGTTTACCCAAGGGAAATCTACCCTAATCTTGACTCAGCGAGCGTTTGGCGATTGTTTGCAGCAAGGAGACTTTGCGATTGCGATGGCTGGAACCGCTACAGAACAGTTTGTGGGATTGGGCAAACCGGCGATCGCAATCCCAGGTAAAGGCCCACAATTTACCCCCGCCTTCGCAGAAGCCCAAACTCGCCTGTTGGGGCCATCACTAATTTTAGCTAAACAACCAAGGGAAGTTGCCGAGATCGTGCGATCGCTCCTGCGCGATCCCGATCGACTCCAACTGATTGCTGATAATGGTCGCCGTCGGATGGGTAAGCCCGGATCTGCCGATCGCATTGCCGACTGTTTAATGGAGAAATTACTAGGATAAGTCAGCTTTTTTGCGTCATTAGTCAAGTGCTATATCAGTGCATCCCTGTAGATCCGTGTCTTGCTGGTCATATCATGTTTTTATATCGTGTCTGGTTGCATCGTTAGTATTTATTTTGATGTCGTCAAATTTTCTGTTGTCATCGGTGGTTAATTTTTTACCACAGATGAAGAGAGATGAACACAGATGAACACAGATAAGAATAAGAACAGAAATTTTTTAGGCAATAGATGCGTAAGGACATGATATTAGCCAAAATCGGACACTGCGATCCCGGAAGCCAGAGCAACGTAAAATTGAGGCTATGTGACATTTAGGGTGCTGAAGTCTTTTATGGCTCGAACTTTTCACTTATCAAAGGAAATTTCATGGATTTCGGTATTTCTATCTTGCCCTTAGCCTTTCAATTTGCTTCCCCAGGGCCGATTTTCTTTCAGCTTGGGCCACTAAGCATCCGCTGGTACGGTTTGTTAATTGCCTCAGCGGTATTGATTGGGGTAACCCTTTCTGGGTACTTAGCCAAGCGCCGTAACATCAACCCAGACTTACCCGGCGAACTGGCAATCTGGCTTGTGGTGGCGGCAATTCCTTCCGCCCGACTTTATTACGTATTGTTTCAGTGGTCGGAATACGCCAATAACCCAGCTGATATCATCGCGATTTGGAAAGGTGGCATTGCCATTCACGGCGCTATCTTGGGCGGCATAGTAGCGGCTTTAATCTTTGCACGAGTTCAAAAAGTCTCATTCTGGCAATTAGCAGATCTAGTCGCTCCCTCTCTAATTCTAGGTCAGGCGATCGGACGCTGGGGCAATTTCTTCAATTCAGAAGCTTACGGAGCCCCCACCGATTTACCCTGGAAAGTTTATATTCCCTTTGAGAGCCGCCTGCCGGGATATAAAAATTTTGAATACTTCCATCCCACCTTTCTCTATGAGTCCATCTGGGATTTAATGGTGTTTGGGATACTGCTCACCCTATTCTTTCGCTCTCTGAAGGGAAATCCCCGCCTGAAAGTAGGAACCCTGGCACTCGTTTACCTTGTGTTTTACAGCATCGGTCGCTTCTGGATTGAAGGATTGCGAACCGATAGCCTCATGCTAGGGCCTTTGCGTATGGCTCAAATGGTGAGTATAGTGGGTATTGTCCTGGGATTAGCAGGTTTGGCTTGGCTTTACCTTTTGAGACGATCGCTTCCCGATACAGTCACAGCTAATCATAACCAATTAGACAATGACGAAGAGTAAGATCCAAAAAGTAGCCAACTAAAAGAGTGATTCTTCTCTCTCGCTCCTCACCACATCAACCTCACCCTCCTAACCTCTGTTGTTTAAACTACCACCTTAATAACCAAGAAATTATTAGTTTCATAGTCAGTCGGATTCATCCCTGTAGTCAATCCAAAATCCTTTCATCCAAAATCTAAAATCGAATGACTTATTGCCTTGGCATTATTACCCGCTTTGGTCTTGTTATAGCTGCTGACTCTCGCACTAATGCGGGTGTCGATTACATTTCGACCTACCAAAAACTCTTCGATTTTTCCTATCCTGGAGAGCGGGCGATTCTGATGTGTACTTCTGGAAACCTATCAATCACCCAGGCGGTGCTTACCTTAATCCGCAAAGATCTCAAAGCTCAAGACGAAGCAAATATCCACTCGCTCCCAAATCTGTACGAAATCGCTCGTTATATAGGGGGAAAAATTAGGCAAATTCAGGAGCAAGACAGAGCTTGGTTACAAAAAGACGGCATCGATTTCAAATGCAGCATTCTCCTGGGCGGACAAATTAGAGGCGAAGAACCCGAACTTTATCTGATTTACAGCCAGGGTAATTTTATTCAAGCCACGCCGGAAACACCTTTTTTACAGATAGGTGAAACTAAATACGGCAAGCCAATTTTAGACCGCACTCTCAATTATGACACGCCCCTGGAAGCCTGCGCTAAATGTGCCCTGCTTTCGATCGACTCAACGATGAAATCAAATATTTCTGTAGGGCCACCAATTAGCATGGTGATGTACGAAACTGACTCTCTTGCTATTCGGCATAAACTGCAACTGCGCTTGGGAGATATCTATCTAGCTAAGGTTCGCAAATGGTGGGAAGAGTCTGTGAGAAACGCTTTCGATTATATGCCCGATATCGAATGGCAATACTATCCAGAATCATCGGAAGAAGATGTTGTGATTGATTGATTCATATAACTTTTTTAATCATCGATCCTTAGTCATTAGTTGACCGCGATAGGAGAAGTAAGTGAGTAGGCGACAGAAGCAAATCAAATCCCATAATTATGTAGCGAATCACACACTAAAATTTAAGTGCGATCGACTATGCTCAAGATCAGAATTTATGTCAACTAGGAGATTTGAAATATGATCCGCATAGTGGGTTACCAACTACTTGAAAAAATCTACGAAGGCTCAAGAACCCTAGTCTATCGAGGAATTTCTACAACTCAGCCAAAACCCGTCATTCTCAAACTGCTCAAAGCCGAATACCCCAGCTTTACAGAACTCGTTAGATTTCGCAATCAATACACCATTGCCAAAAACCTCAACATTCCCGGAGTAGTCAAACCCCTAAGTCTGGAAAACTACCGCAACAGTTTTGCCTTAATTATGGCCGATGAAGGTTGTATTGCCCTTAGTGACTACCGCCGCAACGAACCTCTCAGTCTTAATGAATTTTTTCCCATTGCGATCCAAATTGCTAAAATCTTAGAAGGACTATACATAAACCGAGTTATCCATAAAGATATTAAACCGCCTAATATTTTAATTCATCCCGAAACAAAAGAAGTTAAAATCATTGATTTTAGCATCGCTTCGCTGTTACCCAGAGAAACCCAAATTCTTCAAAATCTTAACGTCATTGAAGGTACTCTCGCTTATATTTCGCCAGAACAAACCGGAAGGATGAATAGGGGACTGGACTACCGCACAGATTTCTATTCACTCGGTGTCACCTTTTACGAACTCCTTACCGGAAAACTGCCATTTCAAGCAACAGAACCGATCGAGTTAATTCACTGTCATATTGCCCGCCAACCAACTCCCCCTATTGAATTAAATCAGAACATTCCCCAAATTCTCAACGATATTGTGGTAAAATTGATGGCGAAAACGGCGGAATACCGTTATCAAAGTGCTAGAGGACTGCGACATGATTTAGAAATTTGTCAGCAACAATATCAAGCAACAGGTAAGATCGTTAATCTTACCTTGGGAGAACGAGATATTACAGAACAGTTTATTATTCCTGAAAAGCTCTACGGACGAGAAGCGGAAGTCGAAACTTTGTTAGCTGCCTTCGATCGCGTTAGTGAGGGTGCAACTGAACTAATGTTAGTCGCAGGATTTTCGGGAATTGGTAAAACCGCTGTCGTTAACGAAGTACATAAACCAATTGTGCGGCAACGTGGCTATTTTGTTTCAGGCAAATTTGACCAATTTCAGCGTAATATCCCATTTTATGCGATCGCGCAAGCCTTACGTCATCTAATGCGACAACTGCTGACCGAAAATGCGGCGCAACTAGCTCAATGGCGCAGTCAAATTTTATCAGAACTAGGTGAAAACGCACAGGTAATTATTGATGTTATCCCCGAACTAGAACAAATTATCGGTCAGCAACCAGAAGCTACCGAACTGACAGGTAATGCTGTCCAAAATCGGTTTAATTTATTGTTTAGCAAGTTTGTCCAAATGTTCGCGACGCGATCGCATCCTTTGGTAATATTTTTGGACGATTTGCAGTGGGTCGATACCGCCTCCCTTGCCTTGCTCAAGTTGTTGATGAGCGAGACTTCTACTCCCTATTTACTGATCGTTGGCGCTTATCGGGATAATGAAGTTTCTCCAGTACATCCTCTAATGCTAACTTTAGCAGAGATTCGCGAAGCCAAGGCAACAGTCAATCAAATTACCCTAGCTCCTTTAGATCTGCTTAACCTAAACCGCCTAATTGCTGATACCTTGAATTGCAATTTGTCACTAGCATTGCCATTAACAAAATTGGTATTGGAACGAACCAAAGGCAACCCATTTTTCACAAATCAATTGCTAAAATACTTATATGAAGATGGATTGATTGCGTTTAATTTGAGTGGCCGCTATTGGGAATGCGATATGGCTGGAGTTAAAGCGAAAACTTTAACTGATAACGTAGTCGAATTCATGGCAATCCAATTGCAAAAGTTACCCAAAAATACTCAACAAGTATTGCAATTAGCAGCTTGTATTGGTAACCAATTTGACTTAAATACGCTGGCGATAGTGAATGAAACAGCCCAAGCCCAGACGGCAACTGATTTGTGGAGAGCGTTGCAAGAAGGGCTAGTGATTCCGATTAGTGAAACTTACAAATTTTTTCAAAGTGAGGAATCAGTTAAAGTAGCAGAAATCAAAGATATATCTCTACCTTACAAGTTCCTCCACGATCGAGTGCAACAAGCCGCTTATTCTCTGATTCCAGAAGCAGATAAAAAAATAACCCACTTAACAATTGGTCGGCTGTTGTTGAAAAATACCAATTCCGAACAATCGGAAGAGCGAATATTTGAAATAGTTAATCAATTAAATATGGGCATTGATTTAATCACCAATCAATCGGAAAAAGACGAACTAGCAAAACTAAACTTAATCGCTGCACAAAAAGCAAAAGCAGCAACAGCTTACGAGTCGGCACTTAAATATTTCAATATTGGTTTAATATTGCTGCCTGATAATAGTTGGGAAAATGATTACGATTTAACACTGAATCTTCATGTCAAAGCAGCCGAAGCAGCATATTTGAACACGGACTTTGAACAGATAGACAAATTAACACAGTTAGTGCTACAAAAAGCACGGAATCTGCTAGATAAAGTAAAAATATACGAAGTAAAAATATTATCTTATGTAGCACAAAATAATATGATGTCCGCGATCCAAACAGGGCGACAAATTTTGCAAATGTTGGGAGTAACTTTTCCTGAAAACCCCACTTTCGCAGATATTCAGCTTGCACTGCAAGAAACGGCATTAACATTAAAAGACAAAAGGATTGAGGAATTAATAGATTTGCCACAAATGACCGATGCTTATCAACTAGCAGCTATGCGTATGATTGCCAGCATATCTCCGGCTGCCTATCAAGCATCTCCGTTACTTTTTCCTCTATTAGTATTAAAACGGGTGATGATATCTATACAATATGGCAATGCTTCTGAGTCTGGTTTTACCTATGGCAGTTATGGGATTATTCTGTGTGGGGTAGTAGGCGATATCGATACAGGATATCAATTCGGTAACCTAGCTTTAAACCTGTTGTCCCAACTGAAGATTCGCGATCAAAAAGCTAAAATATTAGTCGTATTTAATGGCAATACATTAATTTGGAAACAACATTTAAAACATAGTTTGAAACCTTTATTAGAAGCTTATCAAAGTGGAATGGAAACTGGCGATCTAGAATTTGCTGGCTATGCTGTATATATCTTCTGCTTCTATAACTATTTCTGCGGTAAAGAACTAGCAGGACTGGAACGCGATCTAGAAAATTACAGCACACAATTAGCCCAAATCAAACAAGAAGCGACTCAGAATTATCATAATATTTATTGGCAAGCAGTTTTGAATTTGCTGGGTAAATCTGCAAATCCGTGTTTATTAGTCGGTGAAGGTTACGACGAAGTGAAAAACCTGCCAATTCATCAAGAGCGGAAAGATATTGCGGCGCTGTTTCATTTATACTTTAATAAGTTGATTCTTGGTTATCTTTTCCAAGAATTTTTGGAAGCTGTTAGCCATGCAGCGATGGCAGAACAATATTTAGCCAGCGTAACAAGTTCGGCACTTGTACCTATATTTTATTTTTATGCTTCTTTGGCAAAACTGGCTATTTTCCCGGAACAAAGTTTTGATGAAAAAGAAGAAATTATCGCACGAGTAAATGCTAATCAGGAAAAAATGCAAAATTGGGCAAATCATGCGCCGATGAATTTTTTGCATAAGTTTTATTTGGTGGAAGCGGAGAAACATCGGGTTCTAGGAGAAAAGATGGAAGCAATGGAAATGTACGATCGCGCGATCTCCCTCGCAAAAGAAAATGGTTACATCCAAGAAAAAGCTCTAGCACGAGAATTAGCAGCCAAGTTTTATCTCGCTTGGGGTAAAACTGACATTGCGGAAACCTACATGACCAAAGCATATTACGCCTACGCACGCTGGGGAGCCAAAGCTAAAGTTAATGACTTAGAAAAACGCTATCCCCAACTACTTGCTCCCATCTTAACGGCGACCCAAACTCGCCCCAACCTACGTCAGACAGTTACTAACACGGGAACTGTCACTTCGACTGGCTCTGAAACTTCCGCAATTCTCGATTTGTCAGCAGTCTTGAAAACATTTCAAACTCTTTCTGAGGCGATCGAACTTAATAAGTTACTTTCAACTGTAATGAAAGTAGCCCTAGAAAACGCGGGAGCTTCCCAAGCGGCTCTGATTTTACCACAGTCCGATCAATGGGTAATCGCTGCTAGCGTTACTGCCGATCGCAATCAACAGCAACTTGATTCAGTTGTGCCACTATCAATAGGAATAGAAGACAGCCAAGCAATTCCTCGAAGTATCATAAATTATGTCAAAAATACATTAAAAACTGTAGCTTTAGACGATGCTACAACTGAAAAGGAATTTGCGGCTGATAGTTATATCCAGCAGCATCAACCCAAATCAATTTTGTGTACGCCGCTCTTAAATCAAGGTGAACTAATTGGGATTCTGTACTTAGAAAATCGTCTGGCAAAAGCAGCTTTTACTAAAGAACGATTGCAGGTGTTAAAATTGTTGAGTTCCCAGGCAGCAATCTCATTAAAAAATGCTAATCTTTACCATGATTTGCAGCTTTCTGAAGCACGGGAACGAGAAAAAGCAGAGCAGTTAGCACAATCTTTACATAAGTTGCAAGAAGCTCAATTACAACTGATTCAAAATGAAAAAATGTCAGCCTTGGGTAATTTAATGGCGGGACTAGCCCATGAAATTAACAACCCAGTAGGTTTTATTGCTGGCAATGTTGACCAGGCTAATACGGCGCTCCAAGATTTGATAAATTACCTACAATTGTATCAAGAAAAATTTCCTAATCCGGGGACAGAACTTGAAGAGAAAGCAGAGGATATAGAGTTAGAATATATCCTAGAAGATTTACCGCAAATGCTGGGTTCAATGAAAACGGGAGCAGAGCGGATTCGCGAGATTAGCTCGTCGATGCGAACTTTCTCTCGCGCTGATACTTCATCAAAAGTTTTGGCTAATATCCATGAGGGAATTGATAGCACTTTAATGATTTTACAATATCGCTTGAAACCGAAGGATACTCGTCCGGCGATTCAAGTAATTAAGGAATATGGAGAAATACCACAGCTAAAATGTTATTTCGGACAGTTGAATCAGGTGTTTATGAATATTTTGGGTAACGCAATAGACGCTCTGGATGAAGCAAATCAGGGGCGCTCTTTTGCTGAAATTACAGCGAATCCCAATCAGATTACTATTTGCACTGAAGTTTTAGAAGCGGAAACTGCTGTCGTTATTCGCATCAAAGATAATGCTGCTGGAATGTCAGATGAGGTAAAAGAGCGCGTATTTGACCACTTATTTACTACGAAAGCAGTGGGGAAAGGAACTGGTTTGGGGTTGTCTATTTCCCGTCAGATTGTGGAAGAAAAACATGGAGGTAAGCTGAGTTGTATTTCTGTGCCAGGAGAGGGAACAGAATTTACGATTCAGATTCCGATTTAGTCGTGGCGATCGATTAGACTTCTATTCACCCAAAGCAGCGTATTATACAGAACAATTCTGGCGATCGGCGAGACAATGGCATCTTGGAGAACTCTTGAAAGCAGCATTGTTGTTGCTGGTGTAGTCGATTGCCAAAGGCGATAAAGAATAAAGATGAGTATGACTAGGATATTTAACAGTTCTAAATTTCTTCAGCCGACGGACGGAGAGCCTATTCGTTCGATCGTCACGGAATCTAAGGATGCCGTCGTTGTAGCTTGGTACATCAAGCCGGGTCAGCAAATCCTTCCCCACATCCATCCTAACGGACAAGATACCTGGACTGTTTTGACCGGGAAAGGAGAATATTATTTGGATAAAGCAGGTACGACGAAGCCTCTAGTTGCAGGAGATGTGGTAATCGCTCATACCGGATGCGTACACGGAGTATTAAACAACGGCGATGAGCCATTGGTTTTTATTTCAGTGGTGTCGCCAGCCGATGCGGGGTATGAACTTATTTCGTTAGAAGATACTTTATCTCTGTATTCCTAACAATTTTGGTATTATACTCAGCACGGTCTGTGACCATGCTTTTTTGATCCCTGTAGGGGCTCCGCTGAGTGCGTGCCGTAGGCATTAGCATTCCGTCAAAGATCTTTGGGTTCAACCAACAAATTATTCACGGAATGCTTCGCCCATTTATGCCCGTGCGAAGTATAACGAACAGACTTTTGAGAAGTTTGTGCAAGTTAGTCATTAGTTATTAGGGATAAGTGAGTTTTTATTTGCGATCGCACTCCTGTGCCTTGCCAACCTCCTGTAATGGGGGCAGCATATATGGGTAATGCGCTGGCAGCTAAAGCGATATAACTATCGGCTACTGCTAATCCCTGACTGGGATCGTAGCCTCGCCAACCTGCTCCTGGCAAATATACTTCTGCCCAAGCATGAAGATCTCGTTTCTGTTGATCTGGATCTCCTTGCTGATAACCGCTGACAAATCTAGCGGCTAAACCTACAGCGCGACAAACTTCCATAAATAAAACTGCCAAGTCGCGACAAGAACCCAATTTTTGGTTCCAAGTGACGCCACCAGGAAGCGCTTCGCCGGTTTCTCTCCTAATATATTGGCAATTCTCGTAGATGCGTTGATTTAGTTGCATCAAGAAAGTAGCAATTTGATAATCCGCCGCAAAGCCAATATCTTGAGCCAATTGTATGACTGCGGGGTCTGCATTTATTTGATATTGCGGTTGCAAATATGGCTGAAGTTGGGATAACATTGATGCTGGGTAGTCGATCGGCAAACTTAAAGCCCAAGGTTCTAGTAGGTAATCAAAAGGATTTGTGCGATAGGTTTCAACTTCTGAGCGGACTTCGATTTTCAGATAATCTGTGGAACCACCAAACCAAGTTTGCAGTATGGCATTACCGTCTAAATCGGTAATGTGAGAAATACCAATTGGTTCGGGGTCAATTTCCAGGAAAAAAGAAAGCAGTTTCTGAGTGCCATCACAACGCGATCGCAATCTGATAATGTGCGGATTTAAAACGACCGATCGATCGTAAGTGTAGGTGGTAGTGTGAACGATTTGGTAGCGCATCCTGATTTTAGATTTTTAACTAAGTTATATCATGTCGGGTTGCATCGGTAGCGTAAGCGTGATGCGAGAAATTGTCTGTTGTCATCGAGGGTTAAATTTTAACCACAGATGAACACAGATGAACACAGATAAGAGAGTTATTTTTTTTTTGACAACCGATGCCACCGGACATGATATTAGACCGTTAATATCTGCTGAGTAAGAAACTGATGACACATAAAACTGTTAAGACGATCGCGCCAATTTTCAATCCCTGCAAAACAACCTGAATTGGCAATATAATCGTACCGAGCTGCTGCAACATCCCCATCATGTCAGCTTCTCCCCAATGTTCCGCAATCTTTCCATCTACAATCCAGTCTATATGAATGAATGATACCGTAACCCGCTTACCTGTGGGAGCGAAACCTTGCAATTTTCCTTGATGCGTGGCAGCAAATATCCCACGGGTGACAACTTTATCTTCCTCTACAAGGATATCTTCAAAGCTGTGGCGGATATCTGGGAAAGCGGCGCGGAACATGACCCCAAACTCTTTGAACGTTTCGCGATTTAACGTTCCAGGGTTGCCGGGAATGTGCGCGACAAAGTTAGGAGCGAGCATTTCTTCTAACTTATCTAAATTGCCATTGTCGAAGTCTTCATAATATTGAAGAACAATAGCTTTTTTCTGTTCTATAGACATAGGATATTCGTGTTTTACCTAAAATTAACTAATTGGTTTTAAGGCAAAGAAGGTTTCAAAAATGTTGTTGCCGACGCCATAAATTTGCTGCTGCAAGTCGTTGAGACATTCATGCAATCCCATTTGAACGATCTCTTCAATGGACAAATAGTCCAACTCAGAGCGCAATCGACCCAAAGAACGTTCTGCGGGGTTACTCCAGGTGCCGGGAGAAGATCCAGTAATTTGATGGAGCGATCGCTCCGCCTGCATCAGACAAAATCGAATCGATCGCGGAAACTCTCGATCTAAAATTAAAAATTCCGCCACACCAGTTGGTGTAATGCGATGTTGGCATTTGCGATACATCTCGTAAGCACTAGCCGATCGCAATAACCCCATCCACTGCAATTCATCCAGCGTGGTGCCTACATCTTTTACCGAAGGTAGAAGCAGGAAATATTTCACATCTAAAATTCGAGCAGTTTTATCGGCTCGTTCTAGAAAGCGTCCCATTTGACCGAAATGCCAACCTTCATTATGAGTCATGGTGGCATCCATCACACCAGCAAATAGGTGGCTAGCCAGTTTTACTTCTGTAAAAAAATCTTGCGGTTCAAAGGTTGCTTGTCCTTCGGCTGCATCTTGTACCATGAAATAGAACGTATTCACCTGTTCCCACATTTCCGAAGAAATGATTTCTCGAATAGATCGAGCATTTTCTCTGGCAGATCGAAGGCAGGAAATGATAGAGTTGGCATTATCGCGATCGAAAGTGAGGAACTGAATGACATTTTCGGCTGTAGCTTCCCCGTAACGATCCTGAAATACAGGCAAGTCGCCAGTTGTCAACACCAACGGTTCCCACTGCTGCGCGACACCCGTAGGGGAATCCAGAATTAGATTGACATTTGCATTGATAAAACGAGCAATATTTTCTGCCCGTTCAACATAACGATTAAGCCAGTAGATAGCATCTGCAACGCGACTAAGCATTTTTGTCAGTGGTCAGTGGTTAGTTGTTAGTTGTCAGTTGTCAGTTGTCAGTTGTCAGTTGTCAGTTGTCAGTTGTTAGTGGTCAGTTGTCAGTGGTCAGTTGTTAGTTGTTAGTTGTCAGTTGTCAGTTGTTAGTTGTCAGTTGTTAGTTGTCAGTTGTTAGTTGTCAGTTGTTAGTTGTCAGTTGTTAGTTGTCAGTTGTTAGTTGTC
>NZ_JAIQZN010000067.1:25934-40949 GCF_023333585.1 Argonema antarcticum A004/B2
AGTTGTCAGTTGGTTTTTCTGGAATATTGCCGATAGAGTTGAGGTAAGCATTTAGCTTAGGTGACAATTCATCAATGATTGGGATAAGCCTGTTTACTTGTTCAACTGTTAAAATATTCCGAGTGTAAGCTCGTCTTAACCAGTGTCTTGTTTCATACAAAGAGGCTCGTGCTATCCTTACAAAACGTCGATTGTCCTGAAAGTTATAACGACCGCTTCCTTCTGCGATATTAGCACCGATGCTGTCTGCTGCACGAACAATTTGTTTGCCTATCGTATCCTTAGCAAATTTATCCCATTTGCTGACTATTGTCCAAATCTCATCTGCTAGCTTCTCAGACAGCTTGTAAACGTGCAGGTTCTGAAAATTCGGTTTTGCCATTTCTTTTACCAATATCCAGTAACAACTGACAACTGGCCACTGACCCCTGACCCCTGACCCCTGACAACTGACAACTGACAACTGACCACTGACCACTGACCATTAGCTAATTAGCGAGTACCCAAGTATCTTTTGAGCCGCCGCCTTGGGAAGAATTAACTACCAAAGAACCTTTTTTGAGGGCGACGCGGGTTAAGCCACCTGGGTGTACATAGATATCTTTACCGTAGAGAATGTAGGGACGCAAGTCAACATGACAGCCCTCAAAGCGATCGCCTATTATTGTAGGAACTCGCGACAGGCAAAGCGTCGGCTGGGCAATATAGTTACGCGGATTAGCTTTAATTAATTGGGCAAATTCTTCTCGTTGTGACTGTGTGGCATGAGGGCCAACTAACATCCCGTAACCGCCAGATTCGTTGGCGCATTTGACCACAAGTTTGTCTAAATTGGCAAGGACATGATTTAGCTGTTTCTCTTCCCAGCAGAGGTAAGTGGGGACATTTTGCAGAATCGGGTCTTCCTTGAGGTAGTAGCGAATCATTTCGGGGACATAGGCATAGATCACTTTGTCATCTGCCACTCCGGTTCCCAGGGCGTTGGCGATCGCAACGCGACGATTGCGGTAAACTTCCGTTAGACCCGGTATACCTAATGTGGAGTCGGAGCGAAAAACGAGAGGATCGATAAAGTCGTCATCGATGCGGCGATAGATCACATCTACCCGCTGCAATCCCTTGGTAGTACGCATTTGCAGGTAGCCATCCGTCACCACCAAATCTCTGCCCTCCACCAGTTGCACACCCATTTGCTGGGCGAGGAAAGAATGCTCAAAGTAGGCAGAATTGTAAATACCTGGGGTGAGAACGACTACGGTGGGGTCTGCTAAATTGGCAGGTGCTAGATTGAGGAGAGTTTCGAGCAAATGACTGGGGTAATCATCGACGGGTCGAATTGCGATCGTCTCAAACAACTTGGGAAAGGACGATTTCATCACCCGGCGGTTCTCCAAAACGTAGGAGACACCGGAAGGACAGCGAAGATTATCTTCTAGAACGTACCACTGACCATCTTTATCTCGCACTAAATCCGTGCCAGTGATATGACACCAAATTCCTCCCGGTGGTTTCAATCCTATACAGGGTTTGAGAAATCCTTTGGCAGAGGCAATTAATTCTAAGGGGATAACGCCGTCGGTAACAATTTTCTGGCTATCGTAAATATCTGCAATAAAGCAATTTAAGGCGTAGATGCGCTGCTTGAGTCCCTTTTCCATCTCTGTCCATTCTTGAGCCGAGACAACGCGGGGAATGACATCAAAGGGAAAGATGCGCTCAGTGCCACGGTTATCGCCATAAACGTTGAAAGTGGCTCCCAACTTGAGGAGGGCTTGCTGTGCGACTTGCTGGCGTCGCTGGAGTTCCTCTGGCGGCAACCCATTAATCCTTTCGATTAAAAGAGTTGCATCAGGCCGGGGTTGGCCCTTGGCGACAAAGAGTTCATCATAAAAATCTGCTGGATCGTAGGTATAAAATTGCATATTGAGTATTGATGATATGTGATGGGCGATCGCTAATTGGCTGTTTCTAAGTAGGTGGGCATATTTAAACGTAAAACTCCAGGCCCAAAGAAACCGGGTTTCTGGGAGTTCAGTTTATTTACGCCCACCTACTTATCCAGATCGATCTTTATAGCTGACCGCTAACTAAGTTGCGATCGCCAATAAATGCTTACCTTTCAGACTAAAGTGCGATGCGCCTAGTGTAAATAGGCATTATGCAAAAACTTATAGTCGTTTGCGCTTGTATCCTTTCTAGTGCAGGATGGCGGAAATAACTCACCACTAAAAATTGCCAATGATTGCTCTGGAAATCTTGATTTTTACTACTGACAACTGACCACTGACCACTGACCACTGACAACTGACCACTGACCACTGACCACTGACAACTGACCACTGACCACTGACAACTGACCACTGACCACTGACCACTGACCACTGACAACTGACCACTGACAACTGACCACTCTCCCACTCCCGCGCACTTATGACACTGACCCAAGTTTGGGGTGTTTTGCTGATCTTCATCCTCTGTCCCCTCTTGGGAGGGTTACCCGTGATTGCGTGGATTGTTTACGCACTCAGAAGACGCAAGCTGCGAGAAATCGGCACTGGAAATATTGGAGTTCAAGCTGCTTTCTATCACGGGGGAACCCTTGCAGGTATCTTAGCGGTGCTATCGGAGGCGGGAAAGGGCATTGCGGCTGTAATGCTGGCGCGTGCTTTTTTTCCAAGTGGTTCGGAGTGGGAAATAATTGCGCTGATTGCTTTGGTGATGGGGCGCTACTGGATGGGCAAAGGTGCTGGGACAACCAATGTTGTCTGGGGTTTTGTCGTTCACGATGTGTGGGTAGCGGGATTGGTGTTTTTGATTGGGGGAATTGGCTTTACAATTTTGCGTGAGCGTAATGCGGGACGAATCGCGGTTTTAATTCTGTTACCAGCGATATTGGCTTGTCTGCATCCCCAGGATTTTGCGCGTATCTTTGCTGCGATCGCACTTGCTGTTTTAATGGGATGGATCTATAAAAAAATGCCAGATGATTTAGATCTTGCCCCAGAAGCAGGACAGCGCGATTCTCAAGCAATGTTTCGCTTTTTTCGTGGCGACAAAGCGATGATTTCTCTTAACCAACAGCTAGATGCTTCTAAAGTAGGACAAAAGGCTGCCACATTATCTCAGCTAAAACGTTGGGGCTACCCAGTACCAGATGGATGGGTTTTGCCGCCTGGAGATGACCCGACACCTTTGATTGAGTCTTTGCAACCTTCTCCAGCGTCGCCTTTGGTGGTGCGTTCTTCTGCGATAGGAGAAGATTCCGAATATGCTTCTGCGGCTGGTCAATATGAAACTATTTTAAATGTGACGAGCCGAGATGGTTTGCAACAAGCAATCCTTCGGTGTCAGGCTTCTTACGATCGATCGAGTGCTGTTGAATATCGACAACAGCGCCATCTCCCAGAAGCAGCAATGGCTGTATTGATTCAAAAACAAGTTTTTGGGGCATTTTCTGGAGTTGCCTTCAGCCGCGATCCTATGCTCGGATATGGGGATGCAGTTGCGATCGAAGCTTTACCGGGCGCTGCTTCGCGAATAGTTTCTGGTCAAGTCACACCAGAACAATACAGAGTTATAGTTAGAAACGCCGCTTTGGTAGCAGAGGAGCAGAGGGGCAGAGGAGCAGAGGAGCAGAGTGTTGTTAGCGTTGAGGGAAACGGAGATGTACCATTAACGTTAATTCGGCAAGTGGCTGTTTTGGCACGAGATTTGGAAGCGCGATATCATGGCATTCCGCAAGATATTGAGTGGAGTTATGATGGTGAAACGCTGTGGCTGTTGCAATCGCGCCCGATCACTACTTTATGGCCGATTTGGACAAGGAAAATAGCCGCCGAAGTAATTCCGGGATTAATTCGCCCTCTCACTTGGTCAATTAATCGTCCTCTGACTTGTGGTGTTTGGGGAGAAATTTTTACACTGGTGTTGGGAAAGCGATCGCATGGTTTAGATTTCAACGAAACTGCTACACTCCACTACTCCCGTGCTTATTTCAACGCCTCCCTGTTGGGGCAAATCTTCCTTCGTATGGGACTACCGCCGGAAAGTCTGGAGTTTTTGACTCTTGGCGCGAAGTTTAGCAAACCACCTGTGCGTTCTACTTTGCAAAATGTGCCGGGATTACTCAGGTTGTGGCGTCGCGAATTGCGCTTGGAAAAGGATTTTCAAAGAGATTATCGACGCCACTTTGCCCCCGCGTTAGCCGAATTGAACCCCAGTGCAACATCTCTAAACTCTCCACAAACAATACTAGAAAGAATTAATTTCATCCTGGGATTACTCAAACGCGCTACTTATTACAGCATTTTGGCACCTTTAAGTTTGGCGTTGCGACAGGGAATATTTAAAGTAAAAGATGAAGAACTTGATGCTGGTAAGACGCCGGAACTTGCGAGTTTGCGAAGTCTCCAGCAACTTGCTGCTGCTGCACGTCATTTGTTACCGCAACCAGAAAGAATCAATCCTTTAGAAGCACAAAAAGTTGCACCTAATATCTTTGCTACGTTAGCTGAAATTGCAGATGGACAGTCAATTTTACAGCAGTTCGATCGGTTTTTAGACATTTACGGCTATCTCAGCGATGTGGGCACCGATATTGCTGTTCCTACCTGGAAAGAAGATCCTAGCCCCGTGAGGGAACTGTTTGCACAATTTCTTCTGAATCTGCCTCCTGAATATGTACCGCCTGGAAAGACTAGCAAGAAGGCTCAGTCGGTACAGCGTCGCCTCGATCTGAAGGGTCGGGTAACTGAAGTTTATAGTAAGTTGCTGGCCGAGTTGCGTTGGAGTTTTGTGGCGATCGAGCAAATCTGGCTTGATTCGGGGGTGCTTCGCGAACGTGGAGATATCTTTTTTCTAGAATATTCCGAAATCGAACAAATTATAACACAAAACGATCGAGATTTACTGGAACGGTTGCCGCAGTTGATAGCAGAAAGACGATCGCAACTGGAACAACATCGACAATTAGATACAGTTCCACGAGTAATCTACGGTAATGCAGCATCTCCCACATCGAATATAGACGATCGCGAACCCAGCCAGCAATTGCAAGGAATTGGTGCGAGTCCAGGACTTGCGGAGGGTAGAGTGAAAGTGCTGCGGAATTTGCAAGCTGTTGGCGAGATCGATCGCACTACGATATTAGTTGTACCTTACACCGACTCTGGCTGGGCTCCCCTGTTGGCGCGTGCGGGTGGGATAATTGCGGAAGTGGGGGGCAGGTTATCTCATGGTGCGATCGTAGCACGCGAGTACGGAATTCCTGCTGTAATGGATATTCACGATGCGACTCGTTTGTTGCGCGATGGACAAAGAGTGCGAATTGATGGGAGTAGGGGAACGGTGGAGATTATTTGATGAGATTTAAAATATGCGATCGCACCTTCACAATGCTAAACTTTAACAAAGTAATCAACTAAAAAAAGTAATGGCAGAACTAACTATTCAAATTCCAGATGAACTTGCTAAACGCCTAGAACCTTTGCAAGAGCGATTACCGGAACTGCTTTGGCAAGTTTTGGAGAATCCTGAAATTTATCAACCAATCCAGTCAGAAGTGAACCCAAATTTTACAGATATTTTTCCTGTTTATCAAGAAGTTATTGACTTTTTAATCAAAAGTCCGACTCTGGAAGATATTGTTGCTTTTCAAGTTTCTCCCCAAGCTCAAACACGCCTGCAAACTTTGCTGTCAAAAAATCGGGAAGCAACGCTAACTCCACCAGAGGTAGCAGAATTGGATGTTTACGAACAGCTAGAACATCTGATGATTTTACTAAAAGCACGAGCTTATTCTGGCATTAACTAAATGACTTCTAATTTAATTTCTGCCGAACTGCGTAAGTTGGTTATTGAAAGGGCTTTCGGACGTTGTGAATACTGCCTGATTCATCAAGACGTTTCTATCTATAGCCATGAGATAGATCATATCATCGCCCTTAAACATGGGGGTAAAACCAGTGCTGATAATTTAGCTCTTTCATGTTTATCTTGTAACCGCTATAAAGGCTCTGATTTTGCTACTATTGATTCTATTAGTGGTGAAATTGTACCTTTATTTAATCCACGCCTTCAAATTTGGAACGAGCATTTTTCTCTTAATAACGGTCGAATTCAAGGCATAACTAATATTGGTGAAGTTACTGTAAGATTACTAAAGTTTAATGCTCCCAGTCGTGTACTTCAACGTAAAATTTTGATTAAGCAAGGACGGTATCCCTAAAAAATGTATTAGACCTCTCCAAAAAAGAATGTAGAGACGTTGCATGCAACGTCTCTACAAGGGTTACAGGTAACGCACCTTTAATTTCTGGAGAGGTCTAATGAGGCTGAATGAACGGTGGAAACTTTGTAATTCAAGATGCCAACACTTCACTGAGGACAACAACGGGTAAATTGGCAATATTGCGAAAGCCTTTATCGTTCGTGAGAAATAGGGTACAATTTATAGATAAAGCGGTGGCAGCATGAATCGCATCAGGTGTTCTCAAACTGGTAGTTGCCCTCAAATTTGCAGCTTCTCTCAGGATAGATTGGCTGATAGGAATTAGCTGCATTTCGGATGATAAAAGCAGTTGTTCGTAAGCATTGATTAAAATGGTATCAGAGTTTCTCAGAGGAACTACCAGAGATTCCATCAATATTAGTTCGCTGCTGGCTATTTCCAGTTCGCGTAATTGAAATTTTAACCACAGAGGTTGCAGTAGCGAATAATAGTCAGGGTGGCTTTCAATCGTATAAATCGCTACCGATGTGTCAGCATAAATAATGCCAGATGAAGGAAGTGTTAGCTGTCCCATGAATCCCGTTCCTCTTGCAGTTGCTTATCTATATCTTCAGCACTTCTGAACTGGCGTTTACTGCGGATTTGTTCGATCATTTCTAAGACAGAACCCCGTTTTGAGGCTGGTTTTTCTGGTAAAATGACAAATACATCGACAGCATCGCCTATAGCAGCTTCGGGAATCTCAATTTCGATCTTATTTCCCGGTAAAATTTTGGTTTTGATATGTAATGATGGTTGCACGATCTTTTCCTCAGTTATGAATCAAATATACCAAAAAAATCAATGAGTACGAAAAATTATCTGTGGGCTACTTATGGTAGTCCATTAGACATCTCCAAAAAATAAATTATGGCTCACTGTTCGGGGCAGGGCGAAGCATTTGGGATATCCAGATCTCTAATTTTTACGTCAAATTCTCCCCCAAATGCTAATGCCTACGGCACGCTACGCGAACGCCCCTACAAAATACTACAAATCAATACAATGTTTTCTGGAGATGTCTATTTATTCCAGTAGTTCTTTTGATACTAGAAATATTGACTCAACTGACTCATCTGTTAATTGACCATCAGAGGAACGCTTGAGCAGCCTGAGACTTATCCGCACTGGCTGATCATCTTTAGCCTCTTCTAGCAAAAAATCGGCATATTTTTCTATGGCTTTTTTGGCTTGCTTTTTTGTTTGCCAAACTTGGGCTTGTTCTAATATGTTCGTAATGCCAATAAATTCCTCTCCTTGTCCACTCATCGAGAACCTTGCTGCATAGGCTTTCGCTTCTGGTACTAGCAGTAATACATAACCCAATTGTTCTTCTAATTTCGCTGCGAATCCTTTAGCCATCTGTTACTCTCCCACTAATTTCCCCGTGCATTCCTGACGGGGTGATAACTATATTTATCATATAACCTAACTATCAACAATCAACTTCTTTTCTGCAATTCTTCCTTAGCAAATTCCCGCAACTCCTCATCGGGGTCATTTTCGGATCGGTCGCGCAACAACTCCAGCGATCGGGGATTGTCGCGATGATGTTTTAGAATTGCTTCTAGAGCAGTTTGCCGAGGGTTATCTTGCCTATCGTTCTCACGCTCAAAGGGATCGTTGATGGCGCAATTGTAGAAAAGATCGAACATTCCAGGTTCCTGGTTCCAATTTTCGGCGATCGCATACACTGCTGCACTTCGCACATCCGAATTCGCATCAGACTGAACGCAGGATTGGAGTAGGGGTAGGGTTTGCGGGTCTTCTTTGTAATATTGGACGATCGCATACACTGCTGCACGTCGCACAATCGAATCCGCATCAGACTGAACCCAGGATAGGAGTAGGGGTAGGGTTTGCGGGTCTTCTTTGTAATTTCGGGCGATCGCATTCACTGCTGCACTTCGCACATCCGAATTCGCATCGGACTGAACGCAGGATAGGAGTAGGGGTAGGGTTTGGGGGTCTTCTTTGTAATTTCGGGCGATCGCATACACTGCTGCTTGTTGCACAAACGAATCCGGATCGGACTGAACCCAGGATTGGAGTAGGGGTAGGGTTTGCGGGTCTTCTTTGTAATTGGAGGCGATCGCATTCACTGCTGCACTTCGCACAAACGAATCCGGATCGGACTGAACCCAGGATTGGAGTAGGGGTAGGGTTTGCGGGTCTTCTTTGTAATTAGAGGCGATCGCATACACTGCTGCTTGTGGCACAACCGAATTCGGATCGGACTGAACGCAGGATTGGAGTAGGGGTAGGGTTTGCGGGTCGTTTTTCCAGGTAGTTGCGATCGCCTGAATAACTTTTACAGCAGTTTCAGAATCATTTTCCCAAACTTTCTTGGTCGCATTTTTCAAAGCATCCAACAATAATCCAGAAGTTGATTTAATAGTAGAGATATTTCTCACTTCTACCAGACATTCAGCCGCCAAAATTAGATTTCTAAACTTAGATTCATCCTTTTCACTCATCAAATACTCAATCATCTCTCCCGCTACTTTTTCTGCCAGCATTCCGCAAATCAACCGCAACACTTCATGCCAAGATTCATCCTGCCAATGTTTCCCAAACGCCTCGGTTTTTAACTCCTCCTCCGTCAAAATGCGCTGCTTTTCAAACTTATCCACAAATTCCCAAGCGCAGAAATATTCCAAAAACGTGCGGTGAACAAAACCGTAATACTCATCACCCAAAAAACAGAGAATAAAATTGCGTTCGCGCAGTTGGTTAATCAGGGTTTGTGCTTTCTCGCGAGGTTTGGAAAAATCCCGCTCTTTCAGAAACTTGGTAATAATTTCCAGCAACTTGTCCCGACTGATGATATTTCCCCGAATTCCCTTTTCTCCCGATTGCATTTCGTAGGCAATCTGCCGCAACATCGCCTGTTTTTCTGGACTTTCTATTGCATCAGGCGAAATTTGTAATTTCTTATGATCCACATCCCAAGCGTACAGCAACACCTTTGACGCTTCTTTATACAATTCCGCTCGATTTCTCGGCAATTCTTGGCGGCGATTGAGAATTGCCATCATCGTCAGCAGCAGGGGATTTCCGGCGAGTTCGGCAATTGCTTTAGAATTAGCAATGGCATCTTGCAATCGCTGTTGTAAAAGTTCCTTATCTGGATCTTTCTCTAGTGCCAAATCGTGCCACTTTTGAAGAAATTCTTGGATTTGTTTTGGTGACAAATCTTGCAGCGTGAAGTGACGAAACTCCGCATTTCCCAACGGTTCCGGGTTATAACCAACGATACGAGAAGTCACCACCACTCGCGCTTTTTTGTATTCGTTGGTAAAGCTAATAATTTCGGTGATTACTTCTTCTTGGCGATCGCGATTAATCACCTCATCCAACCCATCAAACATCACCAACGCACCATGCGATCGCAATTGTTTATCCAAATCTGCCTGATTTAGCTTTTGGATGGTGCGAGTTCCCTGGTGGAAAAACTTTAAAAAGCTGGTAGGCGCGGCCCGATCGGGCCCATATCCCCGCAACTCTACTAATAATGGTAACTGTTCGGTTGGTTGCTCTGCCCACTGCAAAGCGAGATATTGTAATAAAGTTGATTTTCCCGACCCCGGATCGCCTAAAATTACCACATAACGATTATTAGGATCTTTGAGAACTTCCAACACCGATCGAATCGCTTGCTGAAAATAACTTTCCCGATAGCGATGTAAATCTTCCTTACTAAATTCTGCTTCAATTTGTCCAGATTCGCATAACCTGCGCTGAATATCTTTCGGCAAATCGTAGCGCGATGGCGGTAATGCTTCCCGCACCATTTGGGGAATAAACATTTTCCACAATAGCAGGCGATACTGATCGTTTGTCATGTCAACAACGTTCAGTTTCAGTTTGCCGTAAAATTCCTGTAAACTTTCCCGATATAGTTCTAAATCGAGTTTAGGAATAATTCCTGCGATCGATTCCAATGCTTTCGTAGAAGCAGCAGTATTTTCGTTAATTGCTTCTAAATTTTCCGAATCCAAAATAGCCCGCAATTCAGCCGAATCTCGCCTAATTTCCACCACCTTGCGGCAATACTGTTTAGTAATTAATTCCCAATCAAACCCAGCAGGTAACGTATCTAAAATTAAAGTTCTCCAAATCTTCTCTAATGCTTTAGCATCAATTATCTGACAATCTTTTTTAAACGCGCTTCCCAAAATTTCTCTTACCGATTTATCTTTCAGAAATAAACTCAGCGATTTGCTATATTCTTTCGCTTCCTCTTTCTTCAAACCTTGCGCCTGTAACTCTTCTTGCACCAATTCTAAAAACTGCTTGATAGCTTTCTTGGTAGCAGTCGGCAGAATAATTCCCCGTCCCTTTTCATAAATTCCACCCGGTAAACTTTTAAAGAAATCTTTTAGCCAATCTTTGGCTGCTTCTTTGGCGATTTCATCTAATTTTATCTCTTTAAGAACCTGCTGGAAAACAAATCCAGTTAGCCAAGCAATCCCCGCTTCCAACATAATTTTGGCTCGAATCCCTGAAATTACCCACCAGTATAGCTTTTTTTTCTTACCCTAGCTACTAGCCCCTAGCAAATGTTACGATCAGCCCATAAAACCCTTAAAATCCACACACTCCGCTACTCATGTCTGAACCTTCAATCCTCGATCCGAGTCAGTTTCCAGATATTAGCGGGCTAGTCTTAGAAGATGATACCCCATTGGATAGCTTCATCAACGAAAAACAACAACGTCTGCTAACAACCGTTTTCTACAGCGGTGCTGATACTGGTATTACCGTCCCCTTTATCGCTGCTGCTAATGTTGGTTTATTTAGTAGCGTGCGTCAACCGGGAATTGCGCCCGATGTCTTCCTCAGTCTTAATATTACTGCTGCTGAGGACTGGTGGGAAAGGCAAGTGCGATCGTACCTATTTTGGGAATTTGGCAAACCCCCAGAAGTGGTAATCGAAATTGTCTCCCCAACTCCCGGTAACGAATTAGGTAGCAAGCTAATAGATTACGCCCGAATGCGGATCATGTATTATGTGGTGTACGATCCCTTGCGCCAGCTGGGAAACACCATGCTGCGAGTATTTCAATTACAGGGAAAATCTTACATCCCCAAAGATGATGCTTTTTTCCCAGAAGTTGGTTTAGGAGTAACTTTGTGGCAAGGTGAATTTGAAAACGTAAATGGTACTTGGTTGCGCTGGTGCTATCCTAATGGTACTCCCATCCCCACAGGTGACGAACTGGTGGCGCAACGGGAGGCGCAGTTATCCCAGACTGAGGCGCAGTTATCCCAAACTGAGGCGCAGTTATCCCAAGCTGAGGCGCAGTTATCCCAAACTGAGGCGCAGTTATCCCAGACTGAGGCGCAGTTATCCCAAACTGAGACGCAGTTAACTGAGGAACAGACGCGCACTAAACAAGCTCTAATGCTTGGTATTGAGCTTGGCTTAAAGCTGAAATTTGGCGATGCAGGTTTGGCTATTTTGAGCGAAATTTCGGCAATTTCTGATGTAAGTTTGTTGCAGGCGATCGTCTCTACTTTATCAACAGCTAATAGTCTGGAGAGAATACAGCAAATTTATCGAACTTGATAGTACTGTAGGTTGGGTTTCGATTTTCTAGGTACGTAGTTGCGCTAAAGCGCCAGATAAGAGCGCGGCATCGCAACTACGTACCTTTTTTAATTCTTGTCTATGATATAATGCAGTTGAATATGTTCAAATCCATTAAGAACGATCGCATGATTCAATCTGTGGAACCAGACACTTGTTTTTATATTCAAAATTACGCGGCTGTCATCGCTAAAAAAAGTTTGGACTTAACTGTAGATCCGCCTCCAGATTTAGCGATTGAAATTGATAAGCTAACACGCATCTAATTCGGATATTTCTAATCCGGCAATCAAACCTTCAATTCCTCTCCCACTCCCCCACTCCCCCACTCTCCCACTCCCGCTAAACATACAAATTAAATGCGTAGCAGCTTATTACTTCCTGGAGTCACTTTGATAATTATCAGTTGTTGGGAGTACCGGAACTGTGGCGCTATACAAGGCGAGGATTGCAAATTAATCTGCTGCAAGAAGGCAAGTATGTTGAGTCGAATATGAGTCCGAATTTTCCCAATATTCCTATTATTGAATTAGTTAATGAATATGTCGATCGCACTCAAAGAGAAGGCAGAAGTCAAGCCATTAGAGCTTTTAAACTTTGGGTGAAGGAAAATTTGAGAAGAGAATATCCGCCATTGCTACGTAGTTGCACTTTAGCTCTAAAGCGCAACTACGTACCTGCTATTTAGGGATGGAGCTAAGCGGACTCGAACCGCTGACATCTTCAATGCCATTGAAGCACTCTACCAACTGAGCTATAGCCCCTTTCGACGCTTTTCCATTATGCCCTAACTATCGGCGTCTTGTCAAGCACCTTCGCCAAAAATTTCTTCAATAATAGTTGTGCTGACTCATTTGGGCTAAGTACCCCATACAGCCTCCCACGAGGAAATATACCACCAACATCGCGGCTGCGGACATCGCCACTAAAGTACCCGCCAGCATCAAGGAAAATTCCTGTTGATCGAATGCCTGTTGCATGAGGTGCAGCGACCAAGCCACTAAGGCCACGTCAAACATTAGAATAGCAATCAACATATTTTTACGAAATGTAACAGTTTTATCTATTCTAATATATGTAATTGTTGGCTTGATGCTGTATGGCGATCGCTAAACCCCCCTAAATATAAAGTTTGGAGATATTACAGCAACCTTACCGGCACTTGGTGAGATGTTAAGTAATTTTTAATTTCCGCTACGGAAAGTTGACCGTAATGCAACAGGGATGCTAGGAGTGCTGCTTCCGCTTTGCCTTCCGTAAGTGCGTCATAAATGTGACCGCAGTTACCAGCGCCGCCAGAGGCAATCACCGGAATTTGCACATTCTCGGCAATGGTGCGGGTTAAATCCAGGTCATATCCAGCTTGAGTGCCGTCAGCGTCCATACTCGTGACCAGAAGCTCTCCTGCGCCGCGTTGCTCGGCTTCTAGAGCCCAGGCGATCGCATCTTTACCAGTGTTTTCTCGTCCGCCCCGCACGTAGACATCCCAACCGGGGTGATTTGGGTCTTGCCGCTTTCTGGCATCAATTGCGACAACGATACACTGATTGCCAAAGCGATCGCTCGATCGATTGATAAAATCTGGATCGCGCACAGCCGATGAGTTCATGCTCACCTTATCCGCACCAGCCCTTAACAATTGTTTAATCATTTCTAAGGATTGAATGCCGCCACCAACCGTCAAAGGGATGAAAACCTGCTCAGCCGTGCGATATACCACATCTATGATAATTTCCCGGTCTTCGTGGGTGGCGGTGATATCCAGAAACACCAACTCATCCGCACCAGCCTCATTGTAAACCTGCGCCAATTCCACCGGGTCGCCAGCATCCTTGAGATCGACAAAATTCACACCTTTGACAACCCGCCCAGCTTTTACATCCAAGCAAGGTAAGATTCGTTTAGCTAGCATGGCAGTGTCTCGCGCTCCCCAAGTGATGATATTTAGAGCCTATCCGAAAACCAATCTAAATTTTCCGATTGCCGACTGATTGATTATGGCGATAATTTCCTCAAAACAACAGCCCACCGAACCAGACTCCCAACCCAAGCGGCGTCGGGAGTCAAGTGGCAAATCTCCTTCTTCGCCGCCAAAATCAGATTTGTTGGCACCAACAGCAGCTGTTGATGAAACCGACAAGCTGGAAGAGGGAATCAGACCCCAGCGACTCGCCGACTATATCGGCCAAAAAGATCTGAAGACGGTTTTGGAAATAGGCATCGCAGCGGCTAGAGGTAGAGGCGAGACACTGGATCACCTGCTGCTGTATGGCCCTCCCGGTTTGGGCAAAACCACAATGGCGCTGATTTTAGCGGCGGAAATGGGGACTAGCTGCAAAATCACAGGCGCACCGTCCCTGGAACGTCCGCGAGACATTGTAGGCTTACTGGTGAGTCTCAAACCTGGTGAAATCCTGTTTATTGACGAAATCCATCGCCTCACCCGGATGGCAGAGGAACTTCTCTACCCAGCGATGGAAGACTTTCGGCTCGATATTACGATCGGAAAAGGTCAGAGCGCAAAGACTCGCAGTTTGCCGCTATCACCGTTTACTTTGGTAGGGGCGACGACTCGTGCGGGGGCGCTGACTTCACCGTTGCGCGATCGCTTTGGCCTCATTCAACGGCTACACTTTTATGAGCCGGAAGAACTCACAGTGATTTTACTGCGGACTGCCGAGATCCTCAAAACGCCTCTAGCCCGTGAAGGCGCCCAAGAAATTGCCCGCCGTTCCCGTGGTACGCCGCGAATTGCTAACCGCCTGCTCAAACGGGTGCGAGACTACACCCAAGTTAAAGCCAAAGGAGAAATTACTCAAGAAATAGCAGCAGAAGCATTGAAAGTGTTCAATGTTGACCCTCTCGGCTTAGACTGGACAGACAGGCGGGTGCTGAGTGTTATGATCCAAAACTTCAACGGAGGGCCAGTGGGAATCGAGACAATTGCATCGGCAAGTGGTGAAGATGTCCAAACGATTGAGGAAGTTTACGAACCTTATCTAATGCAGATAGGATTTATGCTCAGGACGCCTCGCGGTCGGATGGTTACCCCAGCTGCTTGGAAGCATTTAGGATATTAGAAAAGTCAAAAGTCAAAAGTCAAAAGTCAAAAGTCAAAAGTCAAAAGTCAAAAGTCAAAAGTCAAAAGTCAAAA
>NZ_JAIQZN010000068.1 GCF_023333585.1 Argonema antarcticum A004/B2
CAGTGGTAAAAATCAAGATTTCCAGAGCAATCATTGGCAATTTTTAGTGGTGAGTTATTTCCGCCATCCTGCACTAGATCCCCGCGTCCTGGGACAGGGTATATTTTCAGGTAATTTCCTCAGATGGATCGACCTTGACTCGTATAATTGGCAAATTCGCAATCAATGCAGTGGCCCGATCGTGACTTTCGATCGCAAACTCCAACCCGTCTGCATCCAGTTCTACGTAGCGAGAAACAACTTCTAGAATTTCTTTTCGCATCGCCTCGATCGTCTCTGGAGAAAGTCCGGCCCGATCGTGCGCGATTACCAGTTGGAGGCGACGCTTAACATCCACCCGGCTGTTAGTAGGTGTTGACCAGGGAAAAAGTTTTTCTAGAAGTTCGTTAATCATGGTAGATGTGAATAATAAGGAATAGAGAATAAGGAAATATGGACTTAGGAATAGGGACTTGGGAATAGAGAAAAATCAAATATCATTTATTAGCTTCTCTGGCTCCTCCACACTCCCCCTACTCCCCACTCGCCCCCTCTTAACTGCGGGGTTTACTGCCAAAGAAGCGTCGGATGCGAGCAAAAAAACCTGCCGGGGGTGCGTTCAGGTCTAGAAATTCTACCTTTTCTCCATCCAAACGGCGAGCGATGTTATTGTAGGCAACGGCGGCGAGAGAGTTATTTTCTCCTAACACTAAAGGTTCGCCACGATTAGTAGAAACAATCACGCGCTCGTCATCTGGAATCGCACCGATCAGGGGAATGGCGAGGATTTCTTGCACATCCTGTACGGACATCATATCGTTAGCTTCTACCATTGCGGGTCTGATGCGGTTGACTACTAGCTGGATGCGCTTAATGCTGTGCGCTTCCAATAAACCAATCACGCGATCGGCATCCCGGACGGCTGCAATTTCGGGAGTTGTGACGATGATAGCTTCTTGTGCGCCTGCGATCGCATTCCGAAAGCCCATCTCGATTCCAGCTGGACTGTCGATCAGAATATATTCGTAGGTTTTTGCCAACTCGCTCACCAGTCGCTTCATTTGGTCTGGTGTTACGGCATCTTTGGTGCGATTTTGAGCAGCTGGTAAGAGTACAAGTTTCGGCTGTCGCTTATCTTTTACCAAGGCTTTTTCTAAGGTACACTCACCCGCTAGCACATCTACCGCCGTGTAAACAATTCTGTTTTCTAACCCCAGCAGTAAGTCTAGATTTCGCAGACCAAAATCGGCATCCACTACAGCAACCTGATGACCGCGAGATGCGATCGCCATCCCAATATTAGCTGTAGAGGTAGTTTTCCCCACCCCTCCTTTACCAGAAGTAATCACAATAATACGACTCATAAGAATTTTGGATTTTGGATTTTGGATTTTGGATTTGGCGATTTGGATTTGGCGATTTTGGATTTTGGATTTGGCGATTTTGGATTTATTTAAAGATTAAAGAACATTTTACTAGCCCCTCTTCCCTCTTCCCTCTTCCCCCTAGCCCCTCGCAAGAGCCCCTATTTTCTTTTGACTTTTGACTTTTGACTTTTGACTTTTGACTTCCCTAGCCCCTAGCCCCTATGAAAGATTGGGCCTAACGAAACCAGTCGCTCTAGCGATGCGAATTCCCTGGGGCGTCACATAAGCAACTTCTGGGTAAAACTCAGCTGGTGGCTTTTCTGGTGCCCTAGCCACATTATCTGCAATTCGGAGCTGAGTGGGTTCCATCTGTAAAGCCATAATCAAACACTGGGCGTTGCCTTTGGCACCGGCATGAACTAATCCCCGCAGACGACCCCAAATTATAATATCGCCATCAGCGACTACCGAACTGCCAGGATTAACGTCTCCCAAGAGTACCACAGTGCCGGGGTGACGAACTTCTACCCCTGAGCGTAAGGTTGTTTGCAGGTATAAGGGTTCGGCAAGCGCCTGTCCTGGTTGGGAGTTAGGTTTATTTAGAAATGCGATCGCAGCTGAGAGTTGGTCTACAGAGTAACCAGCAGCCGCAGCAGCAACGGCAGTTTGGCGACGACTGGTATAAACTCGCTCCAGCTTTAGTTGAGATTCTGAAAGCGCGTCGGCAATTTCTTGTAACTGCCGTCCATCTAAAAGTCGGTCTTGGGCCATGAGATGCACTGGTGTATTGGTTTGCCAGAAGCGTTCGCCAGCATTGAGACGCTGCTTGAGTTGTAGCCAAAGATCGGGCCAAGTAAGCGAGGTGGGAGATCCATCCAAGTTTGGCGTTTCTGGCGGCAACAATAATAACAGCCGTCCCTCTTCACCTTTGAGGTGGACTTGCAGGGGCAGAACTGGTTGCGGGGGACTTTCGGGAATTGTCTCGACTGGGGAAGGAACAGAAGAATCGACAGTCATGCAGTTGTGGCGCTAGAGGCAGATTAGCTATCAATTTTAACCCGATCGGGCGGGGGAATATGCGATCGGTGTGAAAACCAATATTGCTAGGGTTTTGAGTAGGGGCGATCGGTCCATCGTGCCGGAGGCATTAGCATTCGGGCGATAACTTATCGCTGAAACCGTAGATTTTCTGCCCGAATGCTTCTCTCCTGTGGCAGAGACATAAATTGCATTGTTGCCATAACTGTGTCCAAATCTGAAGACTCTTTAGAGTACACCTCGTTCAGTTTCGCTAAAATCCGCTCTCGGTTATATCGCTGCAAATATGCTTTCAATGCTTCGGTATATAGTTCGCTCCGAGACAGCCCCAACTGTTGAGCAAGTGCCTCAGCTTCCTCAAAGATTGAGTTTGGAAGAGAAATAGCAATTTTCATAACTAGATTCCTCAAGTAGTTGGTAAATTAGTCATACCAAATTTATACCCAATTGTTTAGGGTTTAAAGGCTGATGGCATCGGCGGACAGGTTAACTTTAAGACATCGGTGCTGCGATCGCAACCCTCAATAAAAAGAGCGATCGCTTTTTTACTCAATTATATAAAGGCTCAACCCTTTCCTTCCATCAAATATATCAAGTCGCAAATGCACATCTCGTTCCTCTGTTATCGCTACCTCATCTTTCGGAGTTTCGTCAATTTTAATACTTTCAATTTTAGCCAAGCAGCAGTATGCTGAAGTCTCTTTAATTAAAAAGATTTTTGTCCCAACACACAGATTTATTTCCTTAACTCTTGCTCTGACTACCCTAATATTATCTAACCAATGTCTAATGTTTCCAACTTCTCTAGCTTTCCCTGTTAAAGTCTTACTCTCAATAATCTTATAAGTCACTAACTCAGCCAATGCTTTACACAAAGCCTCAACAAAGTTACACAAATCCAGTAGCTCTTTCTCTCCCAAAGTCTCATCTATAATAGCTCTATGGGCAGCCTCATTTCGATATTCAATCAGTTGTTCAAGTTCTCCTTCTGCTGTATTTTCTCTTGCTCGAACATTTTCAACGAAATGCTTGATAGCTCTATGGTTCTCCACCCAGACCCAAGTATTCGGAATTCCCGCACCGGAAAACAATTGCTCTATTGCTTCTTTCCGTAAGTTCTGTTCGTGCAAGAGAAAGGCATCTGAAACTAACTCGTATTTTTCTTCATCAGTAACTCCACGCAATAAACCTCGAACAACCTTCTCTACAGAAAGGTGTTGAAACCTATTCTTTTTTTTCTTTAGTTCAAGTAGCAATTTTCCTACACCTATCTGATGCGTCTCTCTAATTTTGTCGTTCAGATCTGAATAAAGCGGAAACATTTCTGGCAGACTTTGTACCCAATTTCTGATTAATTCCTCAACAAATCCCTCATAAATTGCGTACAATCGCGTTACCGCCGCACAGTGATCGTAAACTCGCCACTCCCGGTTACTAGGAATATCTTCTATTAGTTTAGTAAGTTGCGTATTTTCATCTAATTCCTGTTGTATTACAGTCTCATCTCCAAATACAATGCCTCTCAGCCTATCGTTAGTCTGGATAATTTTGCGTATAGTGGAAATATTGATACTTACTATCTTGAGAAGCTCATCAAACATTGCAAGTTACTCCCCAATAACTTGCAAGAGCATTTCGTCAAAGATCCTAATTCGATCCTGGATATCAGCCTTAGTTCTTCCCTCACCTGTTAAAAGACGTGATTCCTGCTTATCAAAGAGTTTCTTTGTCTCTTCAATTACTCTTGATTTACGAGCAATCAATATTTCTGCTTCATGCAAATGTCTGCTAAACCCAACCATAACAGCATCATAGTAAGCTTTATAAGACTTTTTCTGCCAAGTCCCAGACTCTGGCACAACTGGCACAAAGGGTTTGAACAAATTTTCTTCATAAATTCGGTAAGCTAGATTTATAGTTTGTATAAAAAGCTCTTTCAAAAATTTGATGTCTTGCTCAGAAAATTCCAAACTTTTCATCATATATAGATCCAGAAATCCCTCCATACCATAACGGAAATGCTCTATATTCCGCAAAGCAAAAAAACGGAGAACTAGCTCGGCATCTTCCATTTTTTTATAAAGAGTATTTATTGATAATTCTGGACTCTTATCATCCGTAGGAATTCCCCAAGCCTCAGCAAATATGGGATTACGCGCTAATTCTATTAATAGGGAATCAAATTTTCCATAGTACAAGCAGTGTCGCACTTCTTGCTGACTCAAATCCACACCACCAGTATTAAGACGCTCGAAAGTCTTCTGCTTTAAAAATAGAGCTTCGTCAGGATTGGAGGTTGATTCTCTAATAATTACGATAGATGAGATAGAACGGCGATCGAGACCAGCCCTAATTTTATCAGGAAGCTGTTCGTATTTAAGTCGATTTAGTTCTGGCCAAAGTTCAAGTCCAATCAGCGCAAATTTATTTGTATAAAAATCCCGAATAGCGGTGATTCTCTGTTGACCATCCATTACCTCATAAGAGTTATAATCAATTTCATAAAGAATAATAGGTGGAACGGGAATGTTAATCAGAAATGACTCGATCAGTCGTGACTGCATTTTAGTATCCCAACGCCACCTTCTCTGATAATCTGGTCGCAAGTTCATGTACTTAGAATTTTTTGATAACGCTTCGACAAAACTCGGAAGCTTATCACGGTTTATTTCGGTAAGTATCCTCTTCTCTCCTGATTCGTACTTATCGTTAATCTCAACCTCAGACATTTTAGTGTTAGTGCGAATTTTTGAGGGAGATTTCTCCCACATCTTTTCTTCAACTGGTGCAAGTGACATTGTTTACATCCTCTCTCAGCGTGGCTGTTGTGAATGATTCTAGCGTTTCCAGGCTTAAGCTCAGAACAGAAATATAGGGAAGGGATATACTGACCTGACAAGAGTAAGGTAGATGAGGTCGAACGCTTGAGTGTGTCGCCAGCATGAACATAGAGTGCGATCGCTCATATCTATCTATTCTAGCATCATTATTCCCCTCTCGATCGTAGGGTGCATTACAACGCACCCTACGATCTACATCAAAAAAGCGCCAACAATCATGGTAAGCGCTGTCTAAATGTTTTTCAGCTTATGACTGTACTTTTGCACAACCGCCGATAAGTGGTTGCCAAAGCATCTGCATCGCCAACATTACCCGGAAACAGCACGACTGGCAAATTAGGAAATTGGGGATGATCTGTTGGAGTTCGCACGATCGAACAACCGGGCAAAATCTGCCCCAGCAGTCGCGCCGAAGTCAAGGCTAAACCTGTACTCAATACATCGTTTGAGGTAATCCCTCCTTTACTAATCAGAAATCCAATATCGGCAGGCAATCCGCGCACGATATCCATCAACAAAGCTGAAACAGCCACACCAAATTGCAACCGTGTTTCGGTATCTTTAAAAGTGAGTTCCCGACGGCTGGTATAAACTACTGGTGTCTTACCGTCAGCATGAGCATCATGGACAGTTTTGAGCGTTTCTGCCAACAAAGCGGCACGTTGAGCTTCAGATTCATCCACTAGGCGGGCAACATCAACTTCGATCGCAACTATTCCCGCCTCTTGTAAAAGACTTTCCAGTTGTTCGGTAGTCTTTTTGACATGGGAACCCACAATTACTGCACCGGGTTTGCCTCCCCGCACGTACTGGGCCATATCTTCAGGGCCGATCGGTTGCGGAGGTAGGGCAGCCAAAGCGGTTAAGATGCTGGCAGCACTGCGAAACAGGAAGCGTTTGCCAAGACTGGCGGCGGTGAGGAGATCGGCGGCAAAGCGGTTTAAGTCGGCTTGGGTTTCTCCATCGACAACGCAACATTGATTACCCGTAAGGTTCATCAGTCTTTCCAGACTTCCGGCGCGAATATCTGCCAGCAAAAATTGCTCCACTGTTTCAGATGGAATGCGCCCTTTGGTTTTTTCCTCTACATACTTGGGTAAGTAGCTGTGGTGGTAGCCAAAGACGGAATCGCGGGCAAACTCGGTTTCGTGTACTGGAGTTGGTACACCGTTGACGATGAGGTAATGCACGCTGTCGCGGGTGAATCGCCCTCCCTCGAAGAAGGCTGGAACTAGGAAATGGGCGTCAAAGGGGCCGAGTTCTTCGGCAATGACATCGGTTTCGACTGGGTAATGTCCCCGCAGCGTCGAGTCGGAACGGCTGACAATTAGAAAATCCTGAATTTTCTCGGCTTCTAGTGCTAGTTTGAGGTTGTGACAGACTTCGCGAGTGCGATCGGCTGCTTCCTCTGGCGTAAGCGCCCTGGTATTCGTCAGCACAAAGAAAATGGGCGACTCGTCATTCAACCCCAGTCGCAATGTCTCGACATCCCAACGGGTCAGCAGCAGGCAGCTGTGGACGGTCTGAGAACCAGTGGGGTCATCATCTAGGACAATAATTTTAGGTTTGGTTGCCATTTTTAACGCGATCGCTGATGTTGCAATTTTCGCATCTCTTCTTGTACGCTGAGGCCAATCTGCAATGCTTCATTGAGAAGTCGTCCGTATTCACCAGCTTGAGTGTTGACTTGCATCGCTTCTAAAGCTCTCAAGTTATTGGTGAACAGTTCTGGATTCGCAGCAATCAAGTTTTTATTTTCTCGCAAAATCCTCTCGCTCATCAATGCGCGAATTAAATCTTCTCGCGTTAGCTGAAGTGCTGCAATTACTTGGGTTCGATCGGTTAAAGCTCCGCCAGGGGAACCGGCTGTTTCTAAGCGATCGCTAATATCTATGGCTTGGAGTACAGCATGATACCTATCTACATCATCCAGCAAATTCACAAGTAATTTCGGACTATTGCTTCTCAGCCAGAACGACCTGCCAGCTATTACTGAAATTGGCACTACTATTAGTAATAAAATAGCCCAATTCATTGATGCCCCCCGGATCGGCCTAATTAGAAAGGTATAAAGAGCCCCTACGATGATGGGAGTGAGAGCAAGAGCAATCAGTAGTTCGTTAAATAAAAAAGTCAATTGCTTGCCCGACTCTCGCAGCATCGACGGTCTGAACACATCATCTGGATCGACACCGCTTAAGTGTCTCAGTTCTCCCTTAGTAATCTCTAATCCTTGTATATCCGATCGCACAGAATATCAATTCCTTTTACTCATTTAAATGCCGAACTTTCAATTGTTTCATCTCATCTTGGATGCTCAGACCAATCTGAAATGCTTCGTTTAAAATGCGCCCGTACTCACTCGCCTGTTCGTTTACTTGCAATGCTGCTAAAGCTGTCAAGTTATTGGCAAATAAGTCTGGATTTACTTTGATAAACCGCTCGTTTTCTCTGAGAACTTTTTCTGTCTTCAGGGCGCGAACGATATCTTCGCGGGTCAACTTCAGCGCTTGAATTACTCGATCTCGGTCTTTTAAACCAACTCTGGGATTTCCTGCTGCTTCTATTTGATCGTTAATATCTATGCCTTTAATTGTGATATTAAAGCGGTGAACGTCATCGATAAGATTGATAAAATGACGGTGATTTAAGCTAAAGAAAATTTTGATGGCATCCTGAATGATTAATACGGCGGCGACAACTGCATGGACTGCAATTAAAGCCAGACGATGATCCGGGAAAGCTAGAATTAAGAGAAAATTACTGACAAAAATTAGTCCGATGAGCAGAAGGGTGTTAAAAATTTCCGCTAAAAACTTTCGTGGTGTGGGAGGTCTAACTACAGCATCAATACTCACACCACTCAAGTGTTTCAGTTCCCCTTTCGTAATCTCTAAACCTTGTAAATCTGGTCGCACGGCTGTGTGTTCTTTAAGTTGGATGTCAAAAGCTGGCGCTTGGTGGAAGCAACCTTTGAAACCTGCGCCTAAGTTAGCGATACATATCAATGGTAAATCACTTAACCGCGTTTGTGCTTTAACTTCTGATTAGAGCTTAACTTTTTAGAACAAATGTACTAATGCAAGCCGGTTTGACCATATTGTAGCTGGGCAGCGACGCATCCACCATTCTACGGCAAGGATGAACGTCAAGCGATCGCATCGCAGTTGGCTGCTAAAGTCATTAATCATGAAATGCTTATCCCCAGGCTGGCAGAGCGTGGGGATGAGGTAAATTGAATTATCTAGCGATAATCATGGTTTATCGCTCTCAAGTTCTTTATTAGCGTGATTTTCGGGTAATTCTGACGGTTCATTACCGTAAGTTTCCTCAATTGCAGCTTGAATTCTGAGCGTATTGAACCCTACCAGCACATCTTTGAGATCCTCGTCACTGTAATCCATCAAAGATAACTTACTGGACAGCTTCATATTTTTAGCGGCGATAACACGGTAAAATCCCGATCGCTTTTCCAGAGGATATGCGAAAATTATTGATTGAATAGTAGTCGCCATAGCGCCAAAAACGGATGCTATTTTAGCGTTGCCATAGATACCTGAAACAGTTGCTCCTAAGCTGAGTATAATTGCACTAATACCCAAGCCGATACGTAGATTCCGATTTAGATTTTTCAGTTCTTCATATTTCACAGTCCACTGATCGATCATTTTTTTCAATTCTTGCTGCTTTCTCTGCGGTATTTTGTTTTGTCCTTCCTCTGCTGTTTGTGGAATTTGCAATTTACTATTCATAGCTACACATCCTAATTGGTTGTTAGATTGGCTAGCTATATTTCCTAAACAGTGCAACCCCCACCCGGAAACTTAAGCAGAGGCATTAGCCTCAAGTATTGATGGCATTGACAGACAACCCAGCAGCAATGCCAATAGGAATCTACAAGTTTAACCGGCTTTTTTTCGGCGATCGCACTCCCTCAACCCATTCCATGTTAAACTACAATATCCTAGTTATCCCTATTTGCTAGCTCTCCCAACCATGTAACTAAGAAGACCGATAACTGTAGAAGAAAGAGCTGCGATCGCAAATCTCATTTCTCCCTCAGAAGCACTACCCTTTTGCATAATTGTGAATGCGTAAAAGTCAATTAGCAAAATGATGACGAGAGCAACTATGAATACAGAAATATCCTTCACCCAGAAGGATATTCGCTTTTGCTTTCGTTTTAGTTCTTTATCTTTCTCGCGGTTCTTTAGTTCAAACTCAACGTCTTCTGTCATATATATTTTTCATGTTCTTTAATCAAGTATAACCCTCTTCTGTCACTCTCCGGGAAGTTTTCCGATTTGCCAATCCTCAAGCTTTTTCAGAGAAAGCGATCTACGATTTTTTTCTACTCGAATAAGCTCGTTGGGAGCGCTAGCTGAAATGCCTTCTGCGTAAGGGTTAGCTCGGAAAGTGACAGAAGAGGGATAATATCAAAAGTGAGGTTAAATAAAGATGCAGTCATTTGAAGAGGGGTTTATATCATGTCCGGTTGCATCGGTAGCGTAAGCGTGATGCGAGAAATTGTCTGTTGTCATCGAGGGTTAAATTTTAACCACAGATGAACACAGATGAACACAGATAAGAGAGTTATTTTTTTTAGACAACCGATGCCACCGGACATGATATTATTGAACGGCAACCGATCAACCAAAGACTTCTCCAAACAATTCGCCTAATTGGAGAGTATAAGGGAAAACAAGAGTTATTTCAACAACAAGCCCCGCAAGTTTTAGAAACGTTGCGCCAAGCTGCGGTTATCCAAAGTACGGAATCTTCTAATCGCATTGAAGGCATTACCCTTTTCATAATTGCTCTTAATTACTCTAAATTGCCACTTTATCTTAATATTTTAGCACATCAAGTACGGAAGAACCGTCAAAGTGAAACTTCTTGAATATTAGCGAGATTTGGAATCAAGTCTTCGCTGGTTGCAGGTTCCTCACTTTCCGAAGTGCGATCGCATCTCACCGAAAATTGACAATAATCGCATTCACGAGAACCTTCTACAACTTGCGGAAATTCTTCTCCCCTCTCATAACTTTCCAGCCAATCAGTCAGATAATTTAACTGTTGAGTTAAATCCCGTCGCGTTTGTTCGTGCTTTCCAGCATTGTAGGCAAATTTAAGACTTTTCGGCTCAGGTTGAGACTGCACAAACCAGTAAGTCATCGAAATTTGTTCTGGCGAATAATCGCTCGTTTCAGCCAAAACATAAAGATACAAACGAGTTTGCCAGTCCTCTTCTAGCCATCGCTTATTTTTAGGTAAAGGGTAAGTTTTCCAGTCTAGGATTTGAGCTTTTTTGTCTTCAGCAATCAACAAGTCATAGATAACAGTCAGCACATAATCCTGAAAAGGCAAAATGCGGCCATGTTCGCTTTCGCGGAAAGTTTTGCTACTGGGATTGGGTGTCAAAATTTCTGGTGCTGCACTCACTAAAGCAGTGAGACAACGCTGCATTTGGGCATCTTCTTGTACTAGAGGTTCAATTGGCAAACCCAGTTCTCGCTGTTGCATCAACAGGTGAAAATCACTGCCCCAATTTATCCGCTCTTGTTGTTCTGGTGTTGTTAGCAAACCTAGCTGATCGAGGTAGGTATGTTGAAACTTTCGCGGACAAGTTCCAAGTAGGTTTAAGTGCCTTTGGGATATTCGCATAACAGGGGCTAGGGGTTAGAAAAGTCAAAAGTCAAAAATCCTTTGAGTGTGAGGCATTTAATATCATGTCCGGTCGATTAGCTATAGTTAAATATTTGGTATGTTGTTGCGCTTTAGCACTATCTTAAAGAGCGCTAAAGCGCAACAACATACCTAAATTGAATGTCACGCTCGTTAAGTGAGGCGGAGCCTCTAAAACCTCGCGACCAGGTTCAACCTGGTCGCGAGAAACCGGGTTTCTTCAAGAAACCCGGTTTCTATGTACCTCACTCACCTGAAAAGGGCTGTAAATCATACTTTAGTTAAGACGAAGACGTTGCCTTCATTGCCTCGCGCAATTCGTAAATCCTCATCCAGATAGCTGATATCTAGCCAGCCTTTTTGGTCGCGATTTTCAATGGGAAAGTCAAGGGCGACAAATTTTTTGCCTGACTCAATCTGCCGGATATGGTCGTCTGGGGATTGATAACCGATCGCACTTTGCAAACCGTTAATCGATCGCTCAAATCTGACATTAACCCGACGTTCGGAAACCACCTCAAACCGGGCTACAACGCTCAACAAGCCTTCCAGATAGGGCAATCCATAAATTTCAGCAATATTGTAGACTTTGGCATCCTTCACCCGGATGCACTGATAAATTTGACCGAGTTTGAGCAATGGCACCCGATCGATGCCTAAAATAGAGTTACTGCTAGTGTAAAGCAGTCGCCAATCGCCGTCCAGTAAGTCACCAGCTTCGGTTGGTCGGGGCGTGGGGTTGCGGTCTTCCAGTTGCGAGACAAGCGCAAGTATTGCTTGTTTGTCAGCAACAGTAGCCAGCAGACCGCGATTCTTACCTGCGATCGCCTCTAGCAGTGACGCTTTGCCAATCATAAGCTACAGACCTCTTCTGAACTCCCCACCACTAAGCATACTTGTTCAAAGCCCGATCTAACACTAGAGTCGAATAGCTTTGTAACTGCTAAACTCTAATAGTCTAATTTATAATGTTTGGCCGCTAAACCCTCGTATGATATATAACCCTTCTTTGCGTGAAGAACCGATCGATCAGCCAGCTGCTGTGATTCCCCTCAAGCAAGAAACTTCAATTTTGGACTGGTTAGAAGCTACAGGTCGCCTACTGGCGCGTGCGGAAGACGATCTTGGCGGATATTTAGACGAGGATGAAGAAATCGATCAACTCATCGGAAGCGATGACATCGTATATGGTGACGATGCGATCGATGATGACGATGACATCGCTGATGACGTAGATTAACCGCTTAAGAGCAAATCTTTAATCCCGATTCACCAATGATTGTCTAGAAGTCTAAATTTGTTGTGTGGAGTGAAATAGCAGTTCTGTGGATGCTAAATCATTGGAATTCAGGTTACTAAACTTCTCAGGAACTAGCCTGTCTGTGTTGCTAGCCGTTTCACTCAGTTTGGTGGCGCTACTTTGCGATTATCAAGCAAATAGAGCTTTTAACCCCAGCTTTTCCCTGACGCTGCCTTTCTGGGTTTGTGCGGCGGCAACAACTGGGCTAGGCTACTGGGTGGTGCCAATCTTGCGATCGCTCAAAACCGGACAAGTAATTCGCGAAGATGGTCCCCAAACCCACTTGAAAAAAGGCGGCACCCCCACAATGGGCGGGGTGTTCTTTATACCAGTAGGCGTCCTCGTTGCTCTCTTGTGGTCTGGCTTTACTTTGGAATTGCCAAACCTTACCTCCGTACTGGCTGTATCAGCGCTAACACTGGCTTATGGATTTATCGGCTGGTTAGATGATTGGCAAATCCTACGCCGCAAGTCCAATAAAGGCATCTCGCCACAAATGAAATTAGCCTTGCAAATTGGTTTTGCAGTCCTATTTTGTTTCTGGCTAATTTTGAGTCAATCAACAAGTATTGCAACAGTAATTTTACCATTTGGTTTAGCTTTACCATTGGGATTATTGTTCTGGCCTTTAGCTGCTTTTGTCCTAGTAGCAGAAAGTAACGCTACCAACCTAACAGATGGTGTGGATGGACTCGCAGGTGGACTCTGTGCGATCGCACTACTCGGACTAGGCGCTTTAGTTCCTTCCTACCCCGGACTGATGATTTTCTGCGCCTGCATGAGTGGCAGTTGTTTAGGTTTTCTAGCACATAACCGCAACCCAGCTACCGTCTTCATGGGAGATACTGGTTCCCTCGCATTGGGAGGTGCTTTAGCATCAGTTGCACTTCTGAGCAACACTCTTTGGATCTTATTTATCCTCAGCGGTATTTTCTTTGTTGAAACCCTTTCGGTAATGGTACAAGTTAGTTATTACAAAGCTACAAAAGACCCGAATGGTATTGGTAAGCGGCTGTTTAAAATGGCACCGCTACACCACCATCTAGAACTCAGTGGCTGGTCGGAAATCCAAGTAGTTGGCACATTTTACGCGATTAACGCAATTCTAGCTTTGCTTTGTTTTTTCATCCTTTAGTAGAAAGGTGGGCAATGCCCACCTTTCTACATTAATCCCACTCATTCTTAATATTTAATTGGTTAAATGGTTGTCAAAAAAACACAAAGTAATCGGAGAAGAACTCTTTTATCGCTTAGCGTTCTGCTAATTGTTATTGTCTGCCTTTATTCACAACTTACCCGTCTGGGATATGCCGTCCCCCTGCCCTACCTATTGGATGTTCTTTGTTTGACTGGTTGTGACGATGATAGTTCTGCAAATATCACCCATCCAAGACTCGCTGACAATCAATTGTTGAACTATGATAAGCAAATTACCCAAATTTTAGGTAAAGATAAAAACGACAAGAATAAAATTTCGATATTGATTGAGAAATCCAAGTACAGATTGATAATTTATTACGATAAACAACCTGTTAAATCTTATCCGGTAGTTTTTGGCGCTAACCCAGTAGACGATAAATTGAAAGAAGGCGACAAGAGAACACCAGAAGGAAGATTTAAGATAAAAGACCTCTATCCCCATCCAGCTTGGTCAAAATTCCTTTGGTTAGATTATCCGAATAAATATTCCTGGAGGAAACATTTCCAAGCTAAGCTTAGTGGTAAAATAAATTGGGATAATTCTATCGGCGGCGAGATCGGTATTCACGGTACACCAAATGATGATTTTATCCAAAAGGGGTCAAATTGGACATTAGGCTGCATTTCTTTAAAAAATCAAGATGTTGATGAAATATATCGCTTTGTGCAACAAGGAACGGAAGTAGAAATTATTCGCTAACCAACGATCGATTATTATGAGTAACGAACAGGAAATTATATTGCCAAAGGTTTCGGTAATTGTGCCGATATACAATGGTGAAGCAGATTTACCAGATTTAATCAGTTGTTTAAAAGCTCAAACTTATCCAACTGACCGCGTAGAATATTTGTTGGTGGATAATGGAAGTAGCGATCGCACTTCTGCGATCCTCAAAAGCGTTGACCCCCCCCAACCCCCCCCGTCCACAGGGGGGGCTTTGGAGAGTAGCGATCGCACCTCCACGATGCTCCAAACCACCGCAGATACCCACAATCACCCTGACAAAGGCAGGCTAAACGATATAGCAATTCGTCACCTCACGGAAAACAAAATTAAAAGTTCCTACGCCGCACGCAATACGGGAATTCGCGCCGCCACAGGTCAAATTATCGCTTTTACCGATGTTGATTGTCGTCCTCAATCCAATTGGTTAGAAAACCTGATTCAACCTTTTGCCGATTCATCTGTTGGTATCGTCGCCGGTGAAGTAGAAGGACTGACTGGTAAAACGCTACTAGAAAAATACGCAGAAAATCAGGATGTCTTATCCCAAAAATATACATTAGCGCATCCTTTTTGTCCTTACGGTCAAACTGCTAATCTGGCAATTCGACAGGAAATTTTTAAGCAAGTGGGATTGTTTCGACCATATCTGACTACTGGCGGCGATGCTGATATCTGTTGGCGAATTCAACGAGAAACTGACTGGAAGATATCTTTTGCACCAACTGCTATTGTGAAACATCGGCATCGATCTACAATAGAAGAATTTAAAAGCCAATGGCGACGCTATGGTCGTTCAAATCGATATTTGCACGAACTTTATGGTGTGAATTTGATGAAGGAACTAGCTATGAGAGAATATCTCTATCTTCTGAGTCGCTGGCTATTGAAAGAATTGCCAGTTATAAGCGTTAAAGCAACGCTCGCCAAAGCAACTTTAGTTGAATTATTAAATACTCCCATTTATCTGATTAATTCACAAGCGCGATCGGCTGGACAACGGGATGCGAAACTATCTGAACAAGCCAAGACAATAGAGTGGTTGTAACATGATCTGAATAGCTGTAAAAAAGCAGAAAGTTTTGACAAAATAGAGAAAGATTACGGGTTAAGGTAGCTGCCTTATGACTAATAAATTCACTTCGCTCGAATTACCTCCTCCTTTTCCCGACCACACTCAATTGCCGGAGGAAGATGGTACTTTTGTGAAAAACTTCCAGGAGCATCCCCAAAGTATTATTTTGACAGATTCCCTTGGCCCGATTTTACAACAACTGCATCCCGACGGACAATATGCGATCGGACAAGACTGCGGCATTTACTGGCGCGAAACCGACCCCCCAGAAAAAGGCGCAGAAGCTCCAGATTGGTTCTACGTACCCAATGTAGCGCCTAATGTGGATGGTGAGATTCGTCGTTCCTACGTGCTGTGGCGGGAATTTATAGCGCCATTGATTGTTTTGGAGTTTGCTAGCGGCGATGGCTCACAGGAACGCGATCGCACAGCTTTATCCTATTCTAGGGAAGGCGAAGTCACTAGGCCAGGGAAGTTTTGGGTCTACGAGCGCATCATGCGAATTCCCTACTACGGCATCTATGAAGTCACCAACGGCAAATTAGAAGTGTATCGCTTTGTGGATGGGTTTTATCGGTTGCTAGAACCCAACGAACGGGGTCATTACCCTGTTTTACCTTTAGGTGTAGAATTGGGACTCTGGCACGGAAACTATCAAAACCAAACTCAACTGTGGCTGCGGTGGTGGGACGAGCAGGGGAATTTGTTGCTGATAGGTTCGGAAAGAGCGGAACTGGAACACTTACGAGCCGAACAAGAACGGCAAAGAGCCGAACAAGAACGGCAAAGAGCCGAACAAGAACGGCAAAGGGCCGAAAGTGCAGAACAGGCGTTCGCTTCTGCCGAAGAAGCACGACTCGCTGAAACTCTGGCGCGACAACAAGCTGAACTGGCGCGAAGGGATGCCATCCCTCGCTTGTTGGCAATGGGCTTGACTGTAGAACAAGTAGCTTCGGCGCTTAGCTTAACTGTACAAGAAGTCAGGCAAAGTGCGATCGAGTGATACAGCGCCTTTCAGATGAGTGCGGTACATAGAAACCCGGTTTCTTCAAGAAACCGGGTTTCTAAGAGTGTACTTCATAAGGGCTGCAAGCCGCTGTATAACTTCTGCGAAACCGGGTTTCCCATACCTACTCACCTGAAAAGCGCTAGTTTAGACCGAATATCATAATCACTACAATCAGTCAAGTTCGGCCTAATGGGGGATAACCGAATTACCGATTTAGCTAAATTTAGAAATAGTAGAGTGCAAAGGTGAGATAGATGTCGGGACAATTGTTACTGGTCGATGATGAACCCGGAATACGGGAAGCTGTCCAAGCCTACCTGGAAGATAGCAATTTTACTGTTGACGTTGCTGCTAACGCCAATGAAGGCTGGCAGAAACTGCAACAACATCTTCCAGACTTGGTAATTACAGACGTAATGATGCCCCAAGTGGATGGCTATCAGTTCCTCAAGCAAATGCGGGAAGACCCCCGCTTCAAGGCGCTGCCAGTCGTATTTTTGACCGCTAGAGGTATGACCAAAGACCGCATTCTAGGGTATAATGCCGGTTGCGATGCTTACCTCTCCAAGCCATTCGACCCGGATGAGTTGGTAGCGATCGTAGAAAACTTGCTAGAGCGCCGAACAGCTACGGAGAAAACGTCAGAAGGCACTAACCTGGACGAAATAGCGCGTCAGCTGGCTGAAATTAGGGAACAATTAAAACAGCGACCTGCGATCGCTCAAATTGCTTCATCCATCAAAATAGACCTCACCCCAAGAGAACAAAGCGTCCTCGACTTAGTGGCACAAGGACTGATGAACAAAGAAATAGCGCGTCGTCTAGAAACCAGCGTTCGCAACGTCGAAAAATATGTCAGCCGCTTATTTAGCAAAACCGGCACCAACAGCCGCACCGAATTAGTCCGCTACGCTCTCGAACACGGTTTAACCAAGTAATTATTTCAAATTAGACTGATAAAGAGGAATCTCGATCGCAAACTCTGCTCCTAACCCCGGTTGGGAATAACACTCCAATTTGCCACGATGCTTTTCTACTACAATTTGGTAACTAATCGACAAACCCAGTCCCGTTCCTTTGCCGACGGGTTTGGTGGTAAAGAACGGGTCAAACACTTGTTTGCGTACCTCTTCAGTCATTCCTGCGCCGTTGTCAGCAATCCGAATTACCACAAATTGGCTATTGAGCATTGAAGGTTGTTCTTCCCTATCCGCAATCCTGCATCTCCCATGCCCCAGGGAAGTGCGAATGGTGATGGTACTGGGATTAGCCTCAATTTCCTCGATCGTTAGCTTTTTATTGTAATCCTCCAGCGCATCGATCGCATTACTAAGCAGATTCATAAATACCTGATTGAGTTGTCCAGCATAGCACTCAACCAACGGCAACTTGCCGTACTCTTTAATTACTTGAATAGAGGGATGATCCGATCTCCCTTTGAGGCGATTTTGTAGAATCATCAGCGTACTATCAATACCTTCGTGAATATCGACCTCTTTCCTTTCCGCCTCGTCTAACCGGGAGAAGTGTCTCAGCGACTGAACGATCTCGCGAATGCGCTCAGCCCCCACTTTCATGGAAGCCAGAAGTTTAGGCAAATCTGCGATCAGAAAATCTAGATCTATCGCTTCAATTTCCTCTCTGATTCTGTCGGTGGGATTGGCATATTCATCTTGATATAATTGCACCAGTCTTAATAAATCTTCCGTATATTCCCTGGCGTGAGTGATATTGCCGAAGATGAAATTAACGGGGTTATTGATTTCGTGGGCTACCCCAGCTACCAGCTGACCCAGAGAAGACATTTTTTCACTTTGAATCAGTTGCGCTTGGGTATCGCGCAGTTCTCGGAAAGCTGCCTCTAGCTCGGTTGCCTTTTGTCTGATCTGCGCTTCCGACTGCTGCAAAACTTCCTGTACCTGCTTGCTAGAGGTAATGTCCACAGCCATACTCATCACCAAACGTCTTCCATCCGGTAGTTTACCCAAGGGAACCGAACTAAAAACCCAAGTTCTTTGAGAGCCATTTGAAGTGGTAATGACATATTCTCCTTGTTCTAGTTGACTATTAATGTTATACAACCGATCGATATCTGCCTTGATTAATTCCTTTTTTTCTCGATATGCTTTTTCTATCCAATCCGCCATAGTCGGAATGTCGCTATGGTTATAACCGCTCAACTCCGTCCAGCTTTGGTTAATGGCGACTATTTCCCCATCTTCAGCGTGAATGATCGAGGGGAAAGGTGCATAAAAAACAGCGCAGCGGAACCGTTCTTCACTTTGCTGCAAAGCTTGCAGAATTTGTTTGCGTTCGCTGATATCCTTGTTGATTTCGAGGATGCTGGAAAGGTTGCCATTTTTATCCCGCAGCAAAGTCCAGCTACTCGCCACAGAAATTTGTCTGCCATCTCGCTTAGTATCGATCAATTCTCCCTGCCAATGTCCCTCACGCAGACATATTTCCAAAACTTTCTCCAGTGGCTGCGGAAATATCGTTTTCAAAAATGTGTGGACGTATTTTCCTACTACCTCTTGCTTTTTCCAGCCGTACAGCCGTTCAGCGCCAGAATTCCAATAGATGATTAAATCATCCAAATCCCGAATGACGATCGCCTCATTCGCCAGATCCATCATCTGTACGTATTGCTGCAATGCTTCTTCGGCTCGCTCGCGATCGCTCATTTGTTGATATAAGGTAAAATTTGCTACCTCAGCCTCTTTTTTGCGTCGTTGCGCCGTTTGAATGCTGTGTAATGTTAAAGTAAGGGCAACGGATAATAAAAGACCCGTACCCAGTACCAAGTCAGGCAGCTGCGATCGTTCTTTAGTTAGCAACTGAGAACTAGGCCAGATTCGCGATCGCAAAGCCATACCATCCACAGTAAAATTTATCTCCTGCTGCCAAGCTTCCCCATTTTGGCGATCCGCTTTGTTCCGGCTCAAGATTTCCGTATTGCCATCAAACACGCTTAGCCCGTACTGGGGAACAATATCTTTGTTAAAAATAGTTTTTAACAAGCCTTCCCTGCTATAAGCCGCGACAAAGAAACCGTACTTGCGCCCCTCATAAACCAAAGGAACATAAACCCACAACTCTTTGCTTCTTTCTGGCCCGATCGAGGGAACAACTATAACCTCTTGCCCCTTACCGTCGTAAGCCGCGAGCATTTTTTGGTGAAACTCTCTGTCTGGCTCGGCAATTCCTTCTTTCGATACTGTCCAGCGCGGCCCAAACGAGGTGTCTACCCATTGTAGGATTTGGCAATTAGGGTAGAAGTCCATATAAGCTTGTGAAGCGGCTTTCCACTCCCTTCGAGTTGGCTTCCCCTGGCTTTGCCAACGATTTGCCATCTGCCCCAAACCGACAAGGGGAACTTTCAGCTCTGCTTGCACGTCATTTTTTAGTGTCTCGGCAGCTAACTGAACGTTGCGCTGAACTTTGCTCTCAATCTGAGTTTGCTCCTGGATTTTCACTGTCTGCCAAAGCCATAGGGTAGTCAGGATCGCGCAGCTACCTACGAGAATCGGCAACGAAAATATCTGCGTCGCCAATCGAACAGCACCACTTCCCCACCTCTTCTCTCCCCCCATAGATATCTTTTCTATTTTCATAGCCACCCTGGTTTGACATGGTTCCACAGTCTCACTTGCGCCTTGCTTTTGGAGACTTAGGCTTTGACAAGCGCACCACGCTTCACAACCTTATTGTTCCCATGATCGCCTGAGAATAATTAATTGGCAAAGTGTTCTCTTATACGATCGCCTCAGCATCGCCAGCCAACCTCATTCCATGAAAGGATTTTGGATTTTGGATTTACCCACTGATGAATCCGGCTGGCGACCAAACCACTCCTTTTAAAGGTCAGGCTGACGAAAGCTGCTGTTAACACTTCTGGTTATTTGAAGAAATTTTACGGTAATTGAAGAAATTTTAACTTTTGAGTTGTTCAGTAAAAATACTGTTATTTTTGATGAAATCATTAATTTTTAACAAAAATCAGCCATGAAAGTTTCAAAACCGGCAAAACATTTGGGTCAGTCACTTTCTCTAGGAGCGCTATTAGTTTTAACAAGCGTTGGTGTATTTGCGCTGATGACGATACAAACTGGCGGTTTCTAACATCGATCGCAGTTAGAACCGTAAGTTTGCTGTGTATTATAGCAACCGCCAGGGCGATTAAGCCAACTCCAACTGTTACATGAAGTCCATAATCCCTTACGGAGTAACCTCTTCCCTCTTCCCTAGTCCCTAGCCCCTAGCCCCTAGCCCCTAGCTATATTTGCAGACTAGAGGCGCTGTAGCAAGTTAAGACCGTGAGTATCGGTGCCGCAAGTATTTAACAATCCGTAAGTTGCGCTTAACTTTTGCACCAGTTCGGTTTGTTCTGGACTGGGACGCCAAGGGTTGGGATTGTTGTAGGCGTAGTAGGTTTCGACGCCATCGATTCCCAGACGGGCGGCTTCTGGGATCAGCTCGGTAGCCTTGACCCGATAACGAGCTGGGTGAGCCAGTACCGCCAAGCCACCAGCCTGATGAATGGCTGCGATCGCATTACCAGCCTCTGCTTCCACATCCAAGGGACGCTCACCTAGCAGATAGGTCAGGATAGAGGGGTGTTCTGGGTCGAAAGCATAGCCGAGAATGTGAACTTCAGTTCCCAAGAGGTTAGAGGTGATTTCCACCCCAGTCCACAGGTGAGGTAGATCGTTGTCAGAATCATCGGCGTGCATTTGCTTCTTCCGGCGATCTAAGCAGCTTTTAGCCACCTCGTAACCGTCAACGGTGTGGTGATCTGTGATAGCAAACCCTTTGAGACCGATCGCGATCGCTTGCTCGATCAACTCTTCCGGCTTTAAGTTGCCATCCGAGTAGATAGTGTGCATATGGAAGTTGAAATAACGCGGACAGCTCTTTGCGTTAATTGTCTTGAATACTTCCTTTAGTGCTAATATTTCTCCATTTGCTAGCTGATCTGAATTTGAAGTCTGAACATTGACTGGCATAACTGCCTCACAAGTCGCGTGGGTTAGTGTATAATAGAAAGCGCTTCAAGGTGGATGAGCTAATTAATCCATCTAAGGGACTAGAATAAGACTAACTTAGCAAAAATATACATTGCCCATCATCCATCGCCAGAAAAACGGGTAGTGCTATGCAATCCCTTGGCAAGAAGGCAACTGCTATATCGCCCCCACCGCAGCTACTGCTCAAGCCAAATCGCTCTTTTTCCCCATTAGGTGCTGTTGTGACTCCTGTCGCACGGGAATTTCCTTCGCCAAACTTGTGCGGATCGCAATCACAAACTCCGCCCCCTGTCCTGGTGCCGAAATGCACTTCAACTCCCCACCGTGTTTCTCCACCACAATCTGGTAGCTAATCGACAACCCCAACCCGGTGCCTTTTCCCACTGGTTTCGTCGTAAAGAAGGGGTCAAACAACCGAGAAAGTACTTCCTTTGTCATCCCAGGGCCATTATCTTTAATTCGGATCGCCACTCTATTGCCGTCTATCACTTCAGTACGAATCCGAATCGAGGGTGTACGGGGTATGTGGAGTGTACACGCTTCCCCACAGTCCTGTTCTATAGCATCGATCGCATTAGCAAGCAGATTCATAAACACCTGATTCAATTGCCCCACATAACACTCCACAAGGGGCAAGTCACCGTACTCTTTAACTAACTCAATAGGCGAACGTTCTGCCTTAGCTTTGAGGCGATGGTGCAGGATCATCAGCGTACTATCTAGCCCAGAGTGAATGTCAACTAACTTTTTCTCCGATTCATCAACCCGTGAAAAGTTGCGTAACGACTGCATAATCTCGCGGATGCGATCGGTCCCCACTTTCATAGAACGAAGCAAGGAAGGCAAGTCTTCCATCAGATATTCCAGGTCAATATTCTCTGCATTTTGCAGGATTTCGGCTGGTGGATTCTGATAGTGCTTTTCATAGAGTCGCAAGTGATTGAACAAGTCTTCCGCGTAGTTAGTAGCGTGCTGTAAATTGCCAGCAATGAAACCAACCGGGTTATTCACTTCATGAGCCACACCCGCCACCAGTTGCCCCAAACTGGATATCTTCTCAGTCTGAACAAGTTGAGCTTGCGTCTGTTGCAACTTGTACAAAGATTGTTCCAGTTGCTGAGCTTTTTCTTTTTCCCGTACTTCCGATTTTTGTAAAGCCACATTCTGCTTCTCCAGTTGCGAGGAATAAGATTGCAATTCCTCATAGAAACCCGCATTTTGCAGAGAAATGGACGCTTGAGCTACTAATAGTTTCAATACTTCTAAGCGCTGCTGGGTAAAAGCTCCAGCCGTCAAGTTATTCTCCAAATAAAGAATCCCTCTTAGCTTACCTTGCTGGAGAATCGGCATACATAAAATCGACTTCGGTTGAGTTCTGAGAATATAAGTATCCGTCGTAAAAATACCCTCAACAGTCGCATTATTTAACACCACCGTTTCGCCAGTTCTTTCCACATAGTTGATTACAGAAACCGGCAGATCGGGACGCTCATCAATTGGAACTGATGGCAGCACTAGGACTTTGCCTTTCTCGACACAGCCCTCCGCTACCAGAACGAATTTGCCTGCCTCGTTTCCAGGATCTGCCTGGGAACGCAAGAAGAGGATGCCTTTTCTAGCTCCAGCATTCTCGATCGCGATCTGCATCAACTTATCTAGCAACTGGTCGAGAACAATTTCAGAAGAAATAGCCTGCGATGCTTTCATCACCGTGGCTAAATCCAGCGCCGTCGCATTCCCTCCCGTCGTATAAGTTGTTGTCCTAGTGACATCTATATCTGGGTTTTCTCTAGCAAGTAGCCGATCGAAAATATCAGGATATCTTGCTGACAAATCTTTTACTTTGCTCTCTGCTCCCCAGCGAATATATCCATAGTATGCCTCGGTCAAATAAGTTTGTGCTATCTTCTCTCTACCAAGGCAAAAGTTAAATTCTGCTGCCAGCTCATTAGCTAGCGCTTCTTCTTGGATGTATCCCTGTGCTTTCGCTTTGGCGATCGCTTTTTCATAATAGTCCGTCGCCTTCACATCTTTACCCAAAACTCGCGCCTTCTCTGCTTCCACTAGCAGGTACTTATGCTCAAAATTATAGGGCGCATGGAAAGCCCATTTCTTCATTTTCTTTTGATGCAATCCTACTTGTTTCAGAGCTTGTCTTTGCTCTTTTTTCGAGGCATGGGGATACCGAGCTAGTAGAGCCAGAGAATAGTAAAAATTGTATTCCGCAGGCAGCATCATACCACCCGCAGATTGTACGTATTTCGCCGCCAATTCACCACTTTCAACAGCCTGACTGTAATCTTTAAACAAATAAAACAGCATTAATTTGGCCAGATATACCGCAAAAAGCGAAGTATAATTTTTGGCATCAATTAAGGAAGGCAGCATTTCTGCTTCGTTAAAACTCTCCCCTATTAAAAGGCATTTATCTGACGACAAGCCTTGTAAATTCAATACTGCTTGTCTCCAGATCTTTTTGTAAAATATTAGAAACTCCTGTTTGAGTTTCTGCATGAGAGAAATATATTGTCCATAGGTGCGATCGACAATTTCCAGATGTTCGCCTGTCCAAAATACTGCCAGACAATATGTTGTAGCACTATAACCAGCATATTCTATATCCCCGGTTTCTAGCCCACTTTGAATTGCTTCTGGCAAAGGTTCTATGGTTTCCCTAGCATGATTTTTCCAGGGTATAATATAACCGTTTAGCATACTAATGACTTTAGCTTTGAGTGAATTAGCGTTAAACCGCTCCAACAGATTCAAAGCCAGTTGACCAAATTTATATCCCGATTCGATATCTCCCATCGCTCCACAGAGAATCATGCCATAAAAAACATAGGCAAAAGCGGCTATAGGCGAATTGCCATATTTGATCGAGAGCCTGACCATTGTTAAGATCACCAGCAATCCAATCGCCGGATTCGCAATAAATGCAGGAGCCGCAACAGTTTTTAAGATCCGCATCGCCGCCAGCTTATCAGAATCGGTCATTTCAGGAAGGTAGCTTAAATCTTCAATGCGTTTTCTTCCCAAAGTCAATTTGGTATGAATCAATTCAGCAATAATATTCAGGGGGCTAGGTTTTGGCGATAGCGTAACACCTAGCATTTTCAGAACTTGGAGCGCCGTATCTATGGCTTCTTGTAGCTTATTTTGAGAAATATAAAACAGGATTTTCGTCTCATACACGGGGACTTTTTCAAGCAGGGTTTTGGCTTTGTGCAAAACTATCTCAGAAAGCGCGGCTCCGCTTTCGTAGTTAGTGTTGAGATATTCAGCTTCCACCGTTTCTACATACAGGTTGAGCGTGAACTCATAGTCACTCTCCCAGCTAGACTCTCTTAGAAGTTCTAAAGCAACATTTAAATACTTGACGGCGGCTTCTATCGCCGTGGCTGATTTAGCTTTTTTGCCAGCTGTCAGATTTAGTTTCGCCAGTTCATCTTTTTCTGGCTGCTGCGTGACGAGTTCAACACCAATGTTTAGTTGGTTGACAATATCAAAGATATTTTCTTCCAGTGCGTATTTAGCTGTCTTCTGCCATAGCAATTGACCAATTTTTAGGTGGGTAGCTTTCTTTTGGTCATCAGGAATTAGTGAATACGCGGCTTGCTGCACCCTGTCATGAATAAACTTGTAGGAAATTGTCGGTTGTTGGGAGTCAGTATTTAGTTGTTCAAAGCCAGTGAATACGGACTGTTTATCGCTGACAGCCAAAGGAATTTTGTAGGCATTGTTCAGAGGCAGAATCAAACCAGTTTGCAGCGCTTCCCACAAATCGTTGGCAGTGTCTACAAGGGACTTTTGGTTGACTATGGCAAGAACATCTAAATTAAATTGGTTGCCAATGCAGGCGGCTAATTTTAAGATGGAGATTGCTTCATCTGAGAGTTTTTTAATGTTTCTAGCAACCAGTTCTACGACGTTATAATCCTGTATTCCGCAACCTTGAATTTGCTCAATGTTCCAAAGCCAGCGTCCTTCATTGAAGTCAAAAGTCAATAGCTTTTCGGAGGCTAGAGTTTGCAACAACTGAGTTAAGAAAAATGGATTACCTTGAGTTTTATTGAAAAGTAGTTCAGCCAGTGTAAAAATACCGTTTTTTCGAGAAAGGGCTTGACTCGAACTGGGAGACGGCATCGTCAGGGATACCCCTAAAGTATCGGCTATTAATTCGCTGACGTGGTTTAAATCCAAAGGATGGATTACAATATTATTGACAACTGTTCCAGCTTGTTGAATTTTCTCTATAGTCTGAATAGTGGGATGCGTTGGACTGACTTCGTTATCTCTATACGCGCCAATCATCAACAGATATTTCAGATCTGAGTCAGTCATTATGTTCTGAATTAACTTCAAAGAAGCTGAATCAGCCCACTGTAAATCATCCATAAAAATGACAAGCGGGTGTTCTGGTTTGGTAAATATCTGAATGAATTTTTGAAACACCCGATTAAAGCGATTTTGGGATTCGGATGGCCCCATCTGCGGCACGTCGGGCTGTGTGCCGATAATCTTCTCAACTTCGGGAATTACATCAATAATTACCTGGCCGTTTTGTCCAAGTGCGTCTAATATTTTTTCTTTCCAAATCGCTAGTTTCGCAGATTTTTCTGTTAATAGATGCCGCATCAATTCCTGAAATGCTTGAATCAAAGCAGCATAAGGAATATTCCGCTTAAACTGGTCAAACTTACCAGCAATAAAATAACCACGGGCTCCGACAATGGGTTTATGAACTTCATTCACTACTGAAGTCTTACCAATACCTGAGTAACCGCTTACCAGTATCAGCTCAATTTGGGATTTGGGATTTGGGATTTTGGATTGAGAATTATCCGTTACGCGCTCAAAAGCCTCTAACAGTTGGGTGACTTCTGCTTCCCGTCCATAGAGTTTTTGCGGAATCAGAAATTGACCGGATTTATCGATATGACCGGGAGTGAAGTTTTCAATTTTGCCAGTTGCCAGCAGCCGATCCAAACAAGTTTCTAAATCAGCTTTTAATCCGAGAGTGCTTTGGTATCTTTCTTCAGCAGTTTTGGCTAACAATTTCATGACGATATCTGAAATTGCCTCTGGAATTTCTGGATTCAATTGATGGGGTGTTATCGGTTTTTTAGCAATATGGCAGTGAACCAATTGCATCGGGTCTGTGGATTGAAATGGCAGCTGGTCTGTTAGTATTTCATAGAATGTGACGCCTAATGAATAGAGGTCGGTGCGGTAGTCGATCGACCGATTCATCCGCCCTGTTTGTTCTGGCGACATATAAGCTAGTGTGCCTTCTAGCAAGTTGGGATTGCCCAGCGTCGTGGTTTCTCTGGCAAGGCGCGTGGAAATGCTGAAATCAATGATTTTAACTGACCATTTTTTGGGGTCTATGAGAATATTGTGTGGCTTAATGTCTTTATGAATAATATTGTTTTGATGCAATTCTGAAAGGATTGATGATAGCTGAATTGCAATGGAAAGAAAGGATAGTAGTGGGATTTTTTGAGAGACGATCAAGTCTTTGAGTGATTCTCCATCAAAATCCTCCAAAATCAGGGCTAGACCGTTTTTATGGTTTTCTAAACTACGTGCTTTGACAATTCCTTCTAGATCTAAAGATTGGAGTATTTTATATTCATGCCGCAAGCGGGTGATTTCTTCTAGAGTAGGATACTCAGCTTTAAGGGTTTTGACGATCGCCGCTGATTTATCATGTTCTCTGTAAACCCGATAAATTAAGGTTTTCGCACCTTCGTGAATGGGAAATGGTGAAATTTGGTAACCAGGAAGGGTGAACATTGCTTTTGTTTTTTTGATTGCTAAAGGATTAGTAAAATATGCTTAGTGTGAGGTTAATAAACAGTATTACTGAAGACAGGATCGATGACGAGTTGGTAATTTAAAAGTAGCCATAAACGGTCTAGAGGCATCCTCTCGACGCGAGTGGATGTCCCAGAAATTCGTTTTGCGATCGTTGAAAATGACCGTTGACTGGGGGCTGTGTTTGTCCACAATCAGAGTCGAAGCTAGTTAGTAAAATAGGCTTCTGTATTTAAGATTACATAAAAACTAAGAAAATATTTTATCTTAACTAAACTTAAATATAAAAAGGAATGCAAAGTCTAAGAAAAGCAAAAAAAATTTAATAAGACAAGGGGGATAACACTTAACACTTAAGTACAGACGCGATCGCACGCGCCTGTACGGCCATCAAACTATTGCCGGGACAACTTCCCATTACGATTTGGGGGTAGAAGTACTGCTGTTACGAACTTGCCAAGCTAGTTCCAAAAGCTGAGACCAACGCTTTTCGACTTGTTTGGGAGTCCATTTAAGGGTAGTGGCGATCGCGCGATCGCTAACGCCGTCGCGTTTGAGTTGCAACAATTGCTGCTGCTGTGGCGTAAGTTTCTGCCAAAACGCTGACCACTGCTGAGTGTTCATCCCCAGCTTTCGATCCAGATCCGCACCTAACCATTCATGCACTAATTGCCATTGGTGGATGCGGGAAAATTTTTCGACATGATACTTAAAACGCTGTTGTAAGTAGTCGCGCTGACGGGAAGACAAACCCAACACTTCGTCGATTTCCATTGCAGAGAGGTCTTGGAGTTTTAAGGTTAGATAATCAATGCAATCGGATTGACCTTGGGATTCTAGGTATTGTATCAATTCCGAGATTAGGCGATCGCGCAACACCGCAAGAGTCGGATCTATGGTCTGGGTTACCATAGAAGCACGCACCTGCTGCATTGCAGGGTCGCGTCGTTGAGTTTGAGCCTCTTCACTTTTCGGAGATTCGGCAGCCAGTTCCATATCCATCGTCGTCTCTGCTGGCTGGCGGCGGGAAAAAGCTTGGGCACGCAGTACAATTAACTGTTGAGAGGCACTCTTGCCCAGATTAATCCGGCGTCTGGCATATTGTTCGGTAAATGATAAGTACTCGGCAACTTCCAGCGAAGTGCGAGGAGTATAGTCTTGGGGGAGTTCTGTTTCTCTGCGGAAAGTTTTGAGAGACTCCATAAAAAAGCCTTGTAAGAAGTCTTCGATCAAGTGATAGCGACCTTGGAAGCTTAATTGCTGACGCATCGGTGTAACGTAGCGATAAACGATCGCACCCAGAGTACTGTGCAGTTCGATGCGACCTTGTTTGGCACCCAGATTGTAGTATGTCAGACACTTTTGCAACCGATGCCGCGCCAAGTTCAGTTGCCAAGAACGAATTTCGCCCGATTTTTGGATGCGCGAACTTTGGCGGCAAATTCTTTCTACCTCTTTAGCAATTCGGTCTGCCACTGTCCCCAAAGAGGCGATCGATGTTTTTACCCCGCCTTCAGACTGGATTAGTGCCTGTAATTCTTTCACGATTTCTTGGGCGAGAGTTTCCCTATCCATTTCGGACTCTTGCTTTGAAGGGCGAACATTCATATCGGTACATTCCGGTAAAGCTTCTAGGGTGGAGGTAGAGGAATTCGTATATCTGGTTTTCATAACTGTCCTGGGAGATGCCACTGTGGCAAACTGAGAGTTTAATGAGAAGTGAGGTAGTTGTGTGCAACCCGCGTTGCTTCAACCGCCTACATTTAAACTCTAGGCAGCTAAGATTTGCCGCAGTTAACGCGGTGTCCCTGTTCTCTCATTGGTCAAAAATCAGATCTTGGGGCTGATGAAGCGAAATGCCCCTACCAGAGCCAAACAAAACCGACGAATCCTTTGTTGTGAAAGACTTTTAGGCATTTCGACTCTAGGCTCTAGCACCTTGTCCAGTTGACAGCGCCACCATCTATCCGAGTGGACACTCAGCCAACTGGTTCATTATTCATTTCTCATTCGTCATTTCTAGAAATAACTAAAGACTGATAAAAAATAAAACTTCACTCTTACTTAACACTTAACATTTTTTTCTTCACAGCTTCTTTATTATGACTTAGGCATTTTATCGCCTCATCCACTACAGATGTAGAGTCAATTCATGAATTGGCTCTACATTTAGGGGTAAAAGCGCCAACAAAAGCGTAAGTAGATATAGCGTTTCACTCAGACAACCCAAGCCGCAACTTCATCCCATCCCAATCCCTGCCGCACTACAATCGGTTCTTCTCCCGTCAGATCCAGAATTGTCGAACCTTCATATCCCGGTTCCTGACCGTTGTCCACTATCACATCCACGAGTTTTGCCAAATGGTCAAACAGTTCCACCCGCGAGAAGAAGCCATTCGTTTCCACCCCCGGCATCGGCGCATACTCTTCGTCGTCCAGGACGTGAGCCGAAGTAGAAATAATGGGATTGCCCAGTGCATTTAACAAAGCTAAGCATACCTGATGATTCGGGACGCGAATCCCAGTAGTTTTGCGCTTGGGACTCATTACTAGCTGAGGCACTAACTTAGTTGTCGGGAGTATAAAAGTGTATGGCCCTGGAATCAAACTCTTCATAGTTCGATAGGCGGAGTCGTTCACCCAAGCATAGGTGGAAACATTGGATAGAGAAGAACAAAGGAACGTCAGTGGCTTGTCGTTGGATAGCTGCTTAATCCGCCTTACCCTTTCCACTGCCGACTTGACATAAAGGTCGCAGCCGATCGCATAGACGGTATCGGTAGGATACAGCATCACTGCCCCATCCTTAAGGGCATCCTTAATTTGCTCTATACTCCGGCTTTGGGGAGTTTCAGGATGAATTGTGTAAATCGTAGCCATAAATTTTTGCCTGGATGGAACCTTGGCAGGGGCGACCAGCTGGAATGCCCGTGCAGCAGTCGGACTAGCCTAACGGTTAGCAGAGTTTGAGTAGCGGCTAATAGTCTACAATCTTTTAGATTATCGAAAATTTTTTCCGGCTCTGGCACTATCACATTTATTTATTTATAGCCTCCAAGCGATCGAATCAGGTACAGTGCTTTTTCCCCTCTTCCCTCTTCCCTCTTCCCTCTTCCCTCTTCCCTCTTCCCTCGCCCCTTTTTGACTTTTGACTTTTATAGTCCCTTTTGACTTTTGACTTTTGACTTTTGACTTTTATAGCCCTTAGTCTTATAACCAATGAACAAGCTAGCTTACCTTGAATGTCCTGCTGGGATTGCCGGTGATATGTGTTTGGGGGCACTCGTCGATGCCGGTGTTCCCCTGGAGTATGCGATCGAAAAGCTCAACCTTTTGGGCATTTCCCACGAGTACAAGTTACGCGCAGAACTCGTTCACCGCAACGGTCAGCAAGCAACTAAAGTCCATGTGGATTTAACAGAAGATCGTCACCATCACCACGGTAACGGTCATTCTCACCACCACGGACGCCATCTGCCAGAAATAGAGGCTTTGATTTTGGCGGCTAAGTTGCCCGTGCGGGCGCAAGCTGCTTCTTTGGCGATTTTTCGCAAATTGGCAGAAGCTGAAGGTGCCGTTCACGGTATAGCGCCAGAACAAGTGCATTTCCACGAGGTTGGGGCGACCGATGCTCTAGTGGATATTGTCGGTACTTGCTTGGGATTGGATTGGCTGGGAATTGACCAACTCTATTGTTCGGCGATGCCCACTGGTGGCGGTACGGTGCGGGCGGCGCACGGACTGTTGCCGGTGCCAACACCTGCCGTGCTGAAATTGTGGGAGTCGCGCCAGGTGCCGGTTTACAGCAACGGGATTGATAAGGAATTGTGTACGCCTACAGGTACTGCGATCGCAGTCACTCTCGCCACTAGCTTTGGCCCCCCACCCCAGATGAGTATCCACCGCATTGGACTGGGCGCAGGTTCCCGGAACTTACCGATTCCCAATATCTTGCGACTTTGGATCGGCGAAACTGTTGTGGAACAGGCGCAACAGGAAAAAGGCGGGCAAGATGCCCACCCCACAATACAAGAAACGATTTCGGTATTGGAAACGCAAATTGACGATTTGAGTCCGCAGGCGATCGCATACACATTTGATGCTTTATTTGAAGCCGGTGCTTTAGATATTTTTACCCAGCCGATTGTCATGAAAAAATCGCGCCAAGGTGTGTTATTAACAGTTATCTGTCATCCAGAAGATCGACAAACTTGTGAAACAGTTTTATTCCGGGAAACAACAACATTAGGGATTCGCCGTTCTACCCAAATCAGAGCTATTTTGCAGAGGGAAATTCAGCGCGTGCTGACGCCTTACGGTGAAGTCCGCGTCAAAGTATCTGGTAGCGGTGGTGTCATTACAAACGTGCAACCAGAATACGAAGATTGTGCCGCATTGGCAAAGGGAAATAATGTTAGTTGGCGAGAAGTACATCGACTAGCGTTGCAAACTTGGTATTCTCAAAATCATGAGTGATATCATGTCCGGTGGCATCGGTTGCCAAAAAAAATCCCCCTCTTATCTGTGTTCATCTGTGTTCATCTGTCTTCATCTGTGGTAAAAATTAAACCACCGATGACAACAAACAATTTGACGATATCACTCTTACATTAACGATGCTACCGGACATGATATAATTCACAAATTCTCTTACAAAATTTCTACCAGTTCGGGAATCGCCGTAGTTGCTTTCAGAGCAGTTTGTGCAATTAGCTCGTGGCCACGAGCTGTAGGATGTATCGCATCCCAAAATAGATACTGGTTCGGGTCAGTCCCTGGCGGTAAGGAAAAATTTCTCACGTTAGGGTCAGTTCCGGCTCCAGGTACGATGTTATTGGTGACGTTTGTGAAACCAAAATTGGCGGGATTGGCGATCGCATTACTAAACAAAGTATTAACATCAACAGAGATAATGTTAATGTTCGGATTTTGTTCTAAATTTTGCACGGTTGCAGCCAAAGTGCTATTATGCGCGTTAATCAGGAGTGCCAGTCCTTGCTGAGCTTCTGGCCCTCTAGCCGCTACTCCCGGACTTGCGCCCAAGTTTGCCAGATTGGGCACCATAAAGTTTCTCGCACCTACTGCGGCGAGTTTTGTTACAGCACTAGCCAGATTATTAACCGTCGCCGCAAAATCTGTCGATCCGCCGCCAAGATAATCATTCGCACCGGCATATACCACATAAAGCCCATTGGAATCTGCACCCGCCTGATTAGCGGCGACAAAACTATCGATTTCCTGCTGCAATCCCGGCAAAGATAGCCCACCCTGAATGTTGCCGGTATTCTGAGTTCCCGATAAGGCACCGCCAAAGGCAAAGTTGGTGTTAGGATTGACAGTTAATCCCAGCGTAGGGGCAAGATCTTCCACCCAAATTGGGCCGTTGCTAAAACGTCCGTTAAAGTAGGGTGGACTTGCTGGAACAGCGCCTCCTGTGAAAGCAAAGATATTGCCATCGTCTGAGACACTATCGCCAAAAACGAACATCTCACTGAACAGGCGACGGGGAATGCGACCCTCAAACTGACCAAACTCGATGTAGTGTTCTACCCCAGTAATTTCATCTCTTTGTCCTGCTTGGGCAACATCTGGGTTTAGGTTGAAATAAAAGCTAGCATCGAAGAAGCGACTGGGGTTACGCAGCTCCTTGGCACCAAATTTGACGAAGTGTTCTACACCCGTAAGCCGATCTCCTGTGGCAGCAGCAACATCCGAGTTATTGGTAAGATAAAAACTCGTGTCAAAGAGGGGATTGGGATTGCGACGTTCTAATTGACCGCGCAAGATAAAATGTTCAAATGCGGTTGTTCTACCTGCTGTGACTTCTGCTGCAACATCCTGGTTTTGTTGCAGATAATAGCTGCTATCGAAAAAAGCGCTGGGGTTTCGCCTCTCAAATTCACCAAACCTGATAAAGTGGTCAAACCCACTGGAAAACTGTCCTGTTGAGATGGCGGCTACCACGTCTGGATTTGTGGCGCGATAAAAATTCTCGTTAAATAGCTCGCGATCGGTCAGCATAATTATTTCTTAAGATTGAGGGTGAACTGATTGAGAGCGGTTGGTGTCAGGAGTTAACTAAATATACGGTAATATAACAAAAAATCCGAAAAATTTTTATTTCCAGAAGTCAGATTTTGGGAGGCGACGCTGGTTACAAGCGCTGCCATGTCTGCTAATATTTATTAACTTAAGTTGCTAGTTAGTTCCCTTGGATATTGTTCGGAATGGATAATAGGTAAGTTGTTGCGATGCCGCGCTCAAAGATCTCTAAAGCGCAACAACCTACCTGCTGCCAAAGCACTGACCACTGACCACTGACCACTGACCACTGACAACTAACAATAACCAGAAGCTTGACAAAACATTTATGTTTTGTAATACTAGGTTGGCTAGAAATAAATAAAAGTATTTATTTTTAGAGCCTGCCAACCTAAAATATTAAGCTTTTAAGTTTATGTTAGATACCACCACCCTATTTGACGAAAAGTTTTATCTAGATCGGAACCAAGATGTCGCACAGGCGGTTGCTGGCGGCATCTTCACCAATGGCTACGATCACTTCATTAAATTCGGCAAAAATGAACGGCGCAATCCCACTGCTTTGTTTGATACCGCCTATTATCTTGCCACCAACCAGGATGTTGAGGCGGTAGTAGGAAGAGGGGAAATTACAGCGGTTGACCACTTCATCCGCTTCGGTCAAATCGAAGGTCGCGACCCCACTGTATTATTCGATACCGCTTATTATCTAGCTCAAAATTCGGACGTGGCAACAGCGGTTAGTTCGGGCGGTCTCACGGGAATAGAACACTTCGCTAAGTTTGGTGAATTTGAGGGTCGCAACCCTAGTTCCTTATTTAACCCCAACTATTATTTAGCTAAAAATTCAGATGTTGCTGCTGCCGTTGGAAGAGACGAACTCACCGGCATAGAACACTATGTGGAGTTTGGTGCGGCAGAAGGACGCCAATTTACTCCGTTTATCGACCCGCGTGGATCGACATTGCCTAATGGTGTAGCGGCTGGGGATACAACACAGACATCAACTGTGTTGTGGACGCGCAGCACCGCTCCCGGCACAGTTACTTTTGAGTACTCGACTGACTCGAATTTTGGCAATATTCTGGGAACTTTAAGCAATCTCACCACTGACCCCACTGTACCCATTAAGGTACAGGTAACGAATTTAACTCCTGGAACCCAATACTTTTATCGGGTGAGGGACGCAGCAGGCACAACTTTGGCGGGACAGTTTCGGACACCAGCTGGGTTGGGAACTCGTGCTGGTTTGCGGTTTGGGGTGGCTGGTGACTGGCAGGGTCAACTCGCTCCGTTTCCGGCGATCGCAAATGCACCCGGACGCAACCTCGACTTTTTCGCTCGCATAGGTGACAGCGCCTATGTAGACGACTTATCTCCAGATTTACCGGGAGTCAGACAACCGAAAACTGCGATCGAGTTTAACACCAAGCACAATGAAGTTTACGCCCAGCGTTATGGCATCAATTCCTGGGCTAACGTCCAGGCTACCACTACCACCTATGCCACCTGGGATGACCACGAACTGACAAATGACTTCGCCGGAGGTGCAGCACCAGCAGTTTCTCCTCAGAAGGAGGGAATTTTTGGGACTGGGGAAGGCTTTGTCAATGACACGCCTGTGTTCGATCGCGCTTTGCAAGCTTTTCAGGCATACAACCCTGTACGGAATGATTTCTACAGCGAAACTGGCGACCTCCGCACGGCTAATGAGCAAAAGCTTTATCGCTTTAATACCTTCGGCAGCGATGCGGCCATGTTTATGCTAGATTTGCGCTCTTTCCGAGATAATCCGCTGAGAAGTATCCCAGAAACTTCAGACCAAGCTACTGTTAATCAGTTTCTGAGCGATGTCTTTCAACCTAACCGCACTCTACTGGGAGGAGTGCAACTTCAGGACTTAAAGAACGATTTACTGGCAACCCAAAATGCTGGTGTCACTTGGAAATTTATCATGTCAACAGACCCGATCCAGAACTTTGGGATTCCGGTTGCAGGCGATCGCTGGGAAGGTTATGCTGCTGAGCGCACAGATCTGCTCCGTTTCATTCAACAAAACAACATCAAAAATGTTGTCTTTGTCACCGGAGATTTTCACGGTTTTGTGACCAATAACGTTACCTATCAAGAGGGATTTGGCCAACCCCAAATCGCCACAGATGTAATTGATGTGATGACGAATCCTGTGGCTATTCAGTTAAATATTGGGCAAGGGCCATTTGCCGCCCCGTTTGGGCCAGCAACAGTGGCATTTACACCGAATGCTGTTCTCCCCCAATCAGAAAAAGATCGGTATAATGCGCTGACCGATGTTTCACAAAAAGACGCTTTTGTCAAGCAGGTTATAGATAATCGGATTATCCCCTTGGGATATGACCCTATTGGGTTAGATAACAATTTAGCTATAGCTAATGGGCAAATTGATGCTAATCTGCTTAGCGGCAGTTATGTGGCAGCTCACTACTATGGCTGGAATGAATTTGAGATCGATCGGCAAACACAACAGCTGCGCGTGATTACCTACGGTATCGAACCTTACAGCCAGCCGCAACTGGAAGCTAATCCGAGTGCGATCGTCAGTCGTGAGCCTACAGTCATAAATGAGTTTATTGTCAATCCCAAGGTCTAAACACGGGAATTGCAACTAACGGCATGACAAAAATCAGGGAAGTTGGCTTTGGTTATAGTCAAACTTCCCTGATTTAATTGGCTACTTAAGGAACCTGAATTGAGAATTCAGTTTTTGGACAAATTAATCCATGTCCTTGTTAAATACCTTGTCTAGAGTCTCTTTGGTATTATCAGCAGCTTCCCCAGCGCGATGTTTGGCTTTTTCAGCACTCTTAGCCACATCCTTGGCGGCATCTTGAGTATTTTCCTTGATGTTTTCTACTCCTCGGCGAGTACCGGCAGCAAAATCCTTAGCGGAATCCGCAGCTTTATCAGCAAAGTTTCCAGCTGCTTGATTCACATTCCGACCCGCTTCTTTAGCACTATCAGGTGCATCGTTAACTGCACGTTTGATGGCTTCTGCGGGATTGCCAGTCCTGGCAGTCAAATTATGCTCAGCACTTTCGATCAGACGATCGGCTTTTTTGTTTGCGGCTGAAGTGTCTAATCGAGGATCGACATCGCTATAATCGTTCATCCCACCTTCGTAATTATTAGTTACAGCCTCTTTAGGCACTTCTAGGCGGGGATTGTTTAGACCCTTGGCTTGCACGCTAGGACTACCGCAGGCAGTGCTGACGAATAGTATGATGCCTGCAAAAAAAACTGTTAAAACTTGGACGAAATTCAGGCGCTTGATCAAAGAGATCGCGTTGTTCATCGAAAGACTCCTTTCTGTGTTTTAAGTAAATTTGGATGTCGAGCTAATTAGCTGTATATAAGTGCTAATTACAGACAACAAGTTGAAAAAATTGTGAGTTGACCAAGAGAATAATTTCAAACCGATCGAATGCGGTACTATCTCTTAGCTGGGTTAGATTGCTACTCAGATCGAGTTGGGCCTTTATTAGCCTTATCTTTCAACTAAAAATACGCTCAATACTTGGCGCTGTCGCACTTTTTAAGAAAAGTAGCAACCTGTTTCACAAAATTCTCCATTTTTTCATCCAACTTTGTTCACTATAATCAGAAAATACCGCAACCTTCATCTAGCAGAAGTCTCATCTTTGCGTCCGCCTCTGGTCAAAAGTTTCTATCCTTAGAAAGATATAAGATGCTTTAATTAATTAAAGAGGGCTTTAGTTCAAATTCCTAAAGCCCTCTTAACTGTTATGATTTGTGGTAATAAATCTATTAGAAGCGAGCGCCTGGGCGGCTCACTTCATCAGGTTCGCGATAACGCACGGGTTCTTCGCGTTTGGGGCGAGCCAATCCGGCTAAACCAATCAAGCCCAGCAAACCTAACCAGCCCCAATCAAAATCGCGATCGCCTCTTTCAGCGTCAACGCCTTGGCTGCGATTGTTGTAATCGGTAGTTGTATTGGTTCTATTGGGAGTTGTATCGGTTTGGGCAGAAGCGGGCAGAACTACAGGCAGCGTAGCTAGACTCAAACTCAGAATGCCAGCGCCAACAGCTTTGGACAAATTAGAACGTTTCATGGTAAAAGTTTCTCCTTGTTTTTGAAATCTCTACAGGTTGTTGCAAACAATTAAATGAGTTGAGTTAAGGGTAGGGGCTCCGCATTCGAGCAACAATTTATCACTCAAAATGTAGATTTTCACACTTGTTTGCTTCGCCTCTACAAACGCTAAGTAAGCATCACTATTGATAAGCTTACGGTTTGAAAACAGAACTTGTATCAATCTCCAGCTAGAAACCTACCATTCTCCGTACTCTCACTGAAGACGTAGAAACCATACCTCTACGGATTTACTGAAGTTTATAATTTGTTGGGTAGATTTAAAATTTTGCCAGCAAAAACTCGCATACTCGGCTGTTCACCGTTGTTATCGCAAAGTGGAAGGTCAGCCGTGCAAATACAGTTGCTTCCTTGCGGGGAATAGCTCAATACTGTCCTAACATATCTGACTATAGCTATATTGTTAAATCGCAAATTTTATGAAGCAAATCCGATCGCGCCTGCAACCCTATTTACGCTTAGCGATCGTAGGCGGGACGCTATTTTTTTTGGCTAAGGTACTCAAGGATCGCGCTGCTGAGGTGGCGGCGATTCGGATTAGCGCTGTGGGATGGGCAAGTTTGGCTTTAGCAATCGGTGTCACCCTACTAGCTCACATCTGGTCTGGCTGGGTGTGGAGTTGGATTCTCCGGGAACTCGATCGCCCGATCGGCGGTGTCTGGAGTGTCCAAGTTTACTTAAAAACGAATATTGCTAAGTATTTACCCGGAAATGTTTGGCATTTCTACGGACGCATAAAGGCTGCGATCGATGCAGGCATCTCCCCAGGTACTGCTACCCTTAGCGTGTTATTGGAACAGCTGTTGATGGCTGCCTCTGGGCTACTCGTTGCCCTAATTACTGCCCTGCCAATACAAGCAGGCTTACCCGATCCTTTCCGCTGGCTGGGATTTGTCGGTCTGGCAGCAGTTTTGCTAGGAGTTCATCCGTGGATTTTGAACCCGCTAATTCAATCGGTGAGTAGGTTGAAGGGCAAAGCAAAAGGCTTTGCTACGTTTGATACCAGTACTTTCAGAATGAAACGCTATCCTCTGCTGCCTTTGTTAGGAGAGATGGGCTTTTTAAGTCTGCGGGGTATCGGTTTTTTGTTTACCTGGCAGGCGGTACAAGAGGTAAATCCCAGCCAGATCTTTGTGCTGTTGGGCGCTTTTAGCTTAGCATGGCTGTTGGGGTTGGTGGTTCCAGGCGCACCGGGGGGTATCGGGGTTTTCGAGGCAAGTGCGATCGCGCTTCTCGATCGCAGCTTTTCACCCGGTCTCATCCTCAGCGCTGTCGCCCTTTACCGCCTCGTCAGTATTCTAGCGGAAGCGATCGGTGCCGCACTAATTTTCCTCGAATCACGTTTAACAGCTAATCGTTAACCTAGATCGTTTCCTCTAGCCGCACCTCCTCATCAGCGGTTTCCAAGTTTGTATCTTCCTTGAGTTGCGAAAAAATCCTACAGTCATCCAGAGTCCTATTGAACTGGTTGCTAGAACCATTATTTTGTGACATTTGAATTAAATTATATTTAACATTTTCAGCAAAAATTGCAAACGTAATGTTAAATATTTCCAAGAAAGTAATCAACCACTTACATTCTATTTCAGGGAATTTTTGATAGTACTGTATCAAAGCGGCAATATTAGCTTCTAAATGAGTGCGAGAGTTCGGTGAAATCAAAATTACTTTCAGCAGAATTACTACTAAAGTCAGTGGATTCCCTTGAGACAGAAGTAAAGCAAATAACCCAGATGGTTCTCGATTATTTTCAGTTGTTAAATATTCAATCACCCGATTACAAGTTCTCAGTCTCAGGGCGTCATTCACTATCTCTTCATTATGCTCTTCATAAAGCACGTACAATTTCTCAGACATATTTTTCTGAAAAGCATTAACAAAAGTTTTATTTGTCACCGAAAATAGTAAATATTTATTCAAACTATGTTTAAAAAAATTGTAGTTTACATCTTGAGTTTGTTTAACAAAAATATTTGCCAAATTTGCATAGCTAAATGGGCCGCGTTTAGCCACAATTGCCTTAATAAGACGCAGAACATCATCCCCCAAACCTGTAGGGTTGGGTTTTTGAAGCTTAGTATCCTTAGCTAGAGGGGACTGAGAATGAGCTGTGTACATCGCCAGATCGAATTTAAACTTATCTTTCAATCGCTTCGCAAGGGCTCTAGCAGCTTCCCGTTGTTCTATCGGATTATTTAGATTGATATACTGAGGCACCAAAAGATAAGATGTATAGCGATGCGCCCACTCTGATTGAATATCGTAGCGCGAAGCAAATAGCTTCAGATCTTCATAGTCCTTGCTGTTAGCGAAATTGTTTAGCCAAGTTCTGACGCAATCTAAAGTCCCAGATGTAGTATCTACATTTATTTTTTTTTCGGCAAATAGTTTAATTAATTCTTGGATCGGCTTATGTTGTCTGCTTGCATCCCAGTTGTTAATCAGAATATAACAAGACCGCTTGAGTGTATTTCTAAATTCCGCCTCATTCTTGTCAAGAACAATTTTATATAGGGCATTAAGCGCGTCTGTATTAGAACAATCCACCTGATAGATAAATAACTGTCGAAATTCTCGCAGTACAGCCTCTGGAGACGATTCCTTGACAATGCCCAGCAGAAACTTATAAATAATAGCTTGAAATTTATGAAGATGCGAACTATCCAGGTTTAACTGGATAAGGGTATCCGTTTGAGCAACCGTTAGTAGACGATCCCCGATCATTCTGCTTAAGGAGGTAGTAGTCCCTGGTAGATTTATAATGATACAGCTGATGGCACCCCGATCGAATCTGATTGCAGTTTAGCGTCCGTCACTTACTTGTGGAAAGTAAACAGCGATAAATTGTCTGAGTTTAGCTTAGCTGATTGAGGAGGTAAAAACCAATTCAACCGCATGATATACCTACACTTGACTTAAGGCCAGATGCCTTGGGATAGGATAAGATATCCTCTGCGTCAGTCAACTTCCGCGAAAAACCAGTAACAGTCAACTACCGCAACCACAAGGAGCGCAGCTTGTCCTCAGCCTTTAGGCTGAGACAATAGGCTGATTGACCGCAACTCAGGACGAAATTCTTTGGCAAGAAGCATTTAGGGCTTGTTTTTTTCTCCTACAAAATCGTTAGCTTTAGTTGTCATTAGCCTACCGTAAATTACAACGTTTCTCTCTAGGTAGGTAGACCTTGACTTATGTGCCTTTTTGTGAACTACCCACACTAAATCGAAGCGATTATAGTGTGGGCTTCTAACATCACAGAGGAATGCCTCAGAACGGACTTGCGTCCAAGCTTTGGTCTTACTTCCCCTCCGTTAGCAGAAACGGCTGTTCCATCCGTCTGTAGTATTCTGATGCCTTCCGCTCTAATATTTGTGGCGGCATTACCATCACGGTCG
>NZ_JAIQZN010000069.1:0-1860 GCF_023333585.1 Argonema antarcticum A004/B2
AAATTTGATAGAAAGGTTATGGAAGTTTGTTAAAAAGAAATGTTTATATTCCAAATATTATTCGGATTTTTCGGGATTTAAATCAGCCATATCTGATTTACTGGCTGTCGCATCCGTCACTTATAAAGAAGATTTAGACTCGCTTCTTACATGGAAATTTCAAACTTTCAATGAAGACCAGTTAACGACAAATTTTGGGCAGCCACAAAAGCACGGTCTTTGACCGTGCTGAGTATATATAAAACAAGCGGGTTACTGGGATTTTACGGCAGTCAGATTAAAGGTACAAATGGACGCGATCGCTTTGGTTTAAATACTCTCTTTCCCGAAAGTGTCAAAGCAATGGATGGTAGCGAAGAGACGCCACAATTTGTCTATGAGTTTAATCGATATTGTGCTAATTCTGGCAAATTACCCAACAATTTTCGCATTTCCGTCCACAGCTATGAAACCCCAAAGCAGAACTACGAACGGATTTTAACAGAATGGGGAACACCTCTGATTAATCAGCTAATTCAAGATAGCGGCATAGAGGAATTTCGCGATGCAGTTACCCGTTATCTCACACAAGAAAAACGTCCCCAACTCTTTGTTAATTTAGCTGATGACTTGCAACCATTGTGCATTATGTTGCGGAAACATTATCTATCCATTTATCGAGAATTAGATAGTCAACCTCGCGAAATTGAGGCGATGAAAACGCAGGAACTGGGAAGACTCAACCAGCAACTTCAGCAAATTGGTAATGATTTTCGCCAACATATAGCATTAGAGGTTAATCAGGTAGTGACGGATAAATGCCAAGGTTTTAAGGCAGACTTTCAAAAGCTGCAATCTCGGATGATTCGCCATTTGGATGAGTTGCTAGATACTTTTTCTGTCCGCGCCGCTTATGAAAGTGCAACCCTCAGTCATCCCCGCAATGCTACTGCGCCTTTGATTGCGGTTTTGGTAGAAGCACTTTATTATTTGGCGAATCAATTAGAAGATATTTTAGTTGAGTCTTGTCAGGAAATAGTTGCTAATTTTTTCCAAGGTTTGATGGAAAGAATTCGCAAGTCGGAATATTACCGTAATTTGTACAGGTTGTTGGGTAATGATGGTGGAATTGAACAAGAGTTGAACTTGCTGGAAAACCAGGTTAGTTTTGCTTTAGTTAATCAGGCGAAAGTGGAGTGCGACAGATTTGTGCGGGAAAGTCCTCGTTTCTACGATGAAGGCACTTTCTCCATATATCAATTCCGCCAAACATTGCTGCAAACTTCTCAAAGTTATGACTGCGAAAGCATGGTGGAAGCGGAACCGGCGATTCGACAATTGTTGAAATTAGATTTTGAGCCAAAAGTCTCCGATACAATTCGCCGCACTTTCCGCCAAACCATCAATCAAACTATCAATACGAACTTATTGCCAATGGCGGATAAGCAAGCTGATGATATTTTGCAGCAATACAATCAAGCGCGTGTTTATTTGGAACAAACTTTGGAGAAGGAAGCGGAGGAGAAAATTATTCGCAATCGTCGTTTGTTGAGCGAATTTGGGCAAAAAATTGAGGTTTATAATCAGGCGGTTGCTGGGATTAATAGTTGTTTGCAGGCGATGCAATTGTATGAACATCAATTGCCTGTAATTGCTGAATCTGATATTAGTTCTGTTTCGGCTAATTTAGAGGTTGGTGATGTTGCTGAATAAGCTGGAATGGTAGATTTTGTAGAAGTTTAGACATAACCGATTTGAAAATAACCCGCACGGAAATCAATGATGCTGTTGGTAAATCAGTCGGTAGTGTCGCCCACACCCGCCTGGGAATCAATTCCCAGGCTAATAGCAAAAGTCCATTAAAATGGACTGGAAGATTTT
>NZ_JAIQZN010000069.1:1960-32174 GCF_023333585.1 Argonema antarcticum A004/B2
GTGTTCTCGCCCACACCCGCCTGGGAATCAATTCCCAGGCTAATAGCGAAAGTCCATTAAAATGGACTGGAAGATTTTGTGTTCTCGCCCACACCCGCCTGGGAATCAATTCCCAGGCTAATAGCGAAAGTCCATTAAAATGGACTGGAAGATTTAGTATTCAGTCCTCTTCAGAGGACTTTCGCTATTAGCCAGCGATTTGAATCGCTGGCGGGCTGACAGCGCAAGTGTAAGATCTCAGAATATAGCCCTTGCGATTCACCAAAGTTATTGACAAAAATGAGATGAACTGAGATGATATTGTCAGTAAATTTTCAGAAAAATTTGATATGTAAGATTGAAATAGAAGATAACTACTATTTAAAATAATTTAGGTAGCAATTAAATCTATTGGTCAAACAGAGATGATAGAATATTATAGTTAATAATCCAATTACCAGTGATTTAAAATAATATGAGCGATAAATTTGAGCCGTTGAAATGGGATGAAGTTGTTTCTATAGATAATTCTGCTAAAATTTTAATACCACACCGTACCTTTACAGTCAGTGAATTGGTAAAAGCAGCGCTAGAGCTTGTTAAATCTACTATCCCTTCCGCAGGATGGACAGTAGAGAAAGCAAAATGGGCTGGGGAGGGCGTAGAAGCTGACGTTCTAAAGTATGGGGCTAAGGGTTGGCAACAAGGTAAAGTGAGACTCACTATAGAATTTTGTCCTGATGAACCTGAAGTTGAAGAAAGTACTACAAGCAATCAGCCAGAAATCCCCCAACCAGAATCACCCCTCGACGATCTCCGTCAACTACTCAATCAAGATAATCAGCAATAAAATATATGAGCAAAACGCCACGAATTCCCATCCCTCCTGAAGTGAGAAAATACGTATTTGAGCGCGACAAATATCAGTGCCAAAGTTGCGGTAAAACGAAACTTGAAACCGAACTCACGATCGATCATATCATCCCTTTGGCGCGTGGTGGTTCCAACGATATCAGTAATTTGCATACTCTCTGCCGTATCTGCAACCAGAAGAAAACAGATAATTTAGATCCTCGTTTCAGGCGTCGCTTCAGCAACTGATATCGTCAAATTGTCTGTTGTCATCGTTGGTTAAATTTTTACCACAGATGAAGACAGATGAACACAGATGAACACAGATAAGAATAAGAACAGGATTTTTTTAGGTAACCGATGTTTAAGGACACGATCTGATTCGGATGTGCGAGAATTGCATGGGAATAAGCAAATACAATGAAAATTGGCGTAAATAAACTGAACACCCAGAAACCGGGTTTCTTGGAGAAACCCGGTTTCTAAGCACGGCAGTTTTACGTTTAATACTGCTTCATCCAAACATCGACATCAACTGCTAACTTTTTACCCAAACGCAACAGGGGACGAATTTGAGCTAATTCCCAGCGACAGATTCCCTCGTTTTCAGGCTTCCAAGTTACATCAACCAGTATGCACTGGGGCACGATGTACTTGTGGAGGCAGCTGCAAAATACTTCCTGTACGCGATCGAGTGATAAGCCAAGATTTAGCCTAGCGCCTACATCGATCGTGCGTTCTATACGTTGGATATCCGTTGTCAAATTAGTTGGGTTGGATTCGTAGAGGAGATGCCAGAGAGCTTTTAAAATCAACCGTTCCAACGTCTGCTTCCCTTCCCGAATATTCAACTGCGAGCGCATATTTTTGGCTTCTGTGGCGATCGCTTCCAACTCGGCCAATTGGCTCAAACCCAGATGGGACTCCCCATCTGCCAAATCGGTCAATTCATGTTCCAACTCCCGCAAAGCGATCGTCGCCCGGTTACTCAGCGCCACCTCTGCTGCAACCTGCAACTCTTGCGGTACGGGCAATTCATCCCGGTGGAACGCCATCAACACACTGTAATTATCCCGGTAAACTTGAGTATAAAGTTGATCCAGGCGTGTCAGTGTTTCCTTACTCAACAGCTTCATGATCCGGTGTCTTTCTTCAGCAAACAAGTTCTGCAAGCTGTAAGTCGAAGATGTTCCCGAAGCGTAAGTTTCATCCCCAAACATTCTGCTCATCGCCAATATCGTTTGTGCTGCACTAGCTTGTTCTAGCGCGTCAAACAACTGCTCTTTCATCTCGGTATACGCACAACTACTGGTGAAAGGTTGAATGCAGCAGTGGAAATCCCAACCACCCAGATGCAGAACCGCAAATACCAGATGCACGCTTTCCCAGGTAATTTCCGATACCATCCGCACTTGCCCCACCGCCAGAGCCATTGTCCCCATGCGTTGCAACTGGTAGTCGAGGCGATGTGCGGTGTAGCAATAAACGCGAGTTTCCTGGGGATAATTGGCGAACAGGGAAGTGATGGCGTAATGCGCGGCTACTTGTTTAAAGCTAACTTGAGCAGATACCACCAGCTGTCGATAAATTTCGGCACCATTTTTGAACTCATCGATGTTACTCGGAGCCTGAGTAAGGTGGAGGAGAAACTCTTTTTCCAACTGCATTCCAGCTACTTCCCCTGCCAATTCTAAGGCGCGGGCGGCATAGCGGAGAATCTGCACTCCTTCTGGGCGGGAAAGTTCTTCAAAAAACCAACCGCAACTGGTATACATCAGTAGGGCGTGGCGCTGCATTTCCAGCAAACGCAGGGCGTCTATTTGTTCTGCTGGTGTAAGTTGGTGGGAGCGGTGACGACTGAGGAATCGCTCCACGTGATCGGGAGTGCGATCGCGAATTACATCTATATATTCATCACGCGCCAGCCAAGGATCGAGGAAAAACTTTGACCCGCTATCTTCATAAACCTCGATTAAGCGATCGCGCAACCAATCTAGCGCGTTCCGCAGCGGACGCCGCCATTTCTGATGCCAGCCGCCCCCATCACCGCAACCGCAATCATCCTGCCACCGATTTACCCCGTGGGCGCAACTCCAAGCTGTCACTGGCTTGAGTTCTACTTCCCAAGTGGGGGGATTGAGGCTGAGGTAATGGGCAAAGTTAGTCACCTTCCAGCCGTTACGGGGAAACTGTTCTGTGAAAGAATATGCAAGGCACTTTTCCGTACCTCCCTTGTGGTGACCGAAAGTTTCTCCATCCGTGGCGACGGCGATCAGCTGGGCTTGTCTGCGATCGCCACCGATGGCCGTGCCAATCCGCCCCGATAAGTTATGGGAACTGTTGAGCAGATCGTCGAAACCCATATCCCGCGATATCGGGCCATCGTAGAAAAAGATATCTATATATTTTTCGGTGCCTGGTAGGAAACAGCGATAAGGACGCCTGGGATCGATCTGAGCGCCACCCACTTCAATCCAGTCATCCCCCCTTTCATCCTCGACAGAGGGCATGGGACGACAGCGCTGGGCTTGGGAGGGAGCCAGGACGATGAAGCGAATATCTTCGGCAATCAGGGTTTCTAGGGTTACGTAGTCTACAGCAGCTTCTGCTAGCCACATTCCTTCGGGATCGCGACCGAAGCGGGAGCGAAAATCTTCTTTGCCCCAGCGAATTTGGGTGTATTTGTCTCGCTCATTGGCGAGTGGCATGATGATGTGGTTAAACACTTGCGCTACAGCATTGCCGTGTCCGTTCAGGCGATCGCAACTCTTGCGGTCTGCCTCTAAAATCCGCTGATAAACCTCAACATCGTAGCGTTCCAGCCACGACATCAGCGTCGGGCCAATATTAAAGCTCATGTACTCGTAGTTATTGACGATCCCCACGAGTTCGCCGCGATCGTTTAACACCCTTGCAAAAGCATTGGGGCGATAGCACTCGTGGTGAATTCGCTCATTCCAATTATGAAAAGGAGCTGCGCTAGGCTGACGCTCGATCGCATCTAGGTAAGGGTTTTCACGCGGAGGTTGGTAAAAATGGCCGTGGACGGTGACAAAAACGCCTGTAGTCTGGTGGCGATCGCTCTGAGCTTGTTCTGGAGGTGCTAGAGGCGTAAGGCTGACCGATTCTACTTCCTCAACAAAAACTGACATATTTTTTTAGGGGCTAGGGGCTCGAAAAGTCAAAAGTCAAAAGTCAAAAGTCAAAAAATAATTAATTACAACTGACCACTGACCACTGACCACTGACCACTGACCACTGACCACTGACCACTGACCACTGACAACTGACAACTGACCAATGACTAAATGCTTGCTATCAAGGGGGAAAAGCGCCCACTAAGCGGGGGGGTTACTTGCAGCTTTTTTGATTTAACTGCAAAATCTAAGGTGCTGGGACGACGATTTAACGTAAGTTAACGAAACTTGAGCGATCGCAGCAATAGTTACAACTAAAAATTAAACAAATGAAATAATATGTAACTCATCCCTCCCAAGTAGGAAGCAGAGAAATGCCAGAAGAGAAAAATACACTATTTTTCCTACTCTGCACAACCTAAGCAAGCGAGTATCCTAGATTCTGACTATCACGAAGCACCGTCTGGGAATTGTGAAATTTTAACCTCCCAGCGGAACCGATCGCCAAAAACACCGTTAATTTGATGCTGACCAAAGACAATATCTTCTTAGCCTTATTGGTGTTCATCCCGATTTCCATTGCTGCACACTTCCTGCATTGGGGATCGCTGACCATCTTCATCACATCGGCACTAGCCATAGTACCCCTTGCAGCCTGGATGGGTACGGCAACCGAAGAAGTCGCTGTAGTCCTTGGCCCATCCCTGGGGGGGCTCCTAAATGCCACCTTTGGCAACGCCACGGAATTGATTATCGGCATTGTCGCCCTCAATGCTGGATTGATCGATGTGGTCAAAGCCAGTATTACAGGTTCGATTATCGGCAACTTACTCCTGGTGATGGGACTTTCCATGCTGTTGGGAGGTCTGCGCTACAAGGAACAAGAATTTCAGCCAATTGTCGCCCGCGTTAATGCTTCGGCGATGAACCTGGCTGTAATCGCCATGTTGCTACCCACGGCGGTAAACTACACCTCTAGCGGGATTAAGGAAGGCGCAATTCAAAGCCTTTCTGACGGGGTTGCGATCGTATTAATCCTCGTCTACGGGCTGACGCTGCTGTTTTCGATGAAAACTCACGCCTATCTCTACGATGCGGGCTTGGCGGAGATGGACCCTCAAGAGTTAGCAGAAGCGAATCTCGCCCCCGATGAACCACCGCAACACAAAGTGAATCTCAAGCTGTGGGCGGGAGTACTATTAGCCTGCACTCTGGCGGTAGCGGTGGAGTCGGAACTGCTAGTTGGCACCCTGGAAGAAGCGACATCCCGTCTAGGGCTAACCACTTTGTTTACCGGGGTGATCCTCGTTCCCATCATTGGTAATGCTGCTGAACACACCACCGCTGTTACTGTGGCAATGAAAAATAAGATGGATCTTTCGGTTTCGGTGGCGCTGGGTTCAAGCCTCCAAATTGCTTTGTTTGTTGCTCCTTTTTTAGTTCTGACTGGCTGGGTGCTGCACAAACCAATGGATTTGGACTTCAATCCGTTTGAATTGGTGGCAGTTGTTGTGGCGGTGCTAATTGCTAATTCGATTAGTTCCGATGGTCGATCGAATTGGCTGGAAGGCACACTCCTGTTAGCAGCTTATGCAGTTTTGGGGCTGGCATTCTACTTCCATCCGGTCATCGAAGGGATCGGGTGAAATTACCCGACTTGGGTACCGTGGTTATATGGCAAGCCAAATTAGTTTGGCATTGTTGAAAGAGAAAAGGTCTGTTTTTTTTAGTCCTATTCCATAATCCAACAAAAAGAGCGATCGCACGAAATATTTCAGGCGATCGCTTTTTTTGTTTGATTGTTTTCTATAGCAACCGCTCTCGTCAATTAGGACATTCGGGGCGAACGCGAGTGCGTGCCGAGTTCATTAGCATTCGGGTTATATAGCCAGGGACTAGGGGCTTTCTTGCTAGGGACTAGGGAAGAGGGAAGAGGAAAAAGCTTGACGAAGTAAGGGATTATGGACTTCATGTAACAGTTGGAGTTGCCTTAATCGCCCTGGCGGTTGTTATACTTGCTAAGTTAGTAACTCAATAGAAAAATTATTGACAAAGTAAGAGCGAGTTACAAACTCTTTGGCAATTTTTTCTATGGTAGCGCGATCGCAACCTTCCGAAACTTGCAAATCCAGTACTATTCTACACATATTTTGTTCTCTTCTAATACCAGGCCAAGGTCTGACCGACGCATTCAGCTGCTGTTCCAAATTGATGACCAAACCGATCGCATTTCCCTCCAGCCAACCGGCGCAGCTTTCTAAAGTTTCATCATCTTCACTTTTCGCGGTTACAGCTAATAATAATTGTGATTCTTTTTGGAGATCCATCGACTCAAACAAAGTTTGCCAACCAACCTCACCAGCTAACACTTGTTCAGCTATCTTTCCAGCACGAATAAACTCATTTCGCAGGATTTGTGCGGTGGAACGGGAAACATTTCGCGCACTATTTTGACACGGTTCAATTGGCGTTACTATTGGTAGCCAATCGCGGGGTAAGCGCGGACGATACAGTTTGCCAGCTTCCGTCAGAGATACAGGCTGAGTCCAATCGTGTTGAACTAACATTTGGAAAAAATCAAATAGCAATGTTTCAGTTTGAATATTCGCAATATCCAGCGGGTACTTTGTGCAACTCCAAGCTGCTAGCAATGCCCAAGAAAAATTGCCCAGAAAACCCCAAGCATTACCGTGAATTTGACGTGCTTTTGCCCAAGCACGCACCGCACGCAATAGCTCATGAAAAGATGCTAAAGGTATTCGCTGTGGTACTGCATCTACAATTAGATCTGATCCCAAACAACTGGAAACTGCTTGCCAACTGACTGGATCGAAAAATTCTCGATCGCTCTCTTTTATCCGTACAAACTTACTTGGTTCGGCAGTTGTGCGTGCGTAAAGCAGATCCACCGATATCCCTTCAATTTGCATCCTCAATACTGGCATCCGTGCATCTTCAACTAGATTCGATCGATCGCACAATTCCACCAATTTCTGTTGCACGCTTTCTAAAAATGCCAGACCCGATAAATGAGCGGGAATTAAACAAACAATATCTAAATCGCTTTGCGGACTTTGCACACCCAAACGCGCCGAACCGAGTAGATGCAGCGATGGTTGAAAACCCAAACATTCCGCACAAGCTTGCGCTATTATCGACAAAATTGTTTCCTGATGCGCTTGCTGTGTCTGACTCAGTTGCGGTTCCAGCTTATTAATAAGTTGTCGGAGATCGGTTCTCCCCTCTTTGTCGCACGGGGAGGGGTTGGGGGTGAGGTTCCACAAGAGTTTGGCAACACCAACATCTTCGTTTTGCTCTCCCAAATGCACGAGGTATCGCACCTCGAAAGGTTCGTCACCGCGACGGCTAATTAAAGCTACTGACTCCACAGGAAAACTTACTGGATGCCAAGAAGTAAGCTGGGAAAATGCTTCTTCTGAACTGGGAAATTGACCGACACTAAGATGAGGCGTAAAACCATTTTGCGACTTTTTACTTTGTTCGTCGCACTGGGGAAATAGCTGCTGTAAAACGGATTGTAACTGATGTAATGCTGACGGTGGATCTGCAACAGGACGCAACCACGCGGTTGATCTGGAACGGTGAGTAAAAGTGTCGAAACCTTCTAATGTTATTTGAAAAGGTTTTATGTGTTTTAATGTTTGTGCGATCGCACTTGCTACTTCTTCAAAATATTCCTCCGGCACAAAACCATAAATCAGGTTAATGTGGGGCATCCAACGATGGAAAGATCGATCGAAACGTTGGCGAATTGTCTGAATTGCAGACCAAATTTCGGCTGTGGGAATTACCACCACAGCACTTTGATAGACAGGAAGCACATCACAAAGAAACCCGGTTTCTGGATGCGTGTATTCCAGCATTGCACGCACGCCAAAATGATCCGACGGATAAAGTTTTCCCTCAGTATCGGGAATCGGATCGCAGGCAAATAATTCTATCGAATGCGGTATGCAATGCTTACTTTGATCTCGCAGCAGGATGCGATCGAAACGCGCCGTTTCCCCGGTTAAACTCATCAGTGCTGCCAGCGGGTTTCGCAGCGGATCGAAAGTGTAACCTACTTCTTCTGGATGCAGTAGCTGCCAAACATCGATAAAGTTATTTTCAGTTAATATTTCTCCTAATTCATCATCTCTACTATTAAAGTCTCCTACAATTAAACACTCACCTGGTTGCGTTTTCAGATATTCAAACAATATATTTAGTTGAAGGGTACGTTTTTCGATCGCATTGTAGGCCCGATCGCTCGTCAGATGCACCGCCGCTACCCGCAACGGTCGATCGTTGAAAAGCCATGTTCCCACGAACACTCGCTTGTGCGCCGAATACTGATGTTCGACTAGAGTAAATGGCGATCGCGACAAAAGCAGAATACCATGTGAATGAAGCGTCGATCCAGAAGGCGATTCCGAGATAAAGTAATCGCGTACCCAATCTTGTGTTAATAGAAATTCCAACAGTTGTGGCGTCGCTTCTTGCAAACCAATGATGTCGGCATCGCAGCAGCGCAAATGTTCGGCGATAACTGGAATACGCTTTGCTGTATGGATAATCTCCGACTCGTAGTTATCCCAAAGAACATTAAAACTAACTATTTTCAAATTGTTTAATTTTGCCGATACCAAGGTGCGATCGACTACTTGCCAACCTGACGAACCATACCCATAAACCGATCGCGCTTCAAATGGGAAATTTTCCGACTCCAGATCGTTGTGAGTTACCCATGCAGCAGCAGGCAACTCTCCTGTTGAGAGCAAATCTAAATGCCGATCGCGATCCCAAACAACAGTTTCTTGACAGCGAATATAGCGAATCCGATGCCAGGGAATATCTCCGTTTGGTTGCCATTTCAAGAAAGGTTTTTCCCAGATTTTATCCTGTGATGTACGCTCTCTATATCCAATAATAAACGCGCTGCTATTTAGGCGTGCATCCCATAAAATTCGGTCATACACCTCGCGACTGGTTGCCATTTTTCTGCGATCTGACTTAGACATATCTGCCTCAATTACGGACTTACAACCCAATCCACAACATGAGCTTCTGTGATGTCAGGAATATCCAGGCGATTGTACATTCTCTCTATCACTTTTTCCGGAACTTTAGCATCGCGAGAATTATTGCGTTCTAATAATTCTTCCCAAGGAACTTCCAGATAAACAATCCGAATTCTTCCCCCATAAGCCGAAAATAAATTAACCAAAGAAGAACGCAATTGCCGAGAAATATTTGTCGCATTCCAGACAAAAGATTTCGCAGACCTCATGTATTCTCTAGCTATTTCTCTCCCTCGATCGCCCACAGCACCTTGGTTATCTTCAGGCGAGATATTCATGAGTCTTCGCAATTCATCCAGAGAAATTACTTTCCAATCTGGCAAATGTTCGCAAATCCAATGGTTTTTACCAGATGCGGGTAATCCTGACATCAGAACCACTTCAAAACGAGTATCGTCAAAGGCGGTATAATTTGGATTACCATTTTCCTTTTGGAAATAAACAAAACGACTGTGATGGTCAGCAAAAGGTCTGGGATGCTCAAAGCAGTCATTTTCCTGACAAAAATCTCGAAAAAACTCTATCCGTTCTAAAAGTTGTTCTCGGTCATCACAATGGCGATCCATCACATCAGCTTCTGCCAATAACGCTAACAAGTCGCAGCGAATAAGTTGACTAGCTTTGATGACAGAACGTTGCGGGTTTTCTTTATCCCAAAACCACAAAGGCAGACTGCCATATTGGACTAAATTTACAACTGCTTCCCTTTGATGAAACGGCACATTCATTGAATAGAGAATTTGCCGTGCCATCTTTGCGCCTTGGCGAACGTGACCTTTTGATGAAATGCTACCATCGGCTTCTATTTCAGTAGCAGCAGGTTTTGCTATATCGTGCAATAAAGCAGCAGCAAATAGAATCGATCGCTCAATCGCTGGTAAGTCTCGCCAAGCTGGTAAAGATATAAGCGCTTCGCATACTAAACGAGTGTGGGTGAGAACGTCGCCTTCCGCATGATAGCGGGGGTCTTGGGGACAATTTTTAAGAGATTTAAGCCAGTCAAATTCTGCCTGAAGTGCCTGCCAATTTAGTGTCCAATTGGGAGCATCAGGACAGTAGGGAAATGACAAAATTGGTGATAAAATTTGGGAGGTATTCATAACGCAAATAAATCTACATCGTGGCGGAGCAAATTGGGTATTATAGGACGGTTGAGCCAATGACCGTCGGATTGCAATACGGTGGTTAAAAAGCTGGGACGAATGTATTTATAACGGGCAGTTACAATTTCTTCATGCTCTACTTTGATATATAATCCTTCCATTAAGTAACTCGGATCTGTTTGTTTGAGCGATCGCTCTACATCCAATCCTTTTTCCTGACAGGATAGACGAAATCTCTCTAAGTGGCCGAACTGAATAAAATTTGAATTTCCTAACAATCCCGTTAGTTGCTTGTACGATCGTAACCTACCTGCAAATAACACTGGCACGGAAACGATCGGCAATCCTCCTAATAGTTGCTTTCGGCTTTGAGTGCTGAGAAACTCCCCCTGTTTGATATCTAGCAGATCGTACTCTAGGAAATAGTGAGGTAAATAGTCGTAAAAAACGGTGTGTTTTGCATACAACCATTCGCCATACAGCACATAACGACTACCCAACACTTGCAAAAATGCAGCAGCATGACTGTAAGCCCATTGTTTGAATAAATTAAAGTGTTTTTCTCGCTCTCCTCCTGTGAGATAATGTCCTCGACTTTGCAATCGCATTTGACCGTCGTAACTGAAACTGATGGCGGCGTTTGCGCCATCGACTTTTTCTTCAACTACGACATAACGATTTGCGATCGCGCTAAAAGGCACGCTATCTAAATCTTCATCACCCGGTTGCAGTCGCGAACCTTCAATGTGATGGGTGCGTGGATATTTACGAATTTGCTCCATCAGTTTTTATCAGCTTTATATTACATTGTAATACAAACAATACAAAACCGTCAATGAGGATATCAAAGATATAGCTAGAGACTAGGGTAAGAAGGGGCGTGTTTCAAGGTTGATGGGATTGTTAGCCCCAAAACCGGGCTAGCGTTGAGCCAAATTTATCTTTAAGTGGCCGGTTGCGGGACGCAACTATGTCTGTAGGGCCTTGAATTTAACAGGGCGATCGCACTACCCTAGCATTAACCCATTGTGGCGAATTGCTTCTTTAGTTAGCATCGTCACAGGCTTATAGTCTGAAGTAATCTACCGCCGTGAGTTATTGTTTAAATCGGGATTGCCCAAAACCCGCCGATCCGTTGAATCTTCCCAATCGCATTTGTCGCAACTGCGGTTGGGATATATTATTGCAAGGGCGCTATCGAGTCATGCGTCAGTTGGGCAAAGGTGGCTTTAGCAAAACCTTTGAAGTGCTGGATGGTGAAACCTCGAAAGTTTTAAAAGTACTCTCCACCAACCATCCCAAGGCAGTTTCTCTGTTTCAGCAAGAAGCGCAGGTTTTGAGTCGGCTAAACCATCCGGGTATTCCCAGAATCGATCGCGAAGCATATTTTACCATTTTGCCTAGAAAAAGTCAACAACTGCTGCACTGTCTGGTGATGGAGAAAATTGATGGCTGCAATTTAGAAGAATGGCTCATAGCAAGAAACTATCAGCCTATCTCCCAAGCAGAAGCAGTTGACTGGTTAAAACAGTTGGCAACAATTTTGGAGCAAGTACATCAGCAAGAATATTTCCACCGAGATATTAAGCCATCCAATATCATGCGGCGCTCCAATGGGCAATTGGTGTTAATTGATTTTGGCACAGCTAGAGAGATTTCAGGCACTTACTTAGCGAAAGTCGGTAGTGGACAAAATGTGACGGGAATTATATCCACAGGCTACACGCCAATCGAGCAAGCTAATGGTAAAGCAGTGCCTCAATCTGATTTTTTTGCTTTGGGGCGCACTTTTATTTATCTGCTCACAGGGAAGTCTCCCAATGAGTTTCCTGAAGACCCCCACACAGGTGAATTGTTGTGGCGAAATAGCGCTCCGCAGGTATCACAACCAGTCGCGGATTTTATCGATTACTTGATGGCTCCATTTCCAGGAAATCGCCCCTCTAGTACGCGATTGATTTTACAGTATCTGGCGGAAATTGAACGCCATTTGTCTTTAAATCAGCTATCATGGCAATTAGTTTCATATTCATATTACAATACTGCTAAGGTAAGCAATATCCAAAAGACAAATTATTTTACAATACCTTTGGCAAAGATGAGGAAGTCTAAAAACAAAAAGCTGCCTAAGTTTGCTAGTGAATTTCTAGCAGTTAATGCGACGCTAATGCTGGGATTTACAGGTACTCAAATTTATGATTATTTAAGCACAAACTCATATCAGCCTAGTTACCAAGGTCGGTCAACGCAGGCAGAAAAATCGGACTCAGCAATTGCCGCAGAAAAAAATATTAATCAGTTGGTTGTGCCATCAACTGCCAAGAGTGATAATAAGCTTATAGGAACGGGGGAGTTGCGTCCTTACAATACCTTTTTAGGGCATTTGGGCAGGGTAAATGCGATCGCTTTTAGTCCTGATGGAGAGATTCTCGCCAGCGGTGGTGGCGACAAGACTATCAAGTTGTGGGAGCTAAAAACTGGTAAACAAATTATAACTTTGTCGGGTCATTTAAGCGGAGTAAATGCGATCGCTTTTAGTCCCGATGGCAAAACTTTAGCTAGTGCCAGTACAGATAATACGATTAAATTGTGGGACTCCAGTACAGGGATGCCGCTGCATACCCTCATCGGTCATTCTGGTTGGGTATCTTCCGTTGCATTCAGTCCCGATGGTCAAACTATTGCTAGCGGCAGTTACGACAATACGATCAAACTTTGGGATGCCAATACAGGCGAGTTGCGGCAAACACTAACAGGACATTCTGCCTGGGTATTTGCTGTCGCATTCAGTCCCGATGGACAGACAATTGCTAGTGGCAGTTTTGACAATACCATTAAATTGTGGAACGCTATTACTGGGGAAAAAAAGCAGAGTTTAACCGGGCAATCTTTACGGGTGCGATCGCTTGCTTTCAGTCCTGATGGACAAACGCTCGCCAGCGGTACGGGAGAAGGTACGATCGAACTGTGGGACTTGATTGGCTCACGCATCCACAATACTCTTGACGGACATTCCGATGCAGTGAGTGCGATCGCATTTAGTCCCGATGGACAGAAGCTAGCTAGCAGCGGTGATTCTACGATCAAGATTTGGGACGCCACCACTGGTGTATTGCTAGATAGTCTCATCGGACATCTAGACACAGTTGATGCTATAGCCTTTAGTCCGCGATCGCAATTTCTCGCCAGCGGTAGCGATGACAATACAATCAAAATTTGGCCGATCGAGGGGACTGGGGACTAGAAAAGTCAAAAGTCAAAAGTCAAAAGTCAAAAGGGGAGTAGGGTTCAGGGGGCTAGGACGTCGGGAAGAAAAGCAGAAGTAGGGGCAAATAATAGGCAGTTTTTAGTGAAAACCTTTCTTCACCCAATCACGGAACGATCGAAACACCGTCGCATCGTCTACCATCTCTGCCTCTCGGAGGAACTGCATAAACTCTGGTAGTGCTAAAAATGGAAAAGTTAGCCTTTGTTTTGGCTTTCCATCTTTTCCTTCTCTGAGCAGGTAAACTTTGACTGTGATGCCATCGTAGCACCAGACTTCCGAAATACCCAAAGCCGCATAAATTGATATCCGATTGAGCGAACTGGTGCTAATATCGATCTCGATCGCCAAATCCGGGGGAGGGTCGCAGGTCAAGTCAATTTTTTGCTTACCGACTACAGCAGACGCATTTTGGATGTAGAAACATTCGTCAGGTTCCAACCCCCGCTCCAAATCCTGACGCTTAAAAGTGGTAGAGCCTGCATTAATTAAGGGAATATTTCGCTCCTCAGCTAGAATATTAATAAAACGTCCGATTAATGTTTTGTAGCGCTGATGCCTATAGGAGGGACTAATTAGTTCTAGATTGCCGCGATCGTAGGTTACGCGAACGTGACGATTTTGTAAGACTTTTAGTATAGTTTCATAGCCATCCCAACTGATGTCTGTCAGTAGAAACTTTTGTTTGGGTAGAATTAGATCGAGATCCATAATAAATGCTCAATTTTATGAAGTTCATAGTAAAGATTGTCTCACTCAAACGCGATAAGTAATGCCGGAGCGTGACTTAGGCAAAATTATTACTCATACACTAATAGTAGTGTATAGTGCTTTGCAACGGACCCTACCACTTGAGTTGCTGGGTAATTTCTGCTGACCTAGCTTCTACCTGTGGTGAGATTTTTCACAATAAATCTGAGAATTTATACTATATAGCCACAGTCAGATATGTTAGAACAGTATTGAACGCTCAAAGCAAGGTGGACTGTGTTTGTACTCAGCACGGCTGACCTTGCACTTTGCTATATCTTATCGATCGCCTTTATCAATCTTAGGAGATGGCGGCGCTGTAGGAGGGCTTGCAGGTTCTTCAATTATCAGCGTGACTCGGTATTCTCCCGGTTTAATATCGGAGTCTACCTCAGCTGTCAGCTTGCCATCATCTGTAACAATTGCTTTTGCTTTAATAGTTTTCATGGTCACATATCTGTCCCCATCTTCGCTGGTGATTTTCACTATAGATTTTTGTTTATCTTTGAGATAGCGTTGAGAATATTTACCTCTCACTGCTTTGCTCAAATCATATCCATCCAGGATTTCTGAGTAGTCATCAGGCATTTCATAATCACTCGCACTACATCAAACATACAAACTCGCCACATATTCCCCATAACCGTTATAAGGAAGCGTAATGCGTTTTTCCCAAGAAAACTTCTGCCCCTTACCGACAAATTTTTCTGTTGCTTGCGACCAACGAGGATGAGGCTTAGTCGGATTGACATTTGCCACAAAATCATATTCGTTCGGCACAAGTGTATTCCAAAAAGTTGCTGGCTGATTTTCCACAAACTCAATTTTTACAATTGACTTCGCACCTTTAAAACCATACTTCCACGGTATTACTTCTCTGATTGGCGCACCGTGTTGTTTTGGCAAGGAATGACCGTAAACTCCTACTGCAAAAAACGCCAACTCGTTCGCCATTTCTTCTAAGCGCAGACCTTCTGTGTAGGGCCAAGGCAACTTTCTTCCCAATGTCCAAGCGGGGCCGATCGTAATTTTAGGATCGTAATAGGAGGTAAAGCGGACAAATTTAGCTTTAGAAGTAGGCTCAACAGCCGCGATCAATTCCCGCATAGGAAATCCAATCCACGGAATCGCCATCGACCATGCTTCAACGCAGCGAAAGCGATAAATCCGCTCTTCTAAAGGAAACTTTTTCTGCAAATCGTCTAAATCGTAAGTGCGGGGATTTTTCACCAGACCAGTTACTTCGACTTTCCAATCTTCAGTTGGCAAAGCTTGGGCTGCTTGCCAAATCGATTTACCGCTACCAAATTCATAATAATTATTGTATCTGCCAGCGAGAGTTTCTTCAGTAATTGGACGGTCAACTGCTGTAAATGCTGGATTGCGTTTAACTGAAGTTAATTTAGCCTTATCCAAACTTGTTGACAAGGTGACTTTTGATTCCTCAGACTGCTGACATCCAAGTATTGGCATGATACTTGCCCCCAAGGACGCCCCCATCAGCGTTTTCAGAAAGCGACGCCGATTGAAAAAAACAGCTTCTGGGGTTACTTCCCGTTCGGGAATTTCCCATGATTTAGGCACGCGAATTATTGTCATTGCGGATCAACTCCTAATTTTTAATGAGGGGTTATAAAAGTCAAAAGTCAAAAGTCAAAAGTCAAAATAAATAAGCGCTGGAAAGAAAATAGGTAATAACTCAAGTTGCTAGTTATAGCAACCGACGAAAGTCGGTTAAGGCAACTCCAACTCGCTCTTCAAAGCCATAATCCCTGATAGTCGTAACCTTTTCCCTCTTCCCTCTTCCCTCTTCCCTAGCCCCTAGCCCCTAGCCCCTAGCCCCTTGCTATAGTTCCATTGGCTCTTGTTCGGAATGGATAATGGGTACGTAGTTGCGCTTTAGCGCTCCAAGAGCGCTAAAGCGCAACTACGTACCTACGGCTACCAGCCTTAATGATATAACTAGCAACTTACGTTAATAGGGTTTAGAAGTAGAAATCTTCATTTTTTGAGTAATGTCTGAAACCGATCGTTTCCGCGAATTCGGTCAAAATACGAGCTAGTTGCGGCTAGGATGAGGTATTTGTCTGGATTTAGCTCGATCGCTTGTTGTAAGCTTTCAATAGCCTGATTGACTTTAATTAAGATTCCACAACAACAAGCTTTACAGTACCAAAGGTCTGCTTTGTCAGGATTAATTTCTATGGCTTTATTGTAGCTGGCGATCGCTTCCCGATATCGACCATTAGCTAGCAGCGCATCGCCTCGGCGATACCAAGCCCAATAATCCTTCGGTCTTAGCCTCAGCGCCTTATTATAATAGGCGATCGCTTCCTTATAACGACCCATCTGACGCAAAGTGTCGCCTCGCCAATACCACACCCAGTAGTCGTTCGGTTTCAAATCCAAAGCTCGATCGTAACTGACTAGAGCATCTTCGTAACGCCGTGACTCCCGCAGCGCATGGCCGCGATTATACCACGCCCAGTAATCCTCCGGTCTTAACTTTAACGCTTCGTCATAACTGGCTAGAGCCTCTTCATAACGTTCCACTTTATGCAGCGTATGACCCCGCCAGTAACAAGTCCAGTAATCCAGCGGGTTCAAGTTCAGCGCTCGATCGTAGCTGGCGATCGCATCTTCGTAAAGGCCCATATCGTCCAGAGCATTTCCCCGTTGATACCAAGCTCGCCAGTCATCCGACTTGCACTCTATAGCTTTATCGTAACTAGCTAGAGCATCCCTATAGCGCCTCCCCGCACGCAAGGCATTCCCCCGCCTATACCACGAGATGTAGTCATCGGGACGGCACTCCAGCGCTTTATTATGGCTACCGTTCACTTGGTCAAAAGGGATGAGGCGATTCATATTAACCTGTTAGCATTAACTATATCTGAGAGTAGTATATAAAAGTTTTAAACCCGATAGGGTTATTTCCCTATCAGGTTTATCCCCGCAAAATAGCACAAAAGCGAATGGACTTTCCTGCCTGGGTATATTTTAAAGACACTCTACGCCTATTGGGAAAACTTTTTATTTTGGAATTGGCGATTGGTGGTTATGAAATGTTGACTTTTGGTTGTAATTCTCAACCTGCCAATCTCCCCATTTCTAGCCCGTAAGTAGGTGGCCATAATTAAACCTAAAACTGCCTCGCCCTTAGAAACCGGGTAACTCCTGCGAAACCCGGTTTCTGGGTATTCAGTTTATTTACGCCCACCTACTTAATAATCTAAAAGGCGGATGCTTGATTTGGTGAATTCAGCATTACAGTCCAAGTGCTACTCCCAATAATGCCATCAGCGATCAAGTTTCTAGACCGTTGAAATGCTACAACAGCATTGCGCGTCTGAAGCCCATAGATCCCATCGATCAGGCCATTGTATAATCCCTGTTGTTGCAATAAAGTCTGAACCTGTCTAACTGATTCTCCCCGACTCCCCAAGCTTAAAACTGGCGCTTGGTTGGCAGAAGTGCCGCCCAAGCCGTTAGATGGCGTGGGGGCGGTATTTTGAGAAGGTTGATTTAGCGGCTGATCGATCTGACTTGGTGATGGATCGATTTGACTTGGTTGCCCATTTATTTGACTTGGCGAATTATTCATTTGAGGCGAAGCAGTCTGAGCATTCCCAGGCAGTCCTGCCAAAAATGGAATTGCGGAAATTGCAGAGATAAAGCCAACGGACAGCACACTTTTTTTCACAAATTTAGCAGTCATAAGTTCTTACTCCTTCTGGCAACTTTTGCTAACTCTGTAACCATTTCTGTTTTTCTATCTATTCATAACTTTATCGCAGCCATCAACCCAGCACATAGGTCTATAGTCAGAGTTAACAATAGTAATTTTTATAACCTGCGAAAGGCATGATATCTCTTAAATTTAAAGCACAACAATGATGTTGTTACCTTGCTTAGCGAGATTCAACTAATACTAGCTTTTCTTCCCCGAAATGCTATAATTTTTTAACCAGATAAATACCCCCTAAAGGAGTATAATCATAATTTGCGCTCGCAGATTCAAAAGCTGTGCCTGCTTGTAACCTCACAAAAGTATTGCCCACCCTACATTAGATTCGCCAAAAATATCGTCAAGTGCAGAGGCGTATCATTTTTCCCGCTATCTCTGTCATTGGCAGCAGAATGCAGTAATCTGAAATATAGCCTTTAAAATCAACTAATCAAACCACTTTTTTATGATTTTCCGGCAACTGGCTGCATTCCTATTCGCTCTTATTCTCTGCTGTTCTGCCTTACCAGCGCAAGCACTAAAATATCCTCCTCCCCTGTCTTTTACCAATGCCGCACTGACAGGAAAAGATTTCTCCGGTCAAACCCTGCGGGTAGCTGAGTTTTCCAGCGCCAATTTAGAATGGACGAACTTTGCCAATGCTGACTTACGTGGAGCCGTTTTTAGCGCCTCTATCATGACTGGCGCAAATTTGCACGCAGCAGACTTGACTAACGCAATGGTGGATCAAGCTATCCTTACCGATGCCGATTTAAGCGATGCCGTTTTAGTCCAAGCAATTTTACTGCGCTCTATTATTAATCGTGTTAATATTACTGGTGCAGACTTCACCGATGCCCTACTAGATGGAGCCCAAATCAGACAATTATGCCAACAAGCAAGCGGTGTCAATTCTAAAACAGGCGTGGTGACTCGCGATTCTCTTGGTTGCAGGTAATTCCCAGACTTATATGGATTACCTAAATATTTGCTAAAGATGTAGGGGCAATTCATGAATTGCCCCTACACCAGAGAATCATACCAAATCCGCTTCGATTACCAAGAAGCTATTTTACTCGCAGATGCACAGAAGAAACCTATCTCGAAAAGCTCAAACTTCAAAAACAAGGACTGATGCACGACCTATTAACCGGAAAAGTGCAAGTCAAACATATCGCTGACAGGAGTATCAATTAAGGAGATCGCCGTGGAATCCTATCAACCCTTTTTAACCTACCTGGGAATTGGCACCGCCACCATTGTGGTTATTGTAGCCATAATTTGGGCATTCCTCGCCTTCCGCATCTTTAGCTTAACTAAAGGACTACCCCAAGCTATCACAGAATTTTTTACCTTAATTAGTGAGGAGAAAATTGACCAAGCCTATCAACTCACTACTGAAAACTTCCGTACTAAAACCTCAAAGCAGCAATTGATAAAATTCATCAAGAATAACAAAATAAAACAGTACAAACGAAGTACTATGTCAATCCCTAAAGTGGAAGATAATAGACACCTACTCGACATAAAGCTGATTACAAGTACTGGGCGTGAAATCCCCCTTAAAATGGCGTTTGTTCGACAAGCTAAAGAGTGGAGAATTGACCAATTAGAAACCCCTTCAGTTAAAAAATGATTGAATTTCATTCCGCGCTGCGGATGTAATGGCAGACTTAGCCAGCCTCAAAACTTTTAGCTACAATCTAAAGCTATAGCAACCGCCAGGGCGGTTAAGACATTCTTAATTCTTGAAAACCTTGATTCTAAACCCTTTTTACCCTAGCCCCTAGCAAGAGAGCCCCTAGCTATATTTTATAGTTCCACTACCCCAATCTGTCTGCTTGACTTGGATAAATCGCCACTGAATTAGCCGGATAAGGCCCATCAAATGGGATTTCATCGTAGGGATATGTAGGGCTAACTATCCGGTAACCGAAGTTGGCAAGAAATTCGTATATGGTTCTAATGTTATGAGGAGTATACTTAAAGAAAATTGGCAGAGTTTCAAAATAAACTAACGGATGATATTTCTCCAGTACTGCCTTACCGCCAACTAAAACATCATATTCCATGCCTTCAACATCGATTTTGATCGCATCTATTTTGTCTATGTTTTCGAGTAATACCCACTCATCTAGAGAAATTACATCTACCGGAATGCCAGAAATTGCCTGTAAAGCTCCATTTCCTCTATATTCTTGGTCTTCGTGATAAAAAAGTTGGCCTTTGGCTAATCCTAATCCGAACGGTACAACTTTGACGAGATTTTCCAGTTTGGGATTTAACTCTATGTTTGCTTGCAGACGAGAACGGATAGTTTGTGCTGGTTCAAAAGCATAAATCTTACCATGATTGATTAAACTGGCAGCTACTAAGGTGAGTAGACCGCAATTTGCACCAATATCCAAAAAGACATCATCTGCACGGATAGCCTTGCGGAAAAAGTTTGTTGTGACAACATCGTACACGCCGCCGAGCCAAACAGAAGCTTCTATAGGATATGTTGTATCAACTTTAAATTTATATTTACCGCAATACTTATTGACAAGATAGGTTTGTCTTTTGGGTAGTAGGGTGACGAATTTTCCTGCTCCTCTACCCGTTAAAGCAGAAATCGGTCTTACTATTAGGCGTAAAATAAGGCTAAATATAACGATCCAAATTTGTTTCATAATAAGAATATAGACGATGACCGATGACGGATGACTAATGACTATTAGCAATGAACAATATTAAGCGAGTTGGGGTGATTGGGGGAGGACAGCTAGCTTGGATGATGGCGGGTGCAGCAAAGGCGTTGGGAGTTGAGTTAGTTATTCAAACGCCCCATGCCACCGATCCAGCTGTTGCATTTGCAGCCTTCACCATTTTTGCACCTGTGGATGATTCTGCGGCTACAGCTGAGCTAGCAACTCGCTGCGATGCGATCGCATTTGAGAATGAGTTTATCAACCTGGTCGCTCTAATGCCCCTACAAGAGCAAGGCGTTTTGTTTCGTCCCAGGCTAGAGGCGTTAGCTCCCCTACTGGATAAATACGACCAACGCTGCTATTTAAGGGATTTGGGTTTACCAGTACCGAAATTTGTCGCCCTTGAGGAGTGGGGGAGTGGGGGAGTGGGGGAGCGGGGGAGTGGGGGAGAATATCCAATTTCATTTCCGGCAGTATTAAAGGTGCGACGGCACGGCTACGATGGTCAGGGGACTTTCATCATCAAAGACCGGGAAGCCCTGGAAGCGACTTTGCAGGGACTCGGACATACCCCCGTATTGCTAGAAGAATTTATCCCCTTTGAACGGGAACTGGCGGTAATTGCCGCTCGTTCCAGTGCAGGCGAGATGGCGCTTTATCCTGTCGTAGAAACCCAACAGGAAGAACAGGTTTGTCGGCGGGTGCTGGTGCCAGCAGAACTCGACCCAGCAGTAACCGGACAGATTGAAGCGATCGCTCATACCCTACTCAATAGCCTACAAGCTGTCGGAGTATTTGGCATCGAACTATTTCTGACCCCTACTGGCAAAGTATTGGTCAATGAAATCGCACCCCGCACCCACAACTCCGGTCACTTCACCCTTGATGCCAGTTATACCTCCCAATTTGAGCAACATCTGCGAGCCGTTTGCGACCTACCCTTGGGCAATCCAGCCCTAAAGTGCGATGCAGCAGTCATGGTGAATCTATTGGGTTACGAATATTCCCACAACGATTACCTCGCCAAACGGCAACAGCTAGCCCAATTGCCCAACTCTCACGTCCACTGGTACGGTAAAAGCGAATCTCGCCCCGGTCGCAAACTCGGCCACGTTACCGTTCTTTTGGATGGGGCAACCAAGTCTGAAGCACAAGCAGTGGCACAAACTCTTGAATCGATCTGGTACGGTTCTCGATCTGTACGCTAGAATATGAAGCAGGTTGTTCTGCGGCGTTGGTGACTGCCAATAATGTTTTTTGACTATGCCTTTTCTAAAGGGAACCAAAAGGTTTGAGCAGCAGTAGACCGGGCTTGTACCCGGAAACTTTTAAGCTATAGCCTAGAGTACCCACCTGGATTTTTCCAGGTCAAAAACTGAGGTAAGACGGCGTTGCGGAATACCTTTAAAGAATAAAATCCCCCTGTCAAGCAGACAGGGGGATTTTTGTATGTAATATAAGGCGGCTGCGGTGAAGTGAGCTACAGAGAAACCCGGTTTCTTGGAGAAACCGGGTTTCTGGAGTGTACTTAAAACTGCTATCTGTATTTCTTGATTCCAAATATAGCAACCGCTCTCGTCGGTTAGAACAACTCCAACTCTTACTCCGTCACCCTTTTCTCTCTTCCCTCAACGCTCGCCCCTAGCAAGAGAGTCCCTAGTCCCTAGCGATAAGTTGGACAAGAAGCGCTAACATAATTGAAAACGAGTGGGATGCGGGTTTGAGATTAAGTGTTTTGTCTCAACTGCCGAAGGTGTCAGAGTTCCCAGCTGATGTATTCAGGCTAGAGAATGGATTGACTGTTATCCATCAGTACATATCGGCTACTCCGGTAGCAGTGGTGGATGTCTGGGTGCGGGCGGGTGCTATACGAGAACCGAATGAATGGTCTGGTATGGCCCACTTTTTGGAACACATGATCTTCAAAGGCACCGACCAAGTGCTTCCAGGCGTGTTTGACCAAATTGTGGAAAATCGGGGAGGTGTGACGAATGCCGCCACAAGCCACGATTATGCTCACTTTTTTATCACTACAGCGGTGCCGTATTTGGCAGATACTTTGCCATACTTGGCGGAACTGCTATTGAATGCCTCGATTCCAGCAGATGAATTTAGCCGGGAACGGGATGTCGTGCTTGAGGAAATTCGTCAAGCCCAGGACAATCCCGATTGGTTGGGCTTCCAAGCGCTGATGGAGAGCGTTTATGAGTGCCACCCTTACGGTCGTCCGGTGCTGGGTACGGAGATGCACTTGCTAAACCATTCGCCGGAGGAGATGCGATCGTTTCATTCTTGCCATTACCAACCAGAAAATATGACTGTGGTAATTGTGGGGGGAGTAGACCGAGAATCAGCTCTGGATATGGTGGAGCAGTCATTTCAGCAGTTTGCCACTAGGTCTGATTGTCGCCAATTGGCGACAAAAATCGCTACACCTCTGAGAGAAATTCGCCGCCAGGAACTTTGTTTGCCCAGCATCAAGCAAGCTCGTTTGATGATGGCTTGGGCAGGCCCAGGGGTGGAAGAACTACGCAGCGGTTATGGATTGGACTTGATATCGGCGCTGTTGGGAGATGGGCGCAGTTCTCGACTGGTGAAGCAATTGCGGGAAGAAGAACAATTGGTAAGTAACGTTAGCAGCAGTTTTTCGCTACAGCAGGAGTCGAGTTTATTTACGATTAGCGCCTGGTTGGAACCGCAATATTTGCAGATAGTGGAGGGGCTGATTTGCTCTAGTCTCGCCGAACTGCACTCGTCACCGATGTCAGAGGCAGAACTGAAGCGTAGCAAACGCTTGCTGTGTAATGATTATGCGTTTTCTACAGAATCGCCGGGGCAGTTGGCTGGACTGTATGGCTACTACAATACGATCGCTGAGGCGGAAATAGCGGTCACCTATCCGCAGCAGATTCAAGGATTCCAGGCCCTAGACCTCCAGCAGCTAGCGCAACAGTATCTCTCTCCAGAGCGGTATGCCGTTACCATCTTGAAACCAAATGACTAATGACCGATTTAAGATTTCAGATTTCAGATTTCAAATCGTAAATTGGAAATAAATTTGAAATCGAAAATCTAAAATTTACCAATGACCAATGACTAATCACCAGAATGCAAGATTACGTTAATCAAAGTATTAAGAGAACTGTATTAAAGAACGGCATTGTAGTAATCGCAGTAGAAAATCCCGCTGCCGATATTATTGCTACTCGCATTTTTTTGCGTGCCGGTAGTCGCTGCGAACTAAAGTCGCAAGCTGGTGTGGCACATTTGCTGGCAGCTGTACTCACCAAGGGAACCTCTAAACTCAGTTCCTCAGAAATTGCCGATCGCGTGGAGTCGTTGGGGGCTGGTTTGGGTGCAGACGCCGCTGCGGATTATTTTTTAGTGAGTATGAAAACGGTTTCAGCAGATTTTCCTGAAATGCTGGAATTGGCAGGACAGTTGCTGCGAATGCCTACTTTTCCAGAAGCGGAAGTGGAACTAGAACGCCGCATGGCTTTACAGGCAATTCGATCGCAACAGGAACAGCCATTTACGATCGCTTTTGAGCAGCTGCGGCAAGCGATGTATCAAAATCATCCATATTCGATGTCCGGTCTGGGGACTGAAGCCACAGTATCAAACCTCACTCGTACTGATTTGCAGGAGTATCATCACAGTTACTTCCGCCCAGACAATATAGTAATCAGTGTCGTAGGCCGCATCGCACCAGAAGATGCTCTAGCTCAAATCGAGCAAGTGTTGGGCGACTGGGAAGCACCAACAACGCCTTTACCGACGCTGAATCTACCCACGATTATCCCTTTTCCTCACCCCACGGTAACCCGCCAGCAAACCCAGCAATCGATTGTGATGCTGGGGTATCTGGGCGCATCGGTAGGAAGTCCCGATTATATGGCTTTGAAGTTGCTCAACACTTACTTGGGTAACGGTCTTTCCAGTCGCTTGTTTGTGGAATTGCGCGAAAAGCGGGGCTTGGCTTATGAGGTTTCTGCTTTCTACCCTACAAGGTTGGATCGATCGCAATTTGCAGTTTACCTGGGTACGGCTCCCGAAAATACTGCGATCGCTTTAGAGGGTTTGCGATCGGAAGTCGATCGTTTGTGTAAAATACCCCTTGAACCAGAAGAATTTCAAGCCGCTAAGAATAAGCTGCTGGGTCAGTACGCTTTGGGTAAACAAACCAACGCTCAAATTGCCCAGGTGTTTGCTTGGTACGAAATCTTAGGACTGGGGATTGAGTTTGATACCATTTTCCCCGAAGCTATTACGGCTGTAACAGCCGAAGCAGCGATGGATGTGGCTTGTCGATACTTTGTTGAGCCCTATGTGTCCTTAGTTGGGCCAGGATATGCTGTCGATGGGCTGGTAGAACAGGGATCGCAAAATTAATTTGCGATCGGTTTTCAGTTGCATGAGGTACATAAGAGAAACTGGGTTTCTTTGTACTTCATATCGCGTTCGGTTGCATCGTTAGTACATGAGTGATATCGTCAAATTGTCTGTTTTCATCGTTGGTTAGATTTTTACCACAGATGAAGACAGATGAACACAGATAAACACAGATAAGAATAAGAACAAGAGTTTTTTAGCTAACCGATGCGTATCACTCACCTGAAAAGGGCTGTATTCTCATAACCGATGACCGATGACTGAAAACCAAAAAGGTCTTAAACCCACGACTTTCATCCCCTTCTCAACTTTCTGGGGGTTAATCCAAAATCCAAAATCCAAAATCCAAAATCGATTGAAGTCACGTTTTTACTCGTTTCTGTTTGCTATTTCCTTGTTAAGTTGGCAGCAAATCCAACCCGCACTCAGCCAGGGAGTCAGCCGTCTAGAGTCTGAAGTCAAAGGCCCGCAGTCCCTAGTCCGACCGATCCTAAAAAGCGGTAGCCAGGGAGTTGCGGTGTCGGAACTGCAAGCTGCGCTTAAACTGTTGGGATATTACAGTGGATCTGTGGATGGCACTTACAGCGAGAGTACTGCGATCGCAGTTTCCCGGTTTCAGCGAGCTGCTGGCTTAAATGTCGATGGCATTGTCGGCACAGCAACGTGGGAACGTCTGTTTCCGCTGACGCCACCCAAACCGTCGTCTCCCCCATCTGCCAGTTCTCCAGAATCGCCAACTAACGCCAGTCCTGCTACCGCCGCTGAGCCCCCAGGAACCGATTTACCAACTTTAAAGCTGGGAATGCGCGGCCCAGCCGTGTTTTGGTTGCAAAAGCGGCTGCAAGCAACAGGATTTTTCACTGGCAATGTGGACGGTATTTTCGGCTCGGATACGGAAATCGCCGTCAAAGCGGCACAGCGGAATTATCGGCTTAACCCCGATGGAATTGTTGGGGGCAGTACTTGGAGGGCGCTTTTACCTTAATCTGAGGAATATCGGCTTCATGTTTTGGAGGTGCGGCGGGGCGGGTTTGGCAGATAACCCTTCGATCGTTCAGACAATCTCTAGGGCATTACCCGCCCCTACAATCAGACAACATATACAAGTCTGTTGCTACCGGACTTGATATGAATAGATTACTATTGGATAATCATGCTTTTATCTAGTTTGTCTCAAATTTAAAAGAGAGTAAAAAATGATGATAGAAACTGCTATTTTAAAAAATGTCGAAAAATTGCCTGAACCTGTCAAACAGGCAGTCCTTGACTATACAGAATTTCTTGTAACCCGATACACACAAGACACTTCTCAAACGGAAAAAGCTGCCAAGCGAGGCGGACTGGGAATTTGGAAAGGTAAAATCTGGATGTCTGATGATTTTGATGAACCTCTCGAAGATTTAAAGGATTATATGTAAACATGAATATTCTACTAGATACTCATACTTTTCTCTGGTACTTGCAAGACAGTAAAGAATTAAGTTCTAAAGCAGCAGAAATTATTGAAGATCCAAGTAACACTCTCTGGTTGAGTATCGCCAGCTTATGGGAAATTTCAATTAAGCTTGGTTTAGGAAAACTTAGCTTACAAAACTCATTCTCTGAGTTAGAGGAAGTGTCACAACAACTAAAAATAGAGGTTTTGCCCATCACATTCTCTGATACAGAGCGCTATCTTAACTTACCCCTACATCATCGAGATCCGTTCGATCGCATTCTGGTCGCACAGGCGATGAATCATTCCCTTGTTTTGATTAGTCGCGATGTGGCTTTTGATGCCTATGACCTTCAGCGGGTATGGGAATGAAAAAGGTGGAAATGTATTTGACATTAAAAGAGAAAAATACTAAAATATGGCAAACAACAGCTTTTCCCCACACTAATGTATGACTACCACTAACAAATCCGATGAGGACAGTTTTGCACATCAGATCGAGAACTACCTTGAGCAACTTTCTCGTTTCCCTCCTTTTCTCACCAAAGAAGTGAAGGAAGATTTAGAGGATTTTCTCCGTCTAGTTAAAAATAAGCGTCCACCCCGTTTTATGCTTGTTGGTAGACGTGGTGCAGGAAAGTCAACGTTGATTAATGCTATATTCGGTCATCGGGTAGCGAAGATCGGGCCAGTGAGGGCGCAAACTGGGGAATCTCTATGGTTCCCCTACCATTTAAATGGTAATAAAATTGAAATTCTGGATACACGCGGTATTCAAGAAGGAAGCAAACCTGTAGAAAAAGATGAGGCTGTAACCACAATCGAAAGTATCCTAAATTCAGTTCGAGAGAAGTGTCCAGATGCTACTCTCTTTCTGTGCAAAGCTAAGGAATTAGATGCAGCAATTCAGGGCGATCTTGATATATTTGAAAACTTGCTTAAAAGTATTGAAAAAATTCATTCTCGCGATTTACATATTTTAGGTGTAATCACCCAATGTGATGAATTAGATCCTCCTAAGAAGCCAATAGATGATCGGAAGAAAAAGGTCAACATAGATGAAGGAGTTAAGGTTTTAAAACGTCATCTGGAATCAAGAGAGTATCTTCGTAATAAGCTCTTAGATGTCATTCCAATAGTGGCCTATGCTGAATATTATGAGGATGGAACTATAAATGAAGAAGGGGATCACCGATGGCAAATTGATTATCTTGTTCATATTCTATTGGAAGAATTGCCTAAAGAAGCTAAACTTTACTTCGCACGTTTGGCAAAAGTTCCAGAATTTCAAAAAAAAATGGCTACCAGTGTCATTAGACTAGCATCTGCATTATCTGGTATCGCTGGTTTTGCTATGATGCTATTCAGTATGCCCTGTGTAGGGTTCATTCGCTCTTGTATGATTTGCAGTATTATCTTTGTTTCTGGAAGAGAATTATCATGGAAAACTTTTTCAGACTTTGTGTTAGCTATTGGATTTACTGCTGGTTTTAACGTTGGAATTGAGGGGTTTTCTACTTTGCTGGCAACCTCTTTGCCTGGTATGGGAAATTACATTGCTGGTGGAACTGCTGCTTTAGGAACAGAAGCTCTTGGGCGGGCTGCAATTGCTTATTTTATTGATAAGTCTCCTATCGAAGTGGTTAAGCAGCAGCTAGTTCAAGCTCAACGTTAATATTGCAATTACCCAGATATTTCTGCTCTAGCTTGTACAACCCACCCCCATACACGCGACCCCCACCCATCAGCGCCTCATCAGAAATGCGATCGCTTTCATCCCCCCCCGTAGGCAATCGATCGCCTGCCACACCTGTTTGAGCAATTCTGAGTTATCTAGAAGCACTTTGGCAAGAGCGGGTTTGGGATACAACATCAAATATACAGAAGTTGTCAGGCTTCCTCTGGGAACATCGCCTAAAGTGTTACCCAGCATAACTTGTGGCTTTTTGTCAAAGGCGAACTCCCGTCAAAACTCAACCTTTTGGGGGAAGGACAATCATCACTGCGGATAGAGCCAGCAACTTGAGGGTAGAGGTTATTGTAGTTTTACAGGATAAGAAAGTTCAATCCTGCTTAATTTATAGAGCTTATAAGTCGCTGTTCAAATCGGCTTCTTAGGCAGATGCAGTAGATTGATCTGTTTGTTTATTTATTCCTCTAGGGAGTTCCATCAAAAGCCATGCCTGACCAAAATAATCGCACAACTTCTGAGCGTGAATTTTATAAAGACAGTGACGGAAACACTCATGCCAAAGAAACGCAAAACTCTGAAACTGTTCGCAACGCCGGTACACCTGAACAGTATCGGGACGGCTACACTCACGGTCGAATTGCCGAACATCGCCACTTAGAAGATAATCAAGTTGTTCGCGATAACAATAATGCTTCTCGCGGCTTGCTGTTAGGCATTATCCTTACGTCTCTTGTGGGTCTCGGCGCTGGCCTTTACTACTTCCTCAACCAGCAAAATAATGAGCCTGCACCTACACCTGCAACTACGATCGTACCTGTACCCGTACCTAGAGCGACTCAATCACCAAGTCCTGCGCCTGAAAGAACTATCATACAACGGGAAAGAACGATCGAGAGAGTTCCACAATTAGTTCCGATTCCCCAAACACAGGCTTCTCCATCACCACAACCGAATATTACCATTCAACAACCCCCATCTTCTCCAGCACCAGCCCCAAACGTTAACATTACTGTGCCGCCCAGTTCTGTGCAACAACGCCAGGACAATACCTCTACGCCTCAAGGTTCGCGGGATGAATCTCGATCGCAAACTGAGTCGCGCGATCGACAACTCCCTTCGCAGTCTACACCCGCTCAACCGCAAAGCCGAAATAATAACTCTACAACTCCAGGTTCGCTAGGTCAAACCGATACCACATCCGGTAGCGGTTCTGCCACTGGTAGCACAGATACTTCCACATCCGGTAGCGGTTCTGCCACTGGTAGCACAGATACTTCCACGACTGGTAGCGGTTCTGCCACCGGCGGTACTGGTGGTTCCACATCCGGTAGCGGTTCTGCCACCGGCGGTACTGGTGGTTCAGGTCAATAAACTTCAAATTTTGGATCTGGCGTGACAATTGCTTCCTAATGGTCTTCGTGGTTTTCAGCCCCCTCAAATCGATCGGGGGCTCTTTTTTGTGCCAGGAGATTTCAAAATGAATTAGAGTTGGGTACTATAGCTAGGAACTAGGGGCTAGGGAAGAGGAAAAAGGTTACTCTGTAAGGGATTATGGACTAAAGGTCACAGTTGGAGTTGCCCTAATCGCCCTGGCGGTTGCTATATTTCAAAAAATAAAGCAATATAAACTTTAGTTAATTACCAAGACAGAACTGGGAAACAGATGCTACTTTAAACAGTAAGGCACCAAGCAAGAAAATCTTCAAACAAAATTCACAGGATGCGAGCCAGTGCCCTCCCGCTCCAATCCAAACGCAACGCATGACCGGCGTAAAATTCATCGAAGAAAAGTTCATTGCGTTCACCTAGAATTAATTTTGATATTAGAACGCAGAGCAAAAATCGCTGTCTAAATTGACGGAGGTGATGTAGAAGTAAGATTCCGGTCGGTTGCGAGTCAAGTCCACTTTATTAAAGCACCTTCTCTTTGGAAATATCTCGTTGTAATTCGTTCCAATTAACTGGAAACCTGATAACCCGCCGCAAGCTACCTAACTTTTCCTAAAGTAGCTGGGCGGGTTTAAACTTAGTCATTAGTCATTAGTCATTAGTCATTAGTCATTAGTCATTAGTCATTAGTCATTAGTCATTAGTCATTAGTCATTAGTCA
>NZ_JAIQZN010000069.1:32274-39156 GCF_023333585.1 Argonema antarcticum A004/B2
CACTGACGACTGACCACTGACGACTGACCACTGACGACTGACCACTGACGACTGACCACTGACGACTGACCACTGACGACTGACCACTGACCACTGACGACTGACCACTGACGACTGACCACTGACAACTTGCACTAGTCCCTAGCTATAACTAACTGGATTACCGTGACTTCTGGGGGACAGAACAAGCGTCCGGGTAAATAGGTTCCCAATCCGCGATTGACATACAGACGATTCGTGCCAACCTGATGCAAACCTTGTGCCCATTCCCAATGCTGAAACACATTCCGAGAATCCTTACGGAGGTATGGAACATGGCGGCGCAGGGGTTTGGGAATGAAGCGAGTAAGCGTTGGCAGCCATGCAGGCAGGGGGCCTAAACCGGGGAGTAAAATTTGACCGCCGTGGGTATGGCCGGAAAGTTGCAAATCCACCCGCCACTGTTGTAAAATCTCGGCACTATCTGGATTATGGGATAGGACAATGCGGGGAGTGGCGGCGTCCACCTGTTTCATTACCGAGGCTGGTTTAAACTTGGAGGAACGGAAGTCAGCTAGTCCTATGAGGGCTAATCCGGGGCCGAGTGGATAAATGACCTGATTCCAGAGAACGGTAATGCCAATGTTGGTGAGGGCAGTGCGTATTTCCTGTTTTGAGTGGCGATAGTAAATGTCGTGGTTGCCCAAAATGGCACAGACACCGAAACGACTTTGCAGATGTTTGAGGTGCAATACTAATTTATGAATTGGGGCTGGATCTGAGGTAACATAGTCACCTGTGAGTAGTACAAGGTCGGGTTCGGCTTGATTGCTGGCTGCGATCGCATCTTCAAGCAAGCGATCCGAAAGTCGGATACCATCGTAGTGGAAATCGGACAACTGTACAATTTTTGTGCCATGCAACGACGCTGGTAAATCTGCGATCGCAACTGTCAAATTTTCCACCTTCAATGGCCCCGTTAGCAGCCTGTGCATAGTGCTGAATTTCTCTCACCAGATGGCTCCAGCATAGCTCAGACACTGGAATGTCGCCTTTTTATCCCACATTTCGCCGGAAGCCGAAGAATTTGGTTAGCAAGGCTTGTAGCGTTTGGTTTTTGGCGTATTTTTGCTTGGTTAGCTGAAGTGCTGCTTTGCTGTTGACTTCTGCCAAAGTCGGGTAGATGTGGATGATACCGCTGAGGGCTGAAACTTTCAGCTTGTTGGACATTGCCAAAACGACTTCGTGGATTAATTCACCCGCAGATGGGCCAACCAAAGTAGCACCAAGTATTTCGCCGTTGCTGCGCGTGATTATTTTAGCAAATCCACTTGTGGCGGCTTCGGCTTGGGCGCGATCGACATCCGCAAAATCACAGCGAAGCACATAAATATTATCGCCATATTCCTGTCTGGCTTGCTGTTCGGTTAAGCCGACACGCGCTAATTCCGGATCGGTAAATGTCGCCCAAGGAATTACCCGATAATTGGTTTTGCTGAGGGGGAAGAACAAGGCATTTTTTAGCACCACACTCGCTTCATAACCAGCCACATGAGTGAATTGATAGCCGCCAATGACATCGCCGCAGGCATAAATGCGAGGATTTGTTGTTTGGAGTTTAGCGTTTATTTTTACTCCTTGTTTGTCAATTTCCACTCCAGCAGCTTCTAAGTTGAGGGATTCGATATTTGGTTTTCGTCCAGTTGCGATTAAGATTTCATTGACAGCAATTTTTTGCTTTCCTGCCCATAGTTGCTTTTTCCCATCGGCAATTTCCACCCGTTCGACTCGTGTTTTGGTGATGACGCGAATGCCTTCCGATTCAAATTGAGATTGTACAACTTTAGCTGCTTCTGGATCTTCTTTGGGTAAAAGATAGTCGCTACTGGCAATAATAGTAATTTCAGTACCTAAGCGGGAAAAAGCTTGCCCCAATTCGCAGCCAATCGGCCCGCCGCCAATTACGGCGAGGGAATCGGGACGCTTATTTAGCTGGAAAACTTGTTCGTTTGAGATATATCCAGCTTCTTGAAGTCCGGGAATGGGAGGAATTGCCGGTCGAGAACCTGTAGAAATCACAAATGCCCTTGCTTTTAAACGCCTACCGTTAACTTCAAAAGTTTGTTTATCTGTGAATTGACCGGAACCGAAAATTACTTCAACGCCCAATGATTGAAATCGTTCTGGTGAGTCGTGGGGTTCAATGGCTGCGATCGCACTTCTGACGTGGCCCATCGCTTTGGCAAAGTCAATCTCAGGGTTTTGGGAGTAAACGCCAAAACGTGCGGCATTTTTCACCTCATAAGCGATTCTAGAAGCGTGGATGAGGGATTTGCTGGGAACGCAGCCATACCAGAGACAGTCTCCGCCAAGGCGATCGCGTTCCACCAGTGCTACCTTTGCTTTCAATTGGGCTGCTGCGCTAGCCACAACCAAACCAGCCGAACCGCCGCCAATTATGACTATATCATATTCAACTGCCATAATTTCATATTCCTTTAAATCCAATTTCCATGTCTATTTCTTTCTTATAACTTAGGGGAATTGCCGCTGACTGACGCCATACACCAATTTGGCTTATTATAATACCGCCTATAACTATACTGCCACCAATATATTGTGCCAAGTTTGGTGCTTCGCCCAAAATGAAATAAGCTGCCAAAATTCCGGCTAGCGGCGTAAAAGAGCTAGCTAACGATATTTCCGATGCCGTAGATTTTTTTAAACCCATAAACCACGCTAATTGCCCAGCTACGACAATTACTGCGCTATAAATTAACATCCATTGCCACAAAAAAGGTGTAAATACGTCCATGAAATGTTCTGCCCCGTATAGATACAAGGCGACAATAAAAAAGACTACTGTTCCTACAGCCATGCGAAAGATGGTAAATATTCCCAAAGGTATATTAGCCAGTTTTACTTTACTGATAATATTAGCGACTGATGCGGCTAATGCTCCTCCAGCCGTCAGCAATTCACCTGTTCCTATGTGGATGAAAAATCCCGAATCGGGTGCATTTTGCCCTAAACTTTGCAAGTATAGCGTGACGGCTACTCCGCCCAGACAAACAAACGCACCAACAACTGCCCAAATATTAACTTTTTCTCGTAAAAACCAAACAGATAAAGCTAAGATTAAAGGTGGTTCGATGCGTCCGACCAAAACAACATTATTAACCATTGTCAGAGAAAGGGCTGTGAAAATTAAACCGGGTGCGATCGCGCCCGACAAGATGGCCACCGCTGTCAAACTCAGCCAATCTTTTCCAGATAATTGTTTGAAAGAATCAAAGTTTAATTGGCGACCATAGATGGGAATCAGTACCAGTAAGGCACAAAGATTGCCCACAAATAAAACATTGCACAAGGAAATGGGATTTCTGCCGTCTATTAAGTGTTGAGAACCGATTTCCGTTAAGCGTCGCGTCACCGAATTAGCCGCAGCGAAGATGAGGACAGCTGACAATAAATAGATGCGTCCCGAAGTGGTGCCGATAAAGGTAGAAGCTTTTGTGACGATTGGGTGCATAATTTTAGGATGTATCTGATAGGACAAAGAAAACAGGATTTGGCGATCGGTGTTACGCATAATTTATGCCTTAAGTAGCAAGCTTAGCGAACATGGACGCACCAACCAGGTTACTGCGATTAAGTCACAGCAATATGAGTTGGCAATGAGAGCAAGCTTGGGATTAGATTAAAGCTAAGAAAATTCATCTGATGGCTGACTGGTGAAGGATGAGGATGCGATCGGCTTAAAATAAAAGCCTAACTATCCAATCCACACCATGCCTAAATCGGCAGATATTGGCAGCAAACGTTTAATCAGTCTGGCACCCGATGCCTGGGTGCAATGGGTAACGCAAAACCCAGAAGTCGTAGCGCGAGACATTCTTACCTCCGAGTTTCAGTGGCTAAGTCGAGAAAGCGATGTGCTAATCAAAGCCAACAGCCGTTCGATTTTTGCTAACATTCATTAACAAAAACTTCCTGTTTCATCTGGGACTGTCGGCAGCACCCCATCCACAAGCAGACACGAGAGAACTTCCCGCGTTAATTTCTCAATGTTGATTGCCGCATTTAAATCTCTATCCAATTCTAAGCCACAATCACATCGATAAACTCGTTCTGATAATGTCAAAACCTCTTTGACGAAACCGCAATTTGAACAGGTTTTACTACTTGGCTTAAACCTGCCAATCACTACTAGCTTACTACCATACAACGGACATTTATATTCCAATTGCCGACGGAATTCATAAAATCCCATATCTCCTATCGATGCAGCTAAACAATGATTCTTCATCATCCCTGACACATTCAAATCCTCAATTCCTACTACCGCGTGGTTTTTGCTTAAGTAGTTAGTTAGTTTATGTAATGTGTCCAAGCGGATATTGGCTATCTTTTGATGCAGACGAGCTAAGGCTTTGACTGCTTTAAACCTGTTGGCAGAATCTTTTTGACGACGTGCTACAATGCGTTGGAGTTTGGCTAATTTCTGTTTGGCTTTTTGGTAAGACTTCGCACCTGTAAATATCTCTCCTGTCGATAGGGTAGCTAAGGTTTTTACTCCTAAGTCTACTCCCACTACATCCCGTTTTTTTGGTGTTGATTGGCTCGGTCTTTCTATTTTAAATGAGATAAACCAGCGGTCGGCTTTTCTGCTAATGGTGACTGATTTCGGTTTTGTCCCTACTGGTAATCGCTCAAAAGTTTTTAGCTTTCCTAATATTGGTACTTTGATGCTCTGGTGTTCTATGTGGATAGAACCATCTAGAGTAAATGAGTCACAGTGACCTTTCTTTTTGAATTTAGGAAACCCTTTTATACCGTTGAAGAACTGTTTAAATGCTTCTGACAAATGCCTTAAGGCATATTGGGGGGCGCATTTGCTTACTTCGTAATACCAAGGATTTTGGGGTTTTATTGATGCTACTAGCCATTTATGCAGGTCAATGGCTGTGGGAAATTTAATTTGGGATTCTGGATGAGAACGGTTGTGTTCTAAGACGGCAAGACATAAAGCCAAACCTTGATTCCAAGCGTGACGTGCTACGCCTGCGTGTTTGGCTAGAGATTGCCGCCGCGAAGAATTGATTTTGATTTGAGTTTTAAATCCCAGTAGCATAGCCAAATTTTACTATGGGTTTGGGCGAGTGTGGTAAGGCCAGGGAGTAAAAGTGAAGGATTGTGAGTAAATGTTAGTAAAGTTACAACTGTTGATGAACCCTCAACACGGCGACTTTCTGATTCTCAACGAGCTACAATTGCGCTACAAGCCTAATATACCGAAACGGATGCGAGCCTACGCCGCCCTAGCAGAGGAGCGTTACGACTTGCCCACCTACCCGGTACTGGTAAATATCCTGCCGCCTTCTGTTTCTATGCAGATAGCCAGCCGCTATGAATCAGAGTTCATGGGTTTACAGGCACGCCAAGATTATTGCACGATAAACCTATGGGAAGTAGATGCCGATCGGGTTTTTCAACAACCGTTACCCACTTTACTCCCTTTTGTGCCAGTGCTGAGGGGCGGTGGGGAAGAGTCTATGGTACGGCGTGCTTTGCAGATGTTGCGTACCAATGAACAATTGAGCGAATTAGAACCACTGTTAGCTTTCTTTGCAGGTTTTGTGTTAGAGACTCGTTTAGTTCAGCAGATTATGAGGTGGGATATGGCTGTATTGCGGGAATCTCCCTGGTATCAAGAAATATTGAGAGAAGGGCAACAACAAGGGCAACAACAAGGACGACAGGAAGGACGACAACAAGGACGACAAGAAGGAGAATTGGCATTAATTATACGTCTGTTGAATCGTCGGATCGGTTCGGTTGAACCTCAGATGCAAGAGCGACTTCAGGGGTTATCTATCGATTGGTTAGAGGACTTAGGGGAGGCGCTGTTGGATTTTGAGCGGATGACAGATTTAGAAGCTTGGTTGCAGGAACATCAGCAGACGGAAAACTGAAATAGAATGACTTGTGCTAATGGCTCTGATGCGAGCAAAATGCTGGTATGCGGAAAAGACTCAGATGCGATCGCCCTCAATAAGCTTATGAAACCAAAACTTCTAGCTAGTGCAACACTCCTGACGACTTTTAGCTTGGTAAATCCTGCCGAAGCTGCAAATCCCGAACATATCAGACAGCTACTCTCGACTAGGCAATGTCAGAAATGCGACTTGAGCAATGCTGGACTGGTGATGGGTAACCTGGCAAACGCCAATCTCAGCGGTGCTGACTTGAGTCGCGCCAATCTCAGTCGGGCTAATCTCACGGGTGCCGATCTCAGCGGTGCTAACCTCACAGGCGCTAGTCTGTTTGGTGCCAACCTCTCAGGTGCCAACCTCAGTGGTGCCAATCTGAATGCTGTGGATATGAGAGATACTGTTTTAGCTCAGGCTAATTTGGTTGGTGCCAGCTTGACTAATGCTAACTTCCTGGGTGCGATCGGAATGCCGAGCTATACCGGCACTGCGGAAGACTTCTATAGCTGGGCAATGGCAGAAGCTGAAAGGGACAACTACACCAGAGCGATGGAACTCTTCAGTCAGGCGCTGAACATCAAGCCCGACTATGCCGAGGTTTACTTGGGGCGCGGCATGGTTCGCTACCAACAGGGTGACAGAAGCGGAGCGATCGCAGATACCCAGCGAGCGGCACAACTCTTTACAGCCCAAGGGAATCTGGAAGGTTACAAATTAGCCCAAGACATTACGAAGGGAATCGAAACAGCTGGCAAACCCAGACGCTCTGGTGGCGGCTCCAATTTTCTCAACCTCCTGAGCGGTATTGCAAGTCTGGGGCTTCAACTGTTTTTTTAACTACTCGCTCCTGTTGTCCCCCGCTATAACTGTACTCAGTTTAGCGGCGGGATACTTCGGCAGGCTCAGTAAC